>CAZXXZ010000118.1:0-1500 GCA_964644505.1 uncultured Treponemataceae bacterium | reverse complement strand
CTTCCGCCGGTACATCATCGAGGGGGTCACTCTCTCGGGCATGAAAGCATGATCGGCCTATCCTCCGCGGGATACTCTATAACCAGCCTCTCCCGCCCGCCTACGACAGCCCGACAATTCTCCCTTTCGGGTCGATGTCGATGGCTTCCGCGCTGGGGACCTTCGGCAGCCCCGGCATCGTCATGATGTCTCCGGTCAATACGACGACAAAGCCCGCGCCTGCGGATACCTTTACGCTTCGGACATTGATTCGGAACTGATGAGGACGGCCGAGTTTTTTAGGATCGTCCGAAAACGAATACTGCGTCTTGGCCATGCAGACCGGAAGTTTCCCGTAGCCGAGTTCTTCGAGGCGCTCGATCTCCTTGTTCGCGGCGGCCGTATAGTCGGCCCCGTCGCCGCCGTATATCTCGCGCACGATCGTCTCGATTTTCTCCTTGATGGGGAGTTTCTCGTCGTACAAGGGCCGGAAACGCCGATCGGAGCCTTCGCTCAGTCGTACAACTTCCTTCGCAAGTTCGCGCCCGCCATCCCCGCCCCTTGCCCAGACCTCGGAGAGGATGACGCGAGCGCCGCGCTCGGCGCATCTGTCGACGATGAGCCCGAGTTCGGCCTCGCTGTCCGAGGGGAAGCGGTTCAGGGCCACGACCGCGGGCAGCTCGAATTTCGTCGTGATGTTCTCGATGTGCTTAAGGAGGTTGGGCAGGCCCTTTTCGAGGGCGGAGAGGTCCTCTTTCGCCAGCTCGTCCTTACGCGCGCCGCCGTGCATTTTTAGTGCCCGGGCGGTCGCGACGATGACGACGGCCGAAGGTTCGAGACCGGCGCAGCGGCACTTGATATCGATGAACTTCTCGGCTCCGAGGTCGGCTCCGAAACCGGCCTCGGTAACGACGTAATCCGCCAAGCGTAGGGCCGCCGAGGTCGCCATGATGCTGTTGCAGCCGTGCGCGATGTTGGCGAAGGGGCCTCCGTGCACGAAGGCCGGCGTATGCTCCAATGTCTGCACAAGGTTGGGCTTGAGCGCGTCCTTTAAGAGCGAGGCCATCGCGCCCTGGGCCTTGAGCTGGGCCGCGGTCACGGGGGCGCCGTCTTTTGTGTAGCCGATGATGATGTCGCCTAACTTCTGTTTCAGTTCTTCGATGCTGCGCGAAAGGCAGAGCACGGCCATGACCTCGGATGCGGCGGTTATCTCGAAGCCGTCCTCGCGCGGAACGCCGTTGGCCTTTCCGCCGAGCCCGTCGGTTATAAAGCGGAGCTGCCGGTCGTTCATGTCGAGGCAGCGCTTCCACGTAACAAGCCTTGGATCGATGCCGAGTTCATTGCCCTGGTAGATGTGGTTGTCGATCATTGCGGCGAGCAGGTTGTTCGCCGCCGATATCGCGTGGAAGTCTCCGGTGAAATGGAGGTTGATGTCCTCCATCGGCACGACCTGGGCGTAACCGCCGCCGGCCGCCCCGCCTTTTACGCCGAAGACAGGGCCGAGGGAGGGTTCGCGGATCG
>CAZXXZ010000117.1:0-1500 GCA_964644505.1 uncultured Treponemataceae bacterium | reverse complement strand
CGATCCGCGAACCCTCCCTCGGCCCTGTCTTCGGCGTAAAAGGCGGGGCGGCCGGAGGCGGGTACGCCCAGGTCGTGCCGATGGAGGACATCAACCTCCATTTCACCGGCGACTTTCACGCGATCTCCGCGGCCAACAACCTCCTGGCCGCCGTGATCGACAACCATATTTACCAGGGCAATGAACTGGACATCGATCCGAGGCTGATAACATGGAAGCGCTGTCTCGACATGAACGACCGGCAGCTCCGTTTTATCACCGACGGCCTCGGCGGGAAGGCCAACGGAGTACCGCGCGAGGACGGCTTCGAAATTACGGCGGCCTCCGAGGTCATGGCCGTGCTCTGCCTCTCGCGCAGTATCGACGAATTGAAAAAGAAGTTGGGCGACATCATCATCGGCTACACAAAAAGCGGCTCCCCCGTGACCGCGGCCCAGCTCAAGGCCCAGGGCGCGATGGCCTCGCTCTTAAAGGACGCGCTCAAGCCCAACCTTGTGCAGACATTGGAGCATACGCCGGCCTTCGTGCACGGAGGCCCCTTCGCCAACATCGCGCACGGCTGCAACAGCATCATGGCGACCTCGGCGGCCCTACGCTTGGCGGATTACGTCGTTACCGAGGCCGGTTTCGGAGCCGACCTCGGAGCCGAGAAGTTCATCGATATCAAGTGCCGCTGCGCCGGTCTCGAACCTTCGGCCGTCGTCATCGTCGCGACCGCCCGGGCACTAAAAATGCACGGCGGCGCGCGTAAGGACGAGCTGGCGAAAGAGGACCTCTCCGCCCTCGAAAAGGGCCTGCCCAACCTCCTTAAGCACATCGAGAACATCACGACGAAATTCGAGCTGCCCGCGGTCGTGGCCCTGAACCGCTTCCCCTCGGACAGCGAGGCCGAACTCGGGCTCATCGTCGACAGATGCGCCGAGCGCGGCGCTCGCGTCATCCTCTCCGAGGTCTGGGCAAGGGGCGGGGATGGCGGGCGCGAACTTGCGAAGGAAGTTGTACGACTGAGCGAAGGCTCCGATCGGCGTTTCCGGCCCTTGTACGACGAGAAACTCCCCATCAAGGAGAAAATCGAGACGATCGTGCGCGAGATATACGGCGGCGACGGGGCCGACTATACGGCCGCCGCGAACAAGGAGATCGAGCGCCTCGAAGAACTCGGCTACGGGAAACTTCCGGTCTGCATGGCCAAGACGCAGTATTCGTTTTCGGACGATCCTAAAAAACTCGGCCGCCCTCATCAGTTTCGAATCAATGTCCGAAGCGTAAAGGTATCCGCAGGCGCGGGCTTTGTCGTCGTTCTTACCGGCGACATCATGACCATGCCGGGCCTGCCGAAGGTCCCCAGCGCGGAAGCCATCGACATCGACTCGAAGGGGAGAATCATCGGACTGTCGTAGGCGGGCGGGAGAGGCTGGTTATAGAGTATCCCGCGGAGGATAGGGCGATCATGCTTTCATGCCCGAGAGAGTGACCCCCTCGATGATGTACCGGCGGAAG
>CAZXXZ010000116.1:0-1501 GCA_964644505.1 uncultured Treponemataceae bacterium | reverse complement strand
TCGCACGAAAAGGCGAAACAATCGAAACCCTTGTCGAACGCGCCGATTCCCGCCTGTACGCCTGCAAGCGCTCGGGTCGCAACCGCGTCGAGGTGGGCGACTGAGCACTGCTGCGCGCACTGGCCCGGCAGGCGGCCGGCCGCGGCTCGTCCTCGTCGATTCATCGGCCCTTGTGTACCTCGTCGAATACCCCGAGGACAGCCCCCGGCGTCTCGCGGTCGAGCGCCTCTTGCGCGAGGCGCACAGGGAGGGCACATCGATCGCCGCCTCGGCGACCGCCTGGACTGAACTTCTGGAGGGGCCGCTCCGCTCGGGCGATCCGGCGACAGCCGACCGCTATCGCTCGCTCCTTTCGGACTCATCGAGGATCCGCATCGAACCGGTCGACGCCGCGATCGCCGAAGAGGCCGCCTCACTGCGGGCACGCCGGAGGATCGGCCTTGCCGACTCCCTGCACATAGCAACCGCGCGCATCATCGGCGCCGACGCGGTGCTCACAAACGACGAGGCTTGGCGCGGAGTCCCCGAATGCCCATCCGTCCTTCTCGTGGACGAGCTGAGCTTCGACGAAAAGACAATCTGATACCGTGCGGAATCAAAGCCGCTCGAGCTGTTGCACCGCGGCCCGCATGTCCTTGGGCAGGGGCGCTTCAAACTTGAGCATCTCTCCAGAAACCGGGTGCTGAAATTCCACCGACAGTGCATGCAGAGCCGCACGCGATACAAGGGGCCGCTCGTCGAAGGGATCGCCCTTCCATTTTTTCTTGAGCTTCGACAACAATAGCGGCCTGCCGTCGCCGTAGAGCGGGTCGCAGAGGCAGGGATAGCCCAGGGCCGCGAGATGGACACGTATCTGGTGCGTCCTTCCGGTTTCGGGCTTGGCTTCGATCAAGGCCGCCCCCGGGAAAACACCTCCAGACGCAAAACGAGAAATCACCCTGAACGAGGTGAACGCCGACTTGCCCCTGCGCCCTTCGATGATCGTCCTGTGCAGCCGGTCGCCGTCGACCAGAAGGGGAAGATCACAGCTCGTCTCATCCCAATCGGGGACGCCGCGGACAATGGCGCGGTAAACTTTCGAGACCTCGCGCGACTCGAAGGCCGTGGAGAGAGCGCGCTGCGATTCGACGTTCCGGGCGAAGACAAGAACCCCGCTCGTGTCCTTGTCGATTCGGTGAACGACGAGGATCCTGCCCCACTCCTTTCCCAGAGCCGATACGACGACAGGCGCATCGGGGTCCCAGCGGTCCGGTATCGAAAGAAAGCCGGCCGGCTTATCGACGATGAGGATCGAGTCGTCGCTGTATATCACAGGTATAGTCGTATGCACGATCAGACGATACACCGACTCTGCGCAGAGAGCCTAGCCGGAGGCCCGTGGTGTACGAGCAGATAAAGCCGCTGCCTCTTCGTCACGAGCCCGCTGATTCTCCGGACGCCGGATCGAAACAATCGGGGAAGTCCGGTTCGGCGTCGGTGATGACGCGACCCAGCGGATCGA
>CAZXXZ010000115.1:0-1669 GCA_964644505.1 uncultured Treponemataceae bacterium | reverse complement strand
CGCCCCGGAGAACTCGAGCGAGCCGCCGCGCTCATCGCGGCGCCGGCGCAGCTCGATCCCGAGACCGCGGCCGCCCTCGAGTCACTCGGTTACAGCTTAGCCGATATCGTCGCGGACCCGGAGGCTCTCGGGTGGATCGCGCTCCGCGTTCCAAAGTCAACCCGCGAGATGTGCGCGAAGCTCGAAATCGGACTCGATGATTTTCGTGGCACCTCAAAGGCTGCGAAATTCCTACGGAAGCAAATTGCAAAAGGAGGTTTGCATGTGTGATTTCGTGCGGTCGCAAGACCTCGCCGCGCTTGATGAGCGCATCGAGGCACTGCCCGAGGCCGTACGCCGCATCGCGTGGCGCGTGCACGACGAGCGCGGCGATGAGGCGGTCCTCGATCTGCTTGATGCCCTCGATGAGATCGCGGCCCTATCCGCGAAGGAGGAGTAATCATGGCTCTGTCAGCTAACGCTCTCGTCCGTACCAAAGGGCCCTGCGAGCAGGAGCGCGTACTCCTCACTCCAGGCGTCACGTACTACAAGGGCGGCATCGTCACCATCAGCGCGGAGGGTCGAGCCGCAAAGGCCGCCGACCTGTCCGGTCGTAAGGCCTTCGCGGGCGTGCTCTGCGAGGGCGCCGTCGTCGCCGCCGGCGAGACCAAGTACGCCGCCATCGAGCGCGGCCGAGTCTGGATACCGTATGCCGCTGCGGTCCAGGCCGACGTGGGCGACTACTTCTACGCGACCGCCGACGACACGGTCGCAAAAAGCGCGGCCAACGCGGACCCGTGCGGCAAGTGCGTCGATGTGGAGCCCGGCGTCGCCGTCTGCATCGACTTCCGCCTCGGCATACCCAAGACGGCTCTGGCATAACGCCAAAGGAAGGAGAATAAATATGAGTGTTACATTTCGATACCGCAATGGATATCTCGGACAGGTCTCTGAGAAGGTCGCCGAGATTCTCGAATCTCGCGGCGAAGGGGTCCGAGTCTCACTGCGCCCCGGCACGCCCGAGTACGTAGCCGCGAGCAAGGCCGCTGACGCTGCGATAAAACGCGACCTGAACCGCCGAATCGACGCCATGCTCAAGGAAGGAGATCGTGATGAGTGAAAAACCGACCGCCCGCGAGATCAGCCAGCGCCTGACAAAGCTCGAGGCTGATCTTGACGCAAAAAAGAACGCGATAGCCAAGGCGCAGGCCGCACTCAATACCTGCTACGCGACCGGCGCCTCGCCTGAAAAGGCGCTCGAAGAGGTCGCCCGGCTGAAAGCCGAAGCCGCCGCGATGATCGCCGCGCTGTCAGGCCTCGATAAGCTTTTTTACGAGGCCGCGACAGAAGAATACGAGGCCACCCGCGCACGCCTGCGGGCCGAGGCCGAGGCTGGATACAAGGAGACCGAGGCCGCGCTCGTCGCGTCGGTCGGCGAGCATATCGAGCCCCTGCTAAAAAAGTTTAGCATATCGAGCGAGCACCTCGCCGCCTTTCTCGAAGCCGCAAAGGCGGACCTCTGGGGCGCGTTCTGCGACCGCGTTGGTGAAGAGATCGGGGCTCTTGGCCCAAAACCCTCCCAGCCGCTGCCGCGGGACGAAGATGGCAGGCCGATGACGGTGGACTTTTACGGGCGAATTACAAAGGCGAGCGCCTAGAGCGATCAGCCAACTCCGGGGCGGGACATACT
>CAZXXZ010000114.1:0-1719 GCA_964644505.1 uncultured Treponemataceae bacterium | reverse complement strand
TGGCCGACTTCGCCGAGCGGAGGATCGAGGTGAGCTGGGAGTCCTCGGCCTCGATCGTGACCGCACGGTTTCGCATAACGTCGCGGAAGAGTCAGGACCTCTTCTCCGAAATCGAAAACGCCGTACACAAGTTCGGCGGAAGGCTAAGGGAAGGCAGGCTGGGAGAACGGGGAGACGGGAATATGTCCGGTTCCTTCATCATGGAGTTCGAGTCGCGTGATGATGTGAGGCGCGCGGTAAAGGCCATGAGGGGCATGCCTTCGATCATCTCGGTCGATGAGGACGAAGCAAGCCTGTAATCCCAGGACGGTGGAGCGGATGTCCTACCGCGCCTCACTTACTGTTTCCAGAAAGCGTTCGCGGGGCTTATAAGCTCGAAACCCGAATTTGCGAAGGCTGATTTCTGGATAGCGTAATCCTCGGGATTGCAGCGTACGGCGATGACCTCGAGGTTTTTGAGAAAATACGTGTCGACGAAGGCTGATATTTCCTTTGATCCTATCGTGGATATCGCGTTCGAATACCCAGTGAAAAAATCGAAGGACGAAACAGACAGTATTTCTGCGAGAGAGCTCACAGCCTCCTGGGGGTCGTTACACAGTTCTCGAAAACTCTCGGCGAATGAAGTTATGACGTATTCGTATTCTGCCTGCGAGCAGTATGAGGCTTTGGACCGCATCTCGGTCAATTCGAATCCGCGGACCTGCTCTTTGAAGTCTCGTACGGTCTCTATAATCGAGGACGAGCGCACTCCTTCGAAAAGAGCAGCGATCGAGAGAGTCCCCCCCTCGCGCTGGAAGCCTGTCGAGACAGTGACATATAGTGAATCGGCTGTCTGCTTCGCGTAACGCTCGAGCGAGGTCATAAAGCGTCCCTCGGGATTCGAAACGAGGCCGGCCCAGACATGTGAAGCGAGAACCGATGCAGTTGAGGTGGAGGCGTCGGGACCGCGGTAGCGAAGCTCGACTCTGATCGATCCGGACGGCATGGAAGGATCGGGATAGACGAGCCAGGTCGGCCGCGCGACGCCGGGGCGCGGATGAGCCGGTAGTGAGGGGCTTGGTGCGGATGCCGCAGCCGCCTTCCAACCGCCGAAGACGCGGGCTACGACTGCGCGGATGGAATCAGACTGGACCGGAGCTGCAATAACGAGCACCGCGTTGGACGGCTTGAGATACGCTTGACTGATACGATCGAGGGACTCGACACTCGCGGCGCGCAGGGTCTTTTCGCAGCCCATGGGAAAGCGCCGCCAGGGGTACTTCGAAAAAAGCCGCCGTGTCACTGCCGCTTCGTAGACTGTATCTGGATCGGTTTCGGCGGCAGCCAGAGCGGCGAGGGCGGAGGACCTGCAGGATTCGAGTGTCGCCGCATCGAAACGCGGCGAGAAAATGACCGAGGCAAGTGCGGAAAGCGCTTCCTCCATTCGGGCCGGGACAATGGCCGAGGAAAAGCCGATGCATTCGGCTTTCGCATAACCTCTCCATGAGGACGAAGGGACTGAGGCCGATTCGGATTTCGACAATTCGGCGATGACAAGTCGCTGGATGAGATCGAAAGCGCCCGCATCGCTTGCGGAAAGTTTTTCGGCTCCGCCTTTAAAGACGAGTTCGATGTAGGCGGTATCTGACGATGAATCGGGAAGAATAACGAGTTCAAGACCATTGTCGAGCGAAAAACGCTCGATGCGGTGCTCGTCGGCGGGGAGTGCTTGAGCTG
>CAZXXZ010000113.1:0-1722 GCA_964644505.1 uncultured Treponemataceae bacterium | reverse complement strand
TCGCCGAGCGGAGGATCGAGGTGAGCTGGGAGTCCTCGGCCTCGATAGTGACCGCGCGGTTTCGCATAACCTCACGAAAGAGCCAGGACCTCTTCTCCGAAATCGAAAACGCTGTACACAAGTTCGGCGGGAGACTCCGCGAAGGCAGGCTGGGCGAGCGCGGGGACGGGAATATGTCCGGGTCATTCATCATGGAGTTCGAGTCGCGCGACGACGTGAGGCGCGCGGTAAAGGCCATGAGAGGCATGCCTTCGATTATCTCGGTCGATGAGGACGAAGCGAGCCTGTAATCTCAGGACGGTGGAGCGGACGCCCTGCCGCGCTTCACTTACTGTTTCCAGAAAGCGTTCGCGGGGCTTATAAGCTCGAAACCCGAATTTGCGAAGGCTGATTTCTGGATAGCGTAATCCTCGGGATTGCAGCGTACGGCGATGACCTCGAGGTTTTTGAGAAAATACGTGTCGACGAAGGCTGATATTTCCTTTGATCCTATCGTGGATATCGCGTTCGAATACCCAGTGAAAAAATCGAAGGACGAAACAGACAGTATTTCTGCGAGAGAGCTCACAGCCTCCTGGGGGTCGTTACACAGTTCTCGAAAACTCTCGGCGAATGAAGTTATGACGTATTCGTATTCTGCCTGCGAGCAGTATGAGGCTTTGGACCGCATCTCGGTCAATTCGAATCCGCGGACCTGCTCTTTGAAGTCTCGTACGGTCTCTATAATCGAGGACGAGCGCACTCCTTCGAAAAGAGCAGCGATCGAGAGAGTCCCCCCCTCGCGCTGGAAGCCTGTCGAGACAGTGACATATAGTGAATCGGCTGTCTGCTTCGCGTAACGCTCGAGCGAGGTCATAAAGCGTCCCTCGGGATTCGAAACGAGGCCGGCCCAGACATGTGAAGCGAGAACCGATGCCGTCGAGGCGGCGGCGTCGGGACCGCGGTAACGAAGCTCGACTCTGATCGATCCGGACGACATGGAAGGATCGGGATAGACGAGCCAGGTCGGACGCGCGACGCCGGGTCGCGGATGAGCCTGGGATGGGGGTGTCGGGGCCGATGCGGCGGGGGATTTCCAGCCGCCGAAGACGCGGTCTACGACTGCGCGGACGGAATCAGACTGGACCGGAGATGCAATAACCAGTACTGCGTTGGACGGCGTAAGATAAGTATCGATGATACGATCGAGGGACTCGACGCTCGCGGTGCGCAGGGTCTTTTCACAGCCCATGGGAAATCGCCGCCAGGGGTACTTTGAAAAAAGCCGCCTCGTTACAGCGGCTTCGTAGACCGCATCCGGATCGGCTTCGGCGGCAGCCAAAGAGGCGAGGGCGGAGGACCTGCATGATTCGAGCGTCGCCGCATCGAGGAGCGGCGAGAGAAGAACCGAGGCCAGTACCGAAAGACCTTGCTCGATGTGGGCGGAGGGCAGGGCCGAGGCAAAACCGATGCATTCGGCCTTCGCATAGCCCTTCCACGCTGAAGCGTCGGCTGAAGCATCGGCTGAAACCGATGCAGCTTTCGTCAGTTCGGCGGTCACGATGCGCTGGATCAGATCGAAGGAACCCGCTTCGGCTGCCGAGAGTTTTTCGGAACCGGACCTGAAGACAAGCTCGAGGTACGCAAGCGGCGATGATGAATCGTGCAGAAGAACGATTTCAAGGCCGTTGTCGAGCGAAAAACGCTCGATGCGGTGCTCGTCGGCGGGGAGTGCTTGAGCTG
>CAZXXZ010000112.1:0-1726 GCA_964644505.1 uncultured Treponemataceae bacterium | reverse complement strand
AATTGCTTTTTTCTAAGGTTGACCTCGAAAAACTGAAGTTTTTCGAGGTCCCCTAATGTTATGCTGACTCTCTCTCGACAAGACGAACCGGAACAGTTGTCGTGCTTACAACGCCCTTTTCGAGATAGGTCACGAGATTCCTCGCAAGAAGCCTTCCGGCTCCGGGAACATTCTGGCTGATCGTCGTGAGACTGGGTGAATGATACGATGCGACGGTAAGATCGTCGTAGCCTATAACCGCTATGTCCTCGGGAACACGACGGCCGCTCGCCTTGATGACGCGCATGGCCGCTATGGCCATCAGATCACTCGCTACAAAAACCGCGTCGATGGATTCTTCTTTTTTCAACAAGGCAGCCATTTCGCGTTCTGCGCCGTGTTCGCTGTAATCGCAGTAGGCGGCGAGAGAGCGCGGATCGATACCTGCATCTTTAAGAACTTCGCTGAAACCCCGAAACCGCTCCTTGACTTCTATTTCTATTTTCGGTCCGCCTATGAAAGCGATTTTACGGCGTCCGGTGGCTATAAAGCGTTCGGCCGCAAGTCTGCCGCCCTTGGCGTCGTCGCCCGCGACACTGCAATAACGCCCCCCGCCGAAGCCCCAGGCTATGAAGGGAGCCCTCGAGGCGAGCAAAAGATCGACATGATCATGCTTCGATTCGGAGGTCATCAGGATAAAGCCGTCGACTTTGCCCGAGTCGAGGTAATTCGACACCCAGCCCGTGTCGCCGGGATGGATATGGACAACCAGCATGTCATATCCCAGATCTGCAAGGCCCAGCGCCACTCCACCCATGATTTCGACGCTGAAAAGATCTGAAAGCGCACCCTCGCATCTGCAATACGCATGGTTGACGAAGGCGATCGTTTTCGATTTCCGCGTCGACAAATTCCTTGCAATGGCGCTCGGCTTGAACTCATGGTCCTTGGCGATCGCGATGATGCGGGCCTTGGTTTCCGCCCCGACGAGAGGACTATCGTTGAGCGCACGGGAGACCGTCGACTTCGATACCCCCGCAAGTCGCGCTATATCCTCAATCGATTTAAGCTTCTGCATCGTCGAACCTTGGTGATATAGTAGCTATCAATGCAACCGGTGTCAAGCCTTTTCCCGCTTTTTTGATCCGTATAGTATTTTTCGTATCCCTCCGGGCGATAGACCGTACTCTTCGGCAAGATCGTCGATCCGCCTCCCCTGAGCTTTCGCGGCTCGTATTTCCGAGTTCCGTTGGTCGAAGCTTTTACGAGCACCGGATTTTGAACCCCACCTCAGGCGTTTTTCGCCGTTTTCGCGTGGAATATAGACAAGAGAACCTTGGATGTAGTTCTGCACCTCTTTAAGAAGTTCAGGCGGTAATAAAGAGTCAGCATTTATGTAGGACATGGTTACCCTCGTGGATTGCCGGCCGATTGTCGATAATCGGCAATATACATCCGTCCGAGGCTCGAGACGTACTCCAGAAGCTTATGAACGCTGCATGGAAGGGCCGAGATCTGCCGTCTCAATAGGACGGCCTCGGCGTTTTTTAACGACCTCGATGCGTCAGGCGGCGCCGACGATGTAGGCACTATCTCGTTTACTCATTTTTATCATCGCGCGCCTCCTTATCTGATCGATTATCTAGAATAATGCCATAAACGATATCTCAAGGTAAATACTGATAAAATGAATGTAAGTAGGGCTTCCTGAAAAAACATATAACAGCATATCTACAAAGAGTTTATG
>CAZXXZ010000111.1:0-1777 GCA_964644505.1 uncultured Treponemataceae bacterium | reverse complement strand
CTCTGGCCCTCTCCGCCGACCGCTCATGGAAGCGAGAAGGGAAAGGTTTTTATAACGAACATGCGGGGATTCGGGCGGCGATCCCCGGCCCCCGGCTCGTTCTGGCTTCGAGCGAGCGCCTTGAGAGCTTGATCGAGAACGCGAAGTCGCCCGGGCCCTCGCCCCTGCCGCCGCGTTTATCGCCCCTCGCCTCGGCCCCCATCGTGCTATGGGCGCCCGAGCCCTTCTCGAACCTCGTCGCGTCGCTCATCGACGAAGAGATGGACGTCCCCGCGCTGGGACTTCTCGTAGCGGCCGAGCCGCTTGCGGGCTCAGGCTCCGGCGACCTGCCCGTCTACGAGGCCGAGGTCGTCTTTCTCATGAGCGACGCCGAATCGGCGAGGATCTTCCGCCCGGCCCTCAGACTCGCATGGTACGGCATCGCGCGCGGGCTTTTCGGGGACGAGGCAGACGCGGCTCTCGGCATCAGCTTCAGGCTTGAGGGCGATCTCTACCGCGCGTCCGGCGCCCGCTTCCCCCTGCCCGCGCTCGCCTCGGCCCTCGAGAAGATCAGAGAAGGGTCTCTGCGCTGAAAGCGCGGCTCCGCGGCGCAGGCGTGAATGCGGATACATGAAGGCACAACGGCTTTTATCGATCACAATGATACTCCTCGGGCGCGACTGCGTTTCGGCGCCGGAACTCGCGAAGCGCTTCGAGGTCTCGGTGCGCACGATCTACCGTGACATCGAAGATCTCTGCGAGGCCGGTATTCCCGTCGTGGCCTATCCCGGTTCGGGGGGCGGGTACGGCATCGTGCGCAGCTTCAAACTCGATCGAAGCATCATCGATCCTCTCGAGCTCGGGCAGGCGGCCGCGACCCTCGCAAGTCTTTCGAGGGCGCTCAACGACCGCAAGATGAGCGGTACGGCGGATAAACTCAGGGCGCTTAAACCGAAGGGCCTGGTCGCCGGACGTCCGGTCCCCGAGAACTACGTCTTCATCGAGCTCGCTCCGGCCCAACAGGAACGCGACAAAATCAGCCTCATACGCCGCGCGATCGAGGATCGACGTGTCGTATACATCACCTACGTCGACTCAAAGGGCGCACAAAGCAAAAGAAGCATCGAGCCGGACGCCCTGGTCTTCACCTGGCAGGCCTGGTATGTCTTTGCATTCTGTAGAGAGCGCAAAGATTTCAGGCTCTTCAAGATCGCCCGAATCCTCGACTTGAAGATTGAAGCGGAGCGCTTCGAGGCTCACGACGTCGATCTCGACTCGCGGCCGTGGAACACGAACTGGGAGGAGAGCGAGGCCTTTGTGCCCTGTGTCATCCGTTTTTTCGACGCCGCCCGTGCGTCGGAACACTTCGATGCGTCTCAGATCGAGCGGGAATCGGGCGATTCGGTCCTGGTACGGACAATTTTCCCCCTCAGCGAATGGGCCGTCAGCTTTCTCTTCGGACTTGGGATACCCTTTGAAGTAATCGAGCCTCGGGAGCTCAGAGAGCTTGTGGCAGCTCGCTGCAGGGATATACTGAAGAAAAACAGCTCAATTCCTTGAGCCCTGTCGCAGGTTGCGGGGAATCCCCTATTCGATCCCCCAGTCTCATCGGGCGCGCCGATTCCGCTCAGCAAACTCGAGAAAGGTCCTATTTTCTACCGTTCGAGGGAAAAACCCTGACATAAACTGACACTATACCCCTGTATCATTCAGGTATCGAGATGCGGCATACCGCATCACCAAAAGGAGGTTTTATGAACAAAATCATCGCCGTCTGCGGGCTGGATTGCGCCGCGTG
>CAZXXZ010000110.1:0-1809 GCA_964644505.1 uncultured Treponemataceae bacterium | reverse complement strand
AGGCGATCCCGGATCGGTCGAGACGGTGTACGGCCTGGGCTACCGCCTCAAGACCGCGGAGACCCGCCCCGATGGCGAATAAGGTCGAGCGGAAGGCGCACAGGCGGCCCCGCTTTTACAGCCGCATCGCCTTCCGCATTTTCGCCTTCAACGCGCTCCTCGCCTTTCTTCCTGTCGCGGCCTTTCTCCTCCTTGACACCTACGAACGCGGCTTGGTCGCTTCGCTCGAGCACGCTCTCGCCCAGCAGGCGCGGGTGACCGCCGCATGGCTCGGTCAGACGGCCGTCGTCGGGAGGGAATCTTCAGGCTCCCTTAATTCCTTGCGTTCGCCTAACGCGGCCGAATCCAAGGCTTTGTTTTTTCTCGACCCGGGGAAGGCGAGAGCGGTGCTCGACGCGATCGGCGACAGGCGGACCGCGCGCTTCCGCATCGTCGATACCGAGGGAAGGCTCTTGGCCGACAGCTCCGACCGCATCGACATGCAATCTCCTGCCACGGCCGCCTCGTCGCGGGGATCTCGGCCCAACGGCGACGAGGCCGAAGATTTTTCGGCTTCGGCGGGGGTAATAGAAAGTAAAGACAGCGAGCCCTTTCTGTACCGCTTGTTTTCGACGCCGTATCGAGCCTGGAAGCGGTTGTTCGCACCTCCGACACCGACTCTGTCTTCCGCTGATTACTACGCGGCATCGGGATCGGTCTTGCTCGGTAGCGAGGTGAAAGATGCGCTTGCGGGACGATACGGGGCGGCGACCCGCGTATCCTCGGGCGGGCAGGTTTCGGTGACCTTGTATAGCGCAGTTCCGGTATACGCAGCGGATGATTCTGTCGTCGGCGCCGTGCTTCTATCGCAGTCCACCTACAGGATATTGCGTGATTTATACGCCATCCGGCTCGATATCGCCTGGATCTTCGTCGGGAACCTCGCGGCGGCGGCCGCTCTCTCAGTGCTGCTCGCCTTCACCATCGTCAATCCTCTGCGCAAACTGGGGGCCGCCGCGGCCGCCGTCTTGGCGCCCCTGGGGGCCGGACGAGTCGCTTCGGCCGGCGACGCGGTTGCGGCCTTTCCCGAGACATCGCGCGGCGACGAGATCGGCGATCTGCAGCGATCGCTCCGCGGCCTCGTTATCCGCCTCGGCGATCGGATGCGGCAGATCGAGCGCTTCGCCGCCGACGCAGCCCATGAGTTTCGTAATCCGCTCGCGGCGATTCGCAGCGCGGCGGAGCTCGCCGAGGGAGCCGGGGACGCCGCCTCGCGTGCTCGGTTTCTTCATGCGATCCTCGACGATACCGAGCGTCTCAGGGCGGTCATCGACGGTCTGCGCAGGCTTTCGCTCGCCGAGGCCGGCGCGCAGAGTCAGGAAGTAGCATCTATCGAGGCCCTTGCGGCGGCCCGCGCCGCCTGCGAGGCTGCAAAACAGCGCGCCGTCATGATCGAGAGCGCGGCGCCTGTCTCTTTTTCGGCCTTCGGCGAGGCCGGCGCGAAGGTCAACGTCGATCCCGCCGCCCTCGATGTCATGCTCGGAAACCTCTTCGACAACGCCGCGAGTTTCGCGAAAAGCCGCGTTACCGTATCGGTCCTCGTCGAAGGTGAGTTTGTCGTGTTCGCTGTCGAGGACGACGGACCAGGTATCCCGCCCGAGCACCTCGGGCGGGTGTTCGACCGTTTCTTCACCTGGCGCCCCGGCGAACGTCGAAGCGCGCATACGGGGCTCGGCCTCTCGCTCGTCAAGGCGCTCGCGGAGTCCTCGGGCGGTTCTGTGTCCGCGGCCAATCGTTCGGAGGGAGGGGCGCGTTTCATTCTGCGCCTGC
>CAZXXZ010000109.1:0-1846 GCA_964644505.1 uncultured Treponemataceae bacterium | reverse complement strand
ATATCGCTGAATTTCTCTGTGAGTTTTTCGAGCATCGACTCTACCTCGGTTAACTGTTATTCGGGCTGGAATTATCATCCCCAAGGCCGATGAGCATCAAGGGCCTGCGTGCGCACTTCAAATTTCAGCGGTCGCGATATCACACCCGTCTACAGATTTCCTTTGAGTCCTATCTCCGCCGCGACCGGCCTGAGCGCCAGGATTGTCTCGTGGATCAGTTCCTCGAGCGGCATTCCGAGCATGTCGGCGCCGCGTTGGATGACCGAACGGTCGATCTTCGCGGCGAAGGCCGGAGTCTTGAGCTTCTTGGTCACCGACTTCACCTCGATGTCGAGGACGCTCTTCGAGGGCCGCATGATGGCGCAGGCCGCGATGAAGCCGGTCAGCTCGTCGCAGGCGAAGAGAACCTTTTCCATGTAGTTGAGCGGCTCGACCTCGGTGCAGATTCCGAAACCGTGGCTCTCGACCGCGCGGATGAAATCCTCGTCGTACCCCGCCTGAGCGAGCATGGCGCGGGCGTGCTTCAAGTGTTCCTCGGGATGCTCCTGGTAATCGATATCGTGCAGAAGACCCACGAGGCCCCAATAGTCCGGGTTCTCGCCTTTTTTCGCGGCAAAGTGGCGCATGACCGCCTCGACCGAGAGCGCGTGTCGGTACAGATAGTCGTCGTTGTTGTGCTCGCGCCACAGACGCAGAGCCGCTTCGCGATCCTGCATGGTAGATCCTCCCTCACTCCGCGGGGATCTCGGCGACACCGATGAGGTTCGAGAAATCGTGGGCGACTCCCAGTTCGTCCAGGATCTGCGAGACCTGGCCGCGGTGGTGGGTCTGGTGGTTGAAGACATGATCGGCGGCGTCGCGGAAGTAATACCGCCTCGGGATACCGTGCGAATCCGAGTAGGCGAGTACCGCGCCGAAACGCGAGGTGTCGGCCGTCGCGAAAAAGTCCTCGAAAATGGCATCGACCTTGGCGCGCTCGGCTTTGAATTCGGCGAAATCGGGGAAGGAGAAGACCGCCCAGGCATGGCCCGGAGGCGAGAGCCTCGGTCTGGTGAGCGGCTCGGACTCGGGGAAGAGTATGCGGAAACGCCTCAGCCAGTTGATGTCGCACATGATGGTGTGGTCGAGGATGCCCTGGATCGAGCCGAAGTAGGAGCCGCGGCCCTTCGCGAGCTCGCCGGGGGCGAGCTTGTCGAGGAAGCCCGCGAGAGCATCATTGGCCGCGCGATTGTATCGCGCGAGATACATGAAATGTCTGCGGTCGTAGTCCATGGCGGACAGTATACTATAAACATGCGTCTGTGGTCTCTCCATCCCCGCTACCTCGACGCGAAAGGACTCGTCGCGCTCTGGCGCGAGGCCCTGCTCGCCAAGGCCGTCCTATCCGGCAAAACGAAGGGCTACCGCAACCATCCTCAGCTTTTACGATTCCGCGCGACTCCCGAACCGATCACAACGATCCGTTACTACCTGCAAGAAATCTTGAACGAAGCCCTTTTGCGGAATTATCACTTCGACGCCCGCAAAATCGGCCCCTGTCATAACGAGAGCGAGGTCTCGACCGGCCTCCTCGTGACGCGCGGCCAGCTCGACTTCGAGCGGGAGCATCTTTTGTCGAAATTGCTTCATCGCGATCTCGAACGCTACAAGCTGCTCAGGGACGACATTGCGCCGCAAGAGCATCCCCTGTTTCGCGTCGTCGATGGTGGCGTCGAGGAATGGGAGGTGGCGGTGGCCGGAAAAAGGAAAAAGTAGTTGCCATTTCCAATTGGAAGCGGTTACTCGATTTTTCTATACTGAGCCCAGTTGTCAATACAGAAAGGAACGGATTCATCAGTGGATCCCC
>CAZXXZ010000108.1:0-1871 GCA_964644505.1 uncultured Treponemataceae bacterium | reverse complement strand
TCATGCGCGGCGGTACGACGAGCGAGTACCAGTCCAGGTCGAACGTCTCCCTGCCGTTGTACGAACGGTAGTAGTAGATATTCGCGCGCTTCGCGTACCCCAGGTCCGTCGACTCCGTCTCGCGGTCGTTCGGTTCCCACTCGTCCCGCCTGACCGAACTGCCCACCCCGAGTACCGCATCCGAGGGGCCGAAGGGCGTACGTCCGCGCAGCTTCGTCAGGCGGAAGAGGTACAAGCCCTGGTCTTCGCAGCCCTGCAGAACCAGCGACCTCATCCGCCCTTGGTACGCGATTGTGTACGGCGACAAGATGCGACCCGAGGAGACTTCGAGGATGTACTCGTCGGCTCCCGGGTCCTCGTCCCAGCCGACCGTGATCTCGTTCTCATGGATGAAGGAAACCACCGTGGGTGCCGTGACGACGGGGTCCTCGACCGTCCTACCCAGTTCGTCGAAGTGACCTTCGCCGCAGGAGGCGAGCGCGAGCGTCGTCGCGAGCGCGAGCGCCGTCGCGAACAAGAACGCCGGAAGTGATACTTTATTCATGTCGGCCTCCCGTCGAATCGCCGCCCGAGCCGGGAAGCGCGAAGTTCGCCGTCACCATGGGCGTTATCCGCCACAGCGGAGGTGCATAGAACAGGACCTCGGCGCGGCACTCGAGGCCGATATCGATACGCGGCGAGAGCGCGCGCCGGTACGACAGGGACAGCGAGAGCCCGCCCGCCTGGGTCGTCTCGGTGTACACATCCCCGTACTTGCGCTCCTGCGAAAGAATGTCGAAGGACACGAGGGCGGCGAGCGCCGCCCCGATGCGGTCGCGGCTATTGAGCTCATAGAAAAGCTCCAGAGGCAGCCGAAGCTCGACGCTGTGGAGAAAGGCCGTTTCATAACCGCTTTGGTTCTTCCCCAGGGCGTAGGCGGCCCGCAGGCCCGCGGCCGCGTAGAAGGGCCGCGAATACACCGCGCCCAGGGGGCGTTTCGGGATAAACCGCGCACCGGCCTCGGCGCGGACTATGCCCATGGCCACGGACAACCAGTCACCGACCGGGGTCCAGTAGCCGAGCGCGCAGGGGAACTCGAAGAGATTCCGCTGCGCCGTGTCGATCCTTTCCACGCTCGCGATCGCAAGATCTACGGTGAAGTACGCGACGATCTTCGAACAAAGGTCGTCGAGCAGCCGCTCGTAGTGCGCCGTATCGTCGGCCGCGACGAAGGACTGCGCGATGTTCTTGCCCTCGCGTGATAATAGTTTCACTTCGGCGTAGTACCGTCCCTCCGAGGACTTGAGGTAGCCGTACAGAAGATAGGGGTACTCCGCCGCCTCACACAGTCGTGCCGCATCCAAAAACGTAGCCGGAGGCTTTGTTGAAGCATCCGAAAGCCTGAACGCAACCGCCCCGCTCAAAATGGTCGCGTCGAGCCGCGCGAGAAGATCGCGCTCCGGCCGCAGCGGACGAGATCCGTCCTGGGCTTCGGATACGAGGACCGAGAGGGGCGCAAGGTATACGCGGAGGGCGGCCGAAGCGGATTCGGCGGCCGAAATCGCATCGGCCACAGAGGCCGCAAGTCCGACCGCGAGAAAGAGGCGGCGCAAGAAGGGACGCGCACGCATGCTCATCGCGTCCCCTCCTCGGCTTCTCGCGCGGCCTCGACCCGCGGCCGCAGAGCCTGCAGGGCCGGATCCTCGGGTGCGCGCGCGGACGCGCGTTCGAAATACCGCAGCGCCCCCGCCCTGTCGCCCGCGAGAAGGGCGCATTCGCAGGCATCCACGAGCAGATCGACATCGGCCGGATGCAGATCGGCAAGCTGGGCGAAATACGCTTGAGCCGACGCAAAGTCCCCGCGCTCCATGGCGATATTCGCCAGGGTCTCG
>CAZXXZ010000107.1:0-2183 GCA_964644505.1 uncultured Treponemataceae bacterium | reverse complement strand
GCGGGCGGCATCGATGCTGAATACGCCGCCAGCGGAACCGTAATTTCAGATAATATCTTCGGTGACAACGGAGATTCTCCAAGCGGTCCCTATGACCTGCTTTATAACAACAACGTCTCACAGTCGGGTAACATTAATATGTCAAGCTCGTACAATGTGAACAGTTGACAAGGAAAAAACAAAACAACTCCGAGACGGCGTCCGGTATTTATAAAGACGGGCGCCGCCCGGAGTCCTAAAATAACCGGGCGCCGCCCGGAATCCAAAAAAAAACCGGGCGCTGCCTCGCTTTTCTCGTTCCCTCGTTTTTCTTTATACTGCGGCCATGCAGAAGACCGATGCCTACCGAGCCCTCGAAGCGGCAGCCGAAGAACGCATTCTCATACTCGACGGTTCGGTCGGTGTCATGCTCCAGGAGCGCGGTCTCGGCGAGGAATCCTATCGCGCGGGGCCGCTCCAAGATCATCCTGTCGAGCTCATGGGCGACTCGGACGCGCTCTGCCTGAGTTCTCCGAATATCGTCCGCGATGTCCACCGCTCCTATCTCGAGGCGGGCGCCGACATCATAAAAACAAACAGCTTTACAGCGACACGCCTGGCTCAGGAAGCCTACGGCCTCGGCGACAGGGCTGCGGATATCGCCCGAGCCTCGGCGAGAATCGCCCGAGAGGCGATCGACGAGTACGAGGCGGATAAGCCGGGAGGACCTCACTTTGTCGCGGGCGTGATCGGCCCTACCGGCGAGTCTCTCACGCTTTCGCGTTCGGTATCGAATCAGGATAGGAAATTCTTGACCTTCGACGAACTCGTTTCGATGTACCGCGAGCAAGCCGAGGCTCTTGTGGATGGCGGGGCGGATCTCTTTCTGATCGAGACGATCTTCGACGCCCTCAATGCCAAGGCCGCTGTATCCGCACTCACATCGATCTTTACTGAGCGCGGCATGCGTATGCCCCTCATTATATCCGGTACTATCGTCGACCGATCGGGGAGGTCGCTCACGGGACAGACCCCGGCGGCCTTCATGGCCTCGATGCTGCACGCGCGGCCCTTCGCCCTGGGGCTCAACTGCGCCTTCGGCGCGGAAGCCTTGCTTCCCTTCCTGGACGAGATCGCCGTGCGCTCTCCCTTCCGTGTGTCGGTGCATCCGAACGCGGGACTCCCCAATGCCGAGGGCGGTTACGACGAGAGGCCCGAAAGCTTCGCCGCGGCGATCGCGGCCTTCGCCCGGCAAGGGGGCCTCAACGTCGCCGGCGGCTGCTGCGGCACGCGGCCTTCGCACATCGCCGCGCTCGCCGAGGCTCTTCGCGGCATAGCGCCCCGGCCACTTCCGTCCCGTAGAACTTCGGCTTTCTTCTCGGGTCTCGAGCTTCTCGAAGTTGGGGCGAAGAGCGGTTTTGTCAATGTCGGTGAGCGCACGAATGTGGCGGGCTCGAAGAAATTCGCGCGCCTGGTCCGCGAGGCGAAGTGGGACGAATCCCTCGCTGTGGCGCGGGATCAGATCGCCGCCGGCGCGCAGATGATCGACATCTGTATGGACGATCCCCTCATCGATTCGGCGGCGGCGATCGATGAGTTTCTCGCCCGCGCGGCCGTCGAGCCTGATATCGCCCGCGTTCCCTTCATGGTCGATTCCTCCGACTTTCCGACGGTGATCGCCGCTCTTAAACGCATCCAGGGCAGGGGCGTGGTCAATTCGATCAGTCTCAAGGAAGGGGAGGGGCCCTTCCTGGAAAAGGCGCGCGCGATAGCCGATCTCGGGGCGGCCGTCGTCGTTATGGCCTTCGACGAGGAGGGTCAGGCGGCGACCCTCGAGCGGCGCGTTTCGGTGCTCGAGCGCGCATACCGCCTCCTGGTCGAAAACGGCATCTTCGAGGCCCATGACATCATCCTCGACCCGAATATCTTCGCGGTCGGCACAGGTATAGCGGAGCACCGCAGGTACGCGGTCGATTTCTTCGATGCGCTCAGGCGTCTTAAGGCCGAGCTGCCGGGTGTCCTTATTTCCGGCGGCGTGAGCAATGTCTCCTTCGCCTTTCGCGGCGACGAGGGACTGCGCGCGGCCATCCATTCGGTCTTTCTCCACCATGCTATCGCAGCCGGCATGGACCTTGGGATCGTCAATCCTCAGGCGGTCACCGTGTACGACAGCATCGATGCCGAACTGCGCGGCGCGATCGAGG
>CAZXXZ010000106.1:0-2230 GCA_964644505.1 uncultured Treponemataceae bacterium | reverse complement strand
AGGGAAGTTCGACGAACTCGCCGGGTTCTAGATCGGGCTTTGTGGACGAACGCCAGGCCGTGCCCCGAATGCCGCGCAGATCGGCATCGGCCGGGGAAGAGCCGTCCCGCGATGCCGCCGCGAGACGGCGCAGTATTTCGCATACCGCGAGTTCGCCCATGCCGTGGACGAGTATGTCCGCCTTCGAATCGAGAAGAATCGAGCGGCGGACCTTATCCGACCAGTAGTCGTAATGGGCGAGGGCGCGGAGCGAGGCCTCGACTCCGCCTATAATCACCGGCACGCCCTTGTAGGCCTCGCGGCACTTGGCCGCATAGGCGATACTCGCGCGCTCGGGCCTGGCCTGTCGCCGTCCCGCTTCCCCCGGGCCGATTGTCCCGTCGCCGCGAAGACAGAGTTCGGGTTTACCGCCCGGGGCGTAGTCGTCTTCGGAACGGGGTTTGCGGTTCGCCGTATACGAGGACACCATCGAATCGAGCGCTCCCGCGGTGACGAGAAAGGCGAGACGGGGCCGGCCGAGAAGCCGGAAGGCTTCGACCTCGTCGGGATCGGGTCGCGCGATTACGCCGACCCGATAGCCCTCGGCCTCGAGAAGGCGTCCCAGAAGCGCGACGCCGAAGGATGGATGGTCGACATAAGCATCGCCCGTAACGAACACAGCGTCGAGGTCTCCGGGCGAAAGCCCCTGCGCGGCGAGATCGGAGGGATGGGCGGGAAGAAAGGCCATCGCGGCATTCTACCGCAACGGCCCCCTTCTCTTCACCGCCCCTCCTCAGAGTTGTTTTTTCGCGAGACTCCGGTTGACGGCCGAGAGGACCGCGCGCACGCCCGCGGCCGCGATGCTCGGATCGAGCCCCGCGCCCCAGGTCGAGGGAACGCCGGGCAGTCGAGCCTGAATGTAGGCGACGGCGTTCGCGTCCGCTCCCGTGGCGAGCGCGTCCTCGTGGAAGGACACGATGCCGACATCTTCGATGCCGAGGGAGGCGAGGCTCTTTACGAAGGCGTCGATGGGCCCCTTGCCCTTGCCGACGATCTCGCGCTCCTCGCCCTTGTACCGCACGATCGAGCGCCAGGTCGTCTCGCCGTTCACGTGGTCGGGGATCTCGTTGAAGGACACTAATGAGAGCGGCTCCGACACGTTGATGAACTCGCCCTCGAAGAGCGCGCGGATCGACTCGGCGTCGACTTCCTTGCCGCGTATATCCGCGACGCGGTTGACGAAGAGTCCGACTTCCGGGTGCATGGCCTTCGGCAGGTCGTAGCCCGCCTCCTCCTTCAAGATGTAGGCGACGCCGCCCTTGCCCGACTGGCTGTTGATGCGGATGATGGCCTCGTAGCTGCGGCCGATGTCCCGCGGGTCGATGGGCAGGTAGGGGACCTCCCAGGGCGCATCCGCCGGCGCGTCGGGGCCGCGCTTCTCGATGCCCTTCTTGATCGCGTCCTGATGAGAGCCCGAAAAGGCCGTGTACACAAGCTCGCCCGCGTAAGGGTGCCGCGGAGGTACGGTCATGCCCGTGAAGTCCGAGTAGGCGGCGACGAGCTTCGGAATGTTGTAAACGTCGAGTTTTGGATCGATGCCCTCGCTGAACATATTGAGCGCCATGTTCACGATGTCGAGATTGCCGGTCCGTTCTCCGTTGCCGAAGAGCGTCCCCTCGATGCGCTCGGCCCCCGCCAGAAGCCCCAATTCGCTCGCAGCGACGCCCGTTCCCCGGTCGTTGTGGGTGTGCAAAGAAATTATCGCGGCGTCGCGCCGTGACAGGTGCGTGATGAACCACTCGACCATGTCGGCGTAGAGATTCGGCGTCGAGGACTCCACCGTCGCGGGAAGATTGAGGATGATCTTGCGGTCCCCGGACGCCCCCCACTCGTCCATGACGGCCTCGCAGACCTCGAGGGCGTATTCGACCTCGGTGTTCGAAAAACTCTCGGGCGAGTACTCGAGGACGATCTCGGTCCCGGGGACGGAGGAAAGCCCGGCCTTGACCATTCGCGTGCCCTGAACGGCGATGGCCTTGATCTCCTCCTTGCTCAGGCCGAAGGTGATCTTGCGCTGAACCGGCGAGGTCGAGTTGTAGATGTGGAATATCGCCTTTTTCGCCCCCTTGAGGCTCTCGAAGGTTCTTGTTATCAAATGTTCGCGGCATTGACAGAGCACCTGGATCGCGACATCGCCCGGAATGCGGTCGTTCTCGATCAGGGCGCGGGCGAAATCGAACTCGATCTGGCT
>CAZXXZ010000105.1:0-2273 GCA_964644505.1 uncultured Treponemataceae bacterium | reverse complement strand
AAACAATCGGGGAAGTCCGGTTCGGCGTCGGTGATGACGCGACCCAGCGGATCGAGGGCGGCCTCGGCCAGAATAGGATCGGCCGCGAATACCGCCGGCCAGAGTACAGCGTTCGTCAGAAGCGGTTTCGAACTCATACGCGCGGCGATTCTGCGCTCGACCTCATCCGCGCCGAGGGCAGCCGGATCAGAGGACTCACTCGCATAGCGGAAGGACCAGAGGGTCCCGTACATGGGCACGAAGGTCGAGGCCGCGGCGACGCGCGGGAAGACGGCGGAAAGCGTCCGCCCGATACAGGCGAAGGCGGCCGGACGGGCGACGGGCGACTCGCCGTGCATGGCGAAGACAGCCTCGGGGCCGCGGAGCGCGCGCCTGACCGCGCGGAAAAACTCCGCCGTGTACAAAAAACGCGAGGGCCCGGCCGGATCGGTCATGTCCATGATGATCACGTCGTACTCGGATCGGGCTTTTTCGACGAAAGATCGGCCCTCGCCGATAACGATATGCGCCCGCGGATCATCGAAGGCGCCGCGGTGCACGCAGCCGAGATGCTCATGCGCGAAGCGGACAACATCCTCGTCGAGTTCCACCAGGTCGGCGCGCACAACCGATGCATGCGCAAGCACTTCACGCAAGGCGCCGCCGTCGCCCCCCCCGATGATCAAGACAAGCTCGGGCTTCGGATGCGAAAGAAGGGCGGGATGCACCAAAAGCTCGTGGTAGCGGTATTCCCAGCGTTCCGCCACCTGGACGATTCCGTCGAGGAGGAGGACCTTGCCAAATTCCCCGGTCTCGACAAGCTCGATTTCCTGATACTTCGAGCTTTTTTTGGCCAGCACCCGCTTCACCGTGTAGAAAAAGCCCGAGTCGTGATTGAGGAATTCGCGGACCGCGGAAACGGAAGAGCCGTTGTTATTAGAATTTGACATTATATCCGCGCTTTCTATACAAGGCCGCCTCGGCCGACGAGATTCTTGCACTCGAAAATCTCCTGAATCTCGGTCTCCAGAACCTTCTTGATGCGCTTCTTTTCCTTTCCGCCGAGATTGGTTTCCTCGTCGCCGAACAAGTGGTTCTTCAGCACAAGCTCCTTCTTGCGCATTTTCGTATGGAAGTTATTGTCTGATATAATATTAACGTCATACGCGGTGTAGTCGTCCAGAAAATCGTCCGGAATGAAATCCTGGATCGAACTGATATCGTGATCGATAAAAAGCTTGCGTCCCCGCTTGTCGCGCGTAAAACCGCGGACCCGGTAATCGATGATGACGACTTCCGAATCGAAGCTCTCCAAGAGATGGTGCAGGGCTTTGAGCGGGCTGATCATGCCGCAGGTCGAAATGTCTACGTCGACCCGGAAGGTCGCGAGCCCCGTGCTTTCGTCGTATTCGGGATAGGTATGAAAGGCTATGTGGCTCTTGTCGAGATGCCCGACCACGCCCGGAGAAGGAACGGAGAGCGCCGGACTGTCGCGCAACTGCGCATCGGGGAAGGAACTCTCCTCGTTGATGAGGGCCACGACGCTCGCCCCCCGCGGTTCATAGTCCTGTGTCGATACATGGACAAGACGGGCCCTGATGATCCTGGCCACATCCTCAGTAATCGTCTCGAGCCGGGCTGAATTGTATTCCTCGTCGATATATTCCAGATACTCGATCTGCGATTCGCGCGAACGAGCATAACAAATATCGTAGATATTGAAACTGAGCGACTTGGTTAGGTTGTTGAAGCCGGCAAGTTTGATGGTCTTTCCCTTGACGCGCTTGATCAATCTATCCTGGTCCTCCGGACGATAAGAGTTTCTTGTACAATACCAGGTATCTACCTGC
Source organism: uncultured Treponemataceae bacterium (assembly GCA_964644505.1). Classification (GTDB taxonomy): domain Bacteria; phylum Spirochaetota; class Spirochaetia; order Treponematales; family Rectinemataceae; genus CAZXXZ01. The sequence continues at coordinate 444 of CAZXXZ010000105.1, read as the reverse complement.
AGGACAAGGAAAACTTAGGCAAGTGACTCGAAGATTGTTGCGGAAAAACGCCCCAACAAGGTTCGATGCACTTTTTTTGACATCAAGCTGGTACTACTCGTCACAGGCGGTACAGTTCCTTCGCCCGAGCCTCGATCTTTACAAGACAGGATCGAAAAAACTCCCGTTCGTCGGGACCGAGGACATCGAGGGGATCGCCTAATGCGAGGCCCGAAAGGCGTTTCGAACGTTCGATCCGGTCCAGAAGTTCCTCGCCCTCGCCGGTCAATTCAAGTCGATACGACCGACGGTCCCGTGTGTGACGCTTTTTCGCGAGCCATCCCTGGGCCAGACATTTTTCAGCGATGAGCGTCAATGTCGGTCTGTCGCAGGCCATTTCCTCAGCCGCCGCCGAGGGCGTGATCGCGCCTTTCTGCCGGGCGAGCTGAATCAAGTGCATCTGCT
>CAZXXZ010000104.1:0-2552 GCA_964644505.1 uncultured Treponemataceae bacterium | reverse complement strand
TCTCCAATGCCATGAGAGCCTCCTTCTTCGCCGCCGCGGCCTTTACCCCGGCCTTGTGTGCGGCGATCTTCGGATTACCTATCACCTTCTTCTTAACGCCGGCGGATGATCCAGCCGACGAAGGCTTCTTGGATTGTGCTTTTAACTTCATTGCTGTGCGGGATGCACCGAGCGATGCGACGCGTTTCACGGCCTGCGCCGCGACCTCGGGATCGTAGGTCGCCAAATCCCAACCGCGTCTTTGGAGTTCGGCATAGGCCCGGATCGCAGCTTCCTCGGCGGGTAGATTATGAGGGATGACGATCATCTCCGAGCAAAGATGCCCGAGCCCGACCCGGAGATATTGGGATAGTCGATCGTGGGGGACATTTTTGGCCGCCTGCGTGGAAAGCCACGCAATAAACTCATCGGCGACTATCGATACCGTCTCTTCCGACAGGGGGCGGGGCTCCTTGTCCAACATCCGTTCGAGCCGATCGTGTATTTTCGCATAATCCTGAAAGAAGGCTTCGTCGATCCGTTTGAATTCGACGAGCCGAACATCGACGAGTTGCGCGACGTTCTTACCTGTCATGCACGACGATCCCCTTTCCGGCGATCCGCGTTGTATTCAGGGACCCGCACGGATGCTCCGCGCGAACTTCCCGCGGCGATGCGATGCATAGCGTCGCATCGCCGAACGACATTTCTATCGATCATTATATCGGCATCTTGCGAGTATGGCAAAAGCTTTCTTCAAAATGAGCGCATTTTTTTTAGTTTGAGAACGTTTTGATGCGCGATGAGCCATCAAATGTGTAGATCGGGCGGATGGAGCACGATCACCAAGCACGATGGAAAGAAAAAATCCCGATCGCATCATGCGACGCGATCGGGATTGACTGCCGTTTTCCGGTACCGATTCGCAGCGATTGCGCTGCGACGGCTTTACGAAGGACTACAGCTTGAAGATGGCTCCGACGGCGGCATAGTACATCGGGAAGCTGGCAGAAAGAGTACCAAACCAAGGATCTGTGTATTCATATCGATAACGGCCGATATACCCATACTCGCCGAAGAGTGCGAACTTGTCGTTGAAGTAGTAAGACTCTCCGACTATGAAACTGAATCCGATGCCGGGCTTCCAATCCCAGTAGTCGTATGTAGAGTTCTCCATAATGCCGGCGAAGCCGATACCGAGACCGATATAGGTATCGGTCTTGGCGATCCACTCAAGACCCGGAGGGAGATCGAGTCCGGTAAGCCCGACATGGCCCATTGCGAAACCGCCGACCGCCCAGGGCATACCATAGGTGGAGAAAAACGGATCGATGGCGCCACGGGCTCCCGCGCCGAAGGTCAGGGAAACCGGACCGGCCTGTGTCTGCGCAAATTCGAATTCGGCACCTGCAGCGAGACCACCATAGCCGATCCCGACGTTAACAAGGAAATCGCCCGAAGCAACAACCGGCTTGCTGGAAGGCTGGGCGGACTTTTTTGCATCGGCCGCAAAGGAGGAGCCGACTGCCAACACGAGGACGAGAAGCGCGACGAAAATCTTTTTCATAGTACCTCCAATTAGGAATAATGACATTTTACACTAAATCTTGCGAATAACACAATAACACTCATTGTATTCATCGACTAATTTATTGTGCACCAGGTACAAGCGGCTGACAGATATAAAAGACTCAAAAAAACAGCGATAGAGGTATTACTCCACTTTGATCATAGGCGCCGAGCGGCATATACTAGCTACAGGGGGGAGCATGATTCAGTGGAGCGCCGAGCTCGCCAAACGACTTCAGTGCCGCGATGAGGAGAAAAAAGGGCTGGGGCCCCTCATCCGCCGCCTTCTCGAACTCGATAAAATAGCACGAACGGAAGGCTTTCAGGCTCTCGAACCGGAACTCAAGACTACGAGCGAACCTTTATTGGCGATCGGCCTCAAATTGGTCATGGAAGGAGTGTCCGAAGAGGCGCTCGAGGACATTCTTGCCACCTATCTGGCCGTTGAAGAACGCAGCGGATGGCCTTTCCTGCGCTCCTGCGTGATCATCGAAGGCATCATGTCGATCGCCGAGGCCGACGACCCGGCCCTGATGTCGCGGAAGCTCGTCGCTTACTACGGCGCCGACAAGGCGATGGCCGCGCTCGCCGATCTGGAACGCGACAATCTTCCCCAGGGCGGCAGATCGTGACACGGGCGATATTCCCTCTACTCGAGGCCCCGGTGCGCAAACGGGACTACCGCAAGGTCAGCCATCAAAAAAAGGAAGCTCTCTTCGAACTCGCGATAAGAATCGCGCAGCTTGCCGATAAAGCCCGCCTCAGTCCGCTCGACCTGGAACGCGCCGCGGCGACCGAAAAGCGAAAATCGCTCAAATCCGCCCTCGCGCTCGTCTCTGCCGGCTCCGACGCGGAGGGCCTTGCGCGCGGCATGAGCCGATTGCTCGTTGAAGCCGACTCGAGCCTTCGGCTCGAACTCGAGATGGTGATCGCCGGGGTCCGCGGAATTCTCGCGGGCGAGCATTACTCGATCATTATGCGGCGGATGACCGCCTTCCTTGGGA
>CAZXXZ010000103.1:0-2614 GCA_964644505.1 uncultured Treponemataceae bacterium | reverse complement strand
CGGCGTCCTGCGCGAAAAGATAGCGGTAGTAGTTCTCGACAATCTCGCGCTCGAGCGCCTCGCGGTTGAGCTCGGGCATCTCGAGTCTGGGAATAATGCATATCATGTAGTCGATGGTCGTGATGGTTTTGTTCCGCGAACGGAACAGAGCGCCGAGGAGGGGTATGTCGCCGAGAATCGGAACCTTCTTGGTATCGACGCTCGTCTGGCGCTGCTTGAGACCGGTTACCACGACGGGCTTTCCGATCTCGGTCCGCGTCGTCGCGCTCATCACTTTTTCCGCGGTCTTGGGCAGGGCGGTCGAGGCATCGCTGTCAAGCGCCTCGGAGAGGGTCGTGTCGAGCTTCATCGTGATCATGCGTCCGCCCGAGATCCAGCCTTCGAGATTGAGGATGAGACCGCTCGATATCTCGCGGATGATCTGTGTGGTCGTCGTCGTAGTCGAGGTAGTCACCTCGGTGTCCTTGACGCGGATGGTCTGTGTATTTTTGAATGTGATCTTCTCGCCCGAAAGCGAGGTGAGAGTCGTGTCGGCCAGCACCTGTGCCTTGTTGTTCGCGATCTTCCACTGCAGCGTGATTCCGAATTTGAGCCCGAATGACGAAATGATGTCGAAGCCGACACCTAAGAGATCCTTGAACTCCCCCTTTACTAGGGAATAATCCGGAGCATCTGCCGATTCCGCGACAGTCAGTCCCGCCTGCCAGTCGTCGGACTCTGAATCGGTCACGGCGAGGACAAGGACCTGGTACTTGATCTGCGGTTTCGGATGATCGATGGCGGCGAGGTCGCGCAGGAAGGCCGAACGCTGGGCCTGCGTCCCTTTGAAAAAAACCATGCGGGGATCGGTCGTTTTTTTAACGTTTTGATCCGTCACCGATGGGGGGAGGTTCGCCAAAAGCTCGTCGGCCTTGATGAAGTTGAGCGTTATCGGCACGGCCTGATCGGCGCGGTCGAGTATGGCTACCAGATCGCGCAACTTGTCCGCCTTGGCGGGCGGCAGCGTAATCACAAAACCCGTCTTTGACGGAAGAGAAACCGGCCCGAACGACGAAAACTCGGCAGGCAAGAGGGGGATAATCTCGTCCGAGCGGAGATAGGACAGATCGATCCGTATCGTACTGCCGTTGGTCTTGGGCGTATCCATAAGCGCGATAAAGTCCAGAAGCGGCCTGATCTCCTCGAGCGTTCCGCTCAGAATGACCTTGTTGTCCTTATCGTCAGTCTTCATCCTGCTCGCCGATCCCAAACTCGCCGGGATGAGCCTTTGAAGTTCCTGTATCGAGATGTGCTGGAGCGGCACGAGGAGGGTGGTCAAGAACTTGCTTTGCAGGTCGCGCTTCTGCACTTCCAGGATGTAGTACACGCCGTTTGACACCGTAAAATCTCCGCCCGCCTTGAGCAGAAGAAGCCTGAGCATATCCTCGAAACTCTTGTCCCGGTATTTGAGGTTTTCGAGGACGAGGTCCTGGTCCATGAGAAAGACGACCTCTTTTTTCGCCTTCCCGAAGATATCCAGCGCGAGGTCGCGGAATTTCGCCTTGTCGACATCGATGGAATACAGCGAATTCTCTACCTTGAAATAGCCCTCGCTCGGACGAGAAGCGAGCTGGCCGGTCTGCGTCTTCTTTCGTATATAAAAGTAACTATCTTTGGCCTCGACGCCGAGGTCGGGATACTTCGCAGCCGCGATCGTCAGAATTTCCTGGAGACTGAGTCGTTCTGCCTGCATAGTGATGGTGTCGGCGGGGAGCTGATCGTAGAGAATGGTCGTCCCCGCGGTATTCGCCAAGGTCGTTACAAGACTCCGAAGGGGAACGTCAGTGCACTTGACCGAGATGAGCTTCGACTGCGGATCGCGCTGGGCGAAGATTCGCGACACATAGTATATTCCGTCCTTCTTGAACCAGTAGAGCTTGTTCGATTCGATAAAGAGCGCGAATGCGGTGTCGAAGTCCATATTCGCGAAATAAAACGAAGCCTTGCCCTGCACCGTTTCGTCCGGCACGATCGAGACATTATTCAGCCCCGCCAGCACAAAGAGGATGTCGCGGATCTCCTGATTCTTGAACTCGAGCGATTTCATCGACTGAGCCGTAGGTCTCTCAAGCGGACCGAGGCTCAAGGCTGTAATGAGGGCGAGCGCAAGGATCCGATGCTTCTTTATCATGCCGAAAGACCCCTATATACCGAAACCGCCAGAGCCCCGACAAACATAAAAGGGACAAAGGGGATACGGATGTCGCGAACGGCGGTCCGACGTCCGGTAATCCGTAGTATACATACCCACAGTATTCCGAGAAAGGCTGCTGCCAAAACCCCAAAATCCCAGGTCCAAAACCCGAAGGCAGAACCGATCAAGGCCGAAAACCATACGTCGCCGGCCCCCAGCCTGCCTCGGGAGAACCGCATTATAACATAAAAACTTACCGCACCAACCATTCCGCTTATAGCGGCATCGATCGCTGTTTCGGTGGAGACCAACAATTTAGCAGCGAGGACTACCACGATACCAACGCCGATTTCGCTTATTCTGACTCTAAAATCTCGAATATCATCAGGGAACCTCTAAAAACCAGTTATTATATGACCTCTTTCTTTCAGTTGCTTAAAA
>CAZXXZ010000102.1:0-2995 GCA_964644505.1 uncultured Treponemataceae bacterium | reverse complement strand
ATGGCTGCTGCATTGTCGTTCCGGGCCTTGCGCGCCTCTTCGAGTTCCTTGAGGACGGAGTTGCGTCTGTCGTAGAGCGAGACGACGAGGTCGGCGTCGGCTTTCATGTAGCGGTCGGCGATGTTTTGACGGACCGCGTCGAGGTTGTCGCGGATGAACTTGTAATCGAGCATGGCTCCGATGATAGCGGGTATGGGCTTCCTCGTCGAGGGCTTCACGGCCCGCCTCTCGGTATAGGAGGCTTGGAACGATGTAGACCCATACACGCTCGCTCAAGGGGGCGTATTGCCGCACAAAGCGTCTTTCGGATACCATTTTCGCCATGAAGCTCGAAATAAACCCGCGCGGGAACGGAGCCTGCCCCTTGTGCGCGCGCAACGGCGCCTGCAAGCTCCAAAAACTACTTGCCGCCAGCATCGAAAAGGAAGGCGACGGTTCGGAACTCGAGGTCGTCATCTACACCTGCGCGAAATTCTCGGAGAAGGATTAGTCAGTGATCGACAAGCTCGAGGCCCTGTCGGCGCGGCTGCGCGAACTCGACGCCGAGGCCGCGGATCCCTCACTCCTCAAGGACCCCGCGCGCTACCGCGAACTCATGCGGGAGCGCGCCCGACTTTCGGCGATCGAGGAGGTCTACGCCGAATACCGAAGCGCGCGCGCATCGCTCGATGGCGCAAAGGCGATCGTCAAGGACGAGTCGGACCCCGAAATGCGGCAGATGGCGCTCGATGAAGTCTCGGCCCTCGAAACTAAAATCGCCGATCTCGAATCCAAGCTCAAGGACATGATCGCGCCCCGCGACAGCCTGGCGGACAAACCTGCTATCGTCGAGATCAGGGCGGGCACCGGAGGCGAGGAGGCCGCGCTCTTCGTCGCCGATCTGTACCGCATGTACACGCGCTACGCCGACGGCCGCGGCTGGAAGGTCGAACTCATGGAGTCCTCCGAGACCGAGCTCGGCGGCTTCCGCGAGATCGTCTTCGCGGTCTCGGGCGAGGCTGCCTACGAATGTCTGCGCTGGGAATCGGGCGTGCACCGCGTCCAGCGCGTGCCGGCGACCGAGGCCTCGGGCCGGATCCACACGAGCGCGGTGACCGTGGCGGTTCTCCCCGAAATGGAAGAAACCGAGGTCGAGATAAACGAGAAGGATCTCCGCATCGACGTTATGCGATCTTCAGGGCCGGGCGGACAGAGCGTCAACACCACCGATTCGGCGGTGCGCATCACCCATCTTCCCACGGGAATCGTCGTCCACTGCCAGGACGAGAAGAGTCAGATCAAGAACAAGTCCAAGGCCATGCGCATCCTGCGGGCCAGGCTCTTCGAGATGGAGGATCAGAAACGTCAGGCGGAGCGCGCGGCCGAGCGGAGGACCATGATCGGCTCCGGCGACCGCTCGGAGCGGATCCGCACCTACAACTTCCCGCAGAACAGGATCACCGATCACCGCATCGATCTCACACTGTATAAACTCGACCTCGCGATGGAGGGCGACATCGGCGAGCTCATCGACGCCCTCGTCCGGGCGGCGCGCGAGGAGGCCATGTTGTCCGAGAGCGCATCGGCCCTTCAGGGCCAGGGGGCGCGCCAGACATGACCGTGCGGGAGGCGTTGCAGGAAGGTCAGGCCGCCCTCGCGGGATCGGAGACGCCCTTCCTGGACGCCTCCCTCATTCTGGCCGAAACACTTTCAATAGAACGAGCACGACTCCTCGCCTGTGGAAACGACGAAGTCGACGGCCGCGCTGCCGCGGAGTACCGGTCTAAAATAGCACGCCGCGCGCAGGGACTGCCCGTCGCCTATATTCTAGGGTACAAGGAATTTTACGGCCGTCGTTTCGCGGTAGACTCGCGCGTCCTCGTCCCCCGACCCGATACCGAGACCCTCGTCGAAACCGCACTTCGTCTGGGCGACGAAATGCTCCGCGGGGAAACAGAGTCTTCCCTCCGCGTCTACGATGTCTGCACAGGTTCGGGCTGCGTGGCGATCAGTATCGCCGCCGAACGCCCTGAATGGGAGGTCGCGGCTTCGGATATTTCGCCGGAAGCGGTAGACCTCGCGCGGATGAACGCCGAGACAGTGCTCTATCCGAAAAGATCCGGCGGATCCGTCGAATTTATCGTCGATGATCTTCTAACCTCGGCGGGGGAGGGATGGGATATTATTGTCTCGAATCCGCCCTACGTTGAATCGTCCGAAACCGATCGCCTTCTGAGCCTCGGCTGGTCCGAGCCGCGGCTCGCCCTCGACGGAGGCTCGGACGGTCTCGATGTCGTTCGCCGGCTCATCGTCCAGGCCGCCGATCGTCTCGCCCCCGGGGGCGCTCTGGCGGTCGAGGCGGACGCCGCGCAGGCGGACGCGGTGGCGGAATTGTTTCGCGCATCGCGCTTCGTGTGTATCCGGATCGAGCGCGACCTGGCCGGTCGTCCGCGCGTGACGACGGGGAGAAAGCCATGGACGAGCTGAAGACACGGTTCCTCGAATCGATTCGAAACACCTACCCCAAAACGGATGCAGCTCGAGTCGCCGAGGCCCTCGCGTGGGCGGAGGATTTTCACGCAGACCGCAGGCGGGCTTCGGGCGAGCTGTTGTGGGTCCACGCCCTGCGCGTCGCCGAGATCGTCCTCGGCATGGGGCTTGATGCGGACTCTGTCGTAGCCGCTTTGCTCCACGGTTGCCTCGCGAACGGCGGGAGCCTCGACGCTCGGCCTGTGCCGCCGGAAAAATCGAGGGTGAGTTCTACAGGCTTCAAAAAGGACGGCTCCGGAAGCGGCGGAGAGCTTGCGCGTATCGCGGAACGCTTCGGTCCGAACGTCGCCCTCCTCGTCGAGGACACCGCGCGGCTCGCCGCGCTCAAGGCCAAGAACAAGACCGTCCATGCGGCGGAGACGATCAGAAAGATGCTCTTCGCCATGGCCAGGGATATCCGCGTGATCATTTTAAAACTCGCCGACAAGCTCGACAGCATGCGGACCCTCAAATTCCTCGACGAGGA
>CAZXXZ010000101.1:0-3051 GCA_964644505.1 uncultured Treponemataceae bacterium | reverse complement strand
TGCCTTCCTCGATGAGTTTCTGCCGTACATCGGCTTCGACCTTGCCCTTCATGGCTGCGGCGTTGTCGTTGCGAGCCTTGCGTGCATCCTCGAGTTCCTTGAGGAGGCAGTTGCGTTTGTCGTAGAGCGAGACGACGAGGTCGGCATCGGCTTTCATGTAGCGGTCGGCGATGTTTTTGCGGACCGCGTCGAGATTGTCACGGATGAACTTGTAATCGAGCATGGCTCCGATGATAGCGGATAAGGGCTTGCTCGTCGAGGGTTTCACGGCCTGCGTCTCAGTATGGGAAGCGTGGAGCAATGTAGACCCATGCACGGCCGCTTGTCGGCCCGTATTGCCGCACAAAGCGTCTTTCGGATACCATTTTCGGCATGAAGCTCGAAATAAACCCGCGCGGGAACGGAGCCTGCCCCTTGTGCGCGCGCAACGGCGCCTGCAAGCTCCAAAAACTACTTGCCGCCAGCATCGAAAAGGAAGGCGACGGTTCGGAACTCGAGGTCGTCATCTACACCTGCGCGAAATTCTCGGAGAAGGATTAGTCAGTGATCGACAAGCTCGAGGCCCTGTCGGCGCGGCTGCGCGAACTCGACGCCGAGGCCGCGGATCCCTCACTCCTCAAGGACCCCGCGCGCTACCGCGAACTCATGCGGGAGCGCGCCCGACTTTCGGCGATCGAGGAGGTCTACGCCGAATACCGAAGCGCGCGCGCATCGCTCGATGGCGCAAAGGCGATCGTCAAGGACGAGTCGGACCCCGAAATGCGGCAGATGGCGCTCGATGAAGTCTCGGCCCTCGAAACTAAAATCGCCGATCTCGAATCCAAGCTCAAGGACATGATCGCGCCCCGCGACAGCCTGGCGGACAAACCTGCTATCGTCGAGATCAGGGCGGGCACCGGAGGCGAGGAGGCCGCGCTCTTCGTCGCCGATCTGTACCGCATGTACACGCGCTACGCCGACGGCCGCGGCTGGAAGGTCGAACTCATGGAGTCCTCCGAGACCGAGCTCGGCGGCTTCCGCGAGATCGTCTTCGCGGTCTCGGGCGAGGCTGCCTACGAATGTCTGCGCTGGGAATCGGGCGTGCACCGCGTCCAGCGCGTGCCGGCGACCGAGGCCTCGGGCCGGATCCACACGAGCGCGGTGACCGTGGCGGTTCTCCCCGAAATGGAAGAAACCGAGGTCGAGATAAACGAGAAGGATCTCCGCATCGACGTTATGCGATCTTCAGGGCCGGGCGGACAGAGCGTCAACACCACCGATTCGGCGGTGCGCATCACCCATCTTCCCACGGGAATCGTCGTCCACTGCCAGGACGAGAAGAGTCAGATCAAGAACAAGTCCAAGGCCATGCGCATCCTGCGGGCCAGGCTCTTCGAGATGGAGGATCAGAAACGTCAGGCGGAGCGCGCGGCCGAGCGGAGGACCATGATCGGCTCCGGCGACCGCTCGGAGCGGATCCGCACCTACAACTTCCCGCAGAACAGGATCACCGATCACCGCATCGATCTCACACTGTATAAACTCGACCTCGCGATGGAGGGCGACATCGGCGAGCTCATCGACGCCCTCGTCCGGGCGGCGCGCGAGGAGGCCATGTTGTCCGAGAGCGCATCGGCCCTTCAGGGCCAGGGGGCGCGCCAGACATGACCGTGCGGGAGGCGTTGCAGGAAGGTCAGGCCGCCCTCGCGGGATCGGAGACGCCCTTCCTGGACGCCTCCCTCATTCTGGCCGAAACACTTTCAATAGAACGAGCACGACTCCTCGCCTGTGGAAACGACGAAGTCGACGGCCGCGCTGCCGCGGAGTACCGGTCTAAAATAGCACGCCGCGCGCAGGGACTGCCCGTCGCGTACATTCTCGGGTACAAGGAGTTTTACGGCCGTCGTTTCGCGGTCGACCCGCGCGTCCTCGTCCCGCGACCCGATACCGAGACCCTCGTCGAAACCGCACTTCGTCTGGGCGACGATATGATCGGGGAGAAAAAAGAGCCTTCGCTGCGGGTCTATGATGTCTGTACGGGTTCGGGCTGCGTGGCGATCAGCATTGCCGCGGAACGCCCTGAATGGAAGGTCGCGGCTTCGGATATTTCGCCGGAAGCGGTGGACCTTGCGCGGATGAACGCCGAGACAGTGCTCGATCCGAAAAGATCCGGCGGCCCCCTCGAGTTCGTCGTCGATGATCTTCTAACCTCGGCGGGGGGGGGATGGGATATTATTGTCTCGAATCCGCCCTACGTTGAATCGTCCGAAACCGATCGCCTTCTGAGCCTCGGCTGGTCCGAACCGCGGCTCGCCCTGGACGGAGGCCCCGACGGCCTCGACCTCATTCGACGGCTCATCGTCCAGGCCGCCGATCGTCTCGCCCCCGTGGGCGCTCTGGCGGTCGAGGCGGACACCGCGCAGGCGGACGCGGTGGCGGACTTGTATCGCGCATCGCGCTTCTCGGATGTCCGCATTGTGCGCGATCTGGCGGGCCGTCCGCGCGTCACGACGGGGAGAAAATTATGGACGAGCTGAAGACGCGCTTTCTCGAATCGGTCAGGAATAGCTATCCTGGAGCGGACGCGGCTCGTATTGCCGCGGCGCTCGAATGGGCGAAAGCGTTCCATGCAGACCGCAGGCGCGCCTCGGGAGAACTTTTGTGGGTCCACGCCCTGCGCGTCGCCGACATCGTCCTCGGCATGGGACTTGATGCGGACTCGGTCGTGGCTGCCCTCCTCCACGGATGTCTCGATACCGCCGCGGGGGTGGAATCCCCGAGCGCTTCACACGATCACGCTAAGTCAGGACCATCGAAGGCGAGGCAGGATCTTTCCGCAGGCGGCTCGGGGACAGAGCTTTCGCGCATCGCGGAGCGTTTCGGCGCAAATGTCGCCCTCCTCGTGGAAGATACCTCGCGGCTCGCCGCACTCAAGGCGAAAAACAAGACTGTCCACGCCGCTGAAACCATCCGAAAAATGCTCTTCGCCATGGCACGCGACATCCGCGTGATAATCATAAAACTCGCCGACAAGCTCGACAGCATGCGGACCCTCAAATTCCTCGACGAGGA
>CAZXXZ010000100.1:0-3476 GCA_964644505.1 uncultured Treponemataceae bacterium | reverse complement strand
TCGCGGCTTACGCTATCAAGCTGCATAAAACCTCGTCGCGGAGGCGGTGAAAAAAATGGTTTTGAGTTCGTGCCGTAGTGAGCCGAATGCATCACCTTCTAACAGCTTGATGACAAACTCGATGTTTGTCATCAGTCTTCTAACTACATGCTCACGCTGTGACTCATCGCGGGCCATGAAAAGGAGATAGCATGATAAAGACCGTATTCGTTACCGGAGCCGACAAGGGCCTGGGCATGTCCCTGACGCGGCTCTTCCTGCGGGAAGGATCGCGCGTATACGCCGGTTTGCATCGCCCCGACGATGCTTCGCCCGAGCTGCGCCGCCTGTACCCCGAGCTCTTCTTCCCGATACCGCTCGACGTAGCCGATCTCGATTCGGTCCGGGCGGCGGCAAGCCGCGTCGCCGAACTTTCCGGCGCACTCGACCTCCTTATCAATAACGCCGCTGTCCTCCTGGAGACGCGTACGCCGCTCGAGGAACTCGACCTTGGTTCCCATCCCCTGATGCGGACTATGGACGTCAACGCCTTCGGCCCGCTTCGGGTATGCCAGCAGTTCCTCCCTCTTTTGGAGAAAGGAGAAAAGAAGCTCATTATAAATATCACCTCCGAGGCGGGAAGCATCGCGGATTGCTGGCGCGAGTCGGAGTTCGCCTACTCGATGTCCAAGGCCGCGCTCAACATGCTGTCGAAAATCCTGCAGAACCATCTGGCGCCGCGCGGCTTCAAGATTCTGGCCGTCCATCCCGGCTGGATGCGGACCGACATGGGCGGGAAGGATGCCGACATCGAAGCCGACGAGGCCGCGGAGGGCATCTTCCGTCTCGCTTCGAGGAACTGGGACCGCGACGACCCGATATACATGGACTACCTCGGACAGCCGATGCGCTGGTAAAGGCGATGTGATGAGCTTAAGCGGGAAGAGCGTCCTTGTTTTGCTCGGAGGGCAATGGCACGATTTCGAGGGCTTCGGAGCCTACGCCGCTTCCCTGCTGGAGTCCGTAGGCGCGAGGGCCGAGGCGACGTACGATATGGAAACGCTCTCGCGGCTGCGCGAGGGCCGTTATGACATCGTGCTGAGTTATACATGCTTTACCTCGGACGAGGAGGGAGAGAAGGGCGGGCCTGATCGCCTGACGAAAGCGCAATCCGACGCGCTGATCGCCTGGGTCCGCTCCGGCGGGGGCTTTCTGGCCGTCCATGCCGCAACGGTCATAGGCCGGTCGGATCCGGCTCTCGGCGAATTACTCGGCGGCGTCTTCGTGTCCCATCCGCCGCAGTTCGCCTTCACCCTCTACCCCGTCTTCGAGGAGCATCCCATCACCGCAGGGATCGAAGCCTTTACCGTCCATGACGAGTTCTATGTCGAGACGCACGCGCCCGACGCTCGGATCCACCTTGTCGCGCTGGATCGCGGCCTCGCCTACCCGATGGCCTGGTCGAGGATCGAAGGCAAGGGCCGAGTGGCCCACATCGCGCCCGGTCATTCGCGCGAGGTCTGGGAACTGCCGCCCTACAAGAGGCTCCTCCTTCAAGCCTTGGACTGGCTGGCGGGGGGCGATTAGGACAAGCGCATTCTGCACGGCCCGGCGGTCACGCCAGGGAGAACTCGTACAGCTCGATGCCGTAGGCGGCGATCTTAAGGACGGAGGCGCCCGCGTCGAACTCGCCTTCCTGGATCCGGACCTCGGGCTCCTTGCCCGCGCGGTTCAGAGCTTCGAGTCCCGAGGACTTGAGAAACCAGCATCGGCCGGCGCCTGCCGTACGCGCGCCGCGTATCGCTATCGAGAGCGAACGCTCCTCGTCGCTCGCGTTCACTACCGCTACCGTCAAGGCGCGGCGATCCGAGGTCAAGGCCGCCGATACGTCGAGCGGCCAGGTGTCGCTGCCCGTATTGATGCGCGGCTGGTCGCCTCCTATCGGGTAGGCGGGCGGGGGAACCGGCGAATCGCCCTCGACGTCGAGGGGGATACGTCCGAAATGCCGGTTGTAGAGCTGGAAAAGAAGTCCTGTCGCGCTGAGGCAGGATCGTAGGCGGTCGCAGTCGATCCAGGCGGTGGCCATGGTGTAGCCGGCCATGTCGATGAAGTCGGTATGGCGGAAGAACTCGTGCAAGGTGCGCGCGACGGCGAGGCAGGCCTTGTGGTCCTGGACGAAGCGGTAGGCCCACTCGTCGAAGAAGACCTTCACCTTCCCCTCGTTGAGCACAGGATAGCGCTTCTTGTACTCCTCCCAGCAGTCGGCCATGGTGGCGACCCGATCTGCCGGAGCCCGGGCCCATTCGGCCAGGCTCTGCTCGATGTCCTCGTTCTTACCCGTCTCGAGATTGAATCGCTTGTTCTCGGCTTGGTAGGCGTGGGTGGCCAGGGCGTCGAAGCTCCCCATACAGCGCTCGAACATCCCGCCGGCCCAGTCGCGCTTAGAGCCGTACTCGACCAGGCGGCTGCCCGAATCGACTATGATGCCCTGGCCGGTAGTCATCTCGTCGACGAAGCCTCCCGGCGCCACGATGAAAATCGATGGATCGACGCGGCGCATCGCCTGCGCGAAGAGGCGGTGCTTGATGGCGTAGTGCTCCGGGGCCATGTGGCCGAGCTGCCAATGGCCGTACATCTCGTTCCCGATAGCCCAATAGCGGACGCCGTAGGGCTCGAGTCGGCCGTTGGCTGCGCGCCGCGAGCCCCATTCGGTGGAGGGAGAGCCGTTGACGTACTCGACCAATTCCGCTCCGGAGCGGCTCTCGCCGAAACCCGTGTTGACGCACCAGTAGGGTTCGACGCCGATAAGCTCGCACATCTGCAATAGCTCGTCGACGCCCACGTCGTTCGGCTGGATCGCGTTCCACACCGGATCGAAGACCGGAGGCCGCCTGTCCGGATCGCCTATCGTGTCCTTCCAGTCATAGCCCGAGACGAAGTTCCCGCCCGGCATCCTGAGGATCTTGCAGTCCATCTGTTTCATGAGGGCGATCGTGTCGGCGCGGAAGCCGTGGACGTTGTCAGCCGGCATGAGTGAGACCGCGCCCAGCTTGAAGGAGCCCGAGCCCAGGCCGCTAATTTCCAGGCGACCGTTTTCGGTCGTTTGGCCGCAGGAAAAGGCGAGCGGGACTGTCTTCCATGAGGGGCCGGCTTCGATCTCGACCCTCTGTCTGTCCGAAAGGTCCGGGCCCCAGGACAGCGTCGCCGAGACACGCGCACCCGTATCGGCGGCGACGACAAGGCGGCCGACATAGTCCTTTTTGTCGAGGGCGAGGCCCGCCTGATAGATGCCGTGCGCCTCGTTCCCGGCCAGGCGCACCACGGGACTGTGCGAACCGACGTAGGGAGACTTTTCATCCATGGTTATCGAGGAGGCATGTCCGATCGGCATCCACGTGTTCTCCCGCCATGCGCGGGTCGTCGGCCCCTTGGGCTCCGGCAAGGGAGACGAGTCGATAACGCGGAAAAACTTGCGGTCGTCCAGGACCTCGCTCCAG
>CAZXXZ010000099.1:0-3531 GCA_964644505.1 uncultured Treponemataceae bacterium | reverse complement strand
GACACATCCAATGCCCCTTCCACGGCCTCGAGTACGATTCCAGCGGCCGCTGCGTCAAGATTCCCGCAAACGGTAAAAATGCGACCGTGCCTCCCCAGTTCAAAATGCGATCCTACCCGACACACGAAGCATACGGGATCATCTGGATCTGGTGGGGCGACAACCCGCCAGCAGATCTCGCCCCGCCTCTGTTTTTCGACGATCTAAAAGACAAGAAGGTATGGAAAACCGTCGTGGACCCCTGGGACAATCACTACACGAAGGTTCTCGAAAACCAGCTCGATGTCGTCCACCTTCCCTTCGTTCATCGCACCACGATAGGCCGGGGCAACAAAACCCTCGTGGAAGGTCCGGGCCTCGAATGGAAAAACGACATGATGTTCTTCCACTACGTGTACAACAAGGTCGACGACGGGTCGAAACCGCGCAAACCTAATGAAGTGCCCGTCCCGGACCCGACGCGCGACTACAAACTCGAGTGCATTCTGCCGAATCTCTGGGAGAACCGCATCGCCGAAAAAGTCCGCGTGCTCGGTATATTCGTTCCCGTAGACGAGACACACACCTTGCTCTACCTCCGCTTCTATCAGGACTTCATGCGCATTCCGGGACTCAAACAATTCATCCTCTGGCTGGCATGCCGCTTCAACCTGATCGTCGCCCACCAGGACCGCCGCGTGGTGAACACGCAGATTCCGAAGGCCGACGGTATCGGGAAGGGGGAGCTTCTCATCCAGGGCGATCTGCCCATCATGGAGTTCCGAAAACGGAGAATCGAACTGAGAAAGGCCGCGGAAAGCGAGCGATAAAAGGCGCAACAGTGAGCGATCGACGCGACATCCTCGTCGTAGGCGCGGGGCTGGGGGGACTCACGGCCGCCGCACTTCTGGCAAAACGCGGCCTCGATGTCCTTGTCCTCGAACGGAACGACCGGCCGGGCGGCTCCTGCAGTGCCTTCCGCCGTCGGGGAGTCACCCTCGACCTCGGAGCGGCCATGCTTTTCGGCTTCGGCGAGAGAGGATTCAACCCTCACCGCTTCGTCATGAACGAGTTGAAAGAGGAAATCGAGGTCTACCGCCACGAGGCTATGTACCGTCTCTGGTACGGTGACAGAGCTGTGGTTTTCTGGCCGGAGACCGAGCGTTTTCTATCGGAACTCGAGGCCCTCTTTCCCGGTTCAGGGACCAAGCTCCGCGCTCTCTACCGCGACCTGGAAGCGCTCTATGAAACCGTCGTCTCGGCAAACTCGGTCTTTTTGTCGCCGAGCGAGACTCCCTCCTTCGAGCTCGCGCAGGGATTCTTCAAGCACCCCATCAATCAAGCCCGTCTTCTCGGTCTCATGTCAAAAAGCGCCCTGTCGATTATGAAAAAATATCTCGATGACGAGCGAATCCTGCGTTTCTTCGATAAGCTGACCTCGACGTATTGCTATACCACGCTGGAAGAAACCCCAGCACTCCTCGCGGTCACCATGTTCATCGAGAACCACATAGGAGGCAGCTACTATCCGGCCGGTTCGCCGATGATACTCGCGGGCAGGCTCGAGAAGGCACTCGAGAAATTCGGCGGAACGATCCGCTACGGCGCGACGGTCTCGCGTATTCTCCTCGAGCGAGACGGCGCAGGAGGCCTGCGAATAGACGGTATCGAGTTGGAGTCCGGAGAGCGCATCCTTGCACGAGATATCGTATACGACGGTACCGTCCGCAATTTGTACGAGCGCCTCCTCCCGCGAGAGACTGTCCCGCCCGAGCTTCTCGAGAAGGTCCTGGCCCTTGAGCCGAGTTTTCCGAGTTCTGTGCTCTACGGGGCCGTACGGGCATCCGCCATTCCTCCCGACACCTTCCCCGTCGAGATGCTGATCGGCAATCCCGAGCACATCGACGAAAACGACGTCACCCTCTACATTTCCTCGCTCGAGGACCCGAGCCTCGCGCCGCCCGGCCTCCATTCCTTCATGCTCATCGGCCCTACGGCGAGAGCCTGGCCGTCCCCCTGGAGTCCGGAGTATCAAAGCGAGTCCTATCGGAACGCCAAGGTCGAGGAGACAGACCGTATGCTCGGCTTGGTCGAACGACGTTTCCCCGGCTTCCGCGGAGCCCTCGAGTTCAGCGAGCTCGGCACTCCCTCGACCATCGAGCGCTATCTTCTAAAAAACGGTGGAGCGGTCGCAGGCCCCAAGGCCTGCATGGGGCAGGAACTCATGAATCGTCAGACTGCGAAAACTTTTATTTCCGGCCTTTGGGCCTGCGGCGAGTCGACGGTCATGGGTACGGGGACGCCCGCCGTTACTATTTCCGGCATAAGCGCCGCCGATGTTATACTTCGTTCACGCGGCTTGCCCGAATACCGCAACCATCCGACGGTACGGCACTATGTACATGTGATCCCGCGCGGACGGGTTGGCAATCGTCCGAAGGACGGAACCTTCTCGGAGACGTCGCGCTGTCAATGGTGCGAGAAGGCCCCTTGCTCACGAGTCTGCCCCTCGCAGATCGACGTTATGGGCATCATGCGCAGGCTTGAGGCCGATAACATTCTCGGAGCGGCGCGCCGATTGCGCGAGGCCGCGGCACCTGGGACGTGCGCCGCCTGCCACGACCGCCCCTGTCGACAAGCCTGCAGACGCGGCGAGATCGACGATGCTCTCCCAATAGACACTATTCTTTCGGCTCTGGACCGATACGCCGACGAAATCGCGCAACGCGTCAGGTCGTCGGAGTCGACTTAACATCGACTAAGCCTGCTTTTTCCTCGGCAGAAGCCAGTCCGGCAGAGCCAGCTTGAACCCGCCACTTCCGCGCAGCCACATGACACCGCTTTGCAGAACTATGAAAATACACAACAGAAGACCGCTCGCTATCGCCTGGAAGTTCGAGTTGACCCCCGCCGCCCGAATGAGTTCGTTGATCGTGAGCAGCGTCAAAGCGCCTATGGGAGAACCGATAAGATTCCCCACGCCGCCCGTGAGCATCGTTCCGCCGATTATAGAACCTGCGATCGCCTTCATTTCGAAGCCCGAGGCGTTACCGACATTGCCTGCTCCCGTCGTCATTATGAAGACGAAGCCCGCGATACCCGAAAGGAATCCACAGAGCACGTACGAAAGGAACTTCGTTCTCTTGACATTGATTCCGAGCATGAGTGCGCTCTGGCTGTTGCCGCCGACGGCGTAGAGATTGCGTCCGAAACGAGACCAGTGCATCAGGACAAATAAAACGATTACAAGTACAAAGACGACGATGGCACCGGGCTTGATCAAGAGCGGAATGAAATTGCCGAGTCGGTTTGTGGTGCCGAGCCATGGAATCACGATCTCGAAATCCCTTAACTGCACGAACTCCGCCATGGTCACATTGAGCGGATCCTTGTGAATAGTCGTTAAAAGTCCGTTGGCCAAAAACATCCCCGCGAGGGTTATTATAAAAGGTTGTATTTCCAGATACGCGATCAAGAACCCCTGCAAAAGACCAAAGGCGATACCGATTCCGAGCGCAAGAAGTATCGAGCCGGCGACGTTTCCCGTACCCG
>CAZXXZ010000098.1:0-3699 GCA_964644505.1 uncultured Treponemataceae bacterium | reverse complement strand
CGACGCCGCCCAGGTACTTCATGAGCATGGCCTTGCCTTCCATGACGCCGAGACCTCCGGGCGGCGTGCAGTCCCCGTCGCCGAGAACCCGCGTCGAGTCGGAGACCACCGCGACGAGATTGCCGCGGTTCGACAACGCGAAGGAACGATCATTGTCCTCGCGGATCGCAGTGGACACGGCCGAGACGCCCGGCGTGTACCAGACGTTGAACCAGTCGAAGCTCCATAGCCCGGCCTTGGGCAGACTCTGCATCTTCCCGCCGTAGAACTCATGAGCCGCCAGGGATAGCCGTTTGAGGAACAAGGTCTGAGCGCGGGCCTTCTGGTCGGGTGACAGGCCGGCGGGCAGTTCGTCTGAGAGCCTGCGAAGGTTGAGGTCGATCCCCATGTTCATTCCTTTCGTGTCGGATCCGGAGCATCGAGGCGTTTGAAGAAAATAAGCGAGGCATAGGTCAGGAAAATGAACGTCGAGAAGGCGAGCGAGAACATGATCGCCTTGGGATCGGACAAGGCCTCGGCCGTCTCGGAAATGACCAGCTCGGCTGAAAACACGAGGTCCCAGCTGTTGAGCCTCGAAAAGCGTCCAAGGTAGATACCGAAGCCGGCGAGCAGTATCGCGAGCGCGACGAGAATCCGCGCGGTAAGTCTGCCCCAGACCTGTGCGACGCAGCGCTGGATGAGCCACATGGATGCAAGACCGATGAAGTGTCCCGCGAAGGCGAAGGCCGAGTTCATGATGATGTCGTACCAGATCAGGGCGTTGAGGCCGATCCATTCCGAAGGCGCGCCGCGGAGGAAGGTGCGGTTGAATACATGGATGAAGTCGGTGAAGATGTACGGCGCGTTGGGATAGAACGCGAGCCAGAACAGGGCCGCGAAGACCGCGATCAGCTTCTGCGCCTTTTGTTCACGTGCGCGGGAGGCGAGATAGGTCCCAAGGCCGGCGAAAAGGTAGGGGACCAGGGCGAGGAAAAGGTTCCAGACCAGAAACAAATACGAACTGCGGCCCGAGACGAGGACGCGCAGAACGTAGAGCAAAACACAGCCCGAGACCGCGACCCCGAGCAGGGCGCTCATTCTCAAGAAACCGGGACGTTCGGCTTTATTATCTTCCATCATGCTTCCACGTCGTGGTGAGCGATCTTATCGCTCACCCGGGTTATGAAATCACCGAGCTTGACAGCGTTCTCCTGACTGCCGTCGAGCTTGCGCACGGATACCGCGCCCTCGTCCGACTCTTTTTGTCCGACGATGAGCATGTAGGGCACTTTCTGCCCCTGGGCCTCGCGGATCTTGGCGTTCATGCGGGCGTCGGAAAGCTCGGCCCGCGCACGCAGGCCCGCCGCCTTGAGTTGGGCGGCGACCTTTTTCGCGTACTCGTCGAAGGCAGGCGCGACCGGAATGACCACGGCCTGCTCGGGCGCGAGCCACACCGGAAAGGCGCCGGCGGTATGCTCGAGATACACGCCGAAAAAGCGCTCGATCGAGCCGAGCAAGGCGCGGTGAACCATATACGGCCGCTTCCGCTGGCCGTCCTGATCGACATACTCCATCTGGAAACGCTCGGGCTCGTTGAAGTCGAACTGAATGGTCGAGAGCTGCCACTCGCGGCCGATCGCGTCCTTGACCTTAAGATCGATCTTCGGTCCGTAAAAAGCGCCGCCGCCCTCGTCTATCTGATAGGAAAGTCCCTCGTTCTCGATCGCCTTCTTGAGCGAGGCGGTTGCTTGATCCCAGCGGGACTGTTCTCCAACGGCGCCCTCCCCCGCCGGTTTGGTCGCGAGGTAGGCTTTTATCTCTTTGAAACCTAAAGTCTTGTGCATATAGAGCGAGAAGCGCAGAACCTCGACGATCTCGTCCTCGATCTGGTCGGGCGTGCAGATGATGTGGGCGTCGTCCTGGGTGAAGCCGCGCACGCGCATGAGACCGTGGAGGGTGCCCGAGCGCTCGTAGCGGTAGACCGTTCCAAGCTCGGCCCAGCGCAGGGGCAGCTCGCGGTAGGAGTGGCTCGAGTTCTTGTAGATCATGATATGGAAGGGGCAGTTCATCGGCTTTATATAGTAATCATCCTCGTCGATCTTCATCGGCGAGTACATACCCTCTTTGTAAAAACCGAGGTGGCCCGAGGTCTCCCAGAGCCAGCTCTTGCCGATGTGCGGTGTAAATAGAATTTCGTAGCCGTTCTTATAATGCTCCTCGCGCCACCACTTCTCGAGTTCGACGCGGAAGCGTCCGCCCTTCGGGTGCCAGTAGATGAGCCCCGGACCCGCCTCTTCGTGGGTCGAGAAAAGGTCGAGTTCCTTGCCGAGTCTGCGGCAGTCGCGCTTCTCGGCCTCTTCGA
This sequence comes from uncultured Treponemataceae bacterium, assembly GCA_964644505.1. Classification (GTDB taxonomy): domain Bacteria; phylum Spirochaetota; class Spirochaetia; order Treponematales; family Rectinemataceae; genus CAZXXZ01. The sequence continues at coordinate 1,358 of CAZXXZ010000098.1, read as the reverse complement.
GCATCTTGAGGTGCGCTTCGAGTTCGGCCTTGCTCGCGAAGCAATAAGCATAGATACGGGTGAGCATGGGCCGCTTTTCGTCGCCGCGCCAGTACGCGCCCGCAACGGCGCGGAGCTTGAATGCGTCGGGCTTTATCTCCCGAGTGTTCGCCACATGGGGTCCTCGGCACAAATCGAGAAAACCGTCCTGCTCATAGGTCGATATCGTCCCTTCGAGTTCTTCGATAAGTTCGAGTTTGAAGTTTTGATCGGCGAAGAGTTTTTTCGCCTCGTCCTTGGACACTTCCCAGCGGACGAACTCGGCTCCGCTCGCGATGATCCGCCGCATCTCCTTTTCGATCGCAGGAAGATCTTCGTCGGTGATCGCTTTCGGCAATTGAAAATCGTAATAAAACCCGTCCTCGATGGCGGGCCCGATGCCGAGCTTGGCGCCCGGGTAGAGCTTGAGGACGGCCTCGGCCAGAACATGGGATGCCGAGTGGCGGATGGTCTCGATATTCGCGGACATAAAGCACCTCCAAGGCAGGCGCCGGAAACGCCAGGGGCCCCCGCGGGACTGCCCCCGCGGACAGCTCGGCATGGACGCTTGCACGCCCGGCGCGCCTTCGCGTAAGGACGAATCCCGCGGAGGCCCCGCCAGGCGAGAACCCTTCCGCGTCGATCCGCGGTACCACCTTACATTCGGCGTCCCATGACGGACGCCGCACTCTCCGCCCTGTTACGGGAGCTCCCGGCCGCGGATACTGGGCGCAGGCATGCGCCGTTCACCGCGGCGGCTCCGGAGTGGTGCTCACCGCATCCTCGCTGGGGGATTTCTCAATCTCGAATCCGCGCGGAGCCGCAGAATCTGCGGAATTCCACGCCGCGCCTCGGGCAGCCGGCCCGAGGCGCGCCCTCCCTGTAGCTCGGATATCTGCGGCTGCGTGTCTCCTTCTTCGCCGTTCGCAAAAAAATAGCCGCGCACCGCGATCGCTGTCAAGGATAGGCGGTTCCGAGCAGTCCCGCCGCGACGGGATCTCCCGCCGCCGAACCCTGCGGCGCAAGGGCTTGTTTTTACAATGGTCAATCGGTATTTTTTAGGATAGAACAAGCCATGGCGACGGACTCGAGTTTCGATGGAGAGGTACTCACCCGTTCGGACGATGAGGTGAAAGAGCCCGACGAGTACCGAGTGCTTCTCCTCAATGATGACTACACGACCATGGAATTCGTCGTAAGCGTCATCATGACGGTCTTCCACAAACCCTTGCAGGAAGCGGCCCGAGTCATGCTCGACGTACATAAGAAGGGCAAGGGGACGGTGGGAGTCTACAGTTACGACATTGCCGCGACGAAAATAAACCAGGTGCACCAACTCG
>CAZXXZ010000097.1:0-3961 GCA_964644505.1 uncultured Treponemataceae bacterium | reverse complement strand
CGCCCTCGACTCTGCATACGAGATAGTAGGCTCCGTCGAGCTTGATCGCGCCCGCGTTGAAAACCGCCTCGACGCCGAGCCGTTCCATGAAATACGGATTGGATTCAGGGTCGAAATCGTAGCGCCAGCGGGGCGGAATGTGCGAGGCGGTGAGAATCGGATAGCGGTAGCGCTCGAAGATCCCGTTGCCGGGCAGCACAGCTTCGTTTTTTCGAGATATGATTTCACGCCACTCGCGCATCACCGCGGCCTTGCGCGATTCGAAAACAGATTCTCTCCTCGCCGAGACAAGGTGTTGGATTTTCTCGGTTCGGGATAGTATTTCGAGACAGGCGCGGCCGTTGTGGTAGGGGGTCTTCCACATGCCGCCCTTGGGCATCGACAGATTGGGAAGCCCTTCCGCAGATACGCCCCAGAACCATTCGCCGTGCTCGTGATCGATGATTTTGTCTTCGATAAAGTCCCAGACGCGGATCGCCGCGTCGAGGTAACGGCGATCCTGCGTGGACTGCCATGCGTCGACAAGGCCGACGACCGACTCGGCCTGAACCCACCAGTCGCGCTGAGTTTCGATATGCCCCCCGGCGCATTCGCGGGGGAGGGAGCCGCCGTTTTCTTCGAGTGTCTTCAGGATACCTTCCCGTACCGATTGGAGTGTGTCGATGATATGCCGAGGGATTGCATGTGCGCCCTTCTCGGAGGGAAATCCGTATACCAGGTGCGCTGCTTCCATGACGAGCCATGACGACTCGATGTCGTGGCCCCAGGATACGTGGTCGGTCATCGAGTTCCATTTCCGGTCGAAATAGAGGCCGAGATTGGGTTTGCCCGCGAAGACCCTGCGGACAAAGACATCGAGAAGCGCGGAAAGAGACTCGCGAACCTCGGGCCGCCGCGTTGCGCGATAGAGAGCGGACAGGGCTTCGAGGACGTGGAGATTGGTGTTCATGGATTTGTCGCAGTGAAGATCGCTGTCGCTCAGGGCGGAAGCGATGGGGCCTGCCCAGGCCTGGTCGCAGGCCTCCCAATACCCGCCGAACTCGCGGTCTCGCGCGACGCGCTCCAACAGACCGTAGGTTTCGAGCGCCAGTGCGAGCGCCGGACGCTCGCCGGTGGCCGTGAAGTATTCCGAGAGCGCGTAGAGCGCGAAGGCCTGTCCATAGATGATCTTTTCATTCCGTTCGGGGCCCTTCGCATCGACCGCCCACCAGAAACCGCCGTGCTCGGCGTCGCGGAGCCTCCCTGTGAGGCACAGGTACGCGGCCCGCGCGGCATCGAGGTACTCGGCCTTCCCATAGCGGCGGAAAGCGGCCGAATATGTCCACAGAAAGCGCGAGTGGGCGACGAGCCCCTTCGGCGCCGACGCGTCGAAACTGCCGTCGTTTCGGACAAGACCGTAGAAGCCCCCGCCCAAGCGATCGATGTACCTGAGCCAGAAAGGGAGAATATCCGTTTCGACCTCGGTCTTCATGCGGGAAGCGAGTCCTTCGAGTTTCGCTGTATCCTCGGGCGGGAAGCGGTGATCGGTCATAGCGACTCCACAGTGGATACTATCACGGCGCGGCCAAGTCAGAACCTGCCCTCGTCGGCGTCGCCCGGGACGAGTTCCGAGTTTTCCATGATGTACGAGACAAGCTCGTCGACCTTCGCGTAGGCGAGGGCGACATAGGTATCCGCGGCTCCGTAGTAAATGGCGAGTCGCCCGGTCGAGGCGTCGCAGAGCGCGGCGCAGGGGAAGGTCACATTGGGCACGAAGCCGGTCGTCTCGTAGTGTTTTTCGGGCGTGAGAAGGTAGTCCCGTGTTCGATAGAGAACTCTCGAGGGCCGCTCGAGATCGAGTATGGCAGCCCCGAAACTGTACACATAGCCGTTACATGTCCAGGAGACGCCGTGATAGAGCAAAAGCCAGCCCGCGCTCGTTTCGATCGGTACGGCTCCGGCTCCGATCTTCGTGCCCTGCCACCACCCCGAGCCGCCCTTCGACATGACCTTCCGATGCCTGCCCCAATGGACGAGGTCCGGACTCTCCGAAAGGTAGATATCGCCGAAGGGCGTATGCGCCGGATCGCTCGGCCTATGGAGAAGCAGATACTTGCCTCCGACCTTGCGTGGAAACAGAACGCCGTTGCGATTGTAGGGGCAGCTCGGATTCTCGAGGCGGGTGAACGTTTCGAAGTTCTCGGTGAAACCGAGTCCGAGCGAGGCGCCGGAAAAGTCCGTACACCATGTGATGTAGTATTTCCCTTCGATACGGACCACCCGCGGATCGTAGGCATAGCCCGGTTGGAAGTCCCGGCCTTCTTCGTCTTTCCATACGATCATCTCGTCGCGGATGTCCCAGCGAATCCCGTCCTTCGAGAAACCCGCATGCAGATGCGCCCGCCCATTCCGATGATCGGCGCGGAAAACACCGGCGAAACCATCCTTCCAGGGTACGACCGCCGAATTGTAGACCCGGGCGCAGGAGGGGCTTGGATTCCAGTCGATGATCGGATTGCCCGAATGCCGCCAGACGATCGAAGAGCATGTGGCGGGTCGGTCTTCCCATGGCATGGTACCCAGGCTTTCGCCGACTATTTTGATCGGAGACATACCGGTTCCTCAAAAACACAGGATAAACGTCGAAACGTCGACGAAGGCAAAAATAATGCTAATCGCTAAAAGTAAATGCGTCAATAGATCGTGGATGAAAATTGAAAGAAAACGGTTTTCTAATATATAAGGACGTCGGAAAACTTCATTTATTGACCTCCACCTCATGAAAATGGAGAGGGAGCCTCAATAACCATCCGGTTTTTTTTTAGAGGTTTCCGTATATGTTCCTCGAACCTTGTTGACGCTCCATATAGCGGTCCCAAGGTCGGGATAGTGAGGGGGTTTTACTGTTCGATCCCGGGCTCGACAAGCTTCGAGGGATATATCAAGGAGACCTCGAAAAACTTCAATTTTTCGAGGTCAACCTTAATAAAGCTGCAATTCCCGCAAGGGAATTAATTCCCTTGCGGGAATTGCGAGGGAACCTTAAAAACCAACCGGGTTTTTAGAGGTTCCCTCAAGACTTTGCCTGGTTGTGTACTCCGGCGACGGCGCGTCCAGAAGGATCCGCCATCTTCGCCCAGGCGGCGTCCCATCGAATCGCGGTCGGCGTAGAACAGGCGATCGAGGGGCCGTCCGGCACGAGTTCGGGGGCGGTCGGATTCTTGAAGTGCTCGTCGAAAATGGTGCGGAACCAATAGGCTTCTTTTGTCGGCGGGGTCTTGACCGGGAAACGGTAGCGCGCATTCTCCATGACCGAATCGGAAATTTCCTTTTCGGCGAAGGCCTTGATCGAATCGATCCACGAATAGCCGACGCCGTCGGAGAACTGTTCTTTCTGGCGCCACAAAACCTCGTCGGGTATCCAGCCGTCGAAGGCCTTGCGGAGAATGTACTTTTCCATCCTGCCGGCCTTGGGCGGCGATCCCTCCGGGGCTTTCCGTATCATCTTGTGCTCGGGATCGATGCTCATGGCGACATCAAGGAACTCGGGGTCGAGGAAGGGCACGCGGGCCTCGACGCCCCAGGCGGCCATCGCCTTGTTCGCGCGGAGGCAATCATACAAGTGGAGCATCGAAAGTTTGCGCACGAGTTCCTCGTGAAATTCGGTCGCGTTCGGGGCTTTGTGGAAATAGAGATAGCCGCCGAATATCTCGTCGGAACCCTCCCCCGAGAGCACCATCTTGATGCCCATTGCCTTGATCTTTCGAGCCATGAGGTACATCGGGGTGCCCGCACGGATCGTGGTCACGTCGAAGGTCTCGAGGTGCCAGATCACATCGGGTATCGCGTCGAGAGCCTCCTGCACGGTGAACTCGATCTCGTGGTGCTGGCTGCCGATCGCATCGGCGACGATTTTGGCGTATTTCGTGTCGGGAGCGCCGGGAAGGCCGACGGAGAATGAATGCATGCGCGGCCACCAGGC
>CAZXXZ010000096.1:0-4007 GCA_964644505.1 uncultured Treponemataceae bacterium | reverse complement strand
TATATAGAAGCTTTCGGACAGTTGGAACTCATATGATTATTTTGGACACTACTGAAGATTTATGAAATATAAAGAATGCTTAAGTATTAATCAAGGAGGTTTTACCTATGATTTTTTCTACAACCATTATGGAAAGAAATTAAGTGCCTCGTTTAGTGCCTCGAAGCTTGTTGAGAGTTACGCATAGGAGAAAGAGCCAGGCGGTTCAGGCTTATCTTCTTACCAGATAATAACTTCAACAAGCATCAAGGCACTGTTAATCGATCGGCGGGCTCAGCTTCAGCGAGCTTTCTGTGGAACAAGGTAGAGCTTCGATACATCGAAGCCCTGGGCCTCGGCGATGGCGCGCATCTTCGCCATCAGCTCCTCCGAAATTGTCGGAGTCCTCGACAAAAACCACAGGAACTTCCGTGAATTGTTCCCGACAAGGGCCCAGCTGTAGTTTTCCTCATCCAGACCGAATACCAGGTAGTCCGAGGTAAAAAGGCCGAAAAAGCGGACTTTCAAGGCTCCGGGCTTGGAATTGTCCGGCCTCCACGCAAGGGCTTTTACCGAGGTGTACGAACCATCGAGTGTTTTCTTGAAGCCCGAGTTGAGTACCTCGATTTTGCCGTCGGCTCTCAGGGCGTATTCCGCGGTGGCTCCGACGATGTTTTTTTCGAAACTGTGTTGGAATCGCGCGATCTCGTACCACCTGCCGAGGTATCGATCAAGATCGAGTGTTGGAACAAGGCTCAGCGGCTGGGGCGGGGCTGCATAAAGGGGTAGGGCAAGGGCTAGGGCTAATACCAGGAATGAAACAACGTTTCGGATCATAATATACCTCACTTTTAATATCATTATTTTTTAATATAATAAAATCCTGAATAAAAAGCTGTAGTTATCTTATCGAGCTTCTTTCCATAGAAATCACTTCGCGTAATCAAAAAAGCCGTATATACTGCGCCGCGGAGGCTGGGCATGAAACAATCTGTCACCGAGATTGCCAAACGGGTTAAAGGTCTGCGAGAGATCTCGGGCATCTCGCGCGAAAGTTTCGCGAAGGAAATCAAGGTCGATCCCGAACTGTACCGGAAGTACGAGGACGGCGAGGAAGACATCCCTGTCGGCGTACTCATTGCTGCGGCTGCCAGGCTCGATGTCGATGTCACCGCCTTCATCGCCGGCGAGGAGCCGCGTATGCGTGTCTACAGTCTGGTGCGTTCCGGTCGCGGTCTCGAAGTGGAGCGGCGCAAAGAGTACCGCTATCGCGACCTCGCATACAATTTCGCAGGCAGGAAGGCCGAGGCATTCCTGGTCACCGTCGATCCGCGGGAAATCGGACAGGGCTACTCGCACGAGGGGCAGGAGTTCAATTACCTGCTTTCCGGAAAGATGAAGGTAGTCGTCGACGGGCATGAACTTGTTATGGAAGAGGGCGACGCCCTGTACTTCGATTCCGGGAAAAAACACGCAATGGCCGCCCTCGGCGACGGACCTGCGACCTTCCTTGCGATCACGATAAAAGCCTAAGGAGACCGACGTGCTCGAACGATTCCTTCCACGAACCGAATTCTCCTCGTACGAGGATTTTCGCGACAATTTCACGATCACTATTCCGGACGGTTTCAATTTCGCGTTTGACGTCGTAGATGAATGGGCGAGGCGGGAGCCTGAGAAACCCGCTCTTATGTGGTGCAACGACGAGGGCGACGAGCGGATGATCACCTTCGCCGAGCTGTCGGAGAACTCGAATCGCGCCGCGAATTTCTTCTCAGCCTGCGGGATAGGAAAAGGCGATCCGGTCATGCTGATCCTGCGTCGCCGTCACGAGTTCTGGACTGCGATTATCGCGCTGCACAAGATCGGCGCGGTCGCCATCCCCGCGACGCATCTTTTGACCGTCAAGGATATCGTTTACCGCAACAACGCGGCCGATATACGCATGATTGTCTCGATCGCCGATCCCGAGATAATGAACAGGATCGACGAGGCCCAGGCGAAGTCGCCCAGTCTCGTCAAGAAAGCTTTCGTGAGTTTCGGATCCCTCACGTGCTCGTCGCGCGATGGCTGGCTCGACTTCAACGCCTCGCTCGAAACATCCTCGCCGACCTTCAAGCGGCCGAGCGGTTCAGGCTCGACGAAGAACGACGACCGGATGCTCCTGTATTTCACCTCGGGCACGACCGGCATGCCGAAGATGGTGTCGCACAACTTTACCTATCCCCTCGCCCATATCATTACCGCGGCCTACTGGCTCAAGTGCCGTCCGGGAGGTCTGCATCTGACCGTGTCGGAGACGGGCTGGGCCAAGTCTGCCTGGGGCAAGCTCTACGGCCAGATGATCTGCGGGAGCACGATCTTCGTGTACGACTACGGAACCAAGTTCAAGCCGCGCGATCTTCTTGAGATGATCGTAAAGTACCGCATAACGTCGTTCTGCGCCCCTCCGACCATCTTCCGCTATCTCATCAAGGAGGATCTCTCCAAATTCGACCTTTCCTCGCTCGAGCACTGCAGCGTGGCGGGCGAGCCGCTCAATCCCGAGGTCTACGAGAAATGGCTCGAGGCGACGGGGCAGAAGCTCAAGGAGGGCTACGGTCAGACCGAGCTTGTGGTAAGTCTGGCTAACTGGGAATGGATCGAACCCAAGCCTGGCTCGATGGGCAAGCCGAGCCCCGGCTACGACGTCGATCTTGTCGACGAGAACGGCCGCTCCTGCGAGGCGGGCGAGGAAGGGCAGATCGTGCTGAGAACCGACAAGCGCAAGCCTTGGGGCATTTTCCAAGGATACTACCGCGACGAGGAGCTAACTTCGAAGGCCTGGCACGACGGCCTGTATTATACGGGAGACATGGCATGGCGCGACGAAGACGGGTATTACTGGTTCGTCGGGCGCGCCGACGACCTTATAAAAAGCTCGGGCTACCGCATCGGACCTTTCGAGGTCGAGAGCGCCCTCCTCGAGCATCCCGCGGTGCTCGAGTGCGCGGTCACCGGTGTGCCCGATCCCGACCGAGGCGCCGTGGTGAAGGCTACCGTCGTTCTCGCCAAGGGTTACGAGGCGAGCGATACGCTCGTCACCGAGCTTCAGGAGCACGTGAAAAAGGTAACTGCCCCGTATAAATACCCGCGCATCATCGAGTTCGTCCCCGAATTGCCCAAGACGATATCGGGGAAAATCAGAAGGGTTGAGATTCGGGCGAAAGACGGGAAATGACAGACTGAGACAGGCTGTCGACAAACATCGAGTTCGACATCGAAGCTGGTAGTGAGCCGCACCGGAGGTGCGGCTCTTTTTTTGTTGAAAAACCCCTTCAACTTCAATCAGGCCGGTGAGTCGCGCGCCGTATGAAGACGATATGCGTAAGCGACTACCTGACTTTGTACGGCGCATCGACGGACTCTGTGTCTGTTCTTCGGTTATCGCTCTTGTCGCCGTCGGTGTTGCCATTTTCTCAAACCGAAATAATACGGAACGTTTCAGCACGCAATCTGAAAGTGAAATAGTACTAAAAAAGTTAGAAGAACTAAACGCCGCTCTGTATGGAACGAACGAAAAACTCTTGTCTTATTACACTGAGCAGAATCAAAAAACTGAACATTCCCTTGACGCGCTGTCGAAACGGCTTGGTGATGTCGAGAAAAGACTTTCCAAATTTTGCGTTCGAGCCGGCGATCTCCTCGCCGAAGCGAGTGAGGAATCGGCACAAGCACATGTTGATCCGCAGAACGACAGGGAAATTGCCAATCTGCTTCGCAAAGCGGAAGACGCGTACAGTGCACATAAGTATAAGGAAGCCGCCGAACTTTATTCTTCGCTGTGCCGTTTCATGCCGGGGGAATCCGGTTTTTTGGCGAAACGCGCGCTTGCGCTCTATCGTGCAAATCCCGCCGAGACGCAAAGCTATTCAGTGATAGAGCGTGACTTGAAACTAGCTCAGATAAACCGTCCCGGCGATCCCGAAGTATGCGAGACCCTGGCGAATATCGCCATGGAGCGCGGGGACTTTGCGTCGGCTCAAGCG
>CAZXXZ010000095.1:0-4042 GCA_964644505.1 uncultured Treponemataceae bacterium | reverse complement strand
ATAGAAGCTTTCGGACAGTTGGAACTCATATGATTATTTTGGACACTACTGAGAATAAATACAATTTGAAATCTTCAATCCTGTCATGAGAGGCTAAAGCCAATTATGAACCCTACTACCACTCCGAAAACCAGCATCAGCGACCCTCTTCGTATCGACGAGGTAGAAGTTCCCACTACGACGGGGAAAATCGGCATCACCTTCTGCCCCGGCAGGATCACTCAAGATTCGCGATCAGGTCCCTGGAAGCGCGATCTCGATCTGGACCTCGCGGCGATCCGCGATTGGGGGGCAGGGATTCTCGTGAGCCTCATCGAGCCCCACGAATACGAAAGCCAAGGCGTCGCCGACATGAGCCGGCGGATGCCGAAGGAGATCGAACACATCAAACTGCCGATCGAGGATGTCTCGATTCCGGACGCGAGGTGGGAGGAGGCCTGGAAGGCCGAGGGCCCGAAGATACGCAAATTGCTTCGCGAAGGCGGGAGGGTCTGCATCCATTGCAGGGGCGGGCTCGGCAGGTCGGGCACAATCGCCGCGCGCCTCCTCGTCGAGTTCGGCATGGACCCGGACAAGGCGATAGCCAAGGTCCGGAAAGCACGCAAAAATGCGATTGAAACCTTTGAACAAGAAAACTATGTTCGATCCTGTAAGCCCGTCAGGGATGAAGCTTCAGAAGCTCGACGCCCCCATCATCGGATTTCTCCCGATCTGGCCGGTCGAGTTCGAGGCTGCCTTCTCGGAGGCGCGGTGGGCGATGCCCTCGGCGCGCCGGTTGAGTTCATGAGCCTTGCGGACATCCGCAAGACCTTCGGCCGATCGGGCATCGAGGATTTCGCTCCTGCCTACGGCCGGATCGGCGCCATCACCGACGACACTCAAATGACATTGTTCACCGTCGAAGGGCTTTTGCGCTTTCATGTCCGTTCAAGCGCACGAGGAATCGGCCACTACCCGAGCATGGCCCATCGTTCATACCTCAGGTGGCTCGGCACCCAGGGCGTCCACAACGAAGAACTTGGGAAATACATGGACGGCTTTTTGGTTTCAATCCCCGAGCTTCACGCACGACGAGCGCCCGGCAACACCTGCCTGTCTGCGCTGATCGCGACGATCGGCGAGCCGAACGGTCACGTCGCCCCCAACTCCTCCAAAGGCTGCGGCGGACTCATGCGGGCGGCTCCGGTCGGTCTCTATACGGCATCGCTTTGGAACGACGGCGCTGTCGATGAAGGCAGCACGGCTTTTGAAAGCGGCGAGGCATCGGCCGCCATCACCCACGGCCACAGGAGCGGCCATCTTCCCGCCGGATTCTTCGCCGCCCTGATCTATTACCTGACGCTCGGTAGGAAACTCGGTGACGCGATCGAGCTTGCGCGAAGGATCCTCATAGCACAGGACGGCCACGAGGAAACCCTCGAAGCCGTTCAAAAAGCGATAGACCTGGCGGGCGGAAACGATCCGGCGGACTCGTGCATACCCCGCCTCGGCGAAGGCTGGACGGCGCCCGAGGCCCTCGCCATCTCGCTCTTCTGCGCGCTCAGAGCGAAGGGCTTCGAGCACGGGGTACGCATGGCCGTTAACATAACCGGCGACAGCGATTCTACAGGCTCGATCACCGGCAACATCCTCGGCGCAGCCCTCGGGCACGACGAAATACCCGAACGATGGCTTTCGAAGCTGGAACTTCGCGATGTGATAACCGAGATGGCGGACGATCTGGCAAGCCTTTCTCGATGGCCTTCAATGAACGTGGAGTTTATGCGTCCGGAAGACGAGCCCGAGGTCATGTACTGGAGCGAACGCTATCCGGGGTGGTAGACCGCCTACAGTGATTGCAGGATGAGTATCATTGGGGGGCCTCGAAAAACTCAAGTTTTTCGAGGCCCCCCTCGAGAAATCCGATATGTTCAGTCAGGTTAGCGCCAGCCTTGCAGACCCCTGCGCGAAGGGTCCCGGAATGACCGTGCCGCTTCGTTTGTTCCCAAGATAATCCCGGTCAAACACTATATCCGTGCCGTCCGGGTTCTCGTATCTTTGCTCGGGCTCGAAGGCTTTGCCCAATACATCAGAATCGATCGGGTTCACGGCGAATTCCTTGATATAGTCGAAGATATTCGTATGGAGGTACATCCTCCCGCCCTCTTCGGAGAGCTCGATACGGACCTCGGCATCCTCATCGATCAATTTCTTCTTCTCGTTCTTATAGGCTCGCGCGCCGGCGAGATAGACATTACCATCGACCCAGACCGGGAGCGGACGGAAATGATACGGCTCGATGCCTTTCATGTCAGGTGTCTCGTTGTCCATGTCGAAACCCTTGATCCACTCATCGTAGGTCACGTACTCGTCGAGGACATGAGTTCCAACGCGGCGGTTCTCAGTAAAATGTTTCTCCTCGCTGTCGCTGCGGACATCCACATCCTCACTCGGCCATCGTTGAACGAAGATGTTGTTGTAGAAACGGTCGTCGCCGTGAAGTATCGTCATGAAACCCATAACCTCGGTGCGGTGCGGTATATGGTAGGGGGTATAGCGCTGACGTAGCTTGCCCTCGACAATCGAGTCGACCCCCGCGCCGACCGACGTGAATGAGCCGCAGATGAGATTGTGAACCATGGCGACGCCCTGGGTGGCCATGCGGAGCGAAACGTCAGAAAGCAGCACATTATTGTCGATAAGCGTAGGACCGTGACTGACCTCGACGAAGATATCCTGGCTCATCATGCCGCCGGGGAGCTGCTTCGCGAAGGCGGGCTTCTGGTTGTCGTGAAGAAGATTCCCGGTTATTCGCGTGCCCTGCGCCTCCCAGTCGGTCCATATACCCATGGTGCAATGATGGATGTGATTGCGCCGTATGATGACGTCGATGGCCGCGTGGAGCTTGATGCCGGCGATCTCCGCCCCGCCCAACTCCATCATGTTGTTGATATGGTGGATATGGTTGTCCTCGATGATCGAGAAGACGCCGCCCATCCTGCCGATGATGCCGCCCTGCTCGCAATGATGAATGTTGTTGCGCCGTATGATGTGGCTGCCGACCTTCTCCTTGAGCCAACCGTGATACTGGCCCCTGCAGACGGCATCCCGCTCCATTTGCGTCGGGCTCTTCACATGCTTGTACGTGAAATAATGGTTGTTGTCGGGATCGAGGTACTTGCCAAGACCGATGCCTGAGCATTTGCTGTTCGAGATCTCGCAGTCCTCGATGATCCAGCCCTTGGACCAATGAGGCCCGACCATGCAATTCTGATATGCTGCCGGAGGGGCCCAGTTCGTGGCTGCCTTGGTAATCAAAAAGCCCCGTACGGTTATGTAACCGATACCGGTCTTCTCGGGCACGAAACACTGTTCGCGAACGTTTATCTCCATGTTCTCGCCGTTGGGGTCTTTCCCAAGGAGGTTGACATAGAACACCGTCTTCCCGTCGCGTTGCTCTGCGTACCACTTAAGCCGCGAGGCCTCGGGCTCCCATGAGTAGGGACTTACCTCGCCAGCCTCGCACTCCTCGAGCGATCGAGCCTCATACAACGCTTTATTATTGCAGTACACCGCGCCCGTATGCTTCGTGCGCCCGGCAAAGTACCAATCGCCATAGACAAAGGTCGTGTAGGGGTTGTACCCGCCGAATAATGAATTGTCGACGCTGGCGGTCCACACGTTGCCACGAAAATGGTTCCAGCCCTTAACCTCCTCCGCGCCCGTTATCACCGCCCCCAAAGGCTCGACGCTGATATACGCGATCCTCTTGTCCTCGGTTCCCGCGTGCACGGGACTGACATACTCGCGGTACACGCCGGGCGAGACCAGTACTTCATCCCCGGGCATGGCGATATCGGCGGCACTCTGAATAGTCGTAAACGGCCTTTCCCGCGAGCCGTCTCCGCCCGTGGGGGCGTTCTTGTCCACGTAAATCGTCATGTAGTGCTCCTATCCATCAGTAGCAGAGATACGAAACCAAATCAAAGTTCTTTTACTATATATTGCATCAGTAGTGTCCAAAACAATTTGAAATAAAAGCCTGATTTCCATGGTATGATTT
>CAZXXZ010000094.1:0-4308 GCA_964644505.1 uncultured Treponemataceae bacterium | reverse complement strand
CCTGCGTTCTTACCGCCCTGGCTGCGGCCCTCGTCTTCTTCATCGTCGCCGTGGTTCGTTTCTCCGACACGACGGGAAGACTGCATGCCCGCTCGAGCGATCTCGCTGCGACCCAGGCCAGCCTCGACACCCTGCGGGAGCAGACGAGCGAACTTGTCACCGCCGCCAAGCGCTTCGAGAGCGCCCTGTCGGGTACTCTCGAAAAGATAGGGGCCAAGCCTTCGAACTCGAACTCTCCCTTCCAGACCGGGGATCTGGCGTCCTTTTTCGAGACGCAGACGGTCAGTTCCGGCTCAGTCCGCGAGATCAGCGATTTGCGGCGCGTAACGGATTATCTCGAACGCTCGATCGATCCCTTGAAAGAGATAGGATCCCTGCTCGAGAACCAAGGGGCCGTGTTGACGGAAATACCGAACATCTGGCCGGTCAAGAGCGGGGCCGGTCACATTTCTATGTATTACGGGCAGAACGAAAATCCCTTCACAGGACAATGGTACATTCATAAAGGCGTCGATATTTCGACCTACCGCACCGGCGACCCCGTCGTGTCGACCGCCGACGGCAAAGTCGTCGCCATCGGCTTCGACAATAGTCTGGGCAACTACATCATTGTTCAACATAGTCATGGTTTTATCACACGGTACGCCCATCTCATGGCCTCGAGGGTCCAGAAGGGTGAAAAGGTCAAGCAGGGTCAGGTGATCGGGCTTATCGGCAACACCGGCATGACGACCGGACCGCACCTCCACTACGAAGTGCATCTCGGAACGGGCGTGATCGATCCGACAAAGTTCTTGAATATCCGCGCGGTGGCCTCGACGGCGCCGGCACAGGGCGGTTGAGCGGACCTCGTATGGCTGATTTCAAGGACACCCTGGTCAATTCGATTATCGGCGCCGGATCGGCCGTCGATGGGGACATCGACGTCGACGGTCTTCTGCGGATCGACGGCGACGTCCGCGGAAGCATCCGCGTCACGGGCAAAGTCGTCATCAGCACCCTGGCGCGCGTCGAAGCCTCGATCCGGGCGCGATCGGCGGTCGTCGGAGGGACGGTGAAGGGCGATATTTATGTTACTGAAAGCCTCCGTCTCCTGTCCGGGGGCGTCGTTATCGGGAATGTCTTCGCCCCGCACTTCGAGGCCGAAGAGGGCACGATCGTGCACGGCGATATCGCCGTCACGGGAAGGCCCGAGGCGGCCGAGGAGGAACTCGCCGCTTTTGTCAAAATTCACGGCGACGATCGGCGTTTTTTGGGAAAGTTCCGGCACTCGTCCTTCGCGCGGTCGCAGTCGACTGAGTATGCCTTCCGCAGCGACTCGGCGCGGCTCAAGAGCGGCGGGGAGTAGCGCGCGATGGCCGCTATAGAGTTCCCCGAGGGAATAAATCCGTTCGGACCCTCTTTCCTGCCCAAGCGGAAAGATGAGGAGAAAAAGGTCGGGAAGGGCCGAGGACCCTTCCGGGCCGTGCTGGGCAAGGCGGTCGAAGAATCTCGCGGCAAAAACGCTTCGGTCTCTCGCGACGCCGAGTTCTCCCAGGCCGAGCTCGAAGAGCTTTTGGATAGCGTGCACGAGGCCGGCGACAGGCTCAAGGAGAATCCGAGCATCGACCTCGTTCAGGCGTACAAAAAAGCCGTCAGGGACTTCATCCACTACGTCGTCGAACGGTCGTACGCCGTCGAGCAGATAACCTCCGGCCGCAACGTCCTCAAGCGGAACATCTACTATCGGGTGTCCGTCATCGACGAGTCCCTTGAAAAACTCGGCGCCGAAATACTGCGGAACCAAAGGGACAATCTGGAAATCTTGCGGAGGATCGACGAAATCAACGGTTTGCTCGTCGATCTTTTGCAGTGAAGGAACGGGTATGGGCGATTATCGTGATGAACATAGTATTCAGGCGGATGAGGACCTTCGGCAGCTCGAGGACGAGGATGTGCACGAGCGAGACGAGGTGCCCGCAAGTCCCAGGTCGGAAGCGCCGTGCACTATCGAAGGTCCGGTCTATAGAGTAAAGGTTTTGCACTCGAATGAAACCTTCTATGCATGTTACGAGACCCCCGCGCCTGCAGCCGACTCTACCGATAGCGGGACGGCGGTTCTGTCGCCGCGGACCATGGTCGTCGTTCCGACCCGCTACGGTCGGGATTTGTGTGAACTCCAGGGTCAGGTATTCGACCTCGGCGCAGTCGCGCGCGACGAAATAGTCAAGATCGAGCGCATCGCCACCGAAGACGATGTGCGAAAGGCCGAGGCGAATCGCGAACGCGAGAGCAAGGCATTCGAAATCTGCCGACAGAAGATCGCCGCCCGCAATCTGCCTATGAAACTCGTGTCGGCGCACTACCTCCTCGAGGAGCCCAAGGTCCTGTTCTATTTCAGCGCCGAGTCCCGGGTGGATTTCCGCGAGCTCGTCAAGGACCTCGTCTCGGTGTTCAAAATGCGGATCGAACTCAGGCAGATAGGCGTTCGAGACGAGGCTCGCGTGACGGGCGGCTGCGGTGTCTGCGGCCGCGTCCTGTGCTGTCACGGCGTCACGGATAAACTCGTCCCGGTATCGATAAAAATGGCCAAGGACCAGAACCTGTCGCTCAACTCGATGAAGATATCCGGTCCCTGCGGAAGACTGCTTTGCTGCCTTGCCTACGAGTATGGATTCTACAGGGACGCGCGGAGGGAGCTGCCGAGCGAGGGCGTGCGTTTCCCCTACGACGGAACCCTATTCCGCGTCATCGAAGTGAATCCGCTCAAAAGCACGGTAAAAGCCTCTGGCGAGGACGGGCGGCTTTTGGATTTCAACGCAGCCCGATTCGAGTACGTCGAAGGACGTTGGCGCGTTCGAGAGGAAAGCTAGAAACCTTTTCCCACGTCCAGGGCGTCAAGACCGCGCAAACGCTATTTGATCCGGACAACTTTCGCATCGAAGACGAGGAAGGCGAAGGGCTCGATCGCCGTACCCGCGACGCCTATACTGCCAAAGCCCAGCTCGGGCGGGATGACGAAGACTTTACGTTCTCCCTGCTTCATACCGAGCAGGGCCGTGTCCAAACCCGCGATCAGCCGGCCCGTCCCAACCTGGAAGTCCACAGCCCCGCCATGCATGTCGGATGAATCGACGACCTCGCCGTTTATCAGCATCAATTTGTACGCGACGCTGAGCGTTCTCCCCCGCGAGGGTGCAGGCCCTGCGCCCTCTTCGATTAGCTTTGATAAAAGGCCGGATTCGTCGGTGGTCAAATCCGGCCATCTTGTGTGTAGTATCTTCAGATCGTTATTCCGTTTCGTCTCGAGCGAGGCATTGTAGAGCTTGTTCCATGCCGACTGGTTCGTTTGGAAATGCTTGGCCGAGGCGCCTACTCGGAGTATCTCTACCTTTAATATCCGGTCTCCAACCTGTATCTGCTTGACAGCCTCCATGCCCGAAACGACCGAACCGAAGGCCGTGAACTCGCCGTCGAGGTGCGGGGCAGCTGAAAGCGTTATAAAAAATTGTGATCCGTTTCTGTGGCGGCCGGCGTTTGCCATGCCGACGACGCCCTCTGTGTCGAAGGTGGATCCAGATGCTGTTTCGTTCGGGTAGATGAATCCGGGGCCTCCCCGGCCGGTGCCTTCGGGATCGCCTCCTTGAACGACGAAACCGGGCTCGACCCTGTGAAACGTGAGTCCGTCGTAAAAGGGTTTCGCGCCGGCTGCATCGAGCTTTCCCTCGGCGAGGCCGGCAAAAGTACACACGGTCAAAGGTGTCTTCTGATATTCGAGACGGATAAGAATATCGCCGTGGGCGGTCGTCATACGCGCGTACATGCCGTCGGAAAGCCGCTCTCCCTGCCTGCAGGCGATCGACACTGTACTCAGGGCGATTACGGCAATGAGACCTTTTCGACATATAGTGTGCATGGTACCTCCATACAGAAAAGCCGGCTGTTTGACAGCGTGATGACACACTCGATGCTTGCCATCAACCTGTTGGATTCTCCCTCGAAGCTCGTTGCGGCCCCGAAAACGAGTCCGGGCTCCCCTATTGTCACATGGGATAGGTTCGATAGTATAGAGAGAGTCGATAGAAAGCCCGATAGAAAGCCCGATGAGAATGCAAATACACGTCGAAAGCCGGGGGGCGGTTTAACAAGGAGGTCTGCGATGTCCGAGCATGAGTACAAGCGTCCGACCTGGGATGAGTATTTTATGGAAGTCTGCAACGCTATTGCGAAGCGGGCGACCTGCGATAGAGGACGATCGGGTTGCGTCATAGCTCGAGACAATCAAATACTGGCCACCGGGTATGTCGGCGCTCCGGCCGGGCTCCCGCA
>CAZXXZ010000093.1:0-4626 GCA_964644505.1 uncultured Treponemataceae bacterium | reverse complement strand
CCGAAGAGCACCCCCGTCATGTATCTTGCGATTCATAACGGAGGTGAATTCCCTAATGAATCAGTTCAATGCAACAAACGCCGCTGAACCGGTTTGAGTTTTTCCATTAGTGTCACTGGCGCTATAATACGTCACGGCCTGAGTGTTCTCATTTATGCCATCTGTCTCATAAACGGTATAGCTTCCATAACTATTCGACTCATAATACTCCATGTGGTCGAAAGTTCCGTCATTGTTCCAGTCATAGAAAACATAACCGCACGATCCTGCCTCGGGAGCAGTTTCCGCCTCCGAAGCATAATTCCCAGAGAATATCTGATTGACGGTTTGGGTATTTCCATCCCAGCTTCCCGCCTGATGGCCATTGTCGACAGCTAGATTGTACGCGATTATGTCGCAATGGTAGTCATTGGGATCGTAGGGCGTCTGATGCTCAGGCGTGCTAGAGCTTCCGCTATCTCCGCTTCCGCTATAGCCGCTACCGCTGTCTCCGCCGCCGCTATCTCCACCCATCCCATAAACCTTCGCCAGCTCTTCGGCCTCTACGAAAACGAAACCTTTCATCTGTTTCTCCTTTTCGCATACTTTCCGTCCAACCACGTGGACATTGCCCTGCTAGCATGGCAAGAGGATGTTAATATCGGACTATGAGCATGTCAAGATTGATTTTAATAAAATTTAAATATAACGTAACTATTCAATGACAATATCTCTCCATATTCGGGCGAATTGTAATTCCTATCGATATAAATAATGATTTAAAAAAGCTGTGCACTAAAGAAATGAGTGAGCGTTCACTTTTCTTGAAAAAAGCATGCCACAATGACTTGAGTCGGATCTCTAAAACAAATTATTACTATACATCTTTCTTTCAGTTGCTAAAAAACCATCGCTTATGCATCTTTTTTGTAGCATACAGAATACTTTTCCCCATCCTTCGATACGTAAGACAATATGAAGTGACCTCCCTGATATAGTAGCGTGGATTAGCCGCCCGGGCGGCATGCCACAATGTATCGGGAGGCCACGATGAAGAGTGTATTTTCCGTCGGAATGGATGTCCACAAGGAGACGGTGAGGATCGCGGTGCTCAAAGGAACCGGAATGTTTATCGTAAACTGAAATTCCCCAGAAAAAGCATTTGAGTTTGGACAAAAAAAGCGTCGAAATTCCCCACGAAAAGCGAGGGATGCCGACGCTGGTCCAGCCCTGTAGGATTGAGCTTACAGGGGGGAGGGAATGCTTCGGATGAACCAGATCGACCACATCAAGGACCTGCAGCGCCAGGGATATGGTCCCAAGGAGATTGCGGCGCGGCTCGGTATCGACCGGAAAGCACTGGGCACGCTACCTGGCCATTCCGTCGAGCGCTGATTGTCACGGGCAGAAAACGTTCGCTGGTGCCTGTCTTAGTATGGGCTGTCCGCTTCCAGCGCATGAAACTCGAAACGCTTACCTGATGGCGTCTACAGAATGCTTCGATCGATTCACCGCTCGACTGCCATGCTTTACTAAGGTCGGTTTGTTCTTTCGTGCTGTACCGCTTCATAGCGTTCCTCCATGGCGGCACAGGGTATCGGGGTTTTCAGATTTTAAAAGATGGGGGGATGGTAGCGTTTACGCCCCTGCCGCCGCTTACCGTTTTTTCAGCAATGCCGCGAAGGGATTGTAGGTCTCGGAATCGCCTGTGTCGCTCAAGTACTCGGCGGCGGCCTCGTCTTCCTCGATCGAGGATGCGGGCTTCAGGGAAATTCTTCTGTTCGTCTGGTCCACACCGAGGACCTCCACCGACAAGGTCTGTCCGACCTTCAGCGCCAGTTCGCCTCTCGCGCCGCGGCTGCCGGCTTTGCTGATCTCGGAGCTGTGCACGAGGCCGTCGATGCCGCTTTCCAGGGATACGAAGGCGCCGAAATCGGCAAGGCGGACGACCTTGCCTGTGTGCTTCGAGCCCACAGGGTATCTTTCAGCCGCCGTGTCCCAGGGATCGGCGAGGAGACTCTTCATGCTCAGCGCGATGCGCTCGCCCTGCCAATCGATCTTCAGGATGGAGGTCTTGATCTCCTGACCGACCGACAGGTGAGCCTGAATGTCCTCCACTCGGGAACGGCTGATCTCGGAGACGGGCAGGAGGGCGCGGATACCGCCTAGGTCGACGAAGGCGCCGAACGGCTGCAGGGATTCGATCGTCCCCGATACGACCATGCCCTCACGGAACTCCTTCTTCAGCTCCTCCAGCCTCTTCGCCCGGGCTTCTTCATGGATAGCCCGGTTCGAGACGAGGATGCTCCGGCCGCCGTCCTTGTATTCTTGGATTTTGAATGAGAGACGCTTGCCGATGTATTCCGCGGGATTGTCGGATCGCCGTTCGCCCATCTTCGAATAGGGACAGAAGGCGCGCAGCTCCCCGATCCTGATCTCGTAGCCGCCCTTGATCTCTTTCTCGACCAGCCCTTCCACGGGCATCTTCTGGAGATAGGCCTGCTCAACCATCGCGGCCCCGGCGGCCTTTCCGCTGATCTTGGTGGTAAAGTACAACTCGCCGCCCTCGGCCTTGAGGAAGAAGGCCCGGAGCGAGTCTCCGACCTGTATGGAGAGATTCCCCTTCTCGTCGCAGAGTTCGTCGCGGTCGATGATTCCCTCGCTCTTCCCGCCCAGCTGCAGGAAAACGCAGTCCTTGGAAATCGAAACAACCTGGGCCTGCACCACTTGTCCCGGCTTGAAGTGATGTGAGCTCGTAAAACTGTCCTCGTACATCTTCGCGAGATCGTCGGCTTGTGCGTTCGCATGTATCTGTTTCATTCGCCTTCTCCCTGGGGAATAGGACTATACCAGAAAAACTCGGTTAGCGAGAGTATGCGCCGACTGCCCTGGTCCGCGAGATGATGCGGCAGGAACTCATGCTCGAAACCTTATTCCTGCGCAGCTTCGGCGCTCCTTCCATAGAATCCAAGGGTGCAGAGTATCCCCGCGACCAGGAGGACGCAGGTCAGGGCGAAGGGCAGGGTACGGTTGATACTCGACAAGAGGCCGCTTATCAGGCCGAAGGGCGCGGTCGCCAGCATGATGACCGTATGCTGGATCGCCATCACCCGCGCCCTCTCGTTTTTGTCGACGTACAGCGCTACCAGGGATTCGGCGAGCATCGCGAGAATGCCGACCCCGAAGCCGTCGAAGACCAGGGATAGACAGAGGAAGGCGTAGCCTGAGAGCCCGAGCGCGTTCTGCGGCGCGGGGATGAGAGCGAGTACGAGCTGCCCGACGAAGTACGAGGCGAAGCCTAAAAGCAGGGGCATCTTGAGGCGGATCGACGATGTGACCTTGGGGATCAGCGTAAAGAGGAGGATCATCGCGATCACCGAGCGCAGCATCGAGAAGAAGGGCAGGGCCGCGTCCGGCACGAGGAGCTTCTTGTTCGCGATCACCTGCCAGAAGGTGGTGTTCACCATGCCGACCGCTCCCACGAGAGCGGCTATCGCGAGGGAAAAGAGGCTTCCCCGGGATTTGAGAATGATCTTGATGACGTCGCGGTAACCGGCCAGGAGCTCAAATACACTTTTCCCCTTGGTTTCGCGCATCCTGATGACGCCCGTCGCCGTCTCGTGGGATGCGGCGTAGAGGATGATGATCTTGGCCGTCATCACCACGAATGCGTTCAGGTACAAGATCCTCACGGCGGGCACGAGCGAATAACGCGCCACGAGGAGGCTTGCGATCGGCGCGAAGAGGGCGGAGAGCTGGCCCGCCACGATCACGAGGGAATAGACCTTGGTTATCTTTTCCTTCTCGACATCCTCGACGAGGAGGCAATCCCAGGAGTTCTGAGTTACCTTCCATGCGCCGTTGATAAGCTGCGCCCCCAGGAAGAACCAGAAGTTCCGCGCGAGCATCCAGATGAGGCAGGGAAGGCTCCATGCGATGAAGTCGAAGATCGCCGTGGTCTTGCGGCGTCCCAGCTTGTCGGTGATCACGCCCCCCAGGAGACCGAAGACCATCTGGGACAGCATCCCGATCGTGGTCAACAGGCCTATTTGGAAGTCCCGGATGCCGAGCGCCAGCATGTAGACCGAGGCGTAGGGAAGGCAGAGCATCATCGAGAAGCCCCACATGGGCTCCGTGTAGACGCAGGCGCGGGCATTGCCCGTAAGCCCGATCAAAGTCCGCACCAAGGAGTGATCAGCTTGCCGCATAAGTCGCCCACTGTAGGCCGAGAGGGCCCGCGATGTCAAATAACACGGCACGTACCCGCCGCTGGGGTCGTTCATCTGCCTAGGTCATGTCGGCTGCGATTAGTGCGGCGAGCGCATCAAGGAGTTCAAAGTAGGCGTTTCCTGATCGAGAAGGCTCAGTCTACATGGGCGTCATGGGCGACAGGTAAAAAGAAACGCCCCCGAGCGGGGGCGCTTCAATGGCTACATGGACAATTCCGAAATCAGTAATCCATCCCGCCCATGCCGCCCATGCCGCCGCCGGGGGCGGGGTGGGCGTCCTTCTTCTCGGGAATGTCGGTGATGGCGCACTCGGTGGTGAGCAAGAGCGCGGCGACGGAAGCGGCGTTCTGGAGCGCGCTTCGGGTGACCTTCGCCGGATCGATGATGCCCGACTTGACCATGTCGACCCACTCGCCCT
>CAZXXZ010000092.1:0-4630 GCA_964644505.1 uncultured Treponemataceae bacterium | reverse complement strand
GGGATTTGCGCGCGAACATGCTGCGCCTGGGAAGAACAGTCATGATCCTGGCTGAAGCGCCGCTCCGATCCCGGTACAGTGCGACCCAGTCGCCGACCGCGGGTAGAAGCGAACTCGATCCCGAGGCGTGAAGCAGGGAGCCGGCCGGGGAGGCCGATATCTCCTCGACGCCCTCGCCGTTCCGAGACAGCACCACGCGGCAGCTTCCCCGCCCCGTTTCAACGACACGCGCCGCTTCGATCCTGCCGTCGGACGCCGCCGCGAACGAGTTTTCGGCGGCGGCGAATTCGGCGGCTATGTTCTCGTCGAAGCCGTAGTCCGCAAGGCCGATCGCGCGTGTCGGGTCAGTCACGGCTTTGTTTCCAGTATTGTCGTTATAGTCGTCCATATCTCTGAGTCTTTACTTCAATGATACTCACGCGGTCGAATCGATCATAGTGGAGAGTTTTACTATTACTTATCTATTCTCTCTGTGTTAGAATCATTACCCATGATAAGCGGTATTTACCTCGGCTTGCTCATATACGGAGCCGGGGTGCTTCTGCTCGGCTTTTTCGGCGTCTTCGGGCACGAGCATGATCACGACGGAAGCGGCGAGACTGCATCGGGGCACGATGCAGGCCTAGGGCACCAAGGCGGCGTGGATTCTGTTCACGATCACGAGGGGGGGCAGGTACAGGACGCGCACGATGGTGCGCACAAGGCGGCGCACGACGGCGGCGCACACGACGACGGCCAGGACCTGCAGCGCGCCGCTTCGTCGATCAGCCTCCTCGAACGCTCGAGGCGCGGGGGCGCCGGGGGCGCCGGGGTCGCGGCGGTCTCGCGCGTAGTCTCGGTTTTGAGGTCGTCGGTTTTCTTCGCCTTCGGCGCCGGCGCGACGGGTATTTTCGCCGGATTCCGCGGGCTCGGCGATTTCGAAGGAGCCCTGTGGGCCTTCGGGGCCGGAATACTGACACTTGCGATAGCGCGACTTGTAAAACGATTCGTCAGACGCGACCTCGATTCGAGTTTTAAAAGTGAAGAGTTTATAATGGAAGAAGCCGTGGTGATCGTGCCGGTCGAGCCCGGCAGGATCGGCAAAGCCGAAATAAAAAAGTACGGGGCCGGCATCGAGCTCTATGTAAAATCGGTCGATCCCTCGCAGTCGCTCGCCAAAGGAGAACGAGTCCGCATTGTCGAGTGTTCGGACGACTGTTATTATGTCGAGTCGCTGTCGGAATCGATACAGGGAAAGGAGAAATAACATGGGTTTTTTGGCCGGCTTGAGCGCCTTCGCCGGAGGTCTTCTCGGCGTCGGAGCGTTTTTCCTTTTCATCGGAATAATGAAGGCGATGATAAAAGTCGCACCTCCGGACAAGCTGCTGGTGGTGACGGGCCGCAGGACGGTGCGCGACGGAAAGGTTTTCGGCTTCACCGTCGAGCGCGGACGGACCTTCGTCCTGCCGTATTTTCAGGCACTCGGTAGTCTCGACCTCGGCATTTACCCCGTCAACGTCAAAGTAGAAGGAGTCAATTCGGCGAACGGCATCTCGATGGGTGCCGACGCGACCGCCTGTGTCTGTATCGACGACGACGACGAAGCCATGCTCTACAACGCGGTCGAGCGCCTCATGGGCAAGGACAGGGCAAGGATCAGGGAGCAGGTCCAACAGACCCTCGTCGGTAATTTCCGCGGCGCGCTCAACAAGGCGACACCCCTGCAGGCCATCGGCATGGAGGACGACGGAGGCGATCTGGGGCCGGCCTCCACCGCGGTCGCCGAGCGGGAGATGGGCGAACGTGCCCAGTTCCGCGCCGAACTCGTGCAGGACATCAATTCGGATCTTCGTTCTTTCGGCATGAAAGTCGTTTCGGTATCGCTTCAGAAAATCTGGGACGGCTCGAATTACATCGCGAACCTCGCCCAGAAGACCCTCGCGGAAAAACGACGCCAGGTCGAGATCGAAGAGTCGCGCCTCCGCGCCATCGCGGCCCAGGCCGAATCGGATTCCGAGCGGCGCATTCAAGTCGCGAAGGCCAAGGCGGACGAGCGGATCATCGCCGCACGGCAGGCTCTCGAGGTCTACCGCCGCGAATCACAAGGCGCGATACAAGAGGCGAATCTCACCGCCGATCAGTCGATCGAGGAGGCGAAGAACAAGGGCGAGGCCCTCGTGCAGACCGAACTCGTCGCCCTTCAGGAGCTCAAAAACCAGTCGCAGACCGTGCTCGAGGCCGCGGCGCGGGAGGAGGCGGCCCGCATCGTCGCCGAGGGCGAGCGCGAAGCCGTCTCGATACGCGAGGCCGCCCGCAACGAAATTCTCGCGCAGAAGGCGCGCCTCATCGAGAAATTCGGCGACGCCGCGGCGAGCCTCCTCTTCCTCGATCAGAAGCTGCCCGGGCTTCTCGAAGCGTGGAAAGAAGCGCAGTCCGCCTCCGGTAAATTCGACACCATCGTGGCGATGGACGAAGACGCGGCCTCGGTCGCGAACCGGGGCCCGCGCGCCTTCGCGGAATTTCTGACGACGCTCCGGGACGCGCTCGGTATCGACGTGCGTACGCTCGTCTCGCCTTCAGCAGCCGAAGCCGAAGGAGGCGTGAAATGATCGGATTCGTCATCGTTCTTGGAGTCCTCGTCGGCGTCACCGTGCTCATCCAGCTCATCGCGAACATGAAGATCGTCGGCGGAAACGAACTCGGCGTCGTCTCCGGCTCGGGCGGTCGAAAAGGTTTTCGAACGCTCTCGGGCGGCCGCGCCTTCATCATCCCTCTTCTGCAGAAATTCCATAAGATCGACCTCACGCCCATGACGATCGAGGTCGTCGTCGATTCGGCCATAGCCGCGGGCATAGTGCCGCTCAACGTCAAGGCGACGGTCTCATTCGCCATCGCCTCGAACGAGGCGGGGAGGGCGCACGCCGTCACGCGCATCTCGACTATCGCCGCGAACCGCGAGGGGCTCATGCGCGTGGCCAGCGACATCATCGAGGGGCACCTGCGCGACTCGATCGCGTCGATGACTCCCGAGCAGGTCATGAAGGACAAGGACATCCTTGTCGCCAAAATGATAAACGTCTGCAAGGCCGACCTCGAGAACATCGGACTGGGCATCACCACCATGAACATCGCGGACGTCGACGACCACCGTCTGCCGGGGGTCGTCGAGCCGGACCTGTATATCGCGTTGTTAAAGCGCGTGCAGTCGGTCGCCGCGGAGACGAACGCCCGCCAGGCCCAGGCCGAGGCCCGCGCCGCGAGCGCCGAGCAGTCGGAGGAGCGGCGGGCCGAGACCGAGGTGAAGACCCTCGAGAACGAACTCGAGCGTCTCAGGGCCGAGACGCGCGTTCGGGTCAAAGAGGCCACGCAGCGGATGATGGTCGGGGTCGAGGAAGCATCGCGCGGCGCGAATGCCCGCGTCGCCGGTATCCGCAGGGAAATCGAGGCGGAGCGACGGAAAATCGAGATGCTCGAGCGCAAGTTCAAGGCCGAGATCGTCACACCTGCTATCGCGAAAAAAGAAAAGATGATCCTCGACGCGAAGGCGCAGGCTGCGCTCATGACCGCCAAGGCGAAGGCCGAGCTCGACCAGGCGGGCGTTGCCCTCGAGAAGCTCGCCGCAGCAGGCCCCGGCGCTGCTCGTGCCTGGATCATCGACAATTTCGACAGACTCATCGCCCCCTTCGCGCAGACGATCGGCATGGTTCCCGCCGAACGAGTCACGGTCATAAGCGGTGCGGGCGGAGAGCGGCCACCGCTCTCAGCGGTGACCCCCGACGCAGTCGCGCTCGCGCGCAACGAAATCATCGCAGGAGCCCTGATGCAAAAGGCAGAAACAGAAGCAGAAGCTCAAATCGCAAAGAAAAGTAAGTAGAGGAAGCCTCGAAAAACCAACAGGGTTGTTAGAGGTCCCCTAGAATTGACGGGCCCCCGCCTGTCCGCTTGAGCCGTCCGCGGGAACGTAGAAGCGTTGCTGCGGACGGCTTTATTACAGAAAAATTGATAAAACTTCCGTGTTTACGAAGCGATTCGTGACGCTGAAGCCCGTCGATATATTTCAGTAGATTACTATAGATCAGAGCTTGTCCGCATATTCTTCGATTATCGCAATCAGCTGCCGGGCGTTCCAGGGTTTGGACATGACGGCCCGGACAGATGGGTTCCGCTTGATTCGCTCGATCGCAGCCTGATCAGCCTGGCCCGTGATCATGATCGCGTTGATCTCGGGATGGCGTTCGTGTATGTGCTCGATGAACTCGTCGCCCTTCATGCCCGGCATGAGCCAGTCGGTGATCACGAATATGACCGTGATACCCTGTTCGGCGAGTTCTTCGACTATTTCGAGACCGCGTTCTGCGTCGGTGGCCTGTTCGTAGAGGAAACGGCCGTCGAAGGCCATCTTGAGTTCCCGTGTCAGAGCAAGCAGCATGACGACCTCGTCGTCGATGCAGAGAATCGCCTTTTTGCTTACCTCGGTTCGGTCCTCCGTCGTTCCTGCTCCGCCAGTTCTTTCCATGAGATAGAGTATTATATAGAGTAGAAGTATTTGCAAACAGTAAAAAAAACCGTAAACCGATTCATGCTTTCGCGAGAACCCGAATCGCTCCGCTTTGGGTTGCGCTCGGTCAGTGTTCCTATGTCTCGCGAGAAA
>CAZXXZ010000091.1:0-4700 GCA_964644505.1 uncultured Treponemataceae bacterium | reverse complement strand
TACTTCGAATTATTCTCGACAAAGGCCGAAAAGGAAGCCTTGCCCTCCTCCGAGAACAGGGTCGCTTTTACCACCGACGCATCCTTCGCGACCTCGGCGCGCAGATCGGCTATGAGTTTTACGGTGGCATCGTACTTCGAGCCTCCGCCGTAATCGACGGCGTCACGCAGGTTTATACGTACACGCTGCGTGTTCATCGCCATATTCACGAGATGCCCGAGCGGTACAGTCATCCGCTCGTACATGTCCTTTGTTGAAGCGTTGAGCCTTCCCATTTGGATAATCGCGAAGACTCCGATCATGATCGTGATAACCACGATCGATAGAAAGCCGATTGTAAGTTTCTGACCGATTCTCATAGATTTCTCCGATACAACAAGGATGCCTAAATATCTAATCGATGAGAACGGAGATCGCCATGCCTGTAAGCTGTAAATTTATAGTAACTACTGGATCCGTACGTCGGTCAAGATTCCGACACCGTTCGACACGCCTACCTTGCCAGCCCCACCACCGCCTCGAGCCTGCCCGACCCGGTACGCTTCATGGAAACAATCCAGGCCCAGCCCGATTTCATACCCGCCTTCGCGGCCGCATACTCCATGGCCTTGACGGCGGGCTGAACGAGCCCCTTGCCTGTCCGGAGATCGGCGAAATCGATCGTGACTGTCAGGGTTTTAGCCGCCGCAGGAGGAGTATCGGTACGAAGTTTTACCTCGACCTCGTACAGAACAGTCTTTCCGTTTCGATCCACCGCCACCGGCGTTTCGGCCTGGTAGGCGAAGCTCCCCTCAGCCCGTGTTACAAAGCCTGTCGGACCACGGGAAAAGGTCGAGGGGCAGTAACTGCGAAGAACCTCGGGTTCAAATGCCATTTTCTTATTAAATAAAGAGTTACCACCGCTTGAGGCGCCCTCTTCGACAACGTAATAGCAGACAAGTGTACGGCTTACCGTACCCGCTTGGGCTGTGCCGAAAACCAAAAGCACAAGCGCCGCCACCACTGCGGCAATGATACGAATGCGTACAGCCATCATCCCTCCCGTCGGAATCGGGCATCGCTATGGGGTCCCTCGAAGATTGTTGCAGCTTTCAGAGCCCAACAAGCTTCGAGGCACTCTCTAAAGGTATCGCATCCAGGCATATATACCGACCTAAACACACTCCCCTTGATCCTCCCCCTCCCCTCCGGTATAGTAACACCACAGTATTCCTGTAACCCATGGGGAATTAGCTCAGTTGGTAGAGCGATAGGTTCGCAATCTATAGG
The DNA here is from genome assembly GCA_964644505.1 of uncultured Treponemataceae bacterium. GTDB lineage: Bacteria > Spirochaetota > Spirochaetia > Treponematales > Rectinemataceae > CAZXXZ01. The sequence goes on along the minus strand of CAZXXZ010000091.1, from coordinate 3,431 downwards.
TCAGGGGTTCGAATCCCCTATTCTCCACGTCCATGACGGCCACCCTCAACGGGTGGCCGTTTCATATTCATAAGCCATGTGAGAATAGGGGATTCGAACCGAGCGAGCGCCGCGCGGAAGCGCGGGAAGGCGCCCATGGATACCGTCGTGCGCGATAGCGCACACAAACATCATTTCCACTCGGTACAAAGCGCGTAGCGCTTTATGGCGCCGCCAGCGAGCGAGGCGGCCCGGAGAAGCGAGACACGAGGTCGAGCCTCGAAGGGCGAATCCCCTATTCTCCAGCTTTTCCTGCAGAATCATATGCTACACTTTGTCGAATGGAGCCCTATTCATGGATGAGAACAAACTAGTCCGATCATGGGCGGAGACCTTTGGTTCCCGGATCAAAAACCTAGCCCGTCGCATGCTCATGGACGATTCGATGGCCGAAGATATTCTCCAGGAGACACTCCTTGATGCGTGGAAGGCGCGAGAAAGTTTCGAGGGCAGAAGCGAGGTTTCAACCTGGCTCTACCGGATCGCGCTCAACCGGATACTACGGGAAAAAGAGAAACTACGGCGTGGTGAGATGATCGCGCAAGACCTCGAGGATGCGTCCCGGCCTCGAGAGATCGGTCTGGACCTTTGGAGCGGTTCCGGGATCGCTGATCCTGTCCGCGAGCTTGCGGAGCGGGAAATAGCCGCAGAGATCAGCGAGCGTTGCCAATGGTACTACACATTTCTCCTAACAGCCGAACAGCGATCGGTCTTCATCCTCCGGGAGGTGCTCGATCTCGAGTACGCTGAAATCGCCGAAGTGCTCGAGGTCTCAGCGGACGTGGTCCGTTCCCGTTTGAAGCGGGCGCGGGACCGCATCCAAGCACACCTCCGGAGGCGATGTTCTCTCGTAGACCCAGCCAATCCATGCCACTGCGAGGCGCGTATTCCCTATGTACTGGCCAAATACCCCGCCATCTTGGAAAAATACAGGCGGAATCTATCCGCCGAAGAGATTGAGAAACGCTTGAGTCTACTGGAACGAGGAGCGCGTGCCCGCCTACCCGGGCAGGCGGGCCTAAAAACTACGAAAAAGCATATTTCCGGTCACAACCCGTAACTTTCCAACCACCCTCAGCATCTAAGATGCCACGGAGGTTCCATGAAGACCCTGATAATTTATCATTCCCGCTTCGGGGGTACGGAGGAGTGCGCCCGGCGTCTGGCCGCCCATATCGGCGCTGACGCTTATATCCAGAACCTGTCGCAATTGACACCGGAAGCGATCGAGAAAGCTGAAGCGGTGATAATCGGCGCGAGCGTGGACAAAGGGCGCCTCGTCCGTCCTATGGCCTCGTTTCTTGCCGAGCATCCTGAAATAGGCATGCGACAACCCTTGGGGCTCTTTCTTTGTCACGGTGAGCCCGATGGCGGCCGTCTGCTTCGCTCCTGCTATCCCTCCGCCCTTCTCTCGCGTGCCCGGGTGGCCGAGGCCGTGGGAGGCAGACTTGATCTAGAAAAGGTTCCAAAGCTGCTCAGGCGCATTCTCGGCTGGATAGGCGTCAAGGAGAGCTATGACAGAATTGACACTGCTGCCTTGTCGCGCCTCGCGGAGGTCTTCAAATGAGCCGTCGTCTGAAAACAACCGAGAGAGGCGCCGCGATCGTGACTGGGGCGGCCTCCGGGCTAGGATTTCTATTCGCCCGGGAATGCCTTCGCGCCGGGATGGGCGTTCTCCTCGTCGATATCGATGCCGCGGCCTTGGAAAAGGCCTGTGCCGAACTTGAGGCTGAGAGCAATAACCCGGGATGCGCGATTTGCCTAGGAGACGTTTCGGTTGCAGAGACGATGACCAGAGCGGTCGCGGCAGCCCTCGAGCGCTGGGGCGCGATCCGGCTCCTCGTCAACAATGCCGGACGAGGTGCGGACGGGGAGTTTGAAGATGTACCGCCCGCGGAGTTCGACCGGGTGATGGCCGTGAACTTCACGGGGGTGGTCAATGGATGCCGGGCCGTGTGGCCCACGTTCCGCCGCCAGGGTCGCGGTAGGATTATCAATGTATCATCGCTTGCCGGTATCATCCCGGGTGGGCTCATGACATCCTACACGGCGAGCAAGTGGGCTGTCACGGGATTCAGCCTAGGCTTGCGGGCCGAAGGCAGGGGAAGAGGCATCGGCGTAACCTGCTTCTGTCCCGGCTTCATCGAGACAGCCCTTCATGACCGGACCAAGAAATGGTCTTCCTACCTGGAGCACCCGCGAAACCAGCGCAAGCCTGGTCGCTTCCCTCCCGCCGAGGTTTGTCTCCCCGCCATTAAGCGGATGATCCGGAAGGATACGCCGCTCGTTATAGCGCCGCGAGGGCAGGCCATCTATTGGTGGCTTTTCAGGATTATCCCTTCCGCCCTTCCCCGCATGTGGACACTCATCATCGAGAGACTTCGGGAAGACCTTGGACCCTGAGACCACCCAATCAGGGTGAACCGCCCCGGGAGGGAGCGGGCTTCGGGCTGGGGAATTCTAGCAGCCAACCCTGGGGAATTCAGATTGCCGTTTCCAACTGAGTTTCACAGCCGAGTTACATGAGCCACGGGAGCGGCACCGGGGACATACCCAGACGGCACATCCCGTCGTGCACATGCTGACGGAAGAGGGGCCACAGGGTCTTCTGAATCTGCTTCTCCTTAAAGACCTTGCAGAGCTCTTCGTCGGCCCATAGCTCGGTGAATGTCGGAACGTCTTTGACAGCGAATGCGATGATGAAAACCGATACCTGTTTGAAAAACGGCGTATCCTGAAAACTGACCGTGAACTCGTATTTTGGTCGAAACACCCGTGTGTCGGGCGTCGGAGCGATCGGGTCGCCATTGGCAAAGGATTGCTTCCATTCAAGCTTGAGTTCGCTTCCCGGAGATGGCATCGGGCCGAGAGCCTCGGAATTCAACAGCATGGGCTTAATTTCTTGTAACACGATGGTATGAAGGAACCGCGTGAGCCGATCGTTGATATCGCCACTCATCAAGCCGCTCCTTGAGTGGGACTGGGTTGGGCGGTTTTGCTCGGAAGCTCTGTCGTTTTTGCATCGGACCAGCGAGCCTTAACATACAAGTCAGAGTAGTCCCTGAAAGATGCAGGCCCGATGTAGACTGCAATCTGCTCAGGTACCGTTCTCTTGTAACGTTGTGCGCATGCCTCGATCTTCTCCTGCTGCACCTGTGTCAGGTAGGGCAAGAGCCCGCCAAGTCCCGACCATCGGAGCGCTGCATGGAAGCCCTCGGAAGTCTCGATTCGACGCCGCTGGATGGCTCCGATCCTGCCCGAGTTGATGTCGTACATCGCCTTGAAAATACAGGGATCAGCGGCGAGCTTGAGAAGGAGGCGATTAGTCGGATCGGGAGGGGAGCCCTTCTCGTAGCTGTTCATGGTGAGTTCACCGAACCCCAGGATGGCGC
>CAZXXZ010000090.1:0-4979 GCA_964644505.1 uncultured Treponemataceae bacterium | reverse complement strand
TAACGATGCTTCCGTAAGCCTGATCGACCGCGATGGACGATATGAAGCCGGAGCTGCCGGGTGTCGCCAAACCTGCATCCGCCAGTTGGACAAATGCATTCTGATAGCCGGTTCGTGTATCCGAACTCGCCTCAATATGGAAGGACAAGCCTTCCTGCGGCTTGAAATCGCCTTTAACCCGGACATACGCGATCGCGCCGAGTTCGGCTTCCTCAGACGGAAGCTCGCGGAAATCGATAGAAACGAGACTGGTCGCATAACCGTATATGCCCACCTTTTCATCGGCAAAGCCCGAGGAGCCGCCTGATTCGGACGAAAAATCGGCCGCGTCTTCGGCGTTTACTGCCTGGGCAGCAGAAAACAATATAACGGCTATCAGTGCAATTTGTTTTATTGTCGATTGAGTTTTCATATCAGGCCTCCACTTACTTGTCGAAACGGGAAGGGTTGAAGTATTTGTCGTCTATCGTCAGATCGAACTCCGCCGCCTTCACGACGACAAGCGTCTTCGATTTTTTCTTCAGGTTGACCATGGTCATGCGCGTCGGAGTCTCTTTCCCGCCCAGAGTCTTGAAATCCGTCATAGTCAATTCCTTATAACGCCCTTCCTCCTTCGTGTAGTATTCGATCTTCGTAGGCAGCATCCGCGATCGGTCGATGGTTATGACGATCTTCGAATAGACGGCATCGATTTTTTTGGCCTTCCCCTCCAGGACCCAAGACGCTGTATCGCTTTTCAGAATGGTGAAGTCGTACTTGGATTCGAAGGAACCCGAACCTATGTCCTCGTAGGAAAAATCGCCGCCCGCTCCCTGCACGGAATCCTTCTTCGATGTGCCGGCGATCTTTCGCGTACGGCCGGTCGAGGGGAAGAAGACCCAGTTGTCGTCGCCCTTACTGAGTATACGCAGGCCCTTTATGCTTTTCGGCTCGAGGAACTCCATGTAGCTGTCATTGTCTCCCCTCGATAAACTGCGGATCGAAAACTCGCGCTTATTGCCCTCATCGGCCATGTCAGGGTAGACCGTCATGATTAAGTCCTGCCGCGAACTCGCGCTGCGCTGTTTTTCGTCAACCGCTTTGACGATGGAGGCGGCGTTTTCGCCGACCGTCTGGCCGAAGACGGTATTGAAGGAAAAGACGGTACAAACAATCCCCATGAAGAAAATTTTTATTGTCTTCATGATTCACTCCTTCTCCCGCCCAGCAATGCGGGAATGATGAACATCGTCGTGAGATAGCTGTAGGCTATCCCGATAAAGAGCACGGTGCCGAAGCTCGCGAGCATTTTGAATGAGCCTGCGAGGCCGAGGCATCCGAATCCAACCATGGTCGTGAAGGCCGAGAGAAAGATGGCTTTCGAGGTGTATTTGAGCGCTCTGCCGAGATCGAGCCCCTCGACCAGATAGCGCTGAATAAGATACGTACCGTATGCAATGCCGATACCTATATTCAGTGGAAGCGTGAGCAAGTTAAGAGGGTTTAACTTCCATCCGATGATCGGCAGAGTGCCGAAAAGAAGAACGATGCTCAGGACCGGAGGAACCGCCGCAATCAGCGTATATTTCAGACTCCGGAATGACACAAAGGCGAAGACCAGGACCAGTATGCCGACGTAGACGGCGGCTCTCTTCGATTCGGCCAGGGTTTCATCGAAAAAGTCGAGGAAAAGCGGGGTCGTCCCGGTGATGTCCGGCGCCGCCGCGCGAAGCGCGGCGTCATGCCGGCGCAGGCCCTCGCTGGTCGCCGTCGCGCCCGCCTTGGGGTAGATGGTTATGACATTCCGGGTCCTCGTTTTTTTATCGAGGAAATTGTCAGCCAGTTCCGAGGGCAAGTCAGACACCGAGATGGGCCTTGCCGCCTGAGCCATGCGCGCGATCATGCTCGTCATCGCGGCGGAAAAAGGAGCATCCATCGCCGAAAGGCGCCCAGCCGCGCGTTCGGGATCGGCCTTCAGCGCGTCCATCAGTTTCCGGAAGACTTCGGCGCCCTCGGCCCCGACCTCGGCTCCGATGATCTCGCGGATCATGGCATTCCGCTTGCGGACGATCCTGTTGCCCTCGCCCAGGCTCGCGACCGAGATATCGCCCAATTCGATCAGATTCCACTCGAGTTCCTGGACTTCATCGATCAAGGCCTGCAGCTCGGCGCTTCCGTACCGCATCGCGCTCGGACGCGGGAGGTCCTCGCGTATCCGGGCTATCTCCGCCAGTCGCTTCTTCTGTTCCTCGTCCGAAGGTACATAATTCGAAACCGACTGCACCTCGGAAACCGAACTGATCCGTTCCAGCTTCGCCGTCAGCTCGCGCGCTTCCTCGACGCTGTTCATAACGGCGACCGCCGAGTTCGGGTTCATTTCGAATTCCTTGAGAATTCTGCGATACGTTCGAATCGCCCCGCCGTTTTGAGGCTCGAGTTCCATCATGTCGTACTCGACCTCGACTCTTGAGGCCGACAGGCCGAGTGCCGCGACGATTAGGGTCGCAGCGATGAGGACAGGGATGCGGCGTCGTGCGGCGAAGGTCCCGAGTCGCTCCAGGGGGGAAAAGTCGATCTGCGGAAGCCTGAGCCGGGATTCGCCACGTTTATCGAAGAGTATCGTCAGGGAAGGAACGATGAAGAGCATTGCGGCGAGACAGGTCAGGATGCCCGCGCCTGCCACGATACCCAGCTCACGCATGGCCCTCGATCCGCTGACGAGAAGAACGAAAAACGAAGCCGAGGTCGTCGCGGCCGCGAGAATGACGCCGAAGCCCGAACGGCGGAAGGTCAGCTTTACGGCGTCGGTGAGGCTATACCCCTCTTCGCGGAAGGAGTTGAGACTCGTCGTCACCTGGATGCCGTAGTCGATGCCCATGCCCACGAGGAGGGAGGCGATCATGCTCGTGACGAGGTTCAATTGTCCGAAGGCCGCGCCGATTATTCCGAAGTTGTAGAGTATGCCGAGCGCGAGACAAACCATGGCGAAGACGATCGAGCGCAGCTGCCTGAAGGAGAAAACGAAAAGCGCCAGAATCACAGCGAATGCGATGATCGAGGGAAGAAGCGTATCGCTTTCCATCGCCGCGTTCTCGTCCGACTGCATGGCGATGTCGCCCGAGAAGCCGACACGCAGCCCCGGATACTCGCCCTCGATTTCAGCGCCGATCGCCCTCATGTCTTCGAGAATTCCGGTACAGGCTTCGAGGTTCGAGGCCATGTCGAAGTTCATATTGACCATGAAAAGGAGCATGCGGCCGTCGGGGCTGAAGGAGTACAAGTCTCCGAAAACCATGGCCTCGGCCATGGAACGGGCCGATGCGGCCGCGTCGAAGGGTTCGGGCGCTTCGAGGGCCGCGTTCAAAGTCTCGACGAAGGCTCCGATTTGAGCCATGCTTGCGACCGCATCCAGTTCCTGTCGGCTTGTCTGGATCTCCTCTTCGGCCTCGTCGCCGGTATAGGTCGATTCGAGTGTGTCGTTGATCGCCTCGACAAAAGGAAGAATGCTGGTTTGATCGAAGAGCTTACGCATCCTCCGGATGTCCTGGGGGCTTTGCAGGATAAATCCCCAGTCGAGAATGAATTCGCGTGGAAGCGAGAGTGAAATCGACCGTATGTAGCGATTCAACTCGGGCTTTGCGCGGATCGCGGAAGCGAAATCTTCGGCTGCCGCGGCCATCTGTTTCTTACTTCCACCCTCCACGGTCACGACCATAGAAGCGCTTCCGAAATCGGAACTCATTCGTTCATAGGCGGAGACCCTGGGATTGTCCGAGCTAAGTAAATCATTGACACGGGTGTTGAGGCGTATACCCGAGGCGAAATACACGGCCGCGCTCGCGGCGATGACCCCGAATACTAGAAGTAATTTATTATACCGTAAGACAATTTTTCCGAGCGATTCGAGAACGCGATCCCGGGATATCATAGAGCGCCTCCATTATACCAACCGGTTGGTTAGTTTATAGACAGAAGATAACCAACTGGTTAGTATAAGTCAAGCCCCTTCACTGTTCTGTGTGTGTCCGGGATTTGATCATTTCATAGGTGTACCGAATATGCGTTCCGCGGATCGCCGCCTTAAAAAGCGCAGTGATTTCATGGTCATCCTGCTTATACAGCTGTTTCCAAGGCTCTTTCAGAATCACGAACATGATAAACGGGAGAAAGCCCGTAAAAAACTCGGTCACCATCTCCTGGGCGCTCGGGGGATTAGGTCCAAAACTTTTTTCAAAAGCCTTATACTGTTTTTCTATTTCTAGACCCAAGAGCTCGATTATCCGAATACGACGCTCCGAATCTTTAAGCAGTTCCATTACCGCAACCGTGAAAAGCTCGCGGCGGTCCTCGATGAACTTAATAAACACATCCATAGCCGCATCGATCGCTGTATCGGAATTGAGAACCTCAGGCTGCAGGAAAATAGACCACGCGATATGGTTCGAGAAATCATCAATGGCGTTTTGGAAAAGAGCCTCGAGAATCTCCTCTTTACTCTTGAAATAGTAGTAAATGAGGGCTTTATTGACGCCTGCCGAGCGTGCGATCTCGTCGACACGCGCCCCTTCGAAGCTCTTTTGCGCGAATTGCGCTAAAGCGGCCCTTAGGATGCGATTCTTACTCGATGCATCGGTACTGGTCGTTTCGTTGTTTGCGCCCATATTTAACCAAATAGTCAATTCAGTTTACAAAAAAGTCAAGCAAGACTGAGCCAATTTCAAAAGTCGGTTACTTTTGAAATTGGCTTTGCGATTTCGCCAAATCGCGTTTTTCATGGAAGCTCTTTCAAAACTCTCTGAGTTTTGAAAGAGCTTCGACTAACAAAGAACTCGCTAATAGAGAGTGTCATCCTCCCTAAGCAAATTGCTTTCCCTCGACAGGCGCCTACTATGTCTGAGTGATCGAGATCCATCGGAATCTGATTCGCAACATGAAGCTTCATCGCAAGCTTTTAGGAATTTCCCAGATGGAGTTGGCCGAGCGCGCCGGCATATCCGCCG
>CAZXXZ010000089.1:0-4995 GCA_964644505.1 uncultured Treponemataceae bacterium | reverse complement strand
TCGTAGCTCATACAGACATTCTACCCAATGTTTTCACACAAATGCCAGAAGCGCCGAAGGCTTTTCATCGTCTCTTCGCGTTCGAAGTGCGTAAATAGGTTGTCGAATAGAAGCAGACGCGCCGACGAGCCGGGCACCGGGCAGCCTATATTCGCAAGGTGGTGAGTTTGCCCGATCGCGCGGGCGAAGGTGGTTTTCCCGCCCTGATTGGGTCCGGTTACGACGATGATTTTTTCTCCGGACTCGATGTGCCAGTCGTTCGGCACTATCGGACTGTTTTGAAAGCGAAGTTTTTCCGCCAAAGCGAGATCAAACGCTGCCTGGGAGCCGAGCCCTTCTACGGTTGAAGAAAATACAGGGAGGCAGAAGGGTAGACCCAAATATTGAAAAGATTTTATATGTGTAAGATACGATAGATAAAATTCTATTTCGCGTTCGAAGACCAGAATGTTATTGTCCATAAAACCGCCGTTGGTTTTCATGAACGACGAAAGACGGTCGAATATCTCCGGGAAGAGTCTTGAAACACATTCGAGGATCTTTGCCTCGACCTGGTTCATCCCGCCCTCTGTATTGCCGGTATCGAAGTATATCTTTGACGATCCCTGCCTGAACTTGTCGAAGGATTTTTCGATTTCGGACGCGTAATCGACGGCCGAACTGCATTTGCTGACGGTGACAGTCAGCTCTTTTATCGAGATGCGGTACCTCACGGTCCCCAGTTCGGTCTTGAGCTGTTCGGCTTCTGAATAAAGATGAGTAAAGCGCTCGGAAGCGGTGTATTCGGCGAGGTATTCTTGCACGGACCGGAGCGCATGTGACTTTATGTGACAGTCGGTTAGTGTCTTTAATAATGCGGTGACAGTGTGACAGTATTTAATAGCCGATTCGAGAAACCAGCCTTTTTGAAAACAGGGGTAAAAAGTATCGAGCGAGGCGAGGCGTTTTCGGAGTGAACGCATTGTCTCGGCGAATTCCTTGAGCTCGGAGAAAAGCCTGTCGGATTCGAGATCTCGAAATACTTCATGGCGATACTCGATATCGTCGATCGAGGCAAGCGGCGTATAGAAAACGCCTTTGAGGTTGTATTCATCGAGACCGGCCGTTATGGAGTCGACGATCTTGTCGAGATTGAGATCGATAAAGTAATCGGGCATGGGGCAGGCTGTATCACGATCATGGAATTTTGCACTTCTATACAGAATACTGAGTGTGCTCATCTCAGCGCCCCCTTGCGGATTCTCTCTGACCCGCCGGAACTGTTATTTGATGATCAGGACGGGGCAGGGGGAGTTTCGGATCAGAGCTATGCAGGTGCTGTTCGTCAAAGCCTCGTATGCGGCCCCGTGTTCCATTGTCCCGATCACGAAAAGATCGGCTTTGTGCTCCGCGAGAAATCGTGAAATCGTCTTGGCCGTGTTATGACCGCATAAAATTCGGCTTTTAAGAGATACCCCGGCCTTGCGCGCCTCGTTTCGAGCCCGTGCAATAGCTTCGCGGAACCGGCTGTCCTCGATCTCCTTCTCTTCGGTGAGTTCGTCGATTGTATCGCTGAAGCGCGGCAGATCCTCGGCCGATACAGTCTCGACGCCGACCCCGAGCTGCTTTGCTAGTTCGAAGGCGCCGGCCAAGGCGTGGAATGACTTCTCCGATCCATCGAGTCCGACAACGATCGTCTTGATCATTCGCCTCCTCCTTTCGTCTTCGTGACGGCGTGCGATCTCCCGTGGGCCTCCTGGTATCGTTCGCCCCAGGCCTCCATCGCGCTCATCGACGGTTCAAAAAAGCGTTGTGCGATCAAGGTGGGCAGCACGGCGCTCAGGATAACCACCGTCACGAGAATCGTGTACTGCTTCTGATCGATAATACCATTGTTCAGCCCGAAGAGGGCGGAAATCGTTCCAAAGGTCAGGCCCGTCGACATAAGCAGGGTGGAGTAGGCGGCCTCTCTCCGGTGCATTTTGAAAAAGCGCGACCAGGGCCATACGGCGAGAGTTTTGCTCAGAACCTTAAGCCCGAGCAGAATCACGATGATCCCGAGCGATGTCCAGATCAAAGGAAGTGAGACGTAAATTCCGGCCTTGATGAAGTAAAAAGGTGTGAAAATCGTGAAGGCGATCGATCGCATGCGGGACACCAAGGTCTTGTTGCGCATAAAGACGCCGGCGACGACAAGCCCGACCAGGTAAGCGGGAAGGACGGCCTCGCTCTTCGCCGTCGTCGCGAGGCCGCCGAGAAAGAACAGGACGAGAAAAATGAACTTCACCTCCGGTTCGCTGACCCTGGTCGATCCAAGCTTTCCGATGATGAATCCCGTCCATTTCGGCATGAACCAAAGGACGATCGCGAGGATGACGACAAAGACGAGGAGCCAGACGTTGAAATCCGCAAAGAGGACGCCGAGGGCGAAGACAGTGCCGAAGTCCGTAATGAAACACGAGGCGAGGAGCATTTTTCCGAGTCGTGTTGTGGAAAGACCCCGTTCGATCATGACCGCGTAGATTACGGCGACCGAAGTCGTCGAAAGCGCGATACCGGCGATCTGGGCTTGCTGCATGGGCCAGCCGAGTACAAACTGTGCGAAGACCCAGACGAGGCCGAAGGGGACTAAAAAAGACAGAATACCTATAACGAGACTGACTTTCAGATTGCTCTTCAGTGATGACGGGTCGATTTCCGCTCCGGCGAGAAAGGTAAGGACCCCGCTTCCGAGCATGGCCAGAAAATCGACCCAGGGCGTCGTCTGATGAAGCCCGATGTTGCCCGCCGCAATTCCGACGAGGATCTCGATCAGCGCTACCGATATTCCGACTCGTATCGAGATGAGACTCGCGAGAAAAGCGAGACCCATCCACAACGCGGCGACGAACCAGACGTTGTCGAAGATCATACTACCCCCCCTCCCACTATAGGTGCTGCGTCAACTCAGGAGTCATCAGCCAGAGGAGGCGGTTACGGCGAACTCCATCGCCTTTGCTGCAATGCTAGTTAGAAGACCCGGGGATTGTCAACCCGCGATCGGATCATGTGAGGAATCATCGGATTCCCAGAGCCGCGAAAAAGCGAGGAGTATCGAGTCCCGCCTGATCATGCCCGTGAAGACAGCCTTCGAATCGACGACGGGGATTCGTTTAAGACCGTGTTCTGTCATCAGCCTGAGCACTTCGTAGATGCTCATGTTCTCGGTCGCCGTGACGAGTGCCCGCTCCATGATATCGGAAACCGGCCGTGCGGCTCGGCGCAGTTTTTTACCGATACCGAAGGGCCAGAACCCGCCGATCTGGCCTCCGAGAGCCTGCAATAGAATTTTATCGGTAATGATTCCGACGAGGCGGCCGTCCGCGTCGACGACGGCAGCGCGTTGTGCGCCCTTTGCGATGAGGGTGTCGATCGCAGCCTTGAGGCCGGTCGAATCGAGAATGCTCAGCATGTCCCGATCCTTTATTCCCTCGACATAACGGGAGAACACAGTGCTTCCGCCTCCGAGCTCGCTGGAAGTGTCGGGCGAAGCGGATGCGGCGATAGCCCTCAGTATATCGATACGCGAGAGTATACCCACGACACGTGCTTGATCATCGATGACAGGAAGACGCTTCCTGCCCTCTTTGTTCATAATCCTGATGGCGTCCGCGAGCTTGGCGTCGGCCTTGATCAGGGCGGGGGGTCTACTCATGATTTCTTCACAGCGAAGTGCCTCGCATGATGACAGCCATTCTTCCCGTTTCCTCGACGAAAGCGACGACAAAAGACCGAGCCGCAGAGGCATATTTGCTCGGTTTGAGAGATCGCTTTGTGTAATAATACCGACGCAGTGATTGTCCGAATCGATGACGGGCAGGCATTTAAGGCCCCTGTCGAGCATGAGTTCGACCGCCGAACGCACCGAAAAATCGTTGTGCGCGCAGATTGGCGATACGGTCATGACATCGCGGATACGAAGGTTGTGCGGAACCAAAGAGGCTGCTGTCTTATGCGAGACAACCGAGGCCTCGACCACGGCGACGATACCGTCCAGAACCATGGCATCGAGGCGTTTGAGGACTGTTTCCCTGTCGGCCGAGGGCAGTATGATTTCGATGATGAGGGGCATGTCGTAAGAGAGATCGACGATGGCCGTGTTCGCCGTTCTCCCGTTTTCGTAACAGCCCTCGATGCCGCGGAGGATGACGCAGCGCGAGGCGATCTTCAGCGATCGAATATAATCCTGTACAGCCTGGGCCAGAGCCCTGCCCTCGTATCGGGCTCGTTCGCTCGTATACACTTTGATGATCGAATAGTCGTTCATGCCGAGCCTCCTAGATCTTACTGGAAATCCACAGACCCGAGAGCGCGAGAACAAGCCCGCCGACGAGATTGAGTGCGATATTTGCGCAGCCTTTCAGAAAACTCTCCTGAAGAAAGCGGAGCGATTCGAGCGAGAATGTCGAGAAGGTCGTGAGTCCGCCGAGAAAGCCCGTAACAAAGAAAACTCTGAAACTCCGTGACAACAGAGCACGATCAACACAACCGACGACGAATCCGATAAGGAGGCAGCCGAGAAGATTTACACAAAGCGTCCCCCATGCGAAACCGTCGCCAAAGAGTCTGCCTGCGAGAAGCGAAGTGCCGTACCGCAGGAGGGAACCCAATCCTCCGCCGGCGAGCACTAATAAAACATTCAACATCGATTCAAAACCTCTGTATGCGACTCTCGCCGAAAGGGGCGTTCGTCCCCCGTCGATCCGAGGCTCCTTGTTATTTTTGCTTTACGTTCGATTCCCTTTGGATGTGGGGGGGATCGAATCCCCGCTCGCCATCCTCAAATGATCGGATGTCGAGCGGGGCGACTTCCCGTTCGATTCCCTTTGGAGGTGGGGGGAATCGACCCTCCGCTCGTCGGCGTCCTGCCTCCTCGCTCCGGGCCGGGGAAGTCGCCCTCGCCTCCATCCCTGGAGGCTCGACCGCTCGCCATCCTCAAATGATCGGATGTCGAGCGGGGCGACTTCCCGTTCGATT
>CAZXXZ010000088.1:0-5035 GCA_964644505.1 uncultured Treponemataceae bacterium | reverse complement strand
TCGCGACAGTGGCGCTTTTCGTCTCGGTCGGCGCGTGGAACGCATGGTTCGATACGTTGCTTTATAACTCTTCAAAACCCGAACTCTTTACCCTGCAGTACCAGCTTATGGCTCTGCTACAGCAATCGATGAATCAATCGAGAAGCACCGCGGATATCAACGCGCTCGGCATGGCCGCGAATATAGCATCGACAACGGTAACTCCCATGTCCATACGGGCGGCCGGTACCATTATAGCGACCGTTCCTATTCTCATGGTGTACCCTTTCCTTCAGAAGTACTTTGTAGTCGGCCTCAACGTCGGATCGATCAAAGAATAACGTGCTTTTCAAGGCAGGGGCCGTACCGAGGCCCCTGCCTTATAGGTAAAATGTCCGATATTTGAATGGGCCGCTCCCCCGATGAGCAATCATCTGACAAAATGCTATGGTTCTCGGTACTAAGGAAGTCCTATGGCCGTACGCACACCGGAAAACAACTTCTACTCGCTCCACGGCATTTGGGGGGCCTACGCCTCACTCGCTCTGGGCCGTTTCGGAAAAGGAGCTGGTGTCGTAATCGGCGACGTGCATCCTCCCCGGTCCGGTCTGCTGATCGGCTATCGTACCGGTCGTAAGGAACCGCGTATCTTCCCTTTTACGAGCGGGCAGGTTTTCGGGCCGCAGGTCGATGCGTATATCAACGAAAACACAGATCAAATTCATAGTCATCCTCGGTATACATCATTGTTTCTTCAAGACGAAGAAATCGAACGTTGGGTTTCGTTTTCCGGCGAGGAATGGAAATCCGGCCCGATGAGCATGCGAATCTATTCATTTTTCGGAGCCGTCCCAGATCCGCGGCATTCCAGCCGATCGGAGGCGCGCTCGGCGCTCAGACCTTCGCTGCTCATAAAGTTATCCTTCGATAATACTACCGGTTCGGGCGAGATGACCGGAGTTTTCGGGATGCAGGGCATCAGGCGTCCGCTCTCGGATTCCACGCACGGCGGCCTTCTGGGCATGGCACGAGGAACGAGCTACGGCTTTGCGACGCTTCCCGCCGAAGGAGTCTTCGAAGTGATGGACTGGTCGTTCATCGAAGCGGCCTTCAACGGCGGCTTCGACGGAACGCCGCGGCCTCTTCGGCGCCTCGCCTGCGAGGGAGGGCTTTCGTTCAAAATAGGCGCAGGCGAAGCGAAGTCGTTCATCATAGCGCTCGGTATATATCGTGATGGTATTATCACATCCGGCAAGCCGTCTCACGCCTATTATACGAGTCTGTACAAGAATCTCGAGGAAGTACTTGAAGACGCGCTAGCGGAGTCCGACGAGTCTATCCGCAAGGCCGAAGTGCTCGACACCGAGCTCGATTCTTCGGGTTTGAGCGAAGACCGCAAGTTCATCCTTGCGCACGCCGCGCATAGTTATCTCGCCAACACCGAGCTTCTCCTTACCGAAGACGGCGAACCGCTCTTTGTCGTCAATGAGGGCGAGTATCAGATGATGAACACACTCGACCTGACAATCGACCAAGCCTTCTGGGAGACGCGTTTTTCTCCATGGACAGTACGAAACGAACTCGAGTTCTACCTCGAACGGTATTCGTACCAAGACTCTTTAGGAATCTGCTTCACGCATGACCAGGGTGTCGCCGATTGTTTTACCGCGCCCGGGAAATCGGCCTATGAGATGCCGCGACTCGCTGACTGTTTCAGCTACATGAGCTATGAAGAGACGCTCAACTGGACGCTCACAGCCTGCCTTTATGCGTCATCTTCGAACGATACGGCATGGGCCGTCTCGCGAAGAAACACCTTCGCCTCCTGCCTCGCCTCGATCCGCTCCCGCGATGCGAACGGGGACGGAGTCATGGACCGCGACTCCGACCGTTGCGAGGGCGGCGCCGAAATCACCACCTATGACTCGATCGACATAAGCTTGGGACAGGCGCGCAACAATCTGTATACCGCAGTCAAGGCATGGGCTACCTATGTATGCCTCGAAGCGTTCTTCAAGAGGATCGACGGCTGCGTCTCGCCGGAGTCGAAAGCTGCCGCCGATTCGGCGCGTCTTATCGCACAAACCATCTCCGAAAAGCTGCTTCGAGACGAGCTTTTTATACCTGCCGTGTTCGAAGCCGACAACAGATCTTGTATCATACCTGCCGTCGAAGGGCTCGCGTATCCCGGATTCTGCGGCGCAGCCGAGGCACTTCGACCGGAAGGACCTTACGGCGCTCTCATCCGTGCGCTTACGCGTCATATCGATACCGTTCTCGCTCCGGGTCTCTGCCTCGATCCCGTCTCGGGCGGTTGGAAACTCTCATCCTCCGACAAGAACACCTGGATATCGAAGATCATTCTGAACCAGTACGTCGTTGAGAACATCCTCGGTATCGTCGACGAGCGCACGCAACGCGACAAGATACACGCCCGATGGCTCAGGACCGGCTGCGCCGATTTCGCCGCCACCGATCAGATCGATTCGGAAACGGGCAGGGATCTCGGTTCGCGGCTGTATCCCCGGCTTGTCACGGCGATTCTGTGGCTTACAAAGTGACTCGAAGCTTGTTGAGCGTCTCGAAAACGACTATTTATCTCCAATATCTCTAGCTCAATAGAGGGGACGGCTCTACCCTCCCCTCCTTGACGCTTCTCAACAAGCTTCGAGGAACTCAGGAACGCCTAGGAACTGTGCTTTTCCTTGATTCTCTTAAGCACGTCCTCCAAGGTCCCCTTGAACGGCCCGGGCGTTTCCATCTTGATCGAGACGAGGGCGGCTGCGAACTTCAAGGATTCGGCGGGGCCGAAATCGAGTCTCCTGGCGAGGTAGGCCGAGAAGGTGGTGTCGCCGCGGCCGGTTCGTCCCGAAACATTCGAGTTCGAGAACTTCTCGTAATAGGTCTTTCCCTTTACACGAGCAAGAACGCCCTCGGAATGAGTGATCATGACCTCGGGGCAGCCCCATGACTCGACCATCGTAGCGGCCTTTTCCAGATCGTCCGTCCCGGTCAGGATCTTCGCCTCGACGATATCGAGCTTGAGTTTGTCCATCATTGCCGCGATCTCTTTCTTGTTCGCCACGTCCGAAAACTCGATCTCGCGGGTGGCCGGATCGACATGGCGCACGAAACTCTGCATATCGGCGGAGAGGCTGTACCCGCGTTCCTTAAGTCCGCGCATGAGCGGCATGTCGAACTCGGTATCGGAAATGCCGGCGAGGTGGACGCAGGTCGAATCCAGTTTCGGAACGTCGTCGATCTTGATGAAACCCGCGGACTTGACGAGGGTGAGCTTCCGCTCGTCCACGTTCGCCGAATAGTGGAAGACCCGCGAATATGTCGTTTCCTCGCTGGGTATGACGTACACGTCTACGCCGAGGTCCTTCATGGGCTGGCAGATACTCTCGTCTTTTTTCGCCATCTTCACGACGGCGGCGACCTTCTTGCCGACGCGGGGAGCGACCATCGCTCCGCAGAGCACCGCGCTGCCCGGCGCGACGTGCGGCTGCCCGCCGAAGGGGATTATTTCGTCGTAACACATGTGACCGATAAACGTGATGTCGTACTTCGTTGCCATCTTACTTCTCTCCTCGTTTGTTTTGTCGGCGGGGCGCCGGCGGAGGGCCGGCCGCGTACTTCCGCCGCCTTCAGATCAAGACTGTACGCGTCTTTTCTTTCTTTGTTAGCGCAACTTCGCAGGCCTTCCCCTTAGTCGTTATGCGATACTTTCCGAAAAATGCCGGTGTGCTGAACACCCCCGATCCATCCGCTCTCCCCGACACCGAGGTCCACCATCGGCCGTATACGAGCTCGCGGAAGACCTTTGCCTGAGGAGTCGCTTTCCAATCCTCGGTCCAGAACGCGGCCCAGGGATGCCAGTGCAATCCCGCCCAGAAACCCCAGAACAGAATCGCCTCGACCTTCGGACAGGCGAAGTACAGGGGCAGGATCCTGCGCATCTGGGCCGCCTGAGCCTCGGGATCCTCGGTGTCGTCGAAGAGGCACTCGGTGATCTTGATGGGCAGTCCGAAGCGCGAAAGCCGGTCCAGGTTGCGCTGGGCGATGACGGGATCGACAGGAACATTGAGGAAGGTAGCCGAATGAGCCTGACAGCCTATGCCGCCGATCGGAACGCCCGAATCGAGGAGGGCTTGTATTTGCTCGAGATAGGCGTTGGCGTTGTGCCCTCCCTCGACAAGGATGCCGTAATCGTTGACATAGAGCACGGCGTCCGGGTTTCCCAGCTTCGCGGCCAAGGCCATCTCGTTGACGATGCCCCAGCCGAGGCGTCGGCGCCAGAATGAACCGTGGATCATCTCGTTATTGAGATCGAACTCCTCGATGCGCCCCTTGAATCGGCTCGTCACCTCGAAGGCTCTTCGCATGGCAGCCGAGCGCAGCTCGTCGTTGCCGAGGGCGCGCAGCCAGGGCTGGACCCACTCTTCCTTCTCCCAGAAAATGCAGTGACCGCGCATGGGTATGTCGAGATCGCGGCACAGTTCCCAGATACGCTCGGCTGATGACCAATCGCTCTTACCGCGCTCGCGCTCGACATCGCACCACTTGAGGGCGTTTTCGTGGACGGCGTAGTTGAAGTTTTCGCCGAGCACTTTAAGGAACATCTTCCGGTCGTCGGCGGACATGGCGATCGGATCGTTTTCCGCGAGACCGCTCGTTATCGCAGTTCCCCACAGAAACTCGTGACGAAGCTGCCTGACTTCGACCTCGGCCCCAGGCTCTGTTTTTACGGTCAAGGTCCCCATCCGATGCTCGCGGATTCGTTCCTCGACCGCCTTTTCATCGACCTTGGCCGCTATGACATCGTAGTCGGGTATCTTCGCCATCGTTGTGCCCTTCTAGTCGGCGCGCTTCGGTCCGGCGAGCAGATCGGGGTAGAACGACTTTAAGTCCTTCGATCCGATCACCTTCGCACCTGACTTCGCCTTGAGTTCCTTTATGCGGCTCAAGACGAGATGCGTCCAGACAGCGCCCGGCCTTGGGTAGGCGGCGACGATATAGTGCGGCCCCTTTGTCTTTTCCCCTGCTTCTTTTT
>CAZXXZ010000087.1:0-5227 GCA_964644505.1 uncultured Treponemataceae bacterium | reverse complement strand
CGACATACAAAATCCGCTCCGGTTGTAGACCGAGATTCTCCGCGAGCATCATGAAAGGCTCGGGCGCCGGCTTGAGATAACCCGAGGCCGAGGAGCAGAGCGCGGTTTCGAATCTGCCCTCGAGACCGAGAAGCTTGAGTTTTCTCCGAGGCGGCAGATCGGACAGGACCGCAAGGCGCAATCCGCGTTCGGCTAACGCGTCAAGCGCTTTATCAACTCCGCGGAACGGTTTTAAGTCCTCGAAAAGCGACTCGACCTTCTCGTAAAACTCGCGGGCGATGTAGGCAAGAGCCTCCTCGGGCCTCATCCCCATGGCTGGGGCCGCGAGACTCGCCTCGAGGAGACGGAAGGCCTCTTCGCCGCGCGGCGGATTGCGGCGGTACTCGGCGTCCTCGCTCCCCAGACGGCGCAGTGTCTGCCGCGCCGCATTGAAGGCCGCGAGGCGGCGGATATTCGGAAGCGCCAGGGGCAGGGCGCGGAGATAGAGCGACGACGTCGGATAGAGTGTTCCGTCGAGATCGAATGCCACAGCGTCGAATCGCATGGGCCTGTATAGTGCCGGGGATCGACGCTCCCTGTCCAGCGGTAAAGCAGAAAAAAAAGGACGGGCGAAGGAAGCCCGAGTATTCCTCCGCCCGTCCTTAATCAGTATTCCCGCTCCTCGTAGTGCGTATGCAGAAGCTCGTGCGAGAGCGGCCCCAGGGGCGCGCCGAGGAATTCCTCGTAGAGCGCCTTGACCGCGGGATTCTCGTGCGACTTCCGAATGCCGAGCCTTCGGTCCTCTTCGTACATCGCCTTGTTGCGCGCGAGCCTTTTCTCTGCGTCGATGCGAACAGGTTGCCCGCCGCCGCCGATACAGCCTCCCGGACAGCTCATGATCTCTATGAAGTGATAGGGGCTCGCCCCCGCAGCTATCTCGTCGAGGAGGATGCGGGCGTTCTTGAGCGTATGGGCGACCGCGACGCACACCATGGTGCCGCCGAGATCGACCTCGGCCTTTCGTATGCCTTTGAGCCCGCGGACCTGTTCGAATTCGACATTCGGCAGCGGGGAACCGACGACAAGCTCGTAGACTGTGCGAAGGGCGGCTTCCATGACGCCGCCTGTGGTTCCGAAAATCGTCGCCGCGCCGGTCGATCTGCCCAGAGGATCGTCGAAGTCCTCTTCGGGCAGACGCGAGATATCTATGCCCGCCTTGACGATCATGCGCGCAAGCTCCCGCGTCGTCAGAGCCCAATCGACATCCTGATACGCGCTCGTGCCCTCGAGGCCCTGGCTCTTCCAGTAGTGCCACGCGCCCCGCATTTCGGGCCGCGCAGCCTCTCCCTTTTTCGCCGTGCAGGGCATGATCGAGACGACGCGCATCGACTCGGGTTTAATCCCTGCCTTCCGGGCATAGTAGCTTTTGGCGAGCGCGCCGAACATCTGCTGGGGGGACTTGCAGGTGGAGACGTTCGAAAGCAATTGAGGATAGAAGCCTTCGATGAAATTGATCCAGGCCGGCGAACAGCTCGTGATCATAGGCAGTTTTCCGCCCTTGCCGAGCCGCTCGAGCAGTTCCGATCCCTCTTCCATGATCGTGAGGTCGGCGGTGAACTGAGTGTCGAAGACCTTTGCGAAGCCCAGCCGTCTGAGGGCGGCGACCATCTTCCCGGTCACGAGACTACCCATTTCCATGCCGAGCGCCTCGCCGAGCGATGCCCGTATCGCAGGAGCGGTCTGGACGACCACGGTGCACTCCGGATCGGCGATCGCGCGCCAGACCTCGCTCGTATGATCGTGTTCGACGATCGCGCCGGTCGGGCAGACGACGGAGCACTGTCCGCATTGGACGCAGGAACTTGCGGCGAGACCGCGGTCCATGAACGCCGAAACGCGTGTACGAATACCCCTGCCGGCGAAATTGATCGCGGAGACGCCCTGGGTCTGGGCGCAGACGGCGACGCAGCGGCCGCAGAGCACACACTTGTCGTTGTCCCTGACAAGTCCATACGAAGACTCGTCAGGCTCCGGCGCCGCCCGGGTTCGGGCGAATCGGATATCCCGGATTCCCATATCGCGGCTCAAATCCTGAAGCTCGCAGCTTCCGTTGCGGGCGCAGGTCAGGCAATCCGCGGGATGGTTCGCCAGAAGAAGCTCGACGGCGTTCTTTCGGGCTCTGAGCACCCGCGGGCTCGCCGTTTTGACTTTCATTCCGGGCGCCGCCTTGCCTACGCAGGATCTGACAAGGGATTTCGCTCCCTCGACCTCGACCACGCAGACGCCGCATGACGCGTTGGACGAAACATCTTTGAGATGGCACAGGGTCGGTATCTTTATCCCCGCCGATAGACAGGCATCGAGGAGGCTCGATCCCGATTCGACGAGCGTCTCCACGCCGTTTATAGTTATAGAAATTTTTTCGGCGCTCATCGTTGATTCCTCCCAGCCTTTTCGGCTTCGAAGCGGGCGCCTCCGCCCTGATCTGCAGTACGGCCGCCGATCGGCGGTCGTGCGAACTGACGCACATCGCAGCGCAGACAGCGTTCGGCCTCGGACCTCGCCTGCTCTCCGCTGTAGCCTTGGGAAATCTCGATGAAGTTGCCGCGCCGCTCCTCGGGCGGAAGCATCTTCGCCCGGTTCATCTTCGCTTTTGAAATCTGCCGAGGTATCTCCATGGCGTATTCGAATTTTCTGAAGAGACTTTCGAAACGCGGAGAATATCCTGACCGGTCGCGCAACGCGGACCTGTCTGATTCGCCCATAAGGGCCTCGTCGAGGGCCGCGGCCGCAGCCTTGGCCTGTCCCATGGCCTCGGCGGCGGTGGCGGGTCCGGTCACAGCGTCTCCGGAAGCGAAGAACTTCGGATTGGTGCTGCGAAGCGTAAACGGATCGACGATGATGCGACCGTCTTTTGAAAGCGCGACACCCGCTTCTGCGAGCCCTGCCGAACCGACGCGTTCGCCGACCGCCACGACAAGGGTGTCGCAGGGTATTTCGTAGCTCTCGCCTGTCGGAACCGGCGAAGGCCTTCCGCTCGAATCGATCGGACCGGATTTCATACGCATGACCTTGAGTGCGCCCACACGCCGTGCGGCGCCGGGACCGGCCGCGACCGCCTCGACGGGCTGGGCCATGCAGACGAGTTCGACCCCCTCTTCGAGGGCGCCCGCGAGCTCTTCGGCGTTTGCAGGCATGTCGGCGCGTGAGCGGCGGTATACGACAGTGACATGCGATCCAAGCCTGAGGATCGACCGTGCGACGTCGATCGCCGAGTTGCCGCCGCCTATCACGACGACATTCGCGCCGATCTCGGGCTTGCGGCCGGCGTTGATGTCCTCGAGGAGCTTGTAGCCGGGCAGGACGCCGGCCAGGTCCTCGCCGGGCATCCCGAGACGCATATCCTCGAGGGCTCCGATGCAGATAAGCACGGCGTCGCTCATCTCGCCGAGCTTGGTCCACGACAGATCCCGACCGACTTTTTCGTTGAACACAAAGCGGACCCCGAGCTTGCGGATGAATCCGATCTCCTTGCGGAGCACGTCCTTCGGGAGACGATAAGCGGGAATGCCCCAGCGCGGTATGCCGCCGGCCTCGGACCGTTCCTCGTAGATCGTCACCTCGTGCCCGAGGCGGGCGAGGTAGAAAGCGGCCGTGAGCCCAGCGGGCCCCGCACCGACAATCGCGACTTTCTTCCCCGTCGGGGGGAGCATTTCTTTCATCAGGCGGTTGTAGATCGCCCGTTCCCGTCCCATTTTGTACATTGTGTCGGCGAGGTAGCGGTGGATCTCGCCCTGCGATACGGGTTCATCGAGCTGATCTCGGCGGCAGCGCATGCGGCAGTGGAAGTGGCAGATGCGGCCGACTGTCCCCGGAAGAGGATTCTCCCTGAGGCTGAGCTCGAATGCCTCCTCGATGCGATTCTCTTTGAGAAGCTGAAGGTAGCCGGGGATGTTCATGTGCATCGGACAGGAATTCTCGCAGAGCGCGAGATACAGACTTTCGCAGACACCGGCCTCGCAGCGGTGCTCGCGGATATGCCGTTCGTATTCCTCCCGGAAATACCCCAGCGTCGTCAGCACGGGATTCGCCGAAGTCTGTCCGAGTCCGCACAGGGCCGAGTCCTTGACGGTCTCGGCGAGTTCAGTCAGGAGCTCAAGATCGCCCTCGGTCGCCTCGCCGCGGGAGACCTTCTCGAGAATGCGCAGCATCTGGGCCAAACCCTCGCGGCAGGGCGTGCACTTGCCGCAGGACTCCCCCGCCGTGAAGCCGACGAAATACCGGGCGACATCGACCATACAGTTGTCCTGGTCCATGACGACCATGCCGCCTGATCCCATGATCGCGCCGAGAGAGGCGAGCGACTCGTAGTCGATCGGCGTCTTGAAGAGCCGTGCCGGAATGCAGCCGCCCGATGGTCCGCCCGATTGGACCGCTTTTATCTTCTTGCGCGGTCCGGCTCCTCCGCCCATTCCGTAGACCATGGACTCGAGACTTGTGCCGAGCGGAAGCTCGACGAGGCCGGTGTTGCATACCTTGCCGACCAAAGAAAAAACCTTGGTGCCCGCGCTCGAGGGAGTGCCGAAACCGGAAAACCACTCGCCGCCGCGCGCCACGATGACGGGAATGTTGCACCAGGTCTCGACGTTGTTGATGTTGGTCGGCTTGCCGAGATAGCCGCTCTGGGCGGGGAAGGGCGGACGGGGGACAGGCCTGCCGGCCTTGCCCTCGGCGCTCGCGATAAGTGCGGTCTCTTCGCCGCACACAAAGGCGCCCGCGCCGGTCACAACCTCGATGTCGAAGGTGAAACGCGTTCCAAGAATGTCCCTGCCCAGAAGCCCAGCCCGCCGCGCATCGGCGATCGCGCGCGTCAGGCGCTCGATGGCGAGTGGATACTCGGCCCTGACATAGATTATCCCCTCCGAAGCCCCCATCGCATAGGCGCCGATCGTCATGCCCTCTATGAGCATGTGCGGATCGGATTCGATCTCGTTGCGGTTCATATAGGCGCCCGGGTCGCCCTCGTCGGCGTTACAGATGACGGTCTTGAACTCCGCATTCTGAGCCGCCATGATCTCCCATTTCTTGTACGTCGGGAATCCCGCGCCTCCCCTGCCGCGGAGTTTCGATTTTTTCACCTCTTCGATCACTTCCGAACCCTTCATCGACGTGAGGGCTTTTACGAGAGCCGAGTATCCGCCGACGGCGAGATACTCCTCGATGCTCTCCGGATCGATGAGCCCGCAGT
>CAZXXZ010000086.1:0-5552 GCA_964644505.1 uncultured Treponemataceae bacterium | reverse complement strand
CTCGTCGGCAACGACACGGGGGCGTGGCGAAGCTGGTTTATCGCGCCGGCCTGTCAAGCCGGAGATCGCGGGTTCAAGCCCCGTCGCTCCCGTAAATCCCGTCGCCCCCGACGGGTTTTTTTATATCCGGGCCGTCGGCTCCGTATGTCGGCGACCCCCAGCGGGCTGTAGCGCAGGGGCTAGCGCGCTTGGTTCGGGACCAAGAGATCGGTGGTTCAAATCCACTCAGCCCGATTTTCCGGCCGCCTGGAAGGGTGGCCTTTTTCATGTCAACAGAACGAATTAGCAAGCGAGAGGAAAGCACGCAGAAACCGGCTGACGCGCAAGGCAACCTACGCGCCACCAGATACGCCACCAATACGGAGGTCGTACGGATGCGAGCTCGAGAGCCTTTCACGCTGATAAAACGCAAGCGCAAACATGGCACCGTCTGGCTGTATCGGTGTTACGATGAGGAAGGGCGCCGACTCGAATACTCAACGGGTCTCGACGCGCGAACAACCTCGCGCACTGCTGCCCGCGCCACAGTGGCAAGACTTTACAGAGCCGGAAGGCTCATACCGCCCGCGGCAACGCGCCGCGGACTCACGTTCGGCGACTTTGCAAAAAATTTCTTCGAACCCAACGGAGACTTCGCGAAGCGCCGTGCCGCAATCGGGCGGCCGTACAGCGGCAACTACCTTGAGGCTTCGCGCTACGCGCTCGAAAAACACCTACTGCCATTTTTCGGGAAGCGCCGCCTTGGTGAGATCACCCTGCACACCGTGGAAAAATGGACGCTGGGGAAACTGGCCGAGAAGAACGACGCGGGCGAGGTCGTTAATGCGTCAAAAACAGTTCGGAATATCCTTGCAACCCTGAAGACGATCATGGGCGAGGCGCAGCGCCGAGGGCTCATCGCCGTCAATCCGTGCGTTGGCTCTGTCATGCCTTCAAAAACTCCAAGACAGAAACGCGATGCACTCCGGCCCGAGGAGATCACTGCGCTATTCGACCCCGAGAAAGAGGTCGAGATATGGAGAGGGCACTCCCTCGTTCACGCCGCCGCGCTCGTTGCGCTCGGAACCGGCGCCCGCCTCGGCGAGGTCCGCGCACTCCGAGCCTCAGACGTGCATGATGGTTGGCTCACGATCGCGCGGAGCTGGTCGGTAATCGACGGGGAAAAGTCCACAAAATCCGGGGCGCCGAGAATTGTACCACTCCCACGCCAAGCCCAGAAGGTTCTTAATGGGTTGTGCGACCTCCAAAAAGATGGGCTACTATTCAGCCTAGACGGAGGTAAAAAACCTATATCGTCCCGCTACATACAAGAGCGATTCACTCAAGCCCTTTTGGCCGCTGGAATATCTCGCGAGGAGCAGAAGAAGCGAGCGATTACCTTCCACGCCCTCAGAGTGACATACAACACCTATCTGCGATCGGCTAACGTGCCGGAAGCTAAGCTCCGCGCCGTTGTAGGGCATACAAGCTCCGAGCTGAGCGATCGATACACGTCGTTCAAACCCGAGGACCTGGGCGAGCTTAAGACCGCGGCCGAGGGGATACTCGCGCCGAAGAGGAGGAAGGGGTGAATAACCACATAAAACATTTACTCCGCCTTTCGGAGAAAATACAAAATGCTCTTGCTTCAAACCCTGTACAGAAATTTGAAGAACGGTGGGAACGACTTTTTCAGCTTTTCCGCACGTTAGCCTCGCGCTTGCCTCCCCTTGAAGAAGAGATAAAAATCCACCACGCGCTAGGCCGCGACACAAACCGCCCCGTCAGAATATTACGCTGGCCACTATGGGCGCAGATCGCGCGAGACCACGGCCACGTTCTAAAAGTCGACGAGGAGGGGCGCGTCGTGTACATCGGCCCTAAGTACTTACTGGGCGCCTACTATGAAGCAGCCCGCGCGGGCGCGGTCTACGATGACGAGGAAAAAATAAAAGGCTTTAAGGCCTTTCTTTCCGGGATCGTGGACAAAAACCACAAGCCCATAAATTACGATTCGCAGAAGACATCAAAAAAGACGGCCGATTTTTCAAAATATCCAGAAATAGCGAAAGATTTTGAAAAATTACGCAAAAGGTAAATTTTCGGGGAATGTAATAATAAGAAACTAGGCCCAAGATGGCACCATCGGAGGTTAACCGATGGCGCTTAGGACAATAGCAGAAATCGCGGAAAAAACCCGCCTCGCACGCTCGACGCTTTACAAGATGACAGCTCAACGCGCGATCCCGTTCGTAAAACTCGGGGCGCGCGTTCTCTTTGAAGATAGTGCGGTCGATGCGTGGCTGGCCGCGCACAGGATGCCCCCCATCTCTGAGCTCTCGAATCGCGATGAGTGAAGCCGTCAGACAGGCCCGCGAGGCCCTCGCCGCCGCGAAGGTCGCGGACGCCGTGCCCCGGGCGTCCGCGACGACCGGGGCGGCCGAGATTCTCGAAGTTAAGAAACGCGGCCGCCCGGCCGGGCGCGACTTGATCGTGAAGGTCGCGATAGCTGCCGGAACCGAGCTCGGGGTATATCGCGACACCGCCTATATGCGGTTGCGCCGCGGCGATCACATCGAATGTTTTCCCGTCGTTTCACACGCGGCCACTCGGGCCCTGCGCGTCTTAGCGCACGCAAATGGCATCGTCGCGTCGCGGAACGCGGTTGAGGAGGCCTGCGATCTCTTAGAAGCCCGGGCTTTCGCCGAAGGGCGTCTCGTGAAGGTGTACAAACGCGCCGCCTGCGACGGCCGCGACGCATGCGGCCTATTGTTGAACTCAATAATTCTTGACCCGGGGCGCGACGACCGCTCTTTGTATTTAATTGAACCCGGCCGCTGGACATTGATTGCGAGCGATGACCCGAGAGCACCCTGGATGGAGCGGGGAGCCGGGTTTGCCCCCCTTCCAGACCCGGCTGAAGTGGGTGATCTCGAATCCTTGTGGCGGATCATCAATGTCGATCAGGCCGACCGCTTGCTTTTTCTGGCTGCGATTATTCACGTTTGGCGGGCGGCATACCCGCAACCCGTTATTGGAATCCGTGCCGAACACGGGACGGGAAAAACATCGGTCGCGCGGATTTTTCGCCGGTTCGCGGATCCGAACGTCGCGCCTGTGTGTGGTCTGCCTCGAACCCCGGATGAAGTGTTGGTTGTTTCATCCGCGAACGCCGTCACGGTTTTTGACAATGTGAGCGCTTTGGCAGCCGACGTTTCGGACGCTTTGTGTATGATTGCGACCAAGACGGCTCGACTCACGAGAAAATTGTACAGTGACGGCGAAATTTCGATGGTTCACGCTGGTGGCACGGTGGTTCTTACCTCGATCTCGGACGCCGTTCTAAGGGGTGATCTCGCCGACCGCCTCGTGGGTATATCCTTGCCACCCATCGATTCGCTCTCGAGAAAATCAGAAGCCGATCTCGATTTGGAAATCGAGAAAGCGGCGCCCCGCATCTTCCGTGCGCTCCTCGACGTGACGGCCGCGACGCTCGGCCTCCTCCCCTCTGTCAAACTTGAAAAAAGAGAGAGAGGGCGATTAGCAGACTTTTCGGACACTGGCGAGTCTCTAGCCCGAGCCCTCGGTTATCCGCCAGGGACTTTTGATCGCCGTATAAGTATGAAGGCCGATGAAAATACTGAAATCGTCCTTGAGGCTTCGCCGTTCGCCTTAACCTTACTCAAGTACGTGCGAGAACGGGGCTCCATCCATACGCCCCCGAGAGTCTTACTCGACGAACTCGCCAAAATCGCGGGTGATCACGAGACGCGCAGCTTGGCATGGCCAAAGACCCCTGCGACCTTTTCAAGCGCTCTTCGTCGTCTGGCGCCCTCTCTCCGCCGCGTAGGCGGCTTAACCATCGTTTTCGGCCACGACCACCAAGGTCGATTTATTGACATTCAACAAGAGGCTGTCGGCGTCGCGGCCGTCACGGGCGACTACCTCGGCCCCGACAATCAAATCTCTAAACCCGGGTGCTCATCGTGCCTTTTTTTTGGCTCCTGTGGCGAGGCGGCCGAGGGTACAACGATTTGCTCCAACTGGGAGGCACGATCATGATCCCGTCCCGCCGCGAAGACCCCCCGCCGACCGGTGAAGAGCTGATCCGTCGCCGCCT
The DNA here is from genome assembly GCA_964644505.1 of uncultured Treponemataceae bacterium. Classification (GTDB taxonomy): domain Bacteria; phylum Spirochaetota; class Spirochaetia; order Treponematales; family Rectinemataceae; genus CAZXXZ01. The sequence continues at coordinate 1,453 of CAZXXZ010000086.1, read as the reverse complement.
CGACGCCCTCGAGTCTCGCCAAAAAGATTACGAGGCGGCCTTGAGCGCCTCCTGGACCTGGACCGCCGCCTCCCAGGGCGCGGACCTTGAGCGGCGCTTCAATCGCTTGCTTGGTGCGGTCGAAACACTCACAGACGAAATCGAAGGCTTACCCGCGGAATCGGAAGAAGTTCTCGGTCTCCGCGCAGAACTCGCTGAGCTGTCCGACCGCGTGGCCGCCCTCGACCGGGCCGTCGGCGATTACGCGAGCGACCTTGCGATCCTTGTCGGAATCGCTGAACTCCTCGCCGGACTAATGGGTCTGCCGGGCCTTGGCGACCCCCTCGCGTCGCTCGAGGCCTGGGACCGACAGCTGCGCGAAGCTATTGAGAGAAAACCCAAATGACCACCGATCTGTCCGACCGCCGAGACCACCTTTTGCGTGATCTTTATATCACGGAAAAAGCCGCCGACAGTTTCGCCGCGCGCGGCGACCACGACAGCGCGCGGGAGTGCAGGCTGGAGGCTGCGTCCCTGCGCCTGCAAATCGAGCTCATCACGCGAGAACTAAATCGCGTAACGTCACAAGTGCACAACGCCTCGCCTGGCGGGGCGATCTCGAACGGCGCGCGGACCGCCGATAGTCCGCGGGAGGGATCGGATGAAAAAAGATGGACCGATGTACATCCGGTTTGAGGCGGCCGCGAAAATTCTAGGCCTCGATGTCGAGGAGATCGAGCGCCTCGTCGCAACGGGCGAGATACCGCCTTGGCGCCTGCGTCGCCTCGGGCGAGAAATCAGCCTCATCGACCCCGGGGCAATCGAGGAGGCGATACGCGGCGGTCAGGTTCGGTACCGGGGGGCTGTTACATGCGTATAACACTTTCCGGCCACGTCGGCACGGCCATAACCGCCCAGGCGGTCCGCCGGCAGCTCGCCGCCGCGCGCGGCGGCCCTGTTGAAATCGACATCGCGTCTCCGGGAGGGTATGTCGATGAGGCGATAGAAATTTATAACATCCTGCGGGGCTATGCCGGCCCCTTGACCGCTCGCCTCGTCGGCGTCGTCGCAAGTGCGGCAACGTTGATCGCGTGCGCCGCGCACCGCATCGTGGCCTTAAGCTCGAGTCTCTGGATGATCCACTCCGCAAGCCTCGCGATGTCGGGAAATGCGCGCGACCTCGAACACGGCGCGGCGATCCTCCGCAAGTACGATGAGCTCCTCGCCGCCGTGTACGCGCGAAAAACCGGGAAGGACCTTGCAACTATCCGCGCCTGGATGGCGAACGAAACCTGGATGACTCCGACCGAGGCTCTCGACGCGGGGTTCGTGGATGCGATCGAAGGTAGCGCCGCGCAGGGACACGCCGACCTCGCCGCCGCGAAGGCCAGGGTTCGCGAACTCACCGCGCGGGGGTACCGCCCCGGAGAACTCGAGCGAGCCGCCGCGCTCATCGCGGCGCCGGCGCAGCTCG
>CAZXXZ010000085.1:0-6413 GCA_964644505.1 uncultured Treponemataceae bacterium | reverse complement strand
AGTGAGGCGCCACAGGTACTGCCTCGCCGAGGCCCGCCGCGCCCGCCTCGCGGAGGCTGCGCATGCGATCGGCTATCGCCCCGTGCGAAAGGCCGAGCCGGGCTGCCTCGGCCTCGTCCGCGGCGAGGATATCGGACAGCGAGCGGCGGTCGGAGCCGAGAAAGCCGTCGAGGGTGATGATCCCGGGCGCCATCCTCGCCTCGATTCTCTTCATTTGGACGGTCTCTTTCATGGTCTTTCGCTCCGCGCGTTATGCGAACTTGTCGTAGAAGATCAGCTCCTCGCTCATGCCCTTCGCCTTGAGCACCTTGACCGAGGCGTCGATCATGCCGGGGCTGCCGCAGAGATAGGCCTCGTGGCCGCTCAGGTCGCCGAGCCTTCTGTCGAGGACCTCGGTTATGAGGCCGGTCTCTCCGGACCACGCGTCCTCGGGCGCGGGGTTCGAAAGGGCCGGAATGAAACTGAAATTGGGAAGACGTTTTTCCAGATCCCGCATCTCGTCAATTAAGAAAAGATCGCGAACGGCGCGGGCTCCGAAGAAATACGTCGCCTTCCTGTGTATGCCCTTCTCGGCCATGTCGAGGAGCATGCTCCGTATGGGGGCCATGCCCGAGCCTCCCGCGATAAAGACTATGTCCCGTCCGCTGTCGCGCAGGTAGAAGTCCCCGAAGGGTCCGTTGATGGTCACCATGTCGCCGACCTTGAGGCGGGTGAAAATATAGGTGGTGCAGATGCCGTTCGGAACCTTGCGTATTTCGAGTTCGATTTTGTTTTTTTGGGATGGGGGCGAGGCGATGGAGTACGCGCGGTACACGGGCTCGGGCGAGCTCCCGTAGGCGGGCACGACGAATTGCACGAACTTGCCCGCGACCAGGGACATTTCGGGAGGATCGACGAGGCCGAGCGTCACTTCCTTGATATCGTAGGTGAGATCGCGGATCGACAGCACTTTGGTCCGGTATTGTCTGACCGAGAAGAGCGATTCCGGGATATACAGGGCCATGTCGCGCTTTACTTTGACTTGGCAGGAAAGTCGTATCCCTGATGCGCGTTCCTCGGGGCTGAGCCAGGGCGCCTCGGTCGGCGAAATCTCGCCTGCGCCCGATGATATTTTTACTTTACACAATCCGCAGGAGCCGCGGCCGCCGCAGGCCGAGGGTATGAAAATGTCCTGTCCCTTGAGCGTTGAAAGAAGACTCTCTCCGCCTCGGACGCGCAGCCTGCGGCCGCCGTCGTTGATCGAGAGAAAGACCTCCCCGTAATCGCCTATCGTGGCGTCGGCGACCATGAGGGCGGCCGCGATGAGGGCGGCCAGGGCGGCGACCACGCCGATCGAGATGCCCACCGCGCTCACAAGCTGCAGCATCGCGTCTCCCCCGATCCTAGTTCGTCCTGATCATGCCCGAGAATCCCATGAAGGCGAGTGCCATGATTCCCGCGGTGATGAGGGTTATGCCCGGTCCCTCGAGACCCTTGGGTATCGGGGCTTTTGCGATTTTCTGCCGTATACCCGCCATCGCGAGTATGGCCAGGGCCCAGCCCGTCCCCCCGCCCAGGCCGAAGGCGAGCGAGGAGACGAAGTCGTACTTCCGTATGAACATGAAGAGAACCGCGCCGAACACGGCGCAGTTGACCGTGATGAGCGGAAGGAAAATGCCAAGAGTGTTGTACAATCGTTCCGAGACGCGTTCGACGATCATCTCGACGAGCTGGACCGTCCCGGCGATGACGATGATGTAGACGATGAAGCCCAGGTGCTCGAGACCGAGGGGGACGAGAATGAAGTAGTGGATGGGCCAGTTGAGGGCGTTCGCGATCGTCATCACAAAGACGACGGCGGCGCCGAGCCCGGCGGCCGAATCGACCTCCCGCGAGACCGAGAGGAAGGAACACATCCCGAGGTAGTTCGAGAGCAGAATGTTGTTCGTGAAGACGGAGCCGAAAAAAACGGCGAAGGCTCCGATGGAATTGAAGTCGCTCATTTTCCGTCCCCCCGCAAAATCGCCCCGCGGAGCACCCAGATGAACACGGCGAGGAGGAAGAAGGCGCTCGGCGCCATGGTCATGATGGACCACTTCGTCCACCCTGCGCCGAGAATGTCGATGCCGAGCCAGGTGCCCGAACCCATGAGTTCGCGTATCGAGGCGATGATCAGAAGGACGTATGAATAGCCGATGGCGCTCGAGACCCCGTCGAGCAGGGCGAAGTGCGGCGGATTCGAGAGCGCGAAGGCCTCGGTCCTGCCCATGACGATGCAGTTGGTTATGATGAGCCCCACGTAGGGGCCGAGCTGGCGCGATATGTCGGGCATGTAAGCCTTGAGCGCGAGATCGACGATGATGACCCAGACCGCGATGACGAGGGTCTCGATGATCATTCTGACGCGCGAGGGGATTTTGACGCGGAGGATCGAGACCGAGAGATTCGACATCGAGCATGCCCATACGAGGCCGAGGCACATGACGATCGTGTTTCGGACCGAATTCGTCACGGCCAGGGTCGAGCAGATCCCCAGTATCTGCGCGAAGACGGGATTGTCCCTCCCCAGGTTTGAGAGGACAATGCCCATAGCCCTGCTCCGCCGGGGCTTCGCCGCTTGGGTGTTCCGGGCCGCGCCTGTTTCGGACATCGCGTCGTCTCCTTTACTTCCGAATCCCCGCCGCCTTTTCTGCCGCGGCGTTCAGTATGTCCCTGACCGCGTTTGAGGTCAGCGTCGCCCCGCTAATGGCGTCGAACTGGTCCGCTTGCGAGGACTCTCCCTCGGGTACCGTGGTGAAGGGGCCGCGTTTGCCCCTGAACTGCGCCTTGAACCACTCCTCGTCGATGCGCGCGCCCAGGCCCGGCGTCTCGCTCTGCTCCAGGAATGATAGACCGGTCAGTGTTTTTCGGTCCGCTTCAAAGCCGACCAGGGCGATTATGCGGCCCCAGAGGCCCGGGCCTGTCTGCGCGATGACATAGCCGCCACCCTCCGCTGCGCCGAGCTCGGGCTTTATCGTGTACACGGCCCCCGCCTCGATCGATCGGCTCTCGGCTTCGACGCGGGAATCGTAAAGAGCGAGCACATCGCTGTACAGAGGCGGAACGGCAATGCCCGCCGCCTCGAGGACGGCGCGCTGCAGGCGAGCCGCCTGGTTTCGCTCGACGCGCTCTTTTGTCAGTTCGTGGACAAGGGCCGGCGCCGCGACAAAGCACGCGGTGACGAGGGCGGTGAAGAAGACTGCCCTGATCCGCGCGTTCATCTCGTTGTTCCTGCGTCGCCAGCAGCCGGCTCTGCTTTCGCGCTCGCGGCCGCGGAGGCTCGAGTGGCACGACGGCGGATCACATAATCGACGAGCGGCGCGAAGGTGTTGCCGAGGAGTATCGCGAACATAGTCCCCTCGGGCCAGGCCGAAAAAACGCGGATGAGCGCGGTGAGCGAGCCGACCAGGGCCCCGTAGATCCAGCGGCCGCCCTGGGTCTGGGCCGCCGAGACGGGATCGGTCGCCATGAAGAAGAAGCCGAGGACGAGACCGCCGGAAAGCACCGCTGACAGAGGATCGGACGCGCCTTTGACGCCGAAGAGCCAGAAGGCGCTCTGAAAAACCAGAAACGAGACAAAGGAAGTAAGCACGATGCGCCAGTTCGCCGCTTTTTTCCAGATGATGTACAAGCCGCCCAGGATGATGAGTATGGCGCTCGTCTCGCCCAGGCAGCCCGGGACATTGCCCCACAGGAGGCTCAGGACATCGACACTCCCGCCCGTCCTGGCTATGCCGAGGGGGGTCGGAGAACTCGTCGCGTCCACGGCGTAGCGGGTGAAGCCGCCCGGACCGAAGGGAAGCGAGAGGAGGCCCGAGCTTGTCGTCGCAGGGGCCGACCAACGCGTCGTCATGAAGGAGGCGAAGCTGACGTAAATGAAAACCCGTCCGACCAGGGCTGGGTTATAAATATTTCGCCCGAATCCTCCGAAGGCTATTTTGCCGAAGACGATTCCGAACACGACGCCGACCACGGCTATCCACAGGGGAATCGAGGGCGGAAGCGAGAGGGAGAAAAGAAGACAGGTGACGAAGACCGAGGACGTGAGCGTTTGCTTTAGAAAACGGCCGAAAACATATTCGGTGAGAAAGCCCGCGATGCAGACGACGGTGATCACGACAAGAGCGCGTAGGCCGAAAAACCAGACCGAGGCCGCCGTCGCCGGCGCAAGGCCTATGAGAACCCGCTTCATCGGCGGCTGCCAGGTCACGATGGAGGACATACCGAGATTTTAGGAGGCGGAGGGGCCCGGCGTCAATGTCGAGGCCCCCGATAAAGTCGGCGTCGCCGGTGCTTGCGTCTCAGCGTTTCGGAATGAGCTTCTTCACCGCTTTTGACGCGCTCTTCAGGATCACCTTGAGGCCGCGTCCGCCGATCGTTTTTTTTGCGTCTTGTTTTTTAGCGGCCGATGCGCCCGTACTCTTTTTAACCGACGCTTTCCGCGTGCTGCCGACTTTCGTCATGCTTGTTGTTCGTTTCGGCGTTTTTTGGCGCGTAGTGCTTTTCTTGACAGACGTCGTCTTCTTCGTCGCGGCTGTTTTTTTCGCCGTAGTTTTTTTCGTTGTGGTTTTTTTGGCTGTGGGTTTTTTGGCGGCATGCGAGTTTTTCTTTGCGGCCTTCCTGTCCCGCGCTTTTTTCTTTGTAGCGACCTTTGCCGCGAGTGCCTTCAAACGCTTGTTGGCGCGCTCGATTTTGTTTTGAACGACCGTCAACGACTCGTCGGGCGTGACGTCGACCTTGATGGTGCCGGTGATTTTCTCGACACGCTCGGTTCTGATCGTGCCGTCGCGTCTGTGTATGAGGACGTACCCGCCCTGATTGGACGCGATCTTCTTCGCCGCTGCGATAGCCTCCGCTTGAGTGGCGAAAACCGCGCTCGCCCGAGACTTGCCCTCGGCCTTCACCGCCCAGAGTTCTCCGCGCGGAACGACATGATGTTTACCCATACCAGCTCCTCGACAAAAAATGTTTGAAATGACGGTGATCCTTCAATAATTGAAGTATATCACTATATTTCAGATTTTGACGTATTCTTTTAGAGTGTCATGTCTCGTTGTGAGTAGAATATCTGCCCTTTGCTGAAAGTTACATTTACGTTGTTTTTTGCATATACGCTATGATGAAAGAAATGCGACGTCAAATCAGCCGACCTCTTGAATCAAACATGAAGAATTGACTAGTATGAGGCAATTAAAAAGACGAGCACCTCAGATATTGTCGAGGAGTCGTGCATGATTGTTAATAGTCTCATTATCACCGTCGTCGGTATGGCGGTTGTGTTCGCTTTTTTGATTCTGCTCGTGGCGATCATGAAGGGTTTTTCGGCGCTTGTGGTCCGATTTTTCCCTGAGGAAGAGTCAACCACCGTACCGGTACACGCGGATGATCGTGGTTCTACAGGCGCCGAGATAGCCGTGGCTATTGCCGCCGCCTACGACAGAAGATCGTAGCATCGCATCGAAGGGGAGCATCGCGTATGAAGAAACGAATCAAATCGATGATCACCGCCTTCCGGGACGGCTTCCAGTCCGTCTACGGGGCGCGGGTGTTCACAAAAGACTTCCTGCCCGCCGTCGAGGCCGCTGTCGAGGCAGGTATCACGCATTTCGAGGCCGGAGGCGGAGCGCGCTTCCAATCCCTGTATTTCTATTGCAACGAGGACGCCTTCGACATGATGGACGCATTCCGCAAGGCCGCTGGTCCGGACGCGAATCTCCAGACCCTGTCCAGGGGCGTCAACGTCGTCGGCCTCACCTCCCAGCCGCGGGATATCATCAAATTGCATGCCGAGCTTTTCAAGAAGCACGGCATGACCACTATCCGGAATTTCGACGCCCTCAACGATGTCGATAATCTCATTTATTCGGGGAAGTGCATCCACGACGCCGGACTCAAGCACGAAGTGACCGTCACCATGATGGAGCTTCCTCCCGGTTGCGAGGGAAGCCACACGCCCGAGTTCTACATGGCGACGCTGAAGAAGATACTCGACGCGGGCATCCCCTTCGACTCCGTCTGCTTCAAGGACGCCTCGGGAACCTCGGTCCCGAGCAAGGTGTACGAGACGATCAAGCAGGCGCGCGCCCTCCTGGGCAAGGATGCGCATATCGTGTTCCACTCGCACGAGACCGCCGGCATCGGCGTCGCGCAGTACATGGCCGCGATCAACGCCGGAGCCGACCAGGTGGATCTCTCGCTCGCGCCCTGCTCGGGCGGCACCTGTCAGACCGATGTTCTGACGATGTGGCACGCGCTCCGCGGCACCGAGTACGATCTCGGCTACGACATCAACAAGATCATCAAGGCCGAGGAAGTCTTCAAGGAGTGCATGGCCGACTACTTCCTTCCGCCCGAGGCGATCGCGGTCGAGCCCCTCATCCCCTTCAGCCCCATGC
>CAZXXZ010000084.1:0-6425 GCA_964644505.1 uncultured Treponemataceae bacterium | reverse complement strand
GCATGGCGCCCGAGCGCGGCAGTATCCAGCGTACCAGGGGGCCGTTCCACAGGGGCACTTCAAAACCGTGGACGAAGCGGGCCCGCGGCGTAGATACAAAACGATAACCGAGGCGGGAGGCCTCGCGCTTGAGGGCGGTGTCGAAGGCGTAGGCCAATAACTGAGGTTCGTCGCCGTAGGGGTGCCGGAAGGCGAGAATGAGCCGTGATTCGCCGTTTTGAAAACCGCGCCACGCGTCGAGAAGCAGCTCTGGTTTGCGAAATTCGATCGATTTGATCCGAAGACTCACGCGGGCGAAGATTCCGCCGAGGAGGCGGATAAGGGCGGCATAGGAGCGCGTAATGCGAGACGGCGCCAGGATGTATCTCGGTCGGGCCTTGGACGGAGGTTTGATGGTCGTCACATACTCTCCAAAACACGGTCCATAGCGGACTGATTGATCTTGAACACGAGGGTTTTGAGCTTGTCCCTTCGGCTTTCGTCGAGCGAGGAGGGGGCGAACATGACGACGTGGATAGGGAAGCCCTCGGGGCCCTCCCGTTTGGTGACGACGACCCCGTCCGCGATGAGGCGCTGCCCCTTGATCGAAACCGCGATGCCCTTGAGCACGGAGCCGACGCGAAGACTCGGCTCTCCTTCAAAGCGAAGGGCCATGCCTACGGAACTCAGATCGGTGAGTTCGGCCCGAAGCGTAAGCCCTTCGTGCTCGACATTGCACTGTCCCGATCCCGGCGCGCAGGCGGCGCGCACGAACTTCCGCCTCCCCCGCGCCTCGTTGGCTTCCAATGTCTTCGCCAGAATCTCCGCGGTTTTCGCGGCTCCGATTTTGAGCACGATGAAACCGCAGGGGACCTGAAGGTCCATGAGATACAGTTCGCGCAGGCGCTGATTGTCATTGAGGGTGACGACTCCGAGCCCGACCTGCGGAAGATCGGAGCGCAATGAGCGAGCGTATGCTTCCCATTCCGCCTCTCCGAGGTGTTCGTCGATGTTGATGAACACGATCGAACTGGGGAATGAGGCCAGGGCGCGCTTCAAACGCTCGTGGTCGCGGGCGAGGTAGACCTCGAACTCCAGCCGCGCAAGCTCCTCGACGACTTCCGTAAGGACGGGCGGAGGGTACAAAAAGAAGATTTTTTTGCCGAGATCAGCGGGCTGCATACGCATCGTAGCCTAACGCGGCTTGTGAGCGTCCGCAATAGCGAAAATCAGCTTCCTTCGAGCGGAATCGATGATTTATGTACGGCTTTATATCGCCGAATTCTCGCGGCCGAGGCTTTGACGATCGCGCTCTGCATCCAGACATCGAGCAGTTTTCTGAGACCGCTGCGCGCCGCCTTTCGCCGAAGGCTCCTGAGTCTGAGATCATAGAGCGCGCGTACAAGAAAGACGCTTTCGACGTGGGTTCTCTTGTCCCATAGGCGTTTAAGCGCAGATTTGAGCGAGCCGGAGACCGAGAGGGCCAGGTTCGCGATATCGGCCGCAGCACGTTCGTCCCCGGCAGCCAGCTCGTGATAGGCCGAGAGCCGGGCGCACATGAGCTCGAGTACGGTTCCGGAAACGGCGTACTCGCGCGCTTCGGCTAAAACGGCGGCAGAATACTTGCCGTCTGCGTCGAATCCTTCGCGTGCAGCCGCCAGCGATTTCTCGGCCTTCCGCAGATGATCGAAGAGTTCTTCGCAACGAGATCGCTTCGCTTCGAGACGGGAGGCTTCGGATTTCCACGGATCGCCCCAGTCCGCCGGAGGTCTGCGCGCCATATCGATACCCTGGCCCGAGTCGCAGTACTCGCTTTCCCCCTCCTCGAGATCGAGACCGATTGCCCATGCCGATTCGAGTTCTGCCCAGTAGTCGAACATCTCGGATGACAACATCCCGTAGGAGGCCACAAGCCAGGAGGCGACGAGGGCCTCGGTCGATGTCGGATACGCAGCGAGAATGGGAACGATATATGCGTTGGGCCGGGGAGATTCGGGTCTTCTGCAGCCTGCGCGGAGTACGCCGACAGCCTCGGCCCCCGAGGCGCGGTAGGCGTCTATATCGGCCGAAAGGACGGCGCTCAGGGGAGGAAGGGCTCCGCCGAACAAAAGGCCGTCCTCCCAGCGTTCCACGACCGTGATGCGGCCTCCCCCCTCTTTTTTCCAATAGGCCGCCGCAGCGGCGAATGATTCGAGAACTCCGCTGTTGATCCGGGATTCTGCGTCGCCTAACGCGCGGCCCCAGGACCTCGCGCGCGGCGCCCATAGAAGTTCGAGATCGGTAATCCGCGAAGCGTGCACTGCGCCGATCCCGTCGCCGGGTAGCTCGTCCTCGGGCGAGATGAAGACAGAAGCTCTCGCCTCAGGTCGGATACGCGCCAGAAGCTCCGCAAGACGACGCGAGGCGGCGATGCGTTCGGAAAGGGGCGGGAGGGGAGGCCGCGGTCCGGAACTGCGCCAGCCGCCGCCCGGAAGCTCCTCGGGCCAGAAGTGGAACACCCTCGCCTCGGGATGATTCTCGGCGAGACTCTCCCAGGGAAGATCGCCCGCGAGTTCGATATCGAGCCCCAGGCGTTCGGCGAAGGCGGCGAGCTCGTCTTTGATCGAGAGGTAATGATCGTACCGAGCTGCTTCAAGGGCGAGCGGATCCCGCGTGAGGCGGACGATAATCGAAGCGTATCCGTTCCTGGCGGCCCAGAGAAGTTCTTCTCTCCACTGTTCGAGATAGACGTCGTGGCCCAGGGCGAGAACGGCTGCGGCCGGATTCTCGGCCGAGGCGCCGTATGGAAACGACAGTTCAAGGATTTGACCCAGGATAAGACGTTCGCCCTCGGGTCCCGGCGCGACCCATCGTGCGCCGATCCATCGAAAAAAATCATAGACGGAACGGAGGAGGGCGGGGCCGTCCTCTCCCCAGAGCTCCACACGATCCTCGGCCGCTCTCCACGAAAAACGGCTGCCCCGCCCCCTGCCGCCCGGAGAGCGGGGCGAGGAGCCGGCGTCGAGCACGAAGAACCTCGTTTCCGGGAGCGAATCGGAGACGCGGGGCGCAAAGCCGGTCATGCGTTCTATGATCGCGGCAAGCTCGTCCGTAGCATAGGTCACTGCATTATGCGTCTGCCGATCCGCGGATCGCAGTACGATTGTCCAGGGCATCGTGAAATCGAGCAGCATGGGAAAGAGACTAGGGCTTGGCCCCCTTCGGGATCAAGTACCGCTTCACGCCGGCAAGCATCGCAGCCTGTCTATTTCAATTCGACCAGCGGAGCCGTATCTCGATGGGCCGTTCAAGGACCAGGGCGTCGATAATCGGGATTTTCACGGTCAAGACGGATCCCGAAAGAGAACCGCCCGAGTATTCAAGGACCTTTCCCGGCGCCGCGAGAGTCAGGGTCACCGCCGCGGCCTCCATGGAGGGCATGGCTTTTTCGCCGAGAACGCTCTTGAGCATGGTCCTGTATTCGGCCGCGGTCACGGGATCTTCTTCGAGCGCGGGCGGAGAGAGGGCTTCCATGAGATAGGGATCGATGCCGGGGAACAAGGACGCGGCAGCCGCGGCCGCAGTCCGGTCGAGCTTTATGCTGATCTGAGTCCAGAGCGTATTCTTTTGTACCGACAAAAAACCTGTTCCCGCGATGTCTTTCGAAGCCGCCAATTCAGTAAGACTGAGAATCTCGAACTCGGCCTTGATCGATTCCGGACTCGGTCTCGATATCGAAAGCAGTTTCAGCGAGGGGCGTTCGGCGGTCGAGCGGCGTACCGCATCGATGTCGAACAGCGGTGCCGAAGGATCGGGGGCTGTCTCCGATCCGGCCTGCGCGAGCTTGCGGAATTTGGCGGCCAGGGGAGCGGGCACCTCGGCCTTGATCGAAAGCCGGGCGCCGCCCTCGGCCTTGAGCGAGGCGGCTATGTCGCTGGAGCATCCTGTCAATAGAACCGCTGCGGCCAGAAAGAGGGCTCCGAATACGGCGGTCGCCGCGAAAATCAGGATGAGGCGAGGCGCGCGGATTGTCTCGCCGCGTTCTACGAGGTTATTCCGATTCGACGTATTCATCATATTCTTATCTAACATACAACATCCTCGTCGAGTTACTGCAACCGAAACAGCTTGAAATTGTCTAAAACAAAAATAATCGTATATACCCGACCGAATCGGAGGAGCGATCATGAAGCGTGAGCAACCTTGGGAATTTCTTGATGACTATCGCGGAAAACAATTTGCCGGCCGTTGGCCGACGCTTCCCGAGCTGTTATCGCTGACGGCCCTCCGCTATCCCGACCGGCCCGCATTCACGATTTACGAACCCGACAGGCTGTCCCTGAACTATCGCGAGGTGCTCGCCAAGGTCGAGGCGGCAGCCCGGAAACTCAGATCCCTCGGTATAGGACGCGGCGACAAGGTCGCGGTCACCGGAAAGAACAGCCCCGAATGGGCGGTCGCGTACTTTGCGGTACTGACGGCCGGCGCGGTCGTCGTGCCCCTCGATTATCAGCTCACCATAGCGGAACTGGTTAATCTGATCCATGCGGGCGATGTCTGCGCGCTCTTCGTCGATGAAGAAAAAGAAGCCGAACTCACGGCGGCCTGCCCCGGCCTCAAGGCCGTGTTTTCCCTCGCCGCAGGAAAACCGAACTATATCTACAACCTCGACGCTCAGGGAGCCTCCGCATTCGAGAAGGCGGCCGAGGGAGATCTCGCCGCGATTCTGTTTACGAGCGGTACCATGGGAACTCCCAAGGGCGTCATGCTGAGCCATCGCAACTTCGTCTCCGACTGCTACCTCGCACAGGCGAACCTGCCCATCTACAGCACGGACGTCTTCTACGCCCTCCTGCCGATTCATCATGCCTATACCATGCTGGCCGTTTTCATCGAGGCGGTGTCCGTAGGGGCGGAGATAGTCTTCGCCAAGCGCATGATTATCAAGCAGGTGCTCAAGGACCTCAAGGAAGCGAAGATAACCATGTTCCTCGGCGTACCGATGCTCTTCAATAAAGTACTCGCCGGTATCATGCGCGGTGTGCGCGAGAAAGGCGTCCTCGTTTACGCGCTCATCCGGGCGCTCATGGCCGTTTCGGGCTTTATCAAAAAAGCCACGGGCGTGAATCCCGGCAAAAAGCTTTTTCATTCAGTGCTCGACAAGGCGAGCCTGTCCAGCATCCGCATCTGCATATCCGGAGGCGGCCCGCTCGCTCCGAGCGTCTTCAGGCAGTATAACCAGCTCGGTATCGATTTCGTGCAGGGCTACGGCCTCACCGAGACCGCGCCCATCCTCACCTTGAACCCGACCGACGCCTTTATTGTGACCAGCGTCGGCAAAATCATCCCCGAGGTCGAAATCAAAATCCTCGATCCCGACGCCGAGGGCGTGGGCGAAATCGCGGTCCGCGGCCCCATGGTCATGCAGGGCTACTACAAGATGCCCAAGGAGACAGCCGAAGTCCTCGACGCCGAGGGCTGGTTCAGGACCGGCGACCTGGGGCGCGTCGACGAGGCGGGCTATGTGTACCTCGAAGGCCGCGCGAAAAACATGATCGTCACCGAGGGCGGCAAAAACGTCTATCCCGAGGAGATCGAGAACCGCTTCCAGCTCTTCGACGAAGTCGAGCAGGTCATGGTCTGCGGCTATGTCGACGATCCCTCGACCCAGAGCGAACTCATCGAAGCCATGATCTACCCGAACGCCGAACGCTTCAAAGACGAAGGGCAGGACAAGAGCTCCGGCATCCTCGATTGGAAAAAAGTCGAAGCGAGGCTCAAGTCCATCGTCGAGGAAGTGAATCAAAAACTCCTCCCCTACCAGAAGATCACGAAAGTCACCGTCCTGCGCGAAAAGCTCGCCGAGACGACAAAGAAGACGGTCAAACGCTTCGCCGTAAAAAAGGAGTGATGCGGCGGATCATAAAAAAGTAACTAGGCAGGCTGTCGGCAAAGGCGAACGCGCCTCTGCCGACAGTTTTTAAGATTAACCTCGAAAAAACGATTTTTTTAATGTCCCCTATTGCTATTGCGTAACAGGTTGATGACAAGCATCGAGTTCGTCATCAACCTGTTAGATGATGTATCGTTTGATAATTAGGCGAACGGTATACTCGCAGCAGTGACGATGACAATACAAAAGAGTTGGCAAGAAACCGGTTCGTATGCTTACAAATTGTCGGCGAACTTTGTACTCTGTTTCTTGTCATAAAAATACAACGGGTTTACAATTCGGATGTTTCGCAATCAAGCGAGTGGAACGTTAAGCGCTATAGAACTCAAGAAAGGAGACATGATGAGAGAGGTTAAAATTCTATTATTGTGTTCCTGCGTTTGCTTTTTGGGATGCTCTTCAGTATCCACATCGAAGAAGAATGAAGCTCCGGCGGGCAATGCGCTCGCTGTCGTCTTCAACGCAGCTTCCGTTTTCGACGGCTCCCAGGCAAAAGACATCACGTTCAATGCAG
>CAZXXZ010000083.1:0-6469 GCA_964644505.1 uncultured Treponemataceae bacterium | reverse complement strand
ACAATAAAAAAACTGTCACGGGCGCCGACGCACTGCTCGGTGTAACGATGGAAGAGTCAGGCGTCACGAAGGTCATAGCGGTGAGACTCGAACGTTTCGACGGGAAGCTGCCCGAACCAGTGCGGAGCCTTTCGGAGATCGAGGACGAAGAGGTCGAATACGAAAACGGGACCGAGCTGCCGCCCGAGGTTTCGAACTCGACGGCCGTATCGGGTTCGTCGAGAGGGGCGCGGTCCTCGGGTTCCGAACACAAGGAACCCTCGATAGTCGCAAGCGAGCCTTCGGCCCAGGGATAGGGCTCGAGGCCTGTTCTTGCAGGGGAGGAGAGCCATGACGAAAATGTCGAAGGATGGCGGAGTTGGAAAAGCCCTTTCCTCGGCCAAGTCCGCGCTCAAATCCGTTTCAAAACGAATTCCCTTCGCTAGGCGACAGGCGCAACAGCCCTCGCCCGAACCCTTCACGGCGATCGAGGACGACACTCCTGTCAGCGATCTTTTATCCGAGGTGAACGCGGCTCCGATAGCGGCTCCGCCTCCCAAAGAGAAAGCGGGGATAGATTTGGGCGCCGTCGCGAACGCAGCCTCGAAAAACCCAATTGTTCTCGCCGTCGGTATCATCGTTCTTCTTTTTCTCGTCGCAGTCGCCATAACGATACTCATCGTAAACGCGCCCCCCAAGCCGATCATGTCGTCCTCGAAGCTCAGTCAGGAGGGGAGTGCATTGGTCAAAACGTGGATTCTACCTCCCGGTGATCCGCTCGAACAGAGAATCGAGTTCGAGCGCGAGGGCGCGCCCGCCTATACCGCGGCGGACGCCGCGAAAATAGGTCTTGCGCGATCGGCGGAGTATATCGTTCAACTCGCGGCGAGGAACGATGCCGCCATGGACGATGTGTACGGGACAGTACGGTGACCTATAAATCTGTTATAATTTTGATACTCGTTTTTGCACTCGCGTCCTGCGCGGGCACGGGAAAAACGACGAAGACGGAATCACCGCCCGAGCTTTCCGAGCCGATGCGGAAAGCACCCCGGGCGGCGCCTGGGGCGAAAGGGCAGGCTTTCGCCTTGCAGGAACCCGAACTCTCCGCCGGAGTGCTTGCGCGCCTGGCCGCTGCCGAGAAGGCGGCTGCCGAGAAGGCGGCTGCCGAGAAGGCGGCTGCCGAGAAGGCGGCTGCGGAGAAGGCGGCTGCCGAGAAGGCGGCTGCCGAGAAGGCGGCTGCGGAGAAGGCGGCTGCGGAGAAGGCTGCTGCCGAGAAGGCCGCTGCGGAGAAGGCTGCTGCCGAGAAGGCCGCTGCCGAGAAGGCGGCGGCGGAGAAGGCCGCTGCCGAGAAGGCCGCGGCCGCAAAGGCCGCCCAGGACAAGGCGGCCTCGGCCAAGGCAGCGCAAGACAAAGCGGCTGCCGGGAAGTCGGCGCCGGCGCCGAGTACGCCGAACATCAAAACACCTCCTCCCTCGCAGGCGATCGTCGTCGATCCTTCGGCCGAGAAACTTCCCGATATTTCCCGTACTGTCGAGGTGTCTGCAGGATCCCGTTTCGACATATCCTTCGACGGTTCGGGCTGGACCTATCTCGGCGAACGGACGGACAAGGACGGTGTGCGTTACGAGGGCCGCCGCTTCGAGGGCTCTTCGATACTTTTTTCTCTTTCCGCTATGAAGGAAGGCGAATACGTCTTACGGTTTCAGAGGCAGGATGCCTTGCGCGGTATCAGCTACGAGGAACACATCGGGGTCAAGGTGTCGCCGCGCTCTTCGACGCAATCTGTCTCGGCCGGGGCAAAGTCTGGAGCATCCTCCGGCGGATCGACGGGAACCTCGGCGGCTTCGGCCTCGGTATCGAGTCCATCTTCTTCGACGGGAGCCGCACAGAGCGGCGCAGGCGGATCCGGCACCGTCAGTGCCGCCACGGGCTCGAGCGGAACAACCCAGAGTGCCGCGACGAGCGCGTCCATCCCCGATACGGCCGATGGGATGATTCTGTACGCGCGCGAACAGCTCGCAGCCGGTAAACCGCAGGCCGCCATCGAAGCGCTCGATCGGTTTTTTGCACGTTTTCCGGCCGGCATGGACGAGGCGTTCTATTTATATGCCCTCGCCCTCGAGCAGTCCGGCCCGCTCAAGGACATAAAGCGCGCGCTTTCCTTCTATAAGATCGTGCGGGACGAGTATCCGGAGAGCAGCTTCTGGGACAAGGCGAACGCCCGAATCAGCTATATCGAACGGCACTATTTCGATATTCGGTAGCGTTCTTGTGCAGCAGTTGAGGATTGAGAGATCGGATGGCTGATAGAAGCGGCTTGCCCGTACGAGGTTCCGGAGCCGAGGCCGCGGGCGATGAAAGCATCCTTGTGTATCCGGTTCTTTCGCGGCGATCGGGTGGCCTCTCTCTCGGCATCAATCTTTTCCCGTACAGCAAGGTTTGCTCCTTCGACTGCCCCTACTGCGAAGTCTTCGTGCCCGCGAAGACACCTGCGGACCATGCTCCGGGGGCAGTATCGATGGAAAAACTTGAAGCAGAGCTTGTCCGATTTCTCGATCGAACATGGAAAGAGACATGGGCTCCAGAACCGGTCCGCGATATTTGTTTTTCCGGCAACGGGGAGCCGACACTCTCGCCCTGCCTCGGGGATGCGCTTGCAGTGTGCGACCGCATACGAGGCCGTCGGCCCGGACTTCTCGGCGGATCGAACCTTGTCCTCATAACGAATTCGACGGGATTCTTCAATCCGACTGTGTGCGATCTCCTCGAGCATGCGGTCGACGAGTACGGTCTCGAGATCTGGGCGAAGCTCGATGCGGGAAGCGAAGAGCTGTTCCATCTCATGTCCGGCTCGAACTCCTCGCTCGCAGATACGGCCGAGGCGATTTTAGCATTCTCGTCGAGGAGCCCTCTTGTGATTCAATCGATGTTCTGTACCGTCGACGACCGTACGCCGGGCGACAAAGACGCCCGCGAGCTGGGCGAGTTGATCGCTTCACTCGGAGATCGCGGCGCCCGTATCCGCGGCATTCAAGTCTATACCCTCGCCCGAGCGACGCCACGCGGCGGCTGCAACGCCCTCGAGGACAGTTCACTTTACCGGCTTGCAGGCCTCGTCGCGCGCAGCTCGGGGCTACCGGTCCGCGTTTTCGGCTCCCGAGCCGAATTGGGTGAAGGGTTTGGGGGCATCCTCGGCACAGCCGAGGGCGTCCTCGGCACGGCCGAAGGCGGCTCCGACGCGCCAGAGGGCGGTCTCGACGCGCCCCGGCGGGGCGATCGATGATAGATCTCCACAGCCACTCGACGGCCAGCGACGGCAGTTTCTCCCCGACCGAACTCGTGAAGCTCGCCGTCGAACGAGGCCTCAAGGCTCTGGCGCTGACCGACCACGATACGCTTTCGGGGCTCGAGGAGGCCGCTTCGGCGGCATCGAAGCAGCGGGGCTTCGAGTTTATCCGCGGCATCGAGATCGAAATCGCCTTCGAGCCCGGTGAGTTCCATCTTCTCGGGCTCGGCATCGAACGGATGGACGGGGAACTCGCGGAGGCGGCCGTGCGTCTGTCTCAGGCGCGCGTTGAGCGAAACAAGCGTATCCTCGACCGCGCCCGCGATGCGGGCATCGATATGACGATGGCCGAACTCCGCAAGGAGGCCGGCGGCGGCGCGGCGGGCAGGCCACATATTGCCTCTCTTCTTGTGGCACGCAGGGCAGTGCGGACGCGGCAGGAGGCCTTCGACAAGTATCTCGGGAAGGGCAGACCCTGGTACGAACCAAAAAGCTGTCTCGATCTTCTGGAAGCGGTGCGGCTGGTCAAACAGTCCGGCGCGCTCGCGATCGTCGCCCATCCGCTCTCGCTCTTCGTATCCTGGGGGAGGCTGGCTTCGCTCATGGATGAGTGGAAAGAGCTCGGTATCGACGGGATCGAGGCCTACCATCCCGCGGCGAGGATCGGTCAGTGCCGACGTCTCGAGCGCATGGCGCGCGAACGCGGCTTTCTTGTGTCTGCGGGCTCGGACTTCCACGGCTCGCTGCGCCCCGAACGCAGACTCGGAAGGACAGCCGGCAATCTCGAGATCGACGACCGGTATCTCGATGAGCTAGGCTTGCACGCCCTCTCCTTCTGAGTCTTGTGCTTTTTTATCTTCGATCTTCTTTTTCCGGCGCGCCGGTTTTTGTTCGTCCTTGTCGTCGATATCCTCATACAGTTCGAGGGCGGCGAAGAAGAGAATCAGGATGAGAGGACCGAGGACGAGTCCGTTGAATCCAAAGATCGTCAGGCCGCCGAGAATCGTAAAAAAGATCAAAAGAGGATGGATCTTGAGCCGCTCGTGCAGGAGGATGGGGCGTATGAAATTATCCAAAAGCGCGACGCAGACGGCCGAGAGAACGAAGAAGAGGGCCGCTTTGCCGACATCGCCGTCGAGCGCGAAGCCGACCGAAATCGGGACCCACACCAGGGAAGTCCCCACCATGGGAATGAAGGAAGCGACGACAGTCAGTGCGGCTATGACCAGGTAGCCTTTGACACCGAAGGCCAGCCCGATAATGAGCATCATCGTGCCCTGGAACAAGCCGACCAGAAAATTGCCTAGCAGAAGCTGTCGTCCCGCGTCCTTGAACTTCCGTATGAAGATCGTCGTATAGGCGCGCTCGATCGGAATCGCGTTGACAAAGGTCCGCATGAGGGTCTTGCCGTCGATGAAAAAGAAATATAACGTGAAAACCATGAAGGCGAGCCCTATCAGAATCGATGCGGCGTTCATGAGCACGGTGCCCGACAATCCGATGAGATTGTTTGAACGGCTGATGACGAAGCGCTTGATCTCGTCGACGAGATGAACTCCGCTCAGATCGACCTGTCCGCCGGTGATCGAATAGACGAAGCCGCCGATCGCGCTTTCCCTCGAGAGATCCAATAAGCGGGGGTTCTCGTTGAGCGTTTCGAGGATGCTTTTTGCGAGATCTCCCACCTGTCGCAGGACCGCCCAAGCCAGGAAAAGCACCGGAAGGACAAAGAGGATGACCGCCCCCAGGGCGAAGGCTCCGGAGAGCAGGGTCCTCAAAAAGACACTACGTTCACTCCCGTCGCGGCGGTGTGCTGCCCTTTCGTAGACGCCGCTTAGAATCGCGTAGATCAGCCCCGACCACAGGACGACCGTGAGGAAGGGATAGAAAAGCCGGGCGACCATGACAAAGAGGGCGAGGAAGAGAAGGAGGAAGACGTACTTTCGAATTTTCGATCCCTGAAGGGGCGGGGTTTCTTGATCGAAGGGGTTCATTTTCTACACTCCGTGCATCCGAGAACGTGAACATGGGCCCGAGCAGGCATTCCCTGTGAGGAAGGGCGTTCGAAATAGCGGGCTGTCACCCAGCCTGTAGGCCGAATTTCGGCGCCGCAGACGGGGCAGATTCTTTTTTTAGTCCCTGCCGAAGGATGCTCGGCTACAGAACCGGGGGCCGGCCAGCAATAAGGACAACCGAAAATGTGCATTATTCTATCGCCCTTGCCGGGGAAGAGTTTCGATTTGATTCGTTCCTTGTCGCCGAGAGCCGAGGAGCACAGAGGGCAGGTCCGTATTCCTATAGTTTTTTTCCTGCGGGAGAAGCGGAGCCGCGACAAAGAAGCCGCTGTTCTTGTCAGGAACAAGAGGAGGGCGACGAGAAACGCCGATGCGGCGAGAACGGCGACAATGATATCCACGGAATTGAGTATACCAGGATAGCGCTCGAATGCTGAAGTAAATCGAAGAGGCCGTCCTTGACCCCTTCTTCCGGGCTCTCCATACTCGGCTCCATGGGAACGCTTCTTATGGCGGCTACGCCTATCGGGAACCTCGGCGACATAACTATCCGCGTCCTCGAAGCATTGAAAACAGCCGATGCGGTCGCCTGCGAGGACACCCGCCATACCATAAAGCTGTTAAGTCATTATGGTATCAGAAAACCCCTTGTTTCCTGCCATGCCAACGACGAAGAACGAGGAGCCGAGCGCGTCCTGGGCCTTCTATCCGAGGGGAAGACTGTTGTGTACTGCAGTGATGCGGGAACACCCGGTCTTTCGGATCCAGGTGCTTTGTTGGCCCACAAGGCCAGGGCGGCGGGACATACGGTCAGCCCCCTGCCGGGTCCCTCGGCCTTTGCGGCCCTCGTTTCGGTCGCCGGTTCCGGCGGCCGCTCCTTTCTTTTCGATGGATTTCTCTCGGTAAAGGCGGGAAAGCGGCGCAAGCGGATCGCCGAACTGATGTCCAGGCCGGAATCTTTTGTCCTGTACGAATCGCCGCATAGAATCCGTAACCTTATAGAAGAAATCGCATCCTTAGATCCCGGGCGCCGGATTTGTGTCGGACGCGAGATGACCAAGCTGTACGAGGAGTTTCTGACGGGAACGGCGGCCGAAATCCGAGCCGAATTGGAAGCCCGGCCCGAGATGCGGGGCGAATTCGCGGTTCTTGTCGAGGGTTCGGAATTAGCGTAAACTATTAGGCG
>CAZXXZ010000082.1:0-6493 GCA_964644505.1 uncultured Treponemataceae bacterium | reverse complement strand
CGTCCACACATCATCGAGATCCGCCTCAATGGCCGTAAAGACACGATGCTCCTGCCCCAGTACAATGCCGTGCAGATTCGAGATAGCTGGAACCATAAAGCCCAAGGCAAGCGCGAGCAGGGCGAGCGCGACAAGGACGTCCGTAAACACCCAGCCCGGCTCAGACCCCCTTCGATACTTACGCATCGCTCGTGATGTCCATATTCTTGCCCTCCCCTCCCTCGAGACCATCAGCGCCGAGCGAGACGATCTGATACGGAAGTCCGTCCGGACCGGGGACGCGGTAGATGTAGGGCCGGCCCCAGGGATCGTTCGTGACCGCTTTGTTTATGTAGGGGCCGTTCCATGAATCCGGCGCAGAGGCCGGCTTTTTCCACAGCGCGTCCAGCCCCTCCGACTGATCGGGATAGCTGCGACAGTCCATGTAGTACGCGGTGAGCGCAAGCGTGTAGACCTCGATCTGGCTCCGCGCCGTCGCCTGCTTGGCCTGGTCGATGAAGCGGAATGCCATGAGGCCGACTATCGAGGTGAGCACGAGCACGATGCCGATGACGATGAGGGTCTCCATAAAGGTCCAGCCTGCCGCGTACACCGACTTTCCTGTCGCAGAATTAAGCAGCTTTCGCAGCGTGCGCGGCTTTCGCAGCGTGTGCAGCCTTCGCAGCGTGCGCGGCTTTCGCAGCGTTTTCATGTACCTCCCCCCAGAAGGCCGTAGATCGGGCCGATGAACTGTATGACGACGGCGAAAAGCACCGCGCCGACAAGAATGATGAGCACGGGCTCTATGAGCGTCATGATGGTCTTCGACGTTTTCTCGAACTCGCGATCGTAGTGCGAGCGCAGACGAGAGAAGGCCTTTGTGACATCATGGGCCTCCTCGCCGACCGCTATCCATGAACAGAAGACGGCGGGCAGGACCCCGGTTTCGCGCAACGCGCGCGAAAGGCGCTCGCCCTTCGTCGTCCTTGCGCGGGCCTCGGAAAGTGCTGCCGCGACGACGCTGTTGCCGCAGACCTGGACACACTCGGCGAGGGCGACGTCGGCGGTATAACCCGATTCGAGCAGGGTTTCCATGGCGAAGGAGACCGTGCGCATTTCTATGCACATGAGGAAGCGGCCCACGAAGGGAAGCCGCAGAAGAAGCCTGTCGATCGACGACGCCGAAGACTCGCGGCTGCGCAGAAACGCGAACAAAGCGACGACAAGCGGTATCGCCGCGAGGATGCCGACGAAGAGCGCCTGAAAGGCGACGAGCCGAGATCTGAGGGCCGTTCCCGCCGAGGAGCCGAGGGAGTCCGCGACACCGATAAAGACCGGAAGAACGAAAATCGTCAGCAGAGCCATTCCGACGATAAGCACGAGTATGACGAGCGAGGGGTACATGAGCGCACCGCGTATCCTGTCGCGGAGATTCCTGCGGTCTTCGAGATAGGCCGAGAGCCGGGGCAGGACCGTCTTGAGCGTGCCCGTCAACTCGCCCACGCGGACCAGCCCGATATACAAAGGCGGAAAGCCGCCGCCGAACTCGGCAAGGGCATCGGCCATCGAGCTTCCCTTCGCCAGACTGTCCTCGAGATCCGCGATCAACGACGCCAGAGCCCGCGAAGTTTTTATCGTCGAGAGAACGCGCAGGGCGTCTTTCAAGCCCAGGTTCTGGGCGAAGAGAAGCTCGAGTTCCTCGGTGAACTGAAGAACTTCCTTGAGCGAAAGCTTTCTCCTCCCCGCCGGAGCGGCGACAGGGCGGCATTCGATCGGCACATAACCTTCGCGGGCGAGTTCGCGCTTGAGGGCTTCCAGCGATGAGGACGAGCGCTCGATAAAGCGCGCCCTGCCCTCCGTATCGACGACCCTGCAGCGAAAACTCTGACTCATAGCCCGTACATCACCCGTTCGAGTTCCGAGATCGTCGTTACGCCCTCGCGGACAAGACGCAAGCCGGAATCCATGAGAAAGGGCTCCTTGCGATGCGCGTAGTGCTCCGTAAGCTCGCGCCTGCCGCCGCCGCGCAGAACAATCTCCTCGACCTCGTCGTCGAAGGCGAATACCTCGCCGATAGCGGTCCTTCCTTTATACCCGTTGTTGCAGGACTGGCAGCCGACGGCTGCGGGCACTTCCGCCAGCTTCAGCCCCTGCGCTTCCAAAAAACCCGATTCAGCCGGATCGGGTTTTCGTTTCACGGAGCACAGGGGACAGAGTTTGCGCACCAGGCGCTGGGCCATGACGCCCCGCAGAACAGCGGCGAGGAGATAAGGTTCGAGCCCCATGTTGACGAGCCTTGTCACCGCCGAAAGGGCGTCGTTCGTGTGCAGCGTCGCCCAGACCTGGTGCCCGGTGAGGGCGCTACGGAGCGCGAGATCGGCCGTCGCCTTGTCGCGCACCTCGCCGATCATGAGAATATCGGGGTCCTGCCTGAGAAGCCTTCGAAGAACCGAGTCGAAACTCATGCCGATCTCGTCGTTCGTCTGAATCTGACAGACTCCGGAAAGCTTGTTCTCGACCGGATCCTCGACCGTCAGAATCTTGAGTTCGGGCGAATTGAGTTCCCGCATGACCGCGTTGAGCGTCGTCGTCTTGCCCGAACCTGTGGGGCCGGTCACCAGAATGAGCCCGTGCGGATACTTCATGAGACCGCGGATTTTTTCGGTGAACTGCTGCCCGAAACCGAGTTCGTCGAGGCTCCAGAACCCGCCCTCCCGATTGAAAAGACGCAGCACGATCGACTCGCCCTCGATCGTGGGCATGATCGACACGCGGAATTCGACCGGTCTTGTGTCAACGACGGCGCTCATCTTGCCGTCCTGCGGGAGCCTGCGCTCGATGATGTTGAGATTCGACATGATCTTGATACGCGAGGACAGGCTCGGTCCGAGTTCCTTGGGCAGGATCCGCGCGACCCTCAGCATCCCGTCGACTCTGAAGCGGACACGGAGGCCCTCGACCGAGCCCTCGAGGTGAATGTCCGAGCATCCGAGGCGCAGCCCTTCGAGCAGGATACTGTTGACGAGGTTGACGACCGGAGCGTCGTTCGCGAGACGGTCGAGAAGGTTCTCGTCCGAGACGCGCTCGCTCCTGACATCCGTCCCGAGATCGGCCGCATACCGCGTCAGGAACTCTGAGAACTCACTCTTGGCTATCGCGACAAACTTCGGCTCGCGGCCCTCGGCGAAGGCCAAGGTCCGCACGAGCTCGGGCTCCGGCTCCCGGGCGGCGCCGACAATGAACTCGCCCTTCCCGTCCCTGAGTTTCACAAGGCCGTAGCGTTCCATGAAGGCCAGGCTGAACTGCTCGCCGCCTGAGGGGATCGGCGCGAAGTCCTGCAGGCTCGCCGATTGCATCAGCCCCTCCCCCCTGCGTCCTGCGCGAAAAGATAGCGGTAGTAGTTCTCGACAATCTCGCGCTCGAGGGCCTCGCGGTTGAGCTCGGGCATCTCGAGCCTGGGAATGATGCAGATCATGTAGTCGATGGTCGTGAGAGTTTTGTTACGCGAACGGAACAGAGCGCCGAGGAGGGGAATGTCGCCGAGAATCGGGACCTTCTTGGTATCGACGCTCGTCTGGCGCTGCTTGAGTCCGGTCACCACGACGGGCTTTCCGATCTCGGTCCGCGTCGTCGAGCTCATCACTTTTTCGGCGGTCTTGGGCAGGGCGGTCGAGGCATCGCTGTCAAGCGCCTCGGAGAGGGTCGTGTCGAGCTTCATCGTGATCATGCGTCCGCCCGAGATCCAGCCTTCGAGATTGAGGATGAGACCGCTCGAAATCTCGCGGATGATCTGCGTGGTCGTCGTCGTGGTCGAGGTTGTCACCTCGGTATCCTTGACGCGGATAGTCTGCGTGTTTTTGAAGGTGATCTTCTCGCCTGAAAGCGAGGTGAGAGTCGTATCGGCCAGCACCTGGGCCTTGTTATTCGCGATCTTCCACTGCAGCGTAATCCCGAATTTGAGCCCGAATGACGAGATGATGTCGAAGCCGATGCCCAAGAGATCCTTGAACTCCCCCTTCACTAAGGAATAATCCGGCGCATCTGCCGATTCCGAGACATTCAGTCCCGTCTGCCAGTCATCGGATTCGGAATCGGTCACGGCGAGGACAAGGACCTGGTACTTGATCTGCGGTTTCGGATGGTCGATGGCTGCGAGGTCGCGCAGGAAGGCCGAACGCTGGGCCTGCGTCCCTTTGAAGAAAACCATGCGGGGATCGGTCGTTTTTTTAACGTTTTGATCCGTCACCGATGGGGGGAGGTTCGCCAAAAGCTCGTCGGCCTTGATGAAGTTGAGCGTTATCGGCACGGCCTGCTCGGCGCGGTCGAGCATGGCTACCAGATCGCGCAACTTGTCCGCCTTGGCGGGCGGCAGCGTGATCACAAAACCCGTCTTCGACGGAAGCGATACGGGCCCGAAGGACGAGAACTCGGCGGGCAAGAGGGGGATAATCTCGTCCGAGCGGAGATAGGACAAATCGATCCGTATCGTAGTGCCGTTGGTCTTGGGCGTATCCACAAGGGCGATAAAATCCAAAAGCGGCCTGATCTCTTCCAGCGTACCGCTCAGGATGACCTTGTTGTCCTTCTCGTCGGTTTTCATCCTGCTCGCCGATCCCAAACTCGCCGGCACGAGCCTCTGAAGCTCCTGGATCGAAATGTGCTGGAGCGGCACAAGCAATGTCGTCAAGAACTTGCTTTGAAGGTCCCGCTTCTGCACCTCGAGGATGTAGTACACGCCGTTCGACACCGTAAAATCCCCTCCCGCCTTGAGGAGGAGCAGCCTGAGCATATCCTCGAAACTCTTGTCCCGGTATTTGAGGTTTTCGAGGACGAGGTCCTGGTCCATGAGAAAGACGACCTCTTTTTTCGCCTTCCCGAAGATATCCAGCGCGAGGTCGCGGAATTTCGCCTTGTCGACATCGATGGAATACAGCGAATTCTCTACCTTGAAATAGCCCTCGCTCGGACGAGAAGCGAGCTGGCCGGTCTGCGTCTTCTTTCGTATATAAAAGTAACTATCTTTGGCCTCGACGCCGAGGTCGGGATACTTCGCAGCCGCGATCGAGAGTATCTCCTGCAGACTGAGCCGTTCTGCCTGCATGGTGATGGTGTCGGCCGGTAGTTGGTCGTAGAGAATGGTCGTCCCCGCTGTATTAGCCAGCGCGCTTATAAGACTACGAAGCGGTACATCCGTGCACTTGACCGTGATCAGCTTCGACTGCGGATCGCGCAGGGCGAAGATTCGCGACACATAGTATATTCCGTCCTTCTTGAACCAGTAGAGCTTGTTCGATTCGATAAAGAGCGCGAATGCGGTGTCGAAGTCCATATTCGCGAAATAAAACGAAGCCTTGCCCTGCACCGTTTCGTCCGGCACGATCGAGACATTATTCAGCCCCGCCAGCACAAAGAGGATGTCGCGGATCTCCTGATTCTTGAACTCGAGCGATTTCATCGACTGAGCCGTAGGTCTCTCAAGCGGACCGAGGCTCAAGGCTGTAATGAGGGCGAGCGCAAGGATCCGATGCTTCTTTATCATGCCGAAAGACCCCTATATACCGAAACCGCCAGAGCCCCGACAAACATAAAAGGGACAAAGGGGATACGGATGTCGCGAACGGCGGTCCGACGTCCGGTAATCCGTAGTATACATACCCACAGTATTCCGAGAAAGGCTGCTGCCAAAACCCCAAAATCCCAGGTCCAAAACCCGAAGGCAGAACCGATCAAGGCCGAAAACCATACGTCGCCGGCCCCCAGCCTGCCTCGGGAGAACCGCATTATAACATAAAAACTTACCGCACCAACCATTCCGCTTATAGCGGCATCGATCGCAGTTTCGGTGGAGACCAACAATTTAGCAGCGAGGACTACCACTATACCAACGCCGATTTCGCTTATTCTGACTCTAAAATCTCGAATATCATCAATAACTGAATTGAGTGAAAAAAATAAGAAAATTATTATAAATACGAATCTGCTCATACGCGAGGATGAGGGTACCATCGCCTGAGGAATCTGCCAAGCCTATGATGTTCGTGTATGTAAAATAGGGACTTACTTTCTGCGATGTAAACCGGATAACGTGTATATATAATAAAGAAATAGTTGATTTAGCGCCAATACCAAAAACAAGAGATAAAGTACTAATTTATTGAAATAAATAATCTATAAAACGATATAACAATATATTACTTTATTACTCAGTATTATTTTTTCAAAACACTACTTCCATGATTTTGGCAAGCATGATATATAATACTTTAAAACGTGATGAATTGGTTTTCTATATTGCGATACAGTGGGTAACGCATGAACCACCGTGTATTTCGTTTGCTCGCGATCGTCAGCGCGTCCGCATTAGCCGTACTCGCGCTCTGCGTCGGTATATTGCATCCGCTCTACTTCAAAAAAATCGAGAAGGAACTCGGCGATTTGCAACATCGTTCTGACGCTGCATATACGAGTGTGCTGACAGAGCTGGAGGCGCTTTCGGTCCAAATCAAGGGGATCG
>CAZXXZ010000081.1:0-6759 GCA_964644505.1 uncultured Treponemataceae bacterium | reverse complement strand
AGGGCGAGTGGGTCGACATGGTCAAGTCGGGCATCATCGATCCGGCGAAGGTCACACGAAGCGCGCTTCAGAACGCCGCTTCCGTCGCCGCCCTCCTGCTCACCACCGAGTGCGCCATCACCGACATCCCCGAGAAGAAGGACGCTCACCCCGCCCCCGGCGGCGGCATGGGCGGAATGGGCGGGATGGATTACTGATCCCGTAACACTTCGCTTTACTTCAAGCCCCGCCATGCGGCGGGGCTTTTTTGTTGTGGCCGTCCCCGCCCATGATGTCCCCGTAGAGTGAGCCTTCTCGATCAGGAAACGCCTACTTTGAACTCCTTGATGCGCTCGCCGATCCGCTTGGTGGCCTCGTTGTTCATCTGGCCCAGCCGGCTCAGCTCCTCGCTCGCCGAGCGGATCGCGTCGATTCCCGAGGACAGCTCTCCCAGGCCCTTGGTCACGTTCGACGAGATATCTCGTATCAAGGCGACGTTCCGCGCGAAGTCGCTTATCATTTTCTCCATGTCCGCGTTTCCCTCGCTTACGTCGCGCGAGATATCGGACAACTGGGCGGTCGATTGCAGTATCTGCCGGCTACCGTCCGAAAGCTCGCTCATCGCCCGGGCGATGTGGTCGAAGATGCCGATAAAATCCTCGACCTCGCGGCTGATCATCTCGAAGGAGGAGCCGAGGGCGGCCCCGGCCTCGATGGTCTGTCCGATTTTCGAAACGACGCCGGCGATGCTCTGGCTGATGACCGTGGAGTTCTCGGCGGTCGACTCAGACAGCTTGCGGATTTCATCGGCCACGACGGAAAAGCCCTTTCCGGCCTCGCCGGCGTGGGCCGCCTCGATAGAGGCGTTCATCGCGAGCAGATTCGTCTGGCTGGCGATGTTCTCGATCATCCCGATGGCTTCGTTGATCTTCTCGGCCGCTGCTTGGACCTCGCCGATGAGGACGGAGGTGGTTTCGAGCCGCTCGCCGCCGGCCTTGGTGCTCTCGAGAAGACTCTTTGTTCTCTCCTTCCTCGAATTGACGATATCGTTCACCGACTGGATCGAAGCGACCATTTGACGGGTTGCCGCGGAGGAATCCGCGATCGCGAGGTCTTGGCGCGATACGTCCTCCGATAGCCGCTCGAGACGGGTGGTGATCGACCGGATACCGCTCGACGATGCCTGAATGCGCTCGTCGAGATTCCGGATCTGCTCGAGCATCGACCGAATATTGGTCGTGATCTCGTAGACCGCCGCCGAACTCTGTTCGGAATTCGCGGAAAGGCTGTCGGAGATCTGCTCGGCTTCGGCGACGGCGGCCTTTATGTCGATGACGATCTGTTCGAGCTTGGCGACGAAGATGTTGAAATTATCGGCGAGCTCGCCGAGCTCGTCGCGGACTTTCCAGGGGATCCGGGCCGTCAGGTCGCCCGTTCCTCCGGCGATATCTGCGAGGCAGCCCGTCGTGGTCTTTAGCGGGCGGGAAATGCTCCTGCTGATGACAAGGAGGATCGGCAGCAGGGTCAGCACGAAGCCCGTGATGATCAGAATGAAAATCAGCCGCATCTGGCGCACCGATGCGAGGGCCTCCTCGGATTCTATCTCGGCGACAAGCGTCCAGTTCAGACCGGGAATGTCGACAGAGCGGGCCACCGAGAGCTGGGCCTTCCCGCCGTGCTCGGGCACGATCTCCCTATCCACGGAACCCGATTCGAAAAGCTTCTGCATCTGGTCAGTGCCGAGAGAAGTGGGCAAACGCATGATCGTCGTGCCGAATTCCCGGATCTCGCGCGCCTTGTCCGCGAGCTTCGGGTTGGCTGCCAGCGCTGCGAGGAATTTGTCGGGTGCCTCGAGGAAGAAGCGGTTCTCGCTACGGTAGAGCCTGTCCCAGCCCAACAGATAGCTCTGGCCGGTCCGGCCGAGCCCCTCCTCGACCCACTGTCCCGAGGAAGTCATCACCTCGTTGATCCGCTTTACCGGCATCTGGATCGCCAGCACGCCGATGTACTTGTCGCCGTCGAAGATGGGTGCTCCGATAAAGGACGCCGGCGCCAGGTAGGACGGTAGGTATGCCGAGTAATCGACGAGGACCGATTTTCCCTTGACGGGCTTCGAGTTGACCTTGCGGAAGACTTCGCCCAGCCCGGTGTAAACATATGGCCCGAGGACGAGACTCGTCGCGAAATCCATTTCCTTGGATACGGTATAGACGACATCCCCCTGGGCCGGATCGATGAGGAAGAGGTCGTAGAAACCGAATTTCTGGAGATAGGAGTTCAGGATCGGGTGGTATCGGGCGTGCAGCTCTCCATAACCTCCCTTGAACGCCGCCGCGAGGGCGTTCTTCTCGCCGATCGGATTGGGATTCGAGGCGATGAAGACATCCGCCAGATAAAGACCGGCTGCGCTGCTCTGAAGATAGGAATCCGCCGCCCCCGGTTCCGGGCGGCCCGATTCGGGCACTCGGGCGAAGAACTCATCCTTGATGAACGAGATCATCCTCGCTTCGGCGTTCGAGACCTGGTCGCTCCGAAGACTGCGGTTCAGCTTGGAGAACTCCTTCGAGAAACCCGACATAGCCTCCACAACCATCAGGTTTTCGGCGAGACTCGTCACCTGCTTCGTGAGGTTCCCGAAGTATTCTTCAATCTGATTGGCTTTGACGGAGGCGATCGCCGACAGCTTTTCGAAGGTGGAATCGGTGAGCCGTTCGGCAGACAAGCTGGAGAATACTATTCCAATCGCCGTCATAGAGGCGATCGATACAAGCAATACCAGAATCATGCGTCTGCGGATACTCATGTTCATGTGTTCCTATTCCAGATTCTCGTAGTTAATCGCCCCGGGCCTATGGTTCGCTTAATGTTGCGGACCTGGCAGCCCGCGGCTTTACATCCATTATTATGTATTACACTTTTACTAATTATAAAGCTATTGTTACTGCGGCGACTATACGGTCGCCGCACTTCTCGCGGCCGACATGACCTAGGCAGATGAACGACAACAGGGACGGGCATGTGCCGCATTGTTTGACATCGCGGCCCCTCTCGGTCTACAGTGGGCGACTTATGCGGCAAGAAGACCACTCATTGGTACGGACTCTGATCGGGCTCAAGGGCAATGCCCGCGCCTGCGTCTACACTGAGCCCATGTGGGGCTTCTCGATGATGCTCTGCCTTCCCTACACCTCGGTCTACATGCTGGCGCTCGGCATTCAGGACTTTCAAATCGGTCTGTTGACCACGATCGGGATGTTGTCCCAGATGGTCTTCGGTCTCCTGGGGGGCGTGATCACCGACAAGCTGGGACGCCGCAAGACCACGGCGATCTTCGACTTCATCGCATGGAGCCTTCCCTGCCTCATCTGGATGCTCGCGCGGAACTTCTGGTTCTTCCTGGGGGCGCAGCTTATCAACGGCGCATGGAAGGTAACTCAGAACTCCTGGGATTGCCTCCTCGTCGAGGATGTCGAGAAGGAAAAGATAACCAAGGTCTATTCCCTCGTGATCGTGGCGGGCCAGCTCTCCGCCCTCTTCGCGCCGATCGCAAGCCTCCTCGTGGCGCGTTATTCGCTCGTGCCCGCCGTGAGGATCTTGTACCTGAACGCATTCGTGGTGATGACGGCCAAGATCATCATCCTCTACGCCGCATCCCACGAGACGGCGACGGGCGTCATCAGGATGCGCGAAACCAAGGGGAAAAGTGTATTTGAGCTCCTGGCCGGTTACCGCGACGTCATCAAGATCATTCTCAAATCCCGGGGAAGCCTCTTTTCCCTCGCGATAGCCGCTCTCGTGGGAGCGGTCGGCATGGTGAACACCACCTTCTGGCAGGTGATCGCGAACAAGAAGCTCCTCGTGCCGGACGCGGCCCTGCCCTTCTTCTCGATGCTGCGCTCGGTGATCGCGATGATCCTCCTCTTTACGCTGATCCCCAAGGTCACATCGTCGATCCGCCTCAAGATGCCCCTGCTTTTAGGCTTCGCCTCGTACTTCGTCGGGCAGCTCGTACTCGCTCTCATCCCCGCGCCGCAGAACGCGCTCGGGCTCTCAGGCTACGCCTTCCTCTGTCTATCCCTGGTCTTCGACGGCTTCGGGGTCGGCATTCTCGCGATGCTCGCCGAATCCCTGGTAGCGCTGTACGTCGACAAAAACGAGAGGGCGCGGGTGATGGCGATCCAGCATACGGTCATCATGCTGGCGACCGCGCCCTTCGGCCTGATAAGCGGCCTCTTGTCGAGTATCAACCGTACCCTGCCCTTCGCCCTGACCTGCGTCCTCCTGGTCGCGGGGATACTCTGCACCCTTGGATTCTATGGAAGGAGCGCCGAAGCTGCGCAGGAATAAGGTTTCGAGCATGAGTTCCTGCCGCATCATCTCGCGGACCAGGGCAGTCGGCGCATACTCTCGCTAACCGAGTTTTTCTGGTATAGTCCTATTCCCCAGGGAGAAGGCGAATGAAACAGATACATGCGAACGCACAAGCCGACGATCTCGCGAAGATGTACGAGGACAGTTTTACGAGCTCACATCACTTCAAGCCGGGACAAGTGGTGCAGGCCCAGGTTGTTTCGATTTCCAAGGACTGCGTTTTCCTGCAGCTGGGCGGGAAGAGCGAGGGAATCATCGACCGCGACGAACTCTGCGACGAGAAGGGGAATCTCTCCATACAGGTCGGAGACTCGCTCCGGGCCTTCTTCCTCAAGGCCGAGGGCGGCGAGTTGTACTTTACCACCAAGATCAGCGGAAAGGCCGCCGGGGCCGCGATGGTTGAGCAGGCCTATCTCCAGAAGATGCCCGTGGAAGGGCTGGTCGAGAAAGAGATCAAGGGCGGCTACGAGATCAGGATCGGGGAGCTGCGCGCCTTCTGTCCCTATTCGAAGATGGGCGAACGGCGATCCGACAATCCCGCGGAATACATCGGCAAGCGTCTCTCATTCAAAATCCAAGAATACAAGGACGGCGGCCGGAGCATCCTCGTCTCGAACCGGGCTATCCATGAAGAAGCCCGGGCGAAGAGGCTGGAGGAGCTGAAGAAGGAGTTCCGTGAGGGCATGGTCGTATCGGGGACGATCGAATCCCTGCAGCCGTTCGGCGCCTTCGTCGACCTAGGCGGTATCCGCGCCCTCCTGCCCGTCTCCGAGATCAGCCGTTCCCGAGTGGAGGACATTCAGGCTCACCTGTCGGTCGGTCAGGAGATCAAGACCTCCATCCTGAAGATCGATTGGCAGGGCGAGCGCATCGCGCTGAGCATGAAGAGTCTCCTCGCCGATCCCTGGGACACGGCGGCTGAAAGATACCCTGTGGGCTCGAAGCACACAGGCAAGGTCGTCCGCCTTGCCGATTTCGGCGCCTTCGTATCCCTGGAAAGCGGCATCGACGGCCTCGTGCACAGCTCCGAGATCAGCAAAGCCGGCAGCCGCGGCGCGAGAGGCGAACTGGCGCTGAAGGTCGGACAGACCTTGTCGGTGGAGGTCCTCGGTGTGGACCAGACGAACAGAAGAATTTCCCTGAAGCCCGCATCCTCGATCGAGGAAGACGAGGCCGCCGCCGAGTACTTGAGCGACACAGGCGATTCCGAGACCTACAATCCCTTCGCGGCATTGCTGAAAAAACGGTAAGCGGCGGCAGGGGCGTAAACGCTACCATCCCCCCATCTTTTCAAGCCTGAAAAACCCGATATCCTGTGCCGGCATGGAGGTAGACCATGAAGCGGCACAGTACGAAAGAACAAACCGACCTTATTCGAGCATGGCAGTCGAGCGGTGAATCGATCGAAGCATTCTGTAGACGACACACGATAAGCGTTTCGAGTTTCATGCGCTGGAAGCGGACTGTCCGTGCTGAGACAGGCACCAGCGAACGTTTTCTGCCCGTGACAATCATCGATCAACAGAATAGACAGGCAGTGGGACAGTGCTGTCGTATTCGGGTCGGCGAGTACATCACGATAGACTGCGACGAGCGGAGTGATCTACGAGCGATTGAACGGGCGCTTAGCGCGGCGGTGAGGGTATGTGGCCTGATATACGAAGCGTGAATATCTATATCAAGGCCGGGAAGACCGATATGCGCAAACAGATCAACTCGCTTGCGGCCTTGGTCGAGCAGGCTTTGGGGCAAAGGCATTTCCACTATCGACCACCGAGCTCTATGTCCGGCTCGATGTTCGCGACCTGCGCCAAGTAGGCTTTGCGCGAGATAGAGACCTATTTCTCGACGGCCCTGACCTTCTTGCAGAAGTACCTCGATGGGATGCGGCCGGAGCTTGCGAAAGAGGTTCTGGCCGTTGACCGGGAGCGGGTTTTCCGGAGGAAGAAGGGAGCGCTCGCCACTGCCATTATCTGGGAAGAACTGTTGAGGAAATGGGGAAAACTGGTTACTATGAAAGGAGCTAAGGATGAATAGGAGCATGGTTATGGCGACGAACGTTGATTCGATTCTCGATGAAATTTCGAGCTTGAGCCTTGAAGACCAGGAGATGGTTGACGAGATCATGCACAAGCGGATTATCGAGAGAAAACGTGAAGAGATCTACGCCGACTACCGTGCGTCTCTGGAGGAGCGCGCGCAGGGGCGGACGCGTTCGGGATCGGTTAGTGATCTCTTCGCAAGTGTCTGACGAATGATCCGTCTGGAATGGTCCAGTCGTTTCGAGAAATCACTCAAGAAGTGGATATCAAAGCATCCAGAAAGTCGTGAAGTAGGGCTTCCTGAAAATCTCAAGGGAACCTCTAAAAACCAGTTATTATATGACCTCTTTCTTTCAGTTGCTTAAAA
>CAZXXZ010000080.1:0-7018 GCA_964644505.1 uncultured Treponemataceae bacterium | reverse complement strand
GCGGAAGCTACTTGTACAACCGCGCTGCCGCGGCGAGCCTCATCCTCTTCCTTATCATTTCTGTTTTCTCGGTCGCCCTCTTCTATCTTCTCCGTGACAGCGACGCGGTGAAGCTTGAAAAACAGAGGAAGGCATTGATCAAGCAGGCCAAACAGCAGGCAAAATTGGCTGCCAAGGGAAGGGCGATATGAGCAGCAAAGTCATCCGCTATAACAGAGTCACCAAGATAATCATTTATATCGTCTGCAGTTTTCTCGCGCTGCTGAGCATCTTCCCCTTCTGGGTCATGTTCATGAACTCGACCCGCAGCACGTTTGAGGTCATGCAGACGGCGGTCGCGATCGTTCCGTCCACGCACTTTTTGGATAATATCAAGATCCTGCTCAGCAAGACCTTCAATCCGCTGACGGGATTCATCAACTCGCTCATCATTTCCTGCGGCTCCACGCTCTGCACCGTGTATTTCTCGGCCCTGACCGCCTACGGCCTTGTCGCTTATAGTTGGAAGCTCAGGCAGCCCTTCTTCACCTTCATCATGGCGGTGCTCATGCTGCCTGCCCAGGTGTCGATCATCGGTTTCTACCAGTTTATCTATAAACTCGGCTGGACGAACACGTACTGGCCGCTCATCCTGCCTGCGATCGCGGCCCCGGCGGTCGTGTTCTTTATGCGGCAGTACCTGCTCGGCGCCCTTTCGCTGGACATAGTGAACTCGGCACGAATAGACGGCGCAGGCGAGTTCTACACCTTCAATCGAATCGTGCTTCCGATCATGGAGCCGGCCCTGGCGACCCAGGCTATCTTCTCCTTCGTCTTCAGCTGGAACAACCTCTTCGTGCCCCTGGTTCTCTTGACCGACAACAAGATGTACACCATGCCCATCATGGTCAGCCTTCTGCGGGGCGATATCTACAGAACCGAATACGGAGCCGTCTATCTCGGTCTCGCCCTTACCGTCCTGCCCCTCTTCGTCTTCTACTTCCTCCTGTCCCGGTACATCATCTCCGGCGTGGCTCTCGGAGCGCTCAAGGAGTAGTATCACCTACATACGGTGTAAAAAACGAACCGGCCGCCCGAAGGCGGCCGGTTTTTTTTATCGAACTGCACGCTCATCATCATGCCGTATGGACGTCGAAGCCCCGCTTGGCTATTCTCGTTTTGGAGGACCTTGAGCCGATGAGGACGATGAGGGGAGCGCCCGTTTTCGGATTTCTCGCCGCGCGCTTCGACGAGGCCTACCAGAATTCCGTATGGCTCGGCGCACGACGCGAGGCCGAGAAACTCGGCGCAGCCATGGTCTTCTACGGCGGGCAGAGAATCGGGAGCCCCGTCGGATTCGAAGCTCTCGACAACATCGCCTTCAGCCTGGCAGAACAGAGTCGTCTTGCCGCACTCATCGTCATGTCAAACGTCATCGGCACCTATATCTCGAACGAAGAGCTCGAGGAGTTTTTGAGCCGTTTCGAGCACTCCCCCGTCGTTTCGATCGGCATAGAGTTGAAACGTATTCCTTCGGTCTGCGTCGAGGCTTCGGGAGGCATGCGTTCGATCGCCGAACATCTTGTTCGTTCTCACGGTCGTAGGAAATTTCTTTTCCTCGCAGGCCCGCGCGCCCATCCCGAGTCAGAGTCCCGTGAAGAGGAGTTTTTACGGAGTATTGCAGCTCTCGCTCCATCATCAGGCTTAGTCCATGTCATTCACGGCGTCTTTCAGGAGGAAGACGCTTATGACAAAGTATCGAGCTTTATCGATGCGGGTAATGAAATCGACGCCATCGTCGCGGCGAACGATCTTATGGCCATAGGTGCCATGCGCGCCCTTGCAGAACGGAACATCGACGTCCCCCGGGATGTATCGGTGACAGGTTTCGATGATACCGA
This sequence comes from uncultured Treponemataceae bacterium, assembly GCA_964644505.1. Lineage (GTDB taxonomy): Bacteria > Spirochaetota > Spirochaetia > Treponematales > Rectinemataceae > CAZXXZ01. The sequence goes on along the minus strand of CAZXXZ010000080.1, from coordinate 5,138 downwards.
GGACAGCCGCTTCACCCTGCCGCCCTTGACTACGGTCAGGCAACCGTCCGCGGAACTCGGCAGGCTCGCCGTCAGACTCGCGGCGGCCAAGATCGGGCTTATCGACGAGGAACCGAGTACGACCTGCCCCGAGGTCGCATTCATCGTTCGGGAATCCTGCGGATGTCCCTATGCCCCCGATACCGCGGATTCTCAAGATCAAAATACGGATCACGATCAAGCGATCGGAGAAAAGATCGATTGTCTGGCCTCGCTTTCGGAAGAAGTCAACCGCGAAATTCGCGCCGGCAGGAATCCCGCCGCGCTGCGACGCAGGATCTTCGAACCGGAAATCCGCGAACGCGCCCTCCTGACCATCGCCGAGGGCGAAAGTCGCTATATGGCCTGGCAGCGACGCGAGTCGGAAAAACGAGAGGCAGTACTGAGAGTTATCGAATCTTCTCTTATCGCTTCCTTCGCCATCGAGGACATTCTTCGCGGGATAGCTCACGGGGCCCGGGAACTGGGAATATCGGCATGCTGGCTCTCGCTCTTCGAGTCAAAAGGAACACCACACGAATGGTCAAAGCTCGTCCTGGCGGCCGATTCAGAATCGACCCGCATCCTCGCGCCTTACGGTCTGCGTTTCAGGACCGCCGAACTCATTCCCGGGGGACTGCCAAAGCGCTTCGGGGCCTACGTCTGCGAGCCTTTGCGTTTCGGCGAAGACAGGCTTGGTTATATTATATGTACTGATGACTCCAAGGACAGACGGCTTTACGAAGCCTTCCGCGACCAGGTTTCGAGCGCCCTCAAGGGCGCGATGCTCATGGCGGCCGAGAGAGACCACGAAAAGGAGCTTGAGCGGATGGTCCGTTCGCGAACGCTCGAGCTTTCCTACGCGAATGCGCGGCTCAAGGACGAAATGGCAGGCCGGCGGCAACTCGAGCACGAGCTTCTTTCGGTCTCCAACAGCATTATGAGCAGGATCGGTCAGGATATCCACGATCATCTGTGCCAGGATATAGCGGGCATCGGCCTCATGGCGGCGATTCTCGAAGGCAATCTTCGCAGGTCGGGAAACGATTCGGCGGCCGATTCGGCGGCAGCAATCGCGAAGGCGGCGGGCGAGACGGCGGCTTTGGCCAAGGGGATCGCGCGCGGATTGTACCCCGCCGAGCTCGAGGGCAGGGGGATTCTCGCCGCCGTCGAAACGCTCGTACAGTCGTCACGCGAACGATCTTCGGCTATACTGAAGCTCGAGGCGACGAAAGGCTTCACCGTCAAAGATTCGGAGAAGGCCCTGCATATCTACCGGATCGTACAGGAGGCTTTGAACAATGCGGTCAAGCATTCGCTCGCAACGGAAATCCGCGTCGGCCTTTTTATGGATCAGCAGGGCATCACTGTAGAGGTGAGCGATGACGGAATCGGCATTCCGCCCGACATCGATGAGAACGGGGGCATGGGCCTCCAGATACTGAAATACCGTGCAAGCGTCATCGGCGGCGAGCTTCGCATCAGATCGCGGGAGCGGGGCACCGTCGTCAGCTGCAGGGTTCCGAGGTAAGGCATGGCGTTACGTCCCAGTTTTATCGTCGTCGACGACCACCCCTTGTACCGGCAGGGAGTGGCGACGTTGATCGCGCAGGAACTACGCCTGGAATTGGCAGGCGAGGCCGGCAGTATTCCCGAGGCTGTCGCACTTCTCGAGCGGACCAATCCTCGGATCGCGATTGTCGATATTTCGCTGCAGGGGCAGAGCGGTCTCGAACTCGTTAGAACGATCAAGACCGATTTCCCCGAGACTGCAGTCCTTGTAGTATCGATGCACGAGGAGAATCTTTACGGCGAACGCGCCCTAAAAGCCGGAGCCCGCGGCTACGTCATGAAGCACGAAAACCCGAGTGTGCTTCTCGACGCGGTCAAGGAAGTTCTTGACGGCCGTATCGCCGTGAGCGAACAGCTGCGCGAGCGGATGCTCGAAGGCATTGTCGGCGGTAAGGCCGACGCCGATCCCGTGGACCGGCTTTCCGACCGGGAACTCGAAGTCTTCACGCTCATAGGGCGAGGCTGCGGCGCCGCTGAGATCGCCGAGCGACTGTCGCTTTCGGTGAAGACGGTCAACGCCTACCGGGATCATATCAAGGAGAAGCTGGGGCTTCCGAGCGCTGCCGATCTGCGTAAGTACGCCGTGGAGTGGAGCACGCGGGCGTAAGGAGTTTTCAAACTTATTATAAGGGGACCTCGTAAAATTTACTTTGATATAGGGAACCTCTAAAAACCCGGTTGGTTTTTAGAGGTTCCATGCAATTCCCGTAAGGGAATTAATTCCCTTGTGGGAATTGCTTTTTCTAAGGTTGACCTCGAAAAACTGAAGTTTTTCGAGGTCCCCTATAGTGATTCTTTGGCGTTCTAGTTTGATCACGACGAACCGGTTTTTCGCAAGAATCGACTTTACCGCGATCCCTCCTATCGGAATTTTAAGGTTGTTGCCGATTGTTCTTGGGGGAGATCTGATAACAACCGGATCATCAACCTCTACCTGCTTACAATAATGGCGAATACAGCCCAAACCTTGAATAAATCGATGATAAAGGGCTGCTAAAACCATAGGAAACGATGTAGGGAAATTTCCTTATTTATTATATAACCGGATCACCTATTCCGCGATCTGGGAACGGGTCGTAGCATACTTTGTCGGTATTGATTTTTACCACAAAGACCAAAGGAGGAGTCTGTGAGGAAAGTTTTATTAGTACTTACGGCACTTATGGCTGTGGCTACACTCGTCGCCCAACCGGTCGACAAGTTGCCGACCACAAAGCTGCCACCGATCGAAATCTCTGTTTTCACCGTCAACACAAATTACCCCATCCCACCTGCGACCAATCGCGCCTACAAGCTGATCAAAGAGAAGCTCGGCGTCACCTTCAAGTGGGACATTGTCGTCGGCGAAGCGGATCAAAAGATCGGTGTCATGATCGCCAGTCAGGATTATCCCGATCTTCTTCACATCAATTCGCCCAAGTTCATCGATGCAGGCGCCTGCATCCCGCTCGAAGACCTGATCGAGAAGTATGCTCCCCGCCTCAAGGCCCACTACCAGTCCAACCCCGTCACCTGGGCCAAGATGCATGAAGCGGATGGTCACGTATACTGCCTGATCGACTACGGTGTTCCCGAAAACGGCGAAGTCGCCACGGAGTACTACGGCCCCGCGATGTTCATCCAGAAAGCGGTCATGAAGGAGTTCGGGTATCCAAAGATCAAGACCATAGATGAGTACTTCGACCTCATCGCAAAGTACAAGGCGAAGCACCCGACCACCAAGGACGGCAAGCCGACGATCGGGTTCTCGATCCTCACTTATGACTGGCACAAGTTTAACCTGTGCAATCCGCCGCCCTTCCTCGCCGGCTATCCGAACGACGGCGACGGTATCGTCGATCCCAAGACCGGAAAGTATCGCGTCCAGTACTATGGCCCCGAGGCCAAGCGCTGGTACAAGCTGCTCAACGAAATGAACGCCAAGGGATTGGTCGACCGCGAGTCTTTCACCGACAACTATGACCAGTACATGGCTAAGCTTTCCAACGGCCAGGTACTCGGCGTTCACGATCAGTTCTGGCAGTTCCAGGACGCATCGCGGGCCCTCTACGCCCAGAACCGCGTCTGGGAAACGATGATGCCCTTGCCCATCGTCTTCGACAAGTCGATAAAGCCGCACTGGCGCGATCAGACCCTGCCCAACCTCCAGCGCGGTTACGGCATCAGCATCAAGGCCAAGGATCCTGTACGCATCATCAAGTTCCTCGATGAGCAGCTCGATCCCGCCTGGCAGAAGATCTTTACCTGGGGAGTCGAGGGAGAGGATTACGGCTTTGACAAGTCCGGCCAGCCCACTCAAACAAAGGAGCAGGCGGCCCGCTGGGATGATCCGACGTGGAGGCTCAACAATCTCGCCGAACTGTGGTGGGCCGAGGCTCCGAAACTGGAAGGCCGCTTCAGCAAAGGTGGGCTTGCATGCGCTCTAAGGCAGAACGCCAACCTGTACCTTGCGACCTTGCGACCCGAGGATCAGGAAATCCTCAAGGCCTACGGCGCCTTCAGCTGGTCCGACCTGATGGACAAGGACCCGCCGCAGAATCCGCCGTGGTACCCCGCCTGGCAGCTTGTTCCGCCCGACGGATCGCCTGAGAAGCTTGCTTTCACCAAGGCGCAGGATACCTATGCGAAGGACCTGCCCAAGGTAATTCTTGCCAAACCTGCTGATTTCGAGAAAGAATGGGCGAATTATCTCGCCGATCTCAAGAAATGCAATCTTGAGATTTTCGAGAAATGGATGCAGGCTAAGCTCGACGAGCGCATAGCCAAGTACGGAAAGAAGAAATAATAAAAGAGACCTCGAAAAACTTCAGTTTTTCGAGGTCAACAATTAAAACGCAATTCCCGCAAGGGTATTTATTCCCTTACGGGAATTGCGAGGGAACCTTAAAAACCAACCGGGTTTTTAGAGGTTCCCAAAAGCCTTTTTTCGCCGGCGGGGTTATAATAGCCCCGCCGGTATTCCGACAAACCGAAGGCCATGGAGTAATTGATGCTCAATCCCGCACAAAACAAGCCGAAAAGCTTTTGGAGGACGCTTAGTACACAACGACAGTTAGTCTGGATGTCTCTTCCCATAGTTCTCTACGTCATTCTATTCACCTATGTACCGCTCACCGGTTGGACCATGGCCTTTCAAGACTTCAAGCCGTCGAAAGGCTTCAATTCGCCCTGGGTGGGCCTTAAGTGGTTCAAATTCCTTTTTTCGGATGAGAATTTTCTAATGGTCATGCGCAATACACTTGCCATGTCCTTTATCAACCTCATATTGGGGTTCACTTTTGCGATCGGACTTGCCCTCACGCTGAACGAAGTAAAAGCGAAAAAACTCAAGCGACTGACCCAGACAATTTCATATCTTCCTCACTTTCTTTCCTGGGTCGTTGTCGCAGGTATCGTCTCGACCGTTCTCGCCTCAGACGGTGTCTTCAATTTAGTCCTTAAATGGTTCGGTCTTATTAAAGAGCCCAAGGTATGGCTCGGAGAACCCAAGGCTTTCTGGTGGATCGTCGGATTCACCAATGTCTGGAAGGAAGTCGGCTGGAACACGA
>CAZXXZ010000079.1:0-7911 GCA_964644505.1 uncultured Treponemataceae bacterium | reverse complement strand
CGCCTTTTTTTCGCATGTAGGGCTGAGTGGATTTGAACCGAGCGAGCGCTGCGCGATGAGCGCAGAAAGGGCGTCAGGATGACGCCCGCCAGCGAGCGAGGCGGCCCGAAGCGACGAATCAGGATGATGAGGAGCGAAGGGCAAATCCACTCAGCCCGACTACTTTATAAAGGCGCCGAAAGGCGCCTTTTTTTCGCATGTAGGGCTGAGTGGATTTGAACCGAGCGAGCGCTGCGCGATGAGCGCAGAAAGGGCGTCAGGATGACGCCCGCCAGCGAGCGAGGCGGCCCGAAGCGACGAATCAGGATGATGAGGAGCGAAGGGCAAATCCACTCAGCCCGACTACTTTATAAAGGCGCCGAAAGGCGCCTTTTTTTCGCATGTAGGGCTGAGTGGATTTGAACCGAGCGAGCGCTGCGCGTTCGAGCGGCGGGCGCGAGGGGGCATAGCCCGCGCCCGCCGCACTTTCAGCGAAGCTCCTTGCGCGCATCCCTCGCGGCATCGACCATGTTCCGCAGGGCGGCTTCGGTTTCCACGAGGCCGCGCGTCTTAAGACCGCAGTCGGGATTGACCCACAATTTCTCGGCGCCGATCGCTCGAATCCGCTCGCGGATCGCGTCGAGTATCTCGTCGCGGCTCGGGACGCGAGGACTGTGGATATCGTAGACGCCGGGGCCGAGCATGCGGCTGTATCCCGATCGAGAAAACGCCTTGAGTATTCCCGTTCCTCCGCGCGCGGATTCTATGCTGAGCACATCGGCGTCGAGCGCTTCGATCGCCTCCATGATATCCGTGAAATCGCTGTAGCACATGTGACTGTGTATCTGCGTTTCGGCCCGCACACCCCCGGTGGCGAACCTGAAAGCGTCAACCGCGTAGGCCTCGAAATGAGGCCTGTCTGTTTTCCGCAGGGGATAGGCCTCCTTGAATGCGGCTTCATCGACCTGAATGATCGCCAGCCCTGCGGCTTCGAGGTCGAGTATCTCCTCCCTGAGCGCCTTGGCTATCTGCATGCAGACCTCGCTCCGCGGGATATCCTCCCGTACGAAAGACCAGGCGAGGATCGTCACGGGGCCGGTGAGCATCGCTTTAAGTGGCTTTTCGGTCAGGCCTTGGGCGAACTTGATGGTATCGACCGTAATGGGACGGCGTCGCACAACGTCGGCGTAGATTATGGGCGGCTTGACGCAGCGGCTTCCATAACTCTGGACCCAGCCCGATTTCGTGAAGGCGAAGCCATCGAGATTCTCGCCGAAGTACTCGACCATGTCGGTGCGTTCGAACTCTCCGTGCACAAGGACATCGAGGCCCAGTTCTTCCTGCAGACGGACGCAGTCAGCGATAAGCCGGCGTATCGACTCCTCATAGGCGGTGCGGTCGATGCTGCCGCGCTTGAACGAAGCGCGAAGCTCGCGCAGTTCCTTGGTCTGCGGGAAGCTGCCTATCGTCGTCGTCGGCAATGGCGGAAGGCGGAGCCGCTCTCGTTGTCGCGCCTCGCGGACAGAGGCCTCGGGGGAACGACGCGGAAGGCGCGGCTTTACATACTCGTCACTTTTTTCGACTCGATCCGGACGGGCCGTCCCGGTTCCAGAACGAACGCCGGCCTCCAAGGCCTCGGCGATTTTTCCGATTTCCGCGAGCTTTTCGGAGGCGAAGGCGAGGCGTTTCCGCAGCTGTTCCGGAAGCTCTGTTTCGTCCGCCGCAGAGTACGGAACATGGAGCAAAGAACAGGAACTCGAAACCGCGACATCCCCACGGCCCTTGAGCGCATCCTGAAGTCGACGGATTAGATCGACGCTCGCATCGATGTCATTCGCCCAGACGCCGCGTCCGTTCACCACGCCCGCGAAAAGCGTCCCGCATTTCCACTCCCGCAGCGACTCCAGGGCCGCGAGGTTCTTCTTTCCGTGGACAAAATCGAGGGCGAGGGCCTTGAGAGGAAGCGAAGCGAGAATCGGCAGCGATTCCGAGACATGCTCGAAATAGGTCGCCAGTGCGATATCAGCATTCGGAAACGCGGCGAGGATGGAGCGGTACCACGACTCGAGCGCGGCCGTCAGCGACTGATCGGGATCGGCCGCGAGCACCGGCTCCTCGAACTGAATGAGCACCCCCGGGGCCGTCTCAACGGCGGTTTTTATAATATTTTTGTAGCCTTCAGACAATTCGGGAAGATAGTTCAAGGGATCGACCCCCGATTCCGACTCGGAGAGGCGAAGGAAGGTCAGGGGGCCGATGAGACTCAGCTTGGGAGTGTAGCCGAGGCCGAGACACTCGGCGAGCTCGGAGCGCAGCTTCGATGTGTCAGGCTCGAGGCGGGATGCAAAGGCCGAGGAGCCGATTTCGGGTACGATGTAGTGGTAATTCGTATTGAACCATTTGCGCATGCGCATGGCCGGAGCGCCGTCGGCGCCGCGGGCCATGGCGAAATAACGATCGAGCCCGGAGAGATGGCGGAAGCGTTCCGGGACAAGCCCGAGCATGATACAAGTGTCGAGCATGCCGTCGTAGTAGCTGAAATCGTTGACGCAGACACGGTCGAGGCCCGCCTCAGCCTGTTCGCGCCAATGCCGCGCTCTCAGCTCCACTGCGCATGAGGCGAGCCGTTCGGTCCCACCTTCACCCGACCAAAACGATTCGAGGGCCTGCTTGAGCTCCCTCTTTCTGCCGATTCTCGGATATCCGATGACAAAACGGCCGATGTGCGGACTCATCATCCACCTCCCCTGTCCCCCTCGGGACTTCAGGGTCGAATCATCGGCGCCAAAAGCACCGACGGCCGCGGCAGGTCTTCGGACTTGCGGGCACAAGGGCGCACAAGCGCCCTCGACCTACCGGCCGTCGCTTCCCAAAGATAAGTTTCTTCAGTGCGTTAGACGGCTTTCGTTCCCGCTCACCGCTGCGGGGCAGTCCCGGATTCGCACCGGGTTCCCTTTTAATCGCGCGACGATGAGGCCGCGCGAACCGGCGACGCGCCTACTATCGGGCGCATCGCCGCGGCATGTCAAGACTCAGCACATCCTCCGCCCATCGATATCGACAAAATCGACAACGATCGTCCTACCATCGCGGAGGACGAGCTCGGCTCCGAGGGCCGAAAACGAAGGCGTAATCTCCATGACACGCAAGGAAACTATCGGATCGAGCTCCTCTTCTTTCCAAGGTTCATTATCCATTCTGTGCAAGAGGACCGTCACCATGAGTTCCATCGGAGGATTTTTCTGAACCCGTCTCTTGTGCGCGTAAACTACGGTGCTCTCGTCGGCCTCGGCGTTGAAGCCGGAGTGGGTCAATACATTCACGTCATCCCAGCCCGAGTAGGCGATCAGGGCGAGCCGGCGGCCGGGGATGGCCGCCGTAATAATCTTTCGTTCACCTATAGTCCGCCGCTTGATGACAGCCGCCTTACCGTCTATGTGCGGCAGACCGAAGTGGCCGAGGGTCAGCTCGTACTCGTAGGCAATGCGCGATCGATCCACGCGCAGGACACCGCCCGGGAGCTGCGTTTCCGCAAGATCGATGATGTAGCCGACACCGTTGTTGGGAGGCCTCCGCATGATGGCCTGGCGGTAGGTCACATCGCCCCGCGTGCCGTTGTAGACCATGCTTTGATTTATCGAATAGTTCGATTCCCTCGAACGCTCATTGTCGATTTTCCTTCCGGTCAAGTAAAAGTTTATATCATCGCCGCGAAGGTCCCGCGGATCGAGGCTGCGATAAGAATACTCCATGGAAGTACCGCCGGTAGGATCGTGGTCCTCCCAGGGGAAATGGGTGTTGTAGACCAATTTCGAATAGTTCGGGTCGTCGTAGTACGTCTTGCCGGGGATTATTTCCGAGGTTCCGGTTTTCCCGTGATTCACGAGAACAAGGCCCGGATTCTCCAGCACGGTGCGTCTCGAGCCCTGACCAAGATCCGGCCAGAAACCTTCGTTTTCCGCGGCGGTCCAGAAGGGGGAGTCGTCGGGAAGAGCCAGGCAGATAAACGGCAGGAACATTATGAAGGGACTGCCCGGGCAGCTGTAATTCTGGACCATGTACTCTTTGTGACCGTAGAAGCCGAGGGCAGGTATATCGTTGTGATAAAAATCCTCGCGTGTGACGAACTGAAGCAACGAACCCGAGCAGAGCCGGCGCGCGAAACCGGGATCGAGCGGAGAGCCGCCCTTAAGCAAGAAGGAAACCGGGGCTCCGCCCGAGATCCAGGTACGGTAGCAGATCGAACGAGCCCACATATTGACGTAGCCGTCGCGGCCGAAGAAATTCGCGTACGTGTCCATCATGTCGCGGGCCGATTTCTCGATAGCCTGCGCGATCTCTGGATAGAGCTCGTCCCCGAAGGCGCGGTTCCAGATCGTCCCATACACGATGAATAGGCTGATCGTGTAGTAGTTATACGTTTGTTCCAAATACCAGCCGCCTCCGGAATGGTAGGACACGACCCACAGAAGATGGCTTTTCAGCAGATCCTCGTCGATCGGATAACCGTGCTTCTTCAAAAACGAGAGAGCGACGATATTGAAAATGCGCCAGTTGTTCTGCGTCGTCCGATGATGTGCCCACTTCGAAATGCAGACCGCCATTTCATCCTTCTGCTTCTGCGTGAAAAACGGCCAGACGACATCCGGAAGAAGAAGGAGGGTCTTGAAAAGACCGCCGAATTCGCAGGTGAACTGGTATGTCGCGTCCGGCAGTTCCTCTGGAAGGGGCAGCGACTGCGGATTCCCCGGGGTGAACATGCGGTAGAGCTGCGTGCAGTAATAATCTCGTAACTTAATGCCCTTGATCTCGACCTCGGGCTCGACATGCATAAGGGGTCCCGCGAGCGTCATCGTACGCTCGAGAGATTCGAACTCGAGCGACCGGAAGCGCCATGCCGGGGAATCCGCCTGGGGATATGTCTTGCCGGGTACGATAGGGAAGGCAAAGGGACTATCGATCGATTTGACGTGCGTGAACGCGCGCTCGAGCAGGTACTTTGCGCATTCGATGTAGTGCTTTTTACTCATGCCCGTGAAGGGACTGAGCCTGAGGTCGGGGTCCCGAACCTCGAACGCTTTCTTCATAGCACGACTCCTTCTACTCACTACCGAAAACAGATCAGGAAAAGGCGGAGGCGGCCGAAAAAGACAAGCGGGGATTGACGACGGCCGGCCCGCGCCCCCCTCGGGGCTTTCGGGTCAAATCGTCGGAGAAAAAACACCGACGGTCGCGGCAGGTCTTCGGACTTGCGGGCACAAGGACGCACCAGCGTCCTCCGCCTACCGGCCGTCGCTTCCCGAAGAAAAACCTTCAGTGCGTATGACGGCTTTCGTTCCCGCTCACCGCTGCGGGGCAGTCCCGGATTCGCACCGGGTTCCCATTTAATCGCGCGACACCGAGGCCGCGCGAACCGACGACAGCTTCACTATCCATCGAGTTCTTCAATCCTGTCAAGCTCGGTGCTTCGAACAGGCTCGAGCGGGGGAATTAACCGAGATTTAACCCCATTTTCATCGAAGATTCTCTTCTTCCCGCTTTCCTTATGCACAAGATCACAATCTCGAATGTCGAATTACACGGAAGTTCCGAATTGAAGAGATTGTCCGAATCGAGGCGTTTATGAAATTCAAGACTTTTTTCGCATCATTCACACAGTTCATCGAAACACTGCCAAAAGAAGAGCTGAACACCGGAAGTCGCTATGTATTTCTGAGCGATATGCATCTCGGCGACGGCGGGAAACGAGACGACCTCGAACGCAACCGCAGTCTCGTTCTGGACTCCCTCTCTCGCTGGTATCTTGAAAAAAACTATACCCTCGTCCTCAACGGCGATATCGAAGACGTTCATAAGTTCAAGCTCAAGGATATCCGCGCGGCATGGCCGGAGTTTTTCTCCCTCCTCGATGCATTCGCCGCGCAAGGAAGGCTCAGAAAAATAGTCGGCAATCACGACTTGGCCCTTCTTCGCGAGCAAGACTACCCCTACCCCCTTTCACACGGCCTTTCCCTTTCATGGAACGGCAAGCGAATCATTGTTTTCCACGGCCACCAAGCCTCACGCTTCTTCGTTCACTACGATTATGTCTCGCACTTCGTCGTGCGCTATCTTGCCAAGCCTCTGAGGATCCGCAATACGAGCATATCGGAGGATTTCAAATACCGTTACAAGACCGAAAAACGCATTTACAAGGCGTCCAAAAAACTCGGCCTCATCTCGATAACCGGACACACCCACCGCCCCCTCTTCGAGTCGCTCTCGAAGTACGAGAGCCTGCGATGGGCGATCGAGAAAAAAGTCGCAGAATACGCCGAGGCTCCTTGCGGACAAAAAGCCGAAATCGCCGAACTCGTCAGAACGTACAAGGAAGAGCTCAATAGGATGAGGGAGGACGGTATCAAATATAGCCTCTCGCGCAGCCTCTATGATGATCGCGACATACTCATCCCCTGTCTGTTCAACTCAGGTTGCGCAACAGGGAAGAAAGGCTATACCGCGATAGAGATAGAGGGATCGAAAATAGAACTCGTTCATTGGGGATCGACCGAGAACTGCCGCCGCTACATCACAGAAGGAGCCGTCGAGAACAATGTCATCGAAGACAGTGACTGGCGACGCTATGTCCTCAGACGTGACAGTCTCGATCAGGTTTTCGCTCGAATAGAATTGCTGGGTAATGATGACAACGAATCCGAAAACGATTACGAAGTCGAGAGAGCACTCGCAGAGGCCGCACTAAACGCCTCTCAACAGATGCTGTTGTAATTTTTTGTATTCGTTTTTACTTTGAAGATTGATATGGCACACAATACAGCAAACCGATAAGCGTGTAGCCGAGTTCGAAAGACAAATCACGCCGAGATCTCCTCCGAATGGCTGGTTTCGCTATATAGAGCGATAGAGATGTACAAAATCCATCCGAAATACGCGAGATCGATAATTCTCTGCGCCGATCCAACCAAGGTCTCAGTAAAGAAAGCCGCGATAAAAAGCAGGGCAGCGACGGAGATAGCAAGAGCGAGTAACATGCTATTTTTAGACTGCTTGTACATATGTTCATTTTTCAGGACTCGAGCATAAAAGAAAGCCGGGAAGATCATGACCGACATACCGACTACACTGACCAGGTAATGCATTTTGCCCGTAGCAGACTCGAAAAGTCCGCCTGAGTCGATGGGGAAGATCGCCGAGCCGATATAGTCCGAGATCCCGTTGATAGCCATGAAAATTGAACCCAGAAGCGCTGCCGCCTTGAACTTGAACCTCATCGCCAGGGCCGCGGCGAAAAGAGTCTCGCAAAGTCCTACCGCTGCGAAGATAATTGCAGCCGCAAACGCGGTCGGCGCCCCGTTTTCTCCCAACTCGCTAATAGTCATTCTTAGAGGATCATAGCCTTCACGAAAAAAACCTAGGATGTAGGTCGCGGGTATGGCGAGGATTACAGTCATAAAGCCGAGTAAACTTACAATTCTTCCTGCTTTCATAATATTATTCCTTTCTTAGCTCGTCATGATTTACAGTTCATCATGAATCGGGGGATGCTATCGTGTTGAAAAGAATCCCCCGTTTTGCGCACAATAACGGTCCATTATGGTTATCACGATTGCGCAATACTATGTTATATAAGTTGTGCGAATTCTTATTAAGACTATACAAATAGTACACGCTTTTTGCTGAGGCGTAAAGAAGCTGAATAACTGAAATACTTTGTAGCTAACCTTAAACATTGATCGAATATATGACAATAAACGCTTATCTGATCTTGTCTGCAGAATGCTCCAATCGATTCACCGCTCGACTGCCATGCTCAAGTAAAGTCGGTTTGTTCTTTCGTGCTGTACCGCTTCATGCGCTACCTCCATGGCGGCACAGGATATCGGGTTTTTCAGGCTTGAAAAGATGGGGGGATGGTAGCGGTTACGATGCAAG
>CAZXXZ010000078.1:0-8011 GCA_964644505.1 uncultured Treponemataceae bacterium | reverse complement strand
GGGCGACGCTGTTGCGGAGACTTTCGGCATCCCGCCTCGTCTTCGGCTCGAGCGCGAGCGACACAACCGGCTCTTCGAAGGAAATGGGCTCGTACAACAAGGGATGTCGAGGATCGCAGAGCGTGGCGCCGACACTCCCGGCCGACGACAGAGTACCGAACGAGAGGGCGACAATGTCGCCGGCCTCTGTCCTCGGAATCGATTCGAGCTTGTCCGCCTGTATGCGGAATATCGAAGAGAGCCTCTGCGTCCTGCCGAGCTTGGCATCGAGAATCTTGTCGCCCACCGAGGCGGAACCGGACCAGATCCTGACCCAGGAGAGTCGACCGAGACTCGCGTCCTGCGCGGTTTTGAACACCAGGGCCGAGAACGGACCGGCGATCGAAAGATCGACAGCTTCTTCGGAACCGGGGACCCGGGCCTCCGGGATGCGCGCCTCGGGCGGCGAGGGCAGGTAATCGGCGACCGCGTCGAGCAAGAGACAGGCCGAGGCGTCCGAGAAGGCCGATCCGCACAGGACAGGCGTCACCCGGCCGGCGAGCACCGCCTCTCGCAGCGCAGCCTTGACCGTATCGCAGTCGCTTTCCCGGCCGGATACAAAATCATCAAGAAGAACGGCGGCCGGCGAGTCGGACGACTCGCGCGCTGCGTCGTCCGAGGCGAGAGCCTCGACGAGCGACGCGCGGGCCTCCAGAGCGGGATTGACAAGCTCCGGGGGAACAGGCTGAGGGAGAGGTCGAGAACGACCTGAAGCGGAATCAGTCGCAGCCTCGGGTTCCACCGAAAAATCGAAGGCACGCATCGACACAAGATCGACGAGCCCGTGGAAGGACTCGGCCTCCCCCCAGGGAAGATGAATGGCCACGGCCTTGGGATCCAGCACCCGCACGATGTCGTCGAAGGCCCGCTTGAAGGATGCGCCTCTTCGGTCCATCTTGTTGACGAAGGCGAGACGGGCTGCGCCCCGTCGCGAACAGGCGCGGAAGAGCGTTTCGGTCCGCGACTGGACGCCGGCGACCGCGCATAGAAGAACCACGGCGCCGTCGAGGGCGCGGAGCGAACGATCGACCTCGGACGCGAAATCGACGTGCCCCGGTGTGTCGATGAGATTGATACGTACCGACGATCCGGTCGGCGGGGATGGATGCCATTCGAGATGGGCAGCTGCGGCCTTCACGGTGATTCCGCGCTCGCGCTCGACATCGAGATAATCGGTGGTCGCCGTGCCCTCGTCGATGCTGCCCGGCCTGCGGATTCTGCCCGATACATAGAGAATACGCTCGGTCAGGCTGGTCTTGCCTGCGTCGATATGGGCGAGAATGCCGATATTGCGGATCGAGCGGACATCCATCCCGGGCATACCGGCATTATACTCACCGGAGCGAAGCTCGCCGACAGTCCCGATCGGCGACCGGCTAACGCACGAGTGAAAAGTAGGGTATACTCCAACCCAATGGAAGACCTATTCCCAGGCGACAGCTACTCGACCCCCGAGGGGCGGCCGAGAGCCTTAAGCGAATACATCCTGCTCGGCTCCCGATGGAGCGTCTATCTTCACTTCTTCGGGACCGTACTGCGAAGCTCCGCCCTCGCACGGCGCGGCGAATTCGACGATGAGATATGGGCGAGGAGTTCTCTGGAGATCATCAATAATCTGGAACGCTGCGGAGCCAAATTCCTTATCGAGGGACTCGACAAGGTGAGAAGCATACCCGGGCCCGTCGTTTTCGTGTCCAACCACATGAGCACCCTCGAGACCGTCGTCCTCCCGGGCATCGTGCGGCCCATCAAGCCGGTGACCTACGTCGTCAAGCGCAAGCTCGTCGAAGGCAGGATCTGGGGGCCGATCATGCGCTCGCGGAATCCGATCGCGGTATCGCGGAAGGACCCGCGCGGCGATCTGGAAATCGTGCTGCGGGAAGGGCAGGAACGGCTGGCTGCCGGCATTTCCGTAATCGTCTTCCCGCAGGGCACGCGAACCGAAGTATGGAAACGCAGCGGTTTCAACAGCCTCGGCGTCAAACTCGCGTCCAAGGCCGGAGTGCCTATTCTACCGGTGGCGCTCAAGACCGACTTTTGGGGCTCGAGCGGACTCTTCAGAGGCTTCGGACCGGTCAGACGCGATCGAATGATCCACATCGAGTTCGGCGAACCCATGCCAATCTCGGGAAGAGGAAAAACCGAACACGAGGCCTGCCTCGATTTCATCGAGTCGAGGCTTCGCGCCTGGGGCGCGAAGATGGATACGAATGATGCAAATGACTGATCTCCACGTTGATGGGTATAAAACAGCGCTTCTCTTCTCGACGGTTTCAGCGCTATATTTCAGGTCTGAGGACGTCCCGCGGCGCGCAGCCTGCGGCCCTGGACGCCGCCCAGGAGGAAAGCCGTGAATAATCTCGCCGTCTACGATTCACTTCCCACAGAAGAGCTCCGCGACCGAGTCATCGATGATCTCGTCAAGCATTATTCGCGCGAAAGCATCGATCTCAACGAATTCGAGCGCCGCACGGCTTTGGCCGCCAAGGCCTCGTCCCGCGGCGAGCTCATCGCCCAGATCGCGGACCTGCCTGCGATTCCGCCGGAGGGCCGGACCGAGGCGGAAAAACGGCCGCGGCCGTCTCGACAGGGCTCGTGGAGCGTCTACGAGGGGGAAGCACGGCAGAACGATTTCGCTGTCGCCATCTTCGGCGGGAGCGACTTCAGGGGCGTCTGGAGGGCGCCGCGGAGATTGTCTGCTATGGCGCTCTTCGGCGGGACGACCATCGATCTGCGAAAAGCGATCGTCCCTGCGGACGGCATGACTATAAGCTGCGCCTGCGCCTTCGGGGGCGTGGACATCGTCGCGCCCCGCGGAATGAGGGTGCACACCCGCGGCATAGGCGTGTTCGGCGGCTTCGACCGGGCCGACAACGAGCCTGAGGACCCCTACGCCCCGACGATAACCATCGAAGGCGTCGCCTTCTTCGGCGGAGTTTCGGTCAAAATCAAAGACTGATACTCACAAGAGCGGGGCTCGCAAACACGAACATACTCACATATACTCTTATCAACGCACATACCATCCGTGGAGCCGCTCGTGAGCACCATCTACATACTCTTACCTGCCCTCCTCATCTGCATCGTGCTGGCCTCGGTCTGGCTCGAACGGTGGAGCGTCCCCGTCATACTTGTCGCCCTGGGGACGGGGATCGTCTTCGGAAGCGATGTCCTGGGCCTGTGGTATTTCGACGATGTAGAGCTCACCAATCAAATCGCGAATGCAGCTCTTATCTTCATCCTCTTCAACGGCGGCTTCGGCACGCGGAAGGACAATTTCAAAGCAGTCGCCCTGCCTGCGGGCGGACTTGCAACCTGGGGAGTCGTGCTCACCGCGGGAATCAGCTTTGCGGCCCTGCGATATATCCTAAAGTGGAGCTTCGAGGAATCGCTCCTCCTGTCGGTTATAATATCTTCGACTGATGCGGCCGCGACCTTTTCGATTCTGCGCCGCCAGGCTCTGCCGAAACGACTCGCCTCGACCATCGAAATAGAGAGCGCCGCCAACGACCCCATGGCGATTCTGTTGACGCTTGCGGCGATCGAGACCCTGCACACGGGGGGATCGGACACCGGCACGACACTACTGACCTTTGCATGGAAGTTCACCGTCGGTCCAATCCTAGGCTGGCTTATTGGGCGGGCCGCAGTCCTCGTCTTCAACAAACTCACACCGCAGGATCGCGGCTATTACTACGTTCTCTTCCTCGCCATCGTACTTTTGACCTACGGACTTTCCGAGGCTGCCAAAGCGAGCGGGATGCTCGCGGTATTCGTGGCCGGATTCACCATGGGGAACAAGGGCTTCGTCCACAAACAGGGAATAGTTAACTTTTCTTCAGCTTTGGCGACGATAGCCAATATCGGCATGTTTCTGCTCATGGGCCTGCTCGTCTTCCCGAAAGAATGGGCAACCCTGTGGCCGCGAGGCGTCGCCTTGTTTTTTGTCGTCGCCTTCGCCGCGCGGCCGCTCGCGGTCCTGCTCGGCACGCTCGGCATGAGATTCCCCTGGAAACACAAACTGTTCATGTCCTGGGCGGGACTCAGAGGAGCAGTTCCCATAATTCTCGCCACCTACCCCCTCGCGGCCGGACTATCCTCAGGCCAGGAAGTGTTCAATCTTGTTTTCTTCGCCGTTCTTCTATCGGTCGCGCTTCAAGGCTCGACAATCGGGCCCCTATCGAAACTCCTCGGCATCTCGGCCGACTCACGACCGACACCCTTATACAGCCTCGAACTGTACACCATGGCACCGAGCGATCTCGACCTCCTCGTCATCGATTTACCCGATTCCGAGGTGGACGAGGGGCCGTTCATCAGGGACCTCTCCCTTCCGCCCGGAGCGGTCATCACCATGGTGACTCGGGGGAGAGAAGTCCTCGCGCCGAAGGGCGGCACCCGTCTCATGGCGGGGGACCAGGTTTCCGTCCTCGCCCACGCAGCGGACGAGCAGCTTGTCCGCGAGGCTTTGTTCACTCCCTTTACCGGGAGCGGTACGATTATGAAACATGAACACAAACCATGATTCTGGTGCTATAATTTTGTCGTGATGTGTTTCAAATTTCGATACTTGGTTGTATGTTTTTTTATCATCACAGCTTCGGCTAACGCCGTCTTTGCACAGACTTCTGTACCCTTTGTCGAAACCAAGCCCTATCCAATCCAAAGCGAGACCAGAAAACAACTCACACGAGAGTATTCAAAGCTCCACTATGGGCTCGACACCTGGCGCCTCGACAATCCAAAACTCATCATTATCCATTATACCGGAACCGATTCCGACGCCGACTCGCTGTCGACATTCAAGCCCGCGACTCTCGGTTCCTCGAGGCCGGACATTGACTCGGGCGGTTCCCTCAATGTCGGAGTCCATTACCTCATCGCACGCGACGGCACCGTCTGGAGCCTCCTTCCCGAAACCGATATGGGCCGCCATGCCATCGGCTACAACCACACGGCGATCGGCATCGAGATGACCGGGAAAAGCGAATCGAGCTTGACCGAAGAGCAACTGCGCTCCTGCGCCGCCCTGGTCGCGGACATTTTAGCGAGGAATTTCACCATATCATATCTTTGCGGCCATCACGAGTATATGGACCCCTCGCGTGCTCATCTCATCCTGTATACCGAGCTCATGCCCGGCTACGAGCCAACTGTAAAAAGCGATCCCGGAGCAACTTTCATGAAGCGGCTGCGAAAACTGCTTCGTGATGAATACTCTATTACATTGAAGGATTGACAGCTATGAAACGAACACTTTTTATGCTCGTTTTCGCGCTTCTCGCCTTCGGAGTCGCAGCTCAACCCGAGAACTGGAGCTTGTACGCCGATCCAGTCATTAAATTCCTCAATGATAAAACCTATACAGGCGACAAGCGATCCTACACCGAAGCCGACCTCCTCGTACCCGCCGATGTCGAAAAAGCCCTCGACCGCCTCGGACTCTCCCGATTTGCGCTTCTCCGCAACGAGATATGGGCGAGACACGGGTATGTTTTTAAAACCGCCATTTTCGACTGGCTCTTCGGAAAGACAAGATGGTATAAGAAAAATCCAAATTTCGGCATGGGCAATCTCGTCGGCATTCCGGCGAAAAACGCCGATTGGATAAAAACACTCGAAGACGAGTGGGATTATCAAAACATCGGCTGGTGGCTTGATGACCGGTCCTATTATGGTGACCTGAGACTCTATCTTTCCGATTCAGATTACGTCGTCCCCGACTCTGTAAGGATTTCGGCGAATCACCTCGGTATCCGGCCCTCTCGTCTTTTAGTAAACGAGATATACGCACGAAAAGGCTATATTTTCCCCGATCAGGTGACAAAACGGCTTTTTGGAACCTGTCTTTGGTACAAGCCCAAAACCACCGATATTCAAGTCATTACATCGCGATTCAATGTGGAAGAACGAACGAACATCGAGCTTTGCCTGCTTCGAGAAAACTTGGACAATCTCGAGATAGTGAACTACAGTCTTCCCGAAGGCGTGACATGGGTGCCTACGATCAACTATGGAGCGCTCTTCATCAGATCCTTCCTCGGTCCGGACGGATCGACGTATCATTACTCGTCCACAAATCTATGGCACGCGCTCGAATTCGATCCGAAAAGCATAGGCACACAACAAACAAACACGGAACAACTAATCGACGAAGCGACCTACAAGGCCATCGCCGCGACAAACGACCCCTTGAAAAAACTTGTCCTCTACTTTTCCAACAAGCGGTATACCGGCTATGTCGATACTGTTATATTCAATAAACTCGACATGCAGATTCCCTCATACCTCGAAGCTGCCGTCGAGGCTTTGGGCATAGATTGGTACGTGTTATTAAGAAAAGAAATTCATGCGCGGAACGGCGCCGTCTTTACAGACAAGAAAGTCGGGCCGATTTTCGCCGCATGCCCCTGGTATACGGCGAAATACAACTTAAACCCGAGTTCACTGACCCGATTCCCGAGTTCGGTGAAAATAAGCAAGGCCGAGTTGGCGAACTTTTTCCTACTCGAAGGCGAAGACATATCACGCAGGGTGAGCGGTGAAGACCTCGGGACGACACCGGATATCGAGGTCGACCTATCCGGATCGTGGTACTGGATCGAAACGGAAAAAATCAACATCGATCCAAACGGCGAAGCCCTCACCGTTCCGATTTTATATAAATCCGACGCCGAAGTAAAACCCTACGGTATGGAGATAATTCGCCGCATCACTTCAAAACAGGGCTTCGACCTCGATGCCTTTATCGAAAGCCAGTCCCAATACTTTTTCCCAGGATGCTGAGAGGTGTGATGATGAATAAGATACGACCTGTCACATTCACTACCTTCTTCTCGTTTTGGTTGATACTTACTGCTTCTCCACAGGCGCTCGATCTTGAAAATTCTTCGTTCGTCGAACCCTATCTTGTAAAAATGCTCGAACCGGACGCCTTTTTCAGACCGCTTTCGCCCCCGGTCTTCGCGCGGATCGAAGACTATAATAAATCAGGTGATCCGCCGTGGATTAAAGCGGAGGATTGGTGCATTGTCGTAGACCGCTCGACAGGCGCTCAAATATATCCTGTACCGGTCATGCTCTGGCACGAGGTCGCCAATGACCGCGGAGCATCAAAGCCTTCATTGTGTGTCAGCTACTGCATCCTGACCGGCACCGCGCTCGTTTTCGACGAGGACTTCGGAGGCGCTACAGCCCGCGCCTTCGGTGTATCGGGATACTTGTACAATTCGAACCTCGTCATGTTCGATTATCAAACCCGCTCGCTCTGGTCGCAGGTGGGGCTCAAGGCGATGAGCGGCACTCTCAATGGCGCGGCGATACCCCTGCGGTCCTTTCGATTTATGCGCTGGTCGGAGGCGCGGCAGTTACAAGGCGCAGAGGTCTGCGAGGGTTCCAAGGCCCTGGCCTCGATGCGCTCGAAGTACACTCATCCGCCCGTCGAAAGTTTCGCCACCTATCCGACCGACGACGCGATACGCTCCGCGGTTGTACCCGAGGCCCTCGCCGACACAAGATTCCCGCTCAAAGAACTTTTCGCCTACTTCCCCGCAACCAACCGCGCAGTCTCGTTTTCCTCCTTGGCGAAACGTGATTTCGGCGGTATCGAAGCGAGAAGGAAAGACGGAATGCTCGTTTCAGTCGCATCACACGAGCCCTTCATAACCGTGTATTGGTTTGCTCTACGTGCTTTCTATCCTAATGCGAACATCGAGAACTGAACGTGTAAATCTTTTACTATTGAGCTCACTGTAAGATGCCGGAAACCATCAGGACGAAAATCAACACTACAAGTGCGGCCAAGCGCAGCCCAACGCCATACATATCGTCCTCCGACTGAGTTCGATACTCATAAAACACCCGGGGAGGCTCGATGTGTCAGACAAAGATGTTCCTCTTATTCACCAAAAGCTGCCTTTTCTTACCGCTTTATCTTCAATTCCTTCCAACCCGGTACATACGCTGTCATCAG
>CAZXXZ010000077.1:0-8144 GCA_964644505.1 uncultured Treponemataceae bacterium | reverse complement strand
AGAAGTTCGGGCGCGACCAGATCGACGACGACTTCGCGGAAGATCCGAAGGCCATCGGCCTTGGAATGGACCGTGCGGCCATGGAAGAGGTCGCCGGTCAGCGCAAGGTGTATGCGCTCGTCGCGGCCGCCTAACTGCTCGAGAAACGAGAACTCGTCCAAAAACTCCTGGGTCGGATGCTCGTGCTTGCCGTCGCCGGCGTTGATAAAGGCCGGCCTCGGTCTGCCTGTGGCATCGGCGTAGCGGCCCAGGGCCTCTTCGAGCCAGCGGCAGA
Source organism: uncultured Treponemataceae bacterium (assembly GCA_964644505.1). Taxonomy (GTDB): domain Bacteria; phylum Spirochaetota; class Spirochaetia; order Treponematales; family Rectinemataceae; genus CAZXXZ01. Next base: position 7,870 of record CAZXXZ010000077.1, on the reverse strand, counting down.
CGCCCTCGAGCCTCGAACGGATCACGAAAGCCGACTCGTCCGCGTAGCCGTAGAGCATTTTGATGGTGTCGGTGATCGACTCGTTCTTGTTGAACGACGAGGTGGCCGCGTCGAAGACATTGGTGCGGGCGCCGAGGAATTTCGCGGCGTTGCGGAAAGACTCCTTCGTGCGGGTGGAATCTTCCATAAAGATGAGATAGACCGAGTAGTCGCGGTCAGTCAGGCGGAAGGCCGAGCCCTCCCCCCCCGAAAGCACCTCGCGCTTGAGTTCTCCGGCCTTGCGATAGAGGTAGCGCTGCTCGTCGATGGAAAGATCATTGACAACCGCCACCGTTCTGCCCTTGAAGGGGCCCCTACGCTCGCTCATCACGCCTCCAAAGAAAACCGAAGTCCACTCTCCCGCGCCGAAGCGCACCTCGGTTCCGTCAGGGTTTCAGATCCTTGGTCTTTTCCAGGTTGTCGGTCCTGAGCACCGCGAATGTCCCCGCCGGCGTCTGAACAGCGATGCCGGAACCGACGCGGCTCAGCATGGTATGAGGCATGACGGCGACGCTCGAGCGCGCTTCTTCCTTCAGTTCCGGGACCGAGAACCGCGCGGGATAATACTTGCCGTCGGCGGCTTTGACAATGGCGTAGACCATGGAACCCTCGACGAGGATCGCGCTCTCGGGGTACATCTCGGCCTTCGATTCGGCGACCGCCTCGAGACTCGCCTTGTCGAGCTTGACGAGTTTCGCTCCGCCCGGCTTGCCCTCGAGCCCCGACACGGCCACGAAGGCATCGCCGACATCGGCGAATGAGCGCAGATGAATGGTGTTGATGCGCGACTTGCGGATAAGGCTCCCCTTCTCCGAGTCTACGAACATGATCTGGCCGAGGCGGTTCGCATCGCTCCCGACAAAGACGAGGTAGACGCCGGTCTCCTCCGATCGCCCCTTGGCCTCGACCTCGGCGGCGATGACCGCTTTCTGATCCGCGGTGATATCCTTGCGGTCCTGGGCAGCCTCCGCTTCCTTGGCGGCCGCGGCCTCGGAAGCCTTCGCCGCCTCCTCTTTTTTGGCCGCGACCTCGGCCTCGGCCTTGGCGACCTTCGCTTCTTCGGCCTTTACCGCGGCTTCCTTTGTGGCGAGTTCGGCGGTGCTCGGACTCCCCGTCTGGGCCGGAGATGTTTGTGTTCCCGTCGTCGTGGGTGTATCGCTTTTTGGGGGGTATGCAGAAGCCGCTGCTGTCTTGTCGGACTCGGCCTTCGCTTTGTCTGCCTCGAGCGCGGCGCGATCGGCTTCGAGCTTCGCCTTGTCCTCGGCGAGCTTGCGCTCGGCAGCCGCGGCCTCGGCTTCTTTTTTCTCAGCCTCGGCCTTTAGAACTTCGGCCTCGCGCTCCTTTATATCGACCATGGCCTGGCGCTCGGGTACGCCCTTGTCGGGCTGGGCCTTGAAGGCCTCGGTCACTTCTTTTCCCGACACCGCGCTCGTGTCCACGGCGCTGATTTTCCCCTTGGCGGCCCCGGAACTCAAGGGAATGAGAATGCGCGTCTTGCCGGGCCACTCGGACCAGCGCAGGGCGATACCGGCGTTTTCGGCTGACAGCTCGCGCAGTACGACGCTCTTGTATTTGGAAGAAATGTACGCCATATCGCCGCGGTGAACGGCGTTGTACACGGTCACGAAAACGGCCAGTGTATAGGCGTCCTTTTCGGAATAGCCCCAGGCCTGGACGAGGTAGCCGGCGATGATCCAGCGGAGGTTGCGGATGTGGTCGACCTGCGCGTCGCGGCCGATCACGATGATATCGGCGTCGAGGCCCTGGGGCACCTTGGGATCGACGGCCCGGATGACCTGGTAGCGCAGGTCCGAGCCCGAGCGCGTCGAGGCGGCCGAAATGCCGCGGCCCAACCCCGCACCTATGCCTTTAATATCCGCGAGACTGTCGATCCGGTCCTGTGGGCCCTCGTAATTGATGAACTCGACGCCCGTAGAACCAGCGCTTTCGATCTCGGGACGGTCGGGCCTGAGCTCGGATGCATTTCCGGACGTTTGTCCGAAGAGACCGTTCAGCGCAAAAACGAGAAAGCAGGCTATGAACGAGGCAGCTGTACGCTTCATCAGTAGACCCCCCTCTCTGACGGGCTTTTATTCTACCGCATAGTATCGGCTAAACGGGAGAGGGCGGCGGCGGCTTTGGCGCGGACAGCGGGAAGATAGGGTTTGTCCGCCAGGGCGAGGAGGGCCCTCACAGTATCGAGGCTCGGCTCCGATCCGAAACGGAATGCGGTGCCCGCAATGACCTCGACGATGACCAGGGCCGTTCGTTCGTCCACCGGCCGGGCGGCCGCGTCGAAAAACGCCGCCGCGGTGCTGCCGCCCGGATCGACCCCGATCGCCGCGAGAGCCTCGCAGGCCGCCGACTGTACGGCGGGATCGGTATCGCGTCGTAAAACATCGATAAGGATGGGGCGATAGTCCGGCGAGCCGAGTTCACCGAGAATATATGCCGCCTCGGCCCTGGGCAGGGGGTTGGCCATGCGCTTTCGCTCGGCGGGAGAGAGGTCGCGGAGAAGCTCGCCCGAAGCCACCGCAGCGCAGTAGGCCGCCATCCTCGGTTCGTCCTTTCCAAGATTTCCTGAGCGAAGACGCTCCCGGATTTCGGCGAGCTTCTCCCGCTGGCGGTCCGCATCGGCGGCATAGGCGTCATAGAGCAGTTCCTCGGCCACGATATCGGGCGGAGATGTGTAAGGCGCGAGAGAAGGGCTCAGGCCCTCGCCCAGAGGTCGCTCGAAGCGGTAGGCCGCGAGCACCCAATTCGAGCCCGAGGAGAATGCGTAACCCCCCGGCGTGACGGCGATCCGTCCGGTCGCGTCCGGTATCGAAAGCTCGCGGAATATCTCGCCCGCGGTCGACATCGAAACGGCCCTCCCCTTCGCCGATGCGACGATCCGCTCTTTGAACACCGAAAGCCCGCCCTCGGCGCAGGCGGTCGGCGTCGACCATGCGACAATGCCCGAAACCGTGAGCGCGTAGACCCTCCCTCCCGCGTCGATGCAGTACAAGAAATTTCCGTCGAACCTGAGTTCTCGTGGAGTTGCATTCAGTTTTGTGTTTCCGAGCTTCTGTCCGTCGGAGCCGAGAAAGACAAGACTTCCGTCGCCGAAACCGGCGACGAGCGAGGGAAGCGCGGTCGGCGACGCGCCGGTCGACGAAGCTCCGAGAGCTGCGCTCTTACCTTTTGTACGCGAAGCAGCCATCGGAGCGAGCAGGCTCGGCGCAGAACCGACCGGGAAACGGCCGAGCACTTCCCCATAGGGCGAGACGAAAAGCACGCTGCCGTCGACAAGGCCGAAGACGGGGAAACCGGAGCCGTCTGTGGCAGGCGGACAGGAGACCGCCGCGGGCAGGAGCAATTCCCACAGAAGCCTGCCTGCGGGATTGAAGCAGCGGACGCCTTGGCCGGAAAGGACGAAGGCGCGGCCGTCCGAACCGAAGGCGGGCGCGAAATCCGAGGCAGCCCCGGACACCGCCTCGATCGAAGTTCGATAGACGACGATCCCCGCCCGAGAAACCGCGACCAGGGATGTCCGATCCACGCAGACCAAGGCACGTCCGAAGGGATCGACGGCGAGCCATCGTCCGACAAGCCCGTTCAGGCTCGTTCTCGAGGCCAGGCCGCCCGACTCGGTCAGCGCGTAGAGCGAGCGGTCCTCGGAAACGAACCAGACCGCCGCGGGTTGGGTGAAGTCGGCGACCGGCCCCGTCTGCGCGCGACCGCCGGCAGCCAAGCGGAAAGCGGGCTCCAGACTCTGAACGCCGCGCTCGCCGCCCTCGGCTCCGCTCGCGTTGAGCGAAACACCGGGCGATCCCGGCGCAGCCCAGGCCCGAAGGCCGCACAGGATGAAAAAAGCCAGAACCGAGGCCGCAGGCGCTCGTCGCGATAGGCGCCTCGATAGAAGGAGCGGAACTCGCCGCGATAGACTCAAGGGCGAGCCCCGGTGCGAGCGCAAAGGGCCGCGGGGCTCAGCCATGCGAGAACCTCGCGAGACACTCGATGTGGCTCGTCTGTGGATAGAAATCGTAGACCTTCACACCCTCGAAAATATAGCCCGAGCGAACGAGTTCGCCGGCGTCCCTCGCCAAGGTCGCAGGATCGCAGGAAACATACACAATGCGCCGAACCTCGGCCTCGGCGAACCAGGCGCGGAGGGCCGGCGATAGTCCCGTTCTCGGCGGATCGACGACGACGACATCGAAAGGTCCCGAGGCCGATCCCGAGCGCAGCCAATCGTCGACCGAGAGGGCGTAAAACTCGCTCTCGCAGCCTTGGAGATTCGATCGCGCCAGATCCAGGGCATAGGGGTTTTCCTCGACGCAGACCACCTTGTCGAAGGAAGTCGAAAGAAAAGCGCCGAAAAGCCCGACGCCGCAGTACAGGTCGGCCGCCCTCGCGCCCGACAATCCCTGAACCGCGTCCTTCACGAGGTTCTCTAAAAGGTACAGATTCGACTGGAAAAAACCCTTGAGATGGAAACTTATACTGCGTCCTGCGATAGTCACCGAGACCACGGAATCCCGCCCCTCGAGCCAAACCTCGTCGCCGTATCCGAACATGATAAATCTTTCTTTACCTACCGTGTAGGGGGCCATCTCCTCGCGGCCGCGGCTCGTTCCGGCCCGTTCCTCGATCCAGGCCTGTATCGGCCTGAGGGCGATCGGACAGCTCGGCGCCTCGACGACCTCCGACGAGGAGCGTCGCATAAAGCCGATCCTTCCTCCTCGGGTGAAGTGAAGCTGCATGCGGTTGCGATACGCGAAAGGTATCGAGGAGGCCGTTTCGATCCTGCCGGCGTCGAATCGAGCGTTGCGCGCGAAAGCCTCGCCCACGATAAGGGATTTCTCCTCGACCTGGCGCCGGTACGCAAGATGCTGGAGATTGCAGCCCCCGCACTCGCCGTAAATCGGGCAGAGCGGAGACACGCGATATTTGCTCGCTTCGATCAGTTCGACGAGACGCGCCCGGCAGTAATCCCGTTTTTCTTCATCGATCGTCGCAAACACTTCCTCGCCGGGCAGGGCGAAGGGGACGAAGACAGCCTTCCCTTCGCGAAAGGCGAGTCCGTCGCCGCCTGCGACGAGCCTTTGTATCCGCAGCCTGAGGGCCTCGGGCATAGGCCTCAGATCCCCGCGTAGGCGGGCGCATACCGCGCAGCCGCAAGCAGGGCCTCGACCATGCTGACCGCGCTCGCCTCTGCCTTCCAGGCGATGTCGAAGGCCGTCCCGTGATCCACACTGGTGCGGAGAAAGCTCATGCCCAGCGTAAGCGACACGGTACGCTCGAAATCGAGGGTCTTGCAGGCTATGTGCCCTTGATCGTGATAGAGCGAGAGCACCGCGGCGAATCGTCCCGACTTGGCCTGGTGGAAAACAGAATCCGCGCCTATCGGCCCGACGACGAGGCGCCCCCGTCGCGATGCTTCGGCAACGGCGGGCTCGATCTCTCGGCCCTCCTCGTCGCCGAACAGTCCGTGCTCGCCGCAGTGCGGATTGAGACCGGCGACCGCGATGGGCCCGGTAAGTCCGATACTCTCGAGGGCTTCGGAACAGCGCTCGATGTAATCGACAAGCCGGTCCCTGGTAACCAGATCGCAGGCCTTTCTGAGCGAGACGTGCCGAGTGAGGAAAAACACGCGCAGGCCCAGAGTCTCGAACATGGTCAAGGGATCGGCGACGCCCGAGACCGCGGCGAGCATCTCGGTATGTCCGATGAAGGGGACGGCCGCCGCAGCTATAGATTCTTTATTGATCGGAGCAGTGACCAGGGCGGAGGCCCTTCGTTCAAGGGCTGCCCTCGCCGCTCGGTCGACATATTCCCAGGCCGCCTTTCCACAGAGGGCCGAGACCTCGCCGGGGACAAAATCACGGGGATCGGCGTTCGACAGATCCACGACATCGAGAATGGAATCATCGCCCGAGACCTCCTCGGGTCCGGCGATGATCCTCAGCTCGAGGCGGGACTTCACCAGCTCGAGAGCCTTTTTCATGACGCGGGCGTCGCCGTAGAGAATTGGGCGGGAAAAACTCCGCACCGAAGGATCGGCGAAGGCGCGAGCGCAGATCTCGGGGCCGATGCCTGCGGGGTCCCCCATGGTCGCGGCGACAATCGGTCGTGAATCGCTATGCATACTCGCACCCCCGCCGAAGTATCGGACGGAAAGCTGCAAAATGTCAACGTCGAAGATTTACATCGCGCGCATGAACTTCAAGACACTGAAGTGCTCAAGCCCCCCGCTTGAATCACGGGCCCCCGTCCCCTATAGTGGATCAACCGTGAGAAAACTCTCGAAGCCCCTTTCCAACACCGAACGTCGGGACAAGACGGGCGAACCCGCTCACCGTTCCCATGGGAGCAGTTCGGGTAACCGCTTCCATGGCTCGGTCCGCCATGAGCCGGGACAGGAGAAAAAGAGCACCCGTAGATCAGGGGCGTCGACTTCCGCCATTCCCCGAGAAACGGCGCGGAGACTCGAATCGCTTGCGCCCTCGGCCGAAAGCCTCGCGGCGCTCGAATTTCTTCGAGGCGCCGTCGATGAAGCATCCCCCTTGAGCGCGAGGCACCGCGCCGCGCTCAAGAAGAGCATCCGCGGACTGTGGGAGGATTTGACCTCGGAGCGCGAATCCCGTTCCGTCGATTACCTGGGCGCGAGCGCGGCCCTCTCGGCCTACCTCAGGTACTTCATGCCCTGGAATGTATTTCGCCTAACGTCTCTTTTTTCGAACGCCGACCTCTGCCTTCCCGAGGGCGCCGTCATCGCCGACCTCGGATCGGGTCCCCTCACCGTCCCCATCGCGCTCTGGGCCTCGCGGCCCGAACTCCGCGAAGTTCCCCTGACCATCTACTGCATGGACCGGGTCGAACGGGCCCTCGAGACAGGGCTCGCGGTTTTCGAAACCCTCTGCATGCGCGCGGCAGGCAGACTCCCTCCCTGGCGCATCGTACTCCGCAAATTCTCGTTCGGATCCCCCCTGCCCGAAAAAGTACAGCTTGTTACGGCGGCGAACCTCTTCAACGAGTTCTTCTGGAGGGACAAGCGCAACCTCGGGGAGCGCGCCCTCGCCGCGGCGAAAACCCTCCTCTCATACACCCGTGAAAATGGGACGATCTTCGTCATGGAACCCGGCGATCCCCGCTCGGGTTCGCTCATTACGGCGCTGCGAGCGGCCCTCATCGTCGAAGGGGCAAGTCCGCTCGGCCCCTGCCCCCACGCGCGAAGCTGCCCGATGCCTGGAATCTTCAAACAACGTAAGCCGCTCAGGCCCTCCGAGGAGATCGGTTTTCTCTCCGATGATACGAACATAGCCGTGCCGCGCTTCGAGCTCGAGTCGGTCGTCATGCCGAAAAAACGCGAGAAATACCCCTGGTGCCATCTGGGAGTCGATACCTCGACCGCGCCATCCTGGCTCGAATCTCTATCGGAAGAAGCGGGACTTCCGAAGGAGCGGGCCATCTTCTCGTATCTCTGGGCGGCGCGCGGAAGACCGAGGTCCATGCCCATCGAACTCTCCGGGCACGGGCAGCAGGACCGCTCGGAACGGAGCGTCCTCGTGCGCGTCATCTCGGGCCCCTTCGCCCTCCACGACGGATGCAGCGGACAGTACGGCTGCTCCGCTCTGGGTTTTACGATGCTAAAACACAGGCGCGGCGCCGCACCGTATTCCTCCGGCGATCTACTCGAAGTGAAATCGCCGCCGCTCATGAAATCTGACGAGAAGTCGGGCGCGGTAATCCTTCCCACTTGACACTACAAGCGGCGCGCCACTATAGTTTCACCTCGTCGGCAACGACACGGGGGCGTGGCGAAGCTGGTTTATCGCGCCGGCCTGTC
>CAZXXZ010000076.1:0-8608 GCA_964644505.1 uncultured Treponemataceae bacterium | reverse complement strand
GCTGCATGCCGACGGTGATATCCTCGATCTTCGCGTAGGGATCGACATTGAGACCATAGGTCTCGGACAGGCGGGCGATACGCTCGGCCGCCCGCTTGAGATCGACGACAAGTCCTTTTACAGGTTCGAGTCCGAGCACGATGTTCTCGGTTACCGTGAAATTGTGAACGAGCTTGAAGTGTTGATGCACCATGCCGATACCGAGCTCGTTCGCGACATTCGGATTGGTGATGTGAACTTCTTTTCCCCTGAGTAGGATTCTGCCCGAGTCCGCCTTGTAAAGACCGAAAAGAATACTCATGAGCGTCGACTTGCCGGCTCCGTTCTCGCCAAGGAGGGCGTGTATCTCGCCCTTTTTCAGACGGATCGTTATGTCGTCGTTCGCGAGCACTCCGGGGAAGCGCTTTGTGATGTTCAACATCTCGACGATGTATTCCATGGAACCCATTATATAGGCCGCGTCGATACACCGTAAACAAGAAACGGTCGACTTTGTACGAAAAAAGGCCGCCTTTACAGGCGGCCTTGTACCCGAGATTCTCAGTGAACTACCTGAGCAGCGATCCGCGCTCGGCAGACACCGTGATCTTCCCGTCCTTGAGATCGGCGAAGACCTTCGCGACCTGCTTGGTCACATCGGCGGAGAGATTCGGATTCGTCGCGGGAATGCCGATGCCGTCGTTCTTCGCGTTGAAGATCAAGGTCTGGCCGCCGGGGAATTTGCCCTCGCGCTCGGCCTTGATCATGTCGTAGCTGGCGGTCCCGATGCCCTTCATGGCGCTGGTCAGGATGATCGACTTGTTCGCCTTCGCGTCGTAGACACCGTCGGCGTACTGATCGACGTCAACGCCGATGATCCAGGCGCTCTTGCCTGCGACTGCGCGGGACTTGGCTTCATTGATGGCGCCGACGCCGACGCCGCCTGCGGCCGCGAAGATCGCCTTGACGCCCTTGTCGAACATCGCTGCGGCGAGCTGCTGCCCCGCCGCTACGTTGTCGAAACTGCCCTGGTAGATGACATTCTCGGCTTTCTGAACGATCGAGGTCCCGAAGGTTTTGTTCGCGTACTGCACACCCTGCTGGAAGCCCCAATTGAACCTCTGCACAGCCGGTATTTCCATGCCGCCGATAAAGCCGATCTCGCCGTCCTTAAGCTGAAGGGCGGCGGCGACACCGGCGATGAAACCTGACTCGTGCTCGGCGAAGAAAATGGCGACCGTGTTTTCGCCGACCTTCTCCTGCCGGGTGTTATCGTACTTGCCGTTGTTCGGCGACCCGTCGATAAGGACGAATTTTGCGTCCTTATACTTGTCCTGGCAGATGAAAATCGCGCTCTCGAACTTATAGCCCGGGCATACGATGAACTTGTAGCCGGCGTCGTAGAGGTTGCCGATCTCTTTGACATAATCGGCCTCGGTCGTGCCGCTCGGCTTGAGGTACTTTGTCTGGAGCTTGAAATCCTTACCGGCCCTGACGACTCCCTCCCAGGTCCCCTGATTGAACGACTTGTCGTCGATCGTGCCCGCATCGGTGACCATTCCGACTTTGAACACCTTCGCGGCCACTGCATCTTTCTTTTGGCATCCCGCAAAGAGGATTGTCGGGATGAGCAGGGCGAAAAGGATATACCGTTTCTTCATATAGCTACTCCTTTCAGATAGTGATTCTAGGACTGAAAGAATCATAGTGCCGAAGAAGCCCGATATGCAATATCAATACTGTACCGGTTTTCATAAATGGTGTACGTATTTCGGCGACGAAGCGCCCTCCATCGGTGGCGCTTCGTCACTCCCCCGCAACGGCGCCGACCGCATACATTCCCTTTTTACTCGGGCAACTCGGAGATGATTGCAACGCTCGAACTCGCCCCAATACGGCGCGAAGGCGATTGACGCCTTCGCGGCGACGAAGCGCCCTCCATCGGTGGCGCTTCGTCACTCCCCCGCAACGGCGCCGACCGCATACATTCCCTTTTTACTCGGGCAACTCGGAGATGATTGCAACGCTCGAACTCGCCCCAATGCGGTCGGCGCCGGCTTCGAGCATCTTTATGGCGTCGTGGTAACTGCGAATTCCGCCCGAGGCTTTGACGAGGAGCTTGCCCCCCGTGGCCTTGCGCATAAGGCGTACATCTTCAGCGTTCGCGCCCCCGGTACCGAAACCCGTACTCGTCTTCACGAAGCGGGCTCCGGCCTTGGCCGCGGCTTCGCAGGCCCTGATCTTCTCGGCGTCGGTCAGATAGCAGGTTTCGATAATCGCCTTCACGATCGCGCCGCCCGAACTTCCGCAGGCTTTGACAACTTCCCGGATGTCCTCCTCGACCAGCCTCCAGTTGCCCGCCTTGGCGGCCCCGAGATTGATCACCATGTCAATCTCGCTCGCTCCTTTCTCGACCGCCAACCTCGCCTCGGCTGCCTTGATCTCGGTAGTGTTCGCGCCGAGCGGAAAGCCGACAACGGTGCAAACCAGTATTTCCGTACCCGACAGTTCCTTGACGCAGAGCGGAACCCAGAGAGGATTTACACAGACACTCATGAAACCGTATTTCCGGGCCTCGGCGCAGAGCTCACGCACCTGCTCTTCGGTCGCGATCGCCTTGAGCAGTGTGTGGTCGATCGTCTTGGCCAGCTCGGCCTTGGTCCATTCTTTGGGCATTGTTTTCTCCTCTACCAAACAGCTATATTTCGAAACGAAGCGCGAGATACTCCCTCCGCGTGGCCACGAGCTCCCGCAATTCTTCGAGCATCCTCTCGTCGGCCAAACGCGCTATCGGGAAAATGAGGGCCTCGGTCTCGTCGGTGTAACGGCGTACGAATTCGATGTCGGTCACATACCCAAGGCTGATCATGTTTGAGATGCGGTCCGCCGATTTGAGCACCCTCGCCTTGTCGGATCCGAAACCCCGTATGCGCTCCAAAAACTCGGCCTTGGTCTCGATCGGACGACGTGTCACCTCGAGCACCAGCTTGTATACCTCGGCCGATTCATCGTCGATCTCGAGAATGCGTTCGCGGTCGAAATCCGGCAGGTCCTCTAAAATATCGTGTATCACCGAGGCCTTGAGCAAGACCGAGTCGATATAGCCGTAATCCACGAGGATGCCGAAGGTGTCTATCTGGTGGCGGAACATGTTGCCGCCCGAGCGCCGCCTGACTCCGATAAGCGATGTCGCAAGCTGAATGTACGGGGCGAGATGCATCTGTTTGAGACGGAGCATCTCGTCTACGTGCATGGCGACAGCTCCCGTGGACCGGGGAGCACCTCCCGAAGGCAGGGGAGGACGGGAGCCGCCCTCCGCCCCGCTCATGCAAGCTCCTCGAGATACTGTTTATATTTATTAACACGCCGCATGGCTTCCTCGAGTTTCTCGCGCTCCTTGGCGACGACCTCGGGCGGGGCCGAGGAGGAGAAGGCTGGGTTCCCCAGTTTCGCCTTCGCCCGTGCTGTATAGTCTTCGTCTTTCGTGACTTCCTTTTTGAGTTTCTCTACCAGCTTGGCTGCGTCCACCGACTCCTTTACGAAGGCGTAGACCTCGAAACCGCGGCCGACCATGGCGACCGCGCCCTCGGGCCTCGAGGATGCCTCCTTGATTCCGCCGCCCTCCTCGCAGAGCGTTCCGGCGAAGAGACCGATCAGCGCGGCGCTCTTGCGGATGAACTCGGCCCCGGCGAAGCCATCTTCGAATCGCACAGCGAGGCGTATCTTCGCCTCGGGGGCGATACCGAGTTCGCCCCGCATGGTGCGCACCAGGCGGACAAGTTCGCGGAGAGCCTCGAAGCTCGCTTCGAGATCGGCGTCCTTCGGGCATCGCGGGCTCTCCGCCTCGGGATAGTGCTGCGTGATGAGCATATCAGAAGCCCCATGGCCCGGAAGTTTCCGGTATATCTCCTCGGTGACGAAGGGAAGGAAGGGATGCGCGAGGGCGAGAGATTGCGCGAGCACATCGAGCAATACCGATACGGCGCGATCCTTCTCGCGATCGTCGCCCGAACGGAACGAGAGCTTCGTCGCCTCGACGTACCAATCGCAGAAATCATTCCAGAAGTACTCGTACACGGCCGCGGCTGCGTCGTTGAAGCGGTACGTCGCGAGGGCGGATCTGACGGCACCGGAGGCGGCGGCGAGACGGCCGTAGACCCAGCGGTCGATGTCGCGCAGTTCGGGCTTCTCCACAAGCTCGCGGTCCTCGAGATTCATGAGGATATAGCGGCTCGCGTTCCAGATCTTGTTGGCGAATTTCGACCCCAGCTTGAAATCATCCTTGTCCATGAGGATGTCCTGCGTGGACGTGAACATGAAGGCGATGGTGAAGCGAAGGGCGTCGGCTCCGTAGGTATCGACGATCTCGAGGGGATCGATGCCGTTGCCCAGGGACTTGGACATCTTCCTGCCCTGTTTGTCCCGCACCAGCGTAGTCATGCAGACATCCGCGAAGGGAGATTTCCCCATGAACTCCATTCCCGCCATGATCATGCGGGCGACCCAGAAGAAAATGATGTCGAAGGCGGTGACGAGCACCGTGGTCGGATAAAATTTCCGCAGATCGGCGCTGTCGTCGGGCCAGCCCAGGGTGCTGAAGGGCCAAAGCCAGCTCGAGAACCAGGTGTCGAGGACATCCTCGTCCTGCACGAGATCGGTCGATTTGCAGAAGGGGCACTCGAGCGGATCCTCCCGGGCGATGACATCCTTTCCGCAGTGCTTGCAGCGCCATGCGGGTATTCTATGCCCCCACCACAGCTGCCGGCTTATGCACCAGTCGCGGATGTTCGTCAGCCAATGCTCGTAGGTCGTCTCCCAGCGCTGTGGGAAGAAGCGGACTTCGCCGTCGCGCCAGGCTTTCAAGGCCTTTTCCGCGAGCGGCTTCATGCGAACGAACCACTGCTCGGAAAGGTAGGGCTCGACGACCGTGTTGCAGCGGTAACAGTGTCCGACCGAGTGGACAATGGGTTTCTCGGCGATATACAGTCCCTCGGCCTTGAGATCGGCGATGACGGCGGCGCGCGCCTCTTTGATCTTGAGGCCGCGGTACTTTGCGGGAACCGATTCGTTGAGCGTTCCGTCGGGGTTCAGAATATTTATGCGCGGCAGCTCGTGGCGGTTGCCGACCTCGAAGTCGTTGGGATCGTGGCCGGGGGTTATCTTCACAAGCCCTGTGCCGAATTCGCGGTCGACATAGCTATCCGCGATGATCGGGATGAGGCGGCCGGTCAGAGGCAGCTCGACCATCTTGCCGATCAGGGTCCCGTACCGCTCATCGTCGGGATGGGCAGCGACGGCGGTATCGCCCAGCAATGTCTCGGGCCGCGTGGTTGCGATCTCGATGTACTCGCTTCCGTCCCGAGTTCGCACGCCATCGGCGAGCTTATAGCGGATGTGGTGCATCGAACCGCTTATCTCTTCGTGCTCCACCTCGTCGTCGGAGAGGGCCGTCCCGCATGACGTGCACCAATTGACGAGGTATTTACCCTTGTACACGAGGCCGCGCTCGTACAAAGTAACAAAAACTTCTCTCACCGCCCTCGACAGGCCCTTGTCCAAAGTGAAGCGCTCGCGATCCCAGTCGCAGGACGAGCCGATCTTCTGGAGCTGTTTCTTTATAATCGCATGGTGCTCGTCGGCGACCTTCCATGTCTCCTCGACGAACATCTCCCTTCCCAGCTGGTGGCGGTCGAGGCCCTTGGCGCGCAGTTTTTTCTCGACGACATGCTGGGTCGCGATCCCCGCGTGATCCGTGCCCGGAACCCACAGCGTCGGATCTCCGAGCATGCGGTGATAGCGGATGAGGATATCCTGAAGCGAGTTATTAAGTCCGTGCCCCATGTGGAGGACGCCGGTTACGTTCGGGGGCGGTATTACGATGACGAAGGGCTTCCTTCCGGCCTCGCCGGCCGGCTTGAAAAGGCCTCTGGAAAGCCACTCTTCGTAGATCCGATCCTCGAAGCTTTTAGGATCGTAGGCTTTCGCAAGCTCGATCGCTTTCATGACGCAGTACCCCCGTTGCCGCTCGATACGGAACTGCCAAAGGGTAGCAGAAATATAAAAGAAAGTGAACGGGGAAGGACCGGCTCGCAAACAACACTCAAGAACAAACCGAGACGGTTCTGTTTTTCCCGTACCCCGTTCCGGGAACCTCAGAAACCGGGGCTCTCCGGTCCCTCGTAAAGAGCTCCTCCGGGGAGAACGGACAAATGACGATTGTGTCCGCTTCTATCCTGAAGATTCGGCGCTCCACGCTCCCAGCTCAGTTTATAGTCTGCGTATGCGCTCGTGTCGGGCTTGGAAAGACGCGAGATCTTCTCGAGATACTGCAGTGTCGGCTCCGAACTCATGGCTTCCATGCGGGCATGACAGAGATAGCTGTTCGGCACATGGTTGACAACATTATCGTAGTAATTGTTGTAGCCGATTCTGAACTGGAGCGCGTCGCCCGGCTGTTGCGAAAAATAAACCCGGTCCTCACCCGCTTTTACGAGAGGCGTGCCGCTGAAGCCTGTCTGATTGGCCGCGGGGAAGACCTCGCCGTCGATACCGTATTTCAACCATTGTCTAAATGTAATAGTTCTGTCGTCGTTCACGACAACCTGCCATGCGACCCAAATCCAATCGTTCAACACGGACAAGGGTCGGTGAACAGGGTCATAGAACACGCATACATCTCCGCCTATATTGATCATTAAATTGGCGTTGTAGACCCCGCCCTCGCCGAGTGGATGATCACTCAAATATGCGTCGATGTTACCGACAAGGCCCATTAGCTCCCAATTGCTCCCCCGAAGCGAATAAACAATCATGTTTCCGCGAATTTTCTGCCCCGACATCGCGGGAGGCTTCAGTGTATCGGGAACCTTCGTCCAAATCGAAAAAAGCGTCCCCCCGGAGGGCGCTTCGACCCAATCGCAATAATCGACACCGCCGGGGCCCTGGTGCCCGAACTCGAGCGTCGAAAAGCGCCTGTCTAGCGGATTCAAACCTGTGCCTATCGCCAGGGAGCATGATGCAAGCGCGATCAGGAAGACGATCGCCGCAAAGATGGCTATTCTTCTTTTCGGAGACTTATCAGTTTTATATTTATCACTCATTTTAAGACGAAATAAACACACCATTTTGCTTTCCCTTTTTTATACCGCGCCTGTGAACAAGTAAATGCCAAAAAAACACAAGATTGCCTACGAGGTATCGTTTCCAGAGCCTTCGCGGTTCCTGAAAAAGCCTATACAGCCACTCGATCCGCATCTTGCGCATCCACAGCGGCGAAAACACGTCGCATCAATTATTACTCCAAGTTTACTTATTGTCATAAAAAATATACTATGACCATTTTCACGCCGAGCGACATCACGCAGGATGCGAGCAGGGCGCAGAAGACAACGGCAATACCGCATACAAATACCTTCTTCATGGGGCGCACCTCGCCAAATCAAAGGATTCGTACACTTGTTAAGAAAAAGGAACCTGCGTTGAGCTTCCTTACCCGGATACCGTGCAATCCCTTATCGAGCGTCACCGAGAATGTCGGGGAGGATGTTCCGGACAGGATTGTTTTCGCTATGACAGATCCATCGACCATGATTTCGATGTTGGCATTGCTTGTTGAGTTGAATGTCAGCTGGATCGAATAACTGCCCCGCGTCGTTGTCCTGAACAAATAGCCGCGCCATGTCGACCACTGATTGAGCTCTGTCGAACCGGCTGTTTCGGCACCCGCGGGCGCAGGATGATTCCACGGCACACTACTGATGCTGAAATCGGCCCCCTGGATAATGCAGGGCGCGAGTTTTCCTGCGGAGGCCTCGGGCTTCGGTTGGGACAGTATCGTATTGAGAGCGCGGAATTTACGTGTATCGAGATCGAAGACGTTTGTCGTGAAGCCCAGGGCCTTGCCATTGTCTTCGCCTCCGGTCGAGACATAATACACAAGCAGATCGCAGCCGTACTTGTCCCAGAGCGCATGGTAGCGGACCATGGCGTCCTCGATCCGCGGCAATTCGTAATTCGCCGCGGTCGTCCATACACCTCCTTCGTACGCGCAGCGCTTGAGCCCATAGATCTTCGCAAGGCCGGCTTCCTCTTCCTCGTACATCTCCATACGCGCGATCTGCGTCATGCCGTCCGACATCAAATCCGGGTCGTCGCCGGGGCTGCTGGGATTGCCCGTGTAATTGGAACCGCCGCATCCGTAGAAGTAGTAATTGACTGGATGCGGTTCCGCGACATGGTTTCCATCGCCGTTGTTGAACCAGTTGTGTATGAACTCCAATCCCCAGATGAGTTCGGTATCGTAGCTCAGCTGCCCGGAGGCGACCGGCCGAACCCTCGTCATCATCGCCGCATCGCCCCATACGCTGCGCCAGATCGCGCTCATCTGTGCGGCGCGTTTTGCATAGTATCGCGCCGTCAGTACATTGACGTCCGTGGTCCCGTCATAGCCGACAGGACCGCTCGAGGAGGCCTCGGCCTGGGCTTTTGAACTTAGGTAGTTAGAGCAGACGCCGAGCATATCCCAGGTCGCTTCGTTCGAGTATTCCCAGTAGACCTTGCCGTCGGGGACTGTATAAGTAGGGCTTCCTGAAAATCTCAAATCAGGCATATTTGAGGTGGTTTTCACCAT
>CAZXXZ010000075.1:0-8727 GCA_964644505.1 uncultured Treponemataceae bacterium | reverse complement strand
CCATGGTCGAGCCGTTATGGTATGGGCGCCGAGTGCGTCGCCAAGTCCTGGCCCGGGTTTTACGAGGATCTGGCGGTAATTGTTCGTTGAAATATACAACGGTAAGAAAATTTGATTTGACGAAGACGATGTTCGATACTTGACGGTGTATGCCGAAGAGTATGAAGTGGAAAAACTGGCTTTTACTGCTTGTCATTCTTGCCGCTTCGTGTCAAAAGGAGGCGGATCGAAGGGACGGGAACGCTCCTGCCGTATCGGAAAACCTGTCCCTATCTCGAAAGCCGAACGCCCCGATACTGTTCCTCTCGACTCAGATGAATCCGGTCGAAGAGGCCGGGAAGATGCGGAATGTCATTCTGAAAGACTTCCCCGGCAAGGTTTCCTTCCGGCCGAATGACAACAGCCATATCCTCGGTCAGGTTTCTTCGATTTTCTCTGACGATCCAAATGCCTCGGTCCTCGTCGGGGCCCTCCACGGCGATCTGGCGATACTCCGCGAACGCTCGTCGCTCAGGCCCCTCGATGATCTGTACGCCAAGCTGAAGGACCGGCAGTTCGCGGCGGACATCGAAAAACTGAGTCTTTTCGGCGGTTCCGAACACTACTACATACCCTGGATGCAGGCCTCGTTTGTCATGGCGGCGAATAAAAAAGCCTTGAAGTATCTGCCCAAGGGTTCGCGGCTTGAAGACCTGACCTACGAAGAGTTTTATCACTGGGTTAAGGCGATCAACCAGGCGACGGGTAAAAAAATGTTCGGCCTTCCCGCGGGACAGAAGGGCCTCATGCACCGCTTTCTCGAGGGGTATTTGTATCCTTCGTACACTTCAAGCACGCTCCTCAGGTTCCGAAGTCGGGACGCCCTCGCCCTCTGGTCCTATCTCAAGCGTCTGTGGTCTCTCGCGAGTCAAGGCTCACTCGTCTATTCGACCATGGCCGAGCCGCTTCTGCGGGACGAGGTCTGGATCGCCTGGGATCACACCGCCCGCCTCGTCAAGGCTTTCCAGGAGCGGCCCGGAGATTTCGTCGCATTCCCCGCACCCTCGGGGCCGAAAGGGCGGGGATACATGAGCGTGATGTCGGGGCTTGCGATCCCCAAAGCCGTCAAGACCCCGGAGAACCCCGCAGCCCTCATCGAGTACCTCACGCTTCCGGCCATCCAGGAGCGGACGCTCCGCGAGACCGGATTCTTTCCGGTTGTGGGACAAGCCTCGACCTCGAATGCGCCGGAGCATCTTCGTGAGCTCTGGTCGGCCGTCAAGGCCCAGACCGATTCCCCGAACGGCATCGCGACACTGCTTCCCGTGGGGCTCGGAGAACGGGCCGGCGATTATGATTCCATCTTCATGCTCGCGTTCTCGCGGATCGTGCTCGAGGGCGCGGATATTCAGACCGTCCTCGATCGAGAAGCGGCCGAGCTGCAACTCATAATCACGGAGAGAAATCTTGCGTGCTGGCCGCCCGATTCTTCGAGCGAAAGGCCGTGTAAAATTGAATGAGAAGATCCCTTCACGCCTTCTCACCCTCGTCTCGATAGCCATCATCGCCTTCTCGGTCTTGGTCTTCTGCGTCGGCATCTACACCTATCTCAACCTCGGGTGGATAGAAACCGATCTTCCCGTCGAAAATGTCGGACAGTTCCGCGATATCTCGAATCTCATGCCCCTCGTCTCCGAGCTTTCGAGCGATCTCGACGCTATTCTGGTCAGGAACAAGGATATCGAGCGCGGCAGGCTCGGATTTACCATGCGGAAGATCGAATCGGCCTCCTCGGTCATCGTCGATGATTTCAAGGGAAATCCGCCCGAGGAGCTTGGGCTCATCATCGAAGAGACTTCCCTTCTTCTCGCGGATCTCTCGAAGGCGCTTGGCGCGAATGCTTTAGTCGGATACGAAGAAATCGTTCTGTACAAGAATCGAATCGATTACGTCTATTCACAGCTTCGGGACTTCATTCTTCGGATCAACAATTCGACTCTCGCGGCGCTTCAGGCCAACAAGGGCAAAATCGGCTTATTACGCAACGCCATGCTCGCCTCGACGATCATGGTGCTGATAAGCGCGCTTCTCACCTTCGCCCTTTTGCGCAGCCGGTACAAGTTGATCAAAAAGCTCGAGGCCAGCCGCGAGCTGGCCCTCGCAAGTAGCGCGGCGAAGGGCGAGTTTTTGTCGAACATGAGTCACGAGATACGGACGCCGATGAACGCCATCATCGGGCTTTCGTATCTCGCGCTCAAAACGGATCTGACTCCCCTGCAAAAGGGATACCTTCGGCGAATACAAACCTCGAGTCAGCATCTGCTCGGGATCATCAACGACATACTCGATTTCTCGAAAATCGAGGCCGGAAAGATGAGTATGGAGCGGACGGACTTCGAGCTCGACAAGATCTTGGATACGGTCGCCGGCTTGATCGCCGAAAAAGCGGACGAAAAAGGTCTCGAACTCATCTTCGATGTCGACAAGGCCGTGCCGAATTACTTGATAGGCGATTCCCTCAGGCTCGGGCAGATACTCATAAATTACGCGAACAATGCGGTCAAGTTCACCGAGCACGGGGAGATCAGCGTCAAGGTGCGAAAGGTCGAGGAGAGCGATGACGAGGTGACGCTCCGTTTCGAAGTCTCTGATACCGGAGTAGGAATAACCGATGAACAGAAAAAAAGGCTGTTCCGCAGTTTCGAGCAGGCCGACGGATCGATAACCCTTCAGCACGGCGGTACGGGACTCGGTCTGGCCATTTCGAAAAAACTGGCCGAGATGATGGGAGGCGAGGTGGGGCTGGAAAGCCGTTACGGAGAAGGCTCCACATTCTGGTTCACCGCGCGGCTTGGCAAACGTAAAGAAACCGGACGCAAATTACTGCCTGCTCTTGGACTACGCGGCCGAAGGATTCTCGTGGCCGACGACAACGAGCACGCGCGTGACTCGATCGCGGGAATGCTTCGAAGCATGACTTTCGTGGTCGAGACTGTCGATTCGGGTCCCGCGGCGATTGTCGAGACCGAAGAGGCGCTGCGGCGGGGACTCGGTTACGATATCGTGTTTCTGGATTGGCGGATGCCGAAGATGGACGGCCTCGAAGCTGCCAAGGCGATACAGGCGATCGAGCTCGACCCGAAACCGCATATTGCGATAATAACCGCATACGGGCGTGAAGAAATTATCAGCGCAGCCCAGGCAGCCGGTATAGATCAAGTTCTGATAAAGCCGGTCAGCCCGTCCATCCTCTTCGACACGGTGGTCAATTTGCTTGCCGGTGACAGGGGCGTACCCTCCGTACCGATGCCGTCCGAGCCCATTGTCGAGGGCGATACGGGTCTGTCCGGCGCGAGAGTGCTCCTCGTCGAGGACAATGAACTCAATCAAGATGTCGCCCTCGAGGTGCTCAGGGGAGGCGGATGCATCGTCGCGGTCGCTTCGAACGGAGAGGATGCTTTGAGGATGGTTCAGGAAGAGCGCTTCGATATCGTCCTCATGGACCTGCAGATGCCGAGGATGGACGGTATCACCGCGACGGCCGAGATACGAAAGAACCCAAGCTTGAACAGTATGCCCGTGATCGCCATGACGGCGAATGTCATGAAAGAAGACCGCGATCGCTGTCTCGCCGCGGGCATGAATGACTTCATCGCGAAGCCGATCGACCCGGACGAAATGTTCTCGGTCATGCGCCGCTATTACAGCGGTACGGGCGGCTCGGAGACTATACGTCGGGAGAGCGTCGATCGAATGGACGTGAAGGTGCCGAACATCGAAGGCGTTGACACACAAGGCGGGCTCAAACGTGTTCTCGGTAATGTTAAGCTCTATCTCGATCTTCTCGAGCGCTACCGCGACGGACAGCGTGACGCTGTGAAAAGAATCCGCGAGGCCTTGAAAGAGGGGGACCTCTCGACCGCAGAGCGCCAAGCTCATACGCTCAAGGGAGTTTCCGGAAATATCGGAGCTCTCGGGATACAATCGATCGCCTCGCAGATCGAGGAAGCCATCGGCGGAAAGAAAAACTCGGATGAGATTGAAAAATTACTAAAGGAGCTCGAGTCGAAGCTCGAAGCCGTCATACAAAGCATCGACGAGGACCTGGGGGCATGCTCGACCATCCGCGTGCAAAGCCGGGCTAAAGGCTTCAAGGGCGGCGATGGGGAAATTAAGAAGAACATCGACAGACTCAAGCGCTGCCTCGAGGCGAGCGACAGCGAGGCGGTTGAGCTTTTCTATATGCTTCGCGACGAATTGTCGGCCGCCTACGGCATCGAATCTGTCGTCGGCCTCGAATCGAAAGTTCGAAATTACGACTTCGCCGCAGCTCTGGAAGTGTTGCAAGGCTTGGATACCGGACATACATAAGAAAAGGGGTGGTGCTATGGCCTATGCAGAGCGACGGAAGCCGACGATTCTCGTTGTTGACGATGCGCCGGATAATCTTGCTCAAATGAGCGCCGTCTTGAAGGATGAATACCGCGTAAAAATCGCTATAAACGGCAAGGGGGCTCTTGCGACGGCCGGCAGCGCTGACGATAAGCCGGATATGATTCTGCTCGATGTGATGCTCCCCGATATGGACGGCTACGAGGTCTGCAGGCGACTTAAGGAGAACGCCGAACTCGCGGAAATCCCGGTCATCTTCGTCACCGCTCGTTCAGACGTACAGGACGAGGAAAAGGGATTTTCTCTCGGCGCGGTGGATTACATAACCAAGCCGATAAGCCCTCCGATAGTAAAGGCGAGGATAAAAACCCATCTACGAATGAAGTATTTCAATGATTTCCTAAAAGATAAAAACGCTTTTCTAGAGGCCGAGGTGGAACGTAGGACGAGAGAGGTCGAGGCCATCCAGGATGTGACGATTGTATCCTTAGGCTCGCTCGCCGAGACCAGGGACAACGAGACGGGGGACCACATCAGGCGTACTCAACGCTATATTGAAATCATCGCCGGGGTTTTGCGTGACAAACCCCGCTTCCGATTATACCTGAACGATCATGCTATCGGAATGCTGTGCAAGTCGGCGCCCCTGCACGACATCGGGAAAGTAGGGATTCCAGATTCTATCCTCAAAAAGCCCGGTAAACTGAACGCGGATGAATTCGAGATCATGAAGACCCATACGACGCTCGGACGCGACGCGATAACGGCGGCCGTACGGCGCCTCGGGGCCTCTGCGGCCTTTCTCAGCACCGCGCGCGAAATCGCCTGGACCCACCATGAAAAATGGGACGGTACGGGATACCCACGCGGCTTGTCCGGAGACGAGATTCCCCTGGCAGGCAGGCTCATGGCCGTCGCCGATGTCTACGACGCCCTCATCTCGCGGAGAGTGTATAAGGAAAAGCTACCCCATGAAGATGCGGTGGATGTCATCTTGAGCGGATCGGGGACGCAGTTCGATCCTGATGTCGTGTCCGCTTTTATGGCAAAGATCGAAAAAATCGAAGAAGTCGCGAACGCGCTCTCCGATTCGAGCGGGGTTGCATGATGGACGGACGACGGAAGACAATCCTGATCGTCGACGATGTGCCCGACGATATCGCGATACTCGAGGGCATCCTGAAACCGGAGTACCAGGTCAAGGCGGTGACGAGCGGGGAGGCCGCGCTCGCGGTGGCGCGGGGGCCCGAGCCGCCAGATCTGATACTCCTCGACATTATGATGCCCGGTATCGACGGTTTCGAAGTCTGTAGGCGTCTCAAGGCGGATTCAGCCGGATCGGCGATCCCGATTGTTTTCCTCACGGCGAAAACTCAACCTGTCGACGAGAAGATCGGCTTCGAGCTTGGAGCGGCCGATTACATCAGAAAACCAGTCGATCCCGATATCGTACGGTCGCGGGTGAGAGTCCATCTCGAACTCAAAGATCAAATACTCAGGGCCTCGGAGGTGAAATACCGCAGGTTGTTCGAGACGGCGAAGGACGGCGTGATTATTATCGATGCAGATTCCGACATTGTGATCGATGTCAACCCCTCGATGGCCGCGATGCTCGGCCTCTCTCAGGAAGCATTCCTCGGAAAACGTGTCACCGACTTTCAGTTCTTTAAGACGATTCTCGAAGAACGTAATCGCCTCAATGAAGCGCAACGTGAAAAGTATGCTCGCCGAACCGATCACCCCATCGAGACCTGCGACGGTCGAAGCATTTTCATCGAATACATCGGTACGAGGTATACGGTGAATAACCGCGAGGTCCTACAGCTTACTATCCGCGAGATAAGCGATCTCGTGCGGGCCGAGCGGGAACGAGACGATCTGTCCGATAAATTGAAGCACTATCTCGCGACGAGCCCGACTATAACCTATTCGATGCTGATCGAATCCGGGGAGACGCGGATGGCTTGGATCAGCGAAAACGTCCGCAACATACTCGGATATGAAGAACAAGAAGCCATGGCGCCGGGCTGGTGGTTTGACAATATCGTAGCCTCGGACCGCGGCGTCGCGCTGAGCATAGTATCCGATGCCGCAATCCACGGGACAGCATACCGGGAGTACAGGTTTTTCAAAAAAGATAAAAGCATCGTATGGATACGCGATCGGATGCGTTTTATCCAGGATCCCGGAGCCAAAACCGAGATCATCGGCACGATGAACGATATCACCGAAATAAAGAAGGCCGAGGAGGAGATAAAGCAGAAAAGCAGGGCCCTCGAGGCTGCGGCGAACGCCGTCGTATTGACCGACCTCTCCGGGGCTGTGAGGTGGGCGAATAAGGCCTTCTATGATCTGAGCGGTTATACGCGCGCGGAAGCGATCGGCAGACGCATGGGCGAGCTGGTCAAATCGGGACATCAGGACAAAGATTTCTACCGGCGCTTCTGGGATACGATACTTGCGGGATCGGTCTGGAAAGGACGTCTGGTAAATAAAAAAAAGACAGGAGAGACCTACATCGAAGAGATGACCGTGACTCCGGTTTGTAGCGACGACGGCAGGATCGAAGCCTTTATCGCCGTAAAAAACGACGTCACGGAGAACGTTCTGGCTCAAGAACGGCTCGAGGCGGCTCTCAAGGAAAAAAACGCCCTCCTGAGGGAAGTCCATCATCGCGTGAAAAACAACATGCAGGTGATTATCAGCCTTCTCAATATCTCGACCGCCCAGATAGACGATAACGATACACGACTTGTCATCGATGACATCACGAGGCGTCTGTACGCCATGGCCTCCATGCACGAGCAATTCTACGCGGCCGACGACATGTCCCGGATAGATTTCGCGGCCTATATCTGTCAACTTGTCGAAAAGGTTCAGGCCGAATTTGCAAACATAACGATAAAATCGCATTTGCAGTCCTGCGAATTCGGCCTCTTCCTCAATCTCGAACAGGCGATCCCCGCCGGACTCATAATCTGCGAGCTCATCATGAATTCGGCGAGGCACGCTTTTGTCGATAGAGAGACGGGCGGCATAATCGACATATCGGTCTTTATACAGGGAGATAGGCATCTTGTCCTAAGCGTCGCCGATGATGGAAGCGGAATACCGCCGGGCGTCAAGCCAGGGGAGGCAAAGAGTCTGGGCATGGTGCTCATGAGGATATTGACGGAACAACTAGGCGGTAGACTCGAGTTCAGGTGCTCTCAAGGGACGACGGCCGTGCTCGAATTCGATATAGAACGATGACATGAAAAATGAATTCGGGTATAGGTTTGGGAACCTCTAAAAACCCGGTTGGTTTTTAGAGGTTCCGTTAACTAAGGTCGACCTCGAAAAACTGAAGTTTTTAGAGGTCCCCGTATATTAAAAAGAATATCACTTGGTATATTCTAGGCTATGGGTTTTTGTGATGTCAGGAACAAACTCGTCAGTCGTTCAAAGAGATTGAAACAACAACTCGTTGTCGTATATTTTGCCTTTCGAAATCCGCGCGTAAAAGCGCTTCCTAAAATAATCATCGCACTCTGCATGGCCTATGCGCTCAGCCCGATAGACCTCATTCCGGATTTCATTCCGGTTTTGGGCTACCTCGACGATCTTTTCATCATCCCGGCGCTGATCGCCCTCGCCGTCCGGCTTATCCCGAAAGACATCTTCGAGGAGGCCGAGGCGAAGGCCGCGGAGGAGGCGGTGGAATTGAAGAAGAACTGGGCCTTCGCCGTCATCTTCATCTTGATATGGCTTATTATTATTGCCCTGGTGGTCAAGGCAATACTTTAAAAAACACTCTTGGTTATTCCTTGATATTCTCCCGCAGCGTATTGAGAAATTTCCTCATTTCTTCATAGTCCCGCTGCTTGATTATGTGCGTCAGGTAGGCGAGCTTCGAGTTTATAAGCTCGAGCTGACGTATCGTATACGGATTGAACATGATCTCCGAAAGAAGCATGTCGTCCTCCGACAAGAGCCCTTTGGCGATCGTCATGTGACGCTTGAAGTTGGTTCCCGGTGTGTCCTGCCGCTTCATGCATGCCGCGAAGACCATGGTCGAGGCGAAGGGCGTGGCTAGCGAGTAGGCGATCATCTTGTCGTGCCCCTCGAAATCGTATTCGAAGATGCGCACGCCCAGTCGTTCGTAGATCGAGCGGAAAAACTCCTTTCCGCGCGGATCCGACTCCGAGATGATGACCGCGCTTTCGCCGTGGAGATCGCGTATGTTCCCGAAAGTCGGTCCGAACATCGGATGGGTCGACACGAAGGGACGGCCCGCTTTCCTGTAGAACTCGGAGAAATTCCCCTTGACCGAGGCGATGTCGGCGAGAATGCAATCCGAACGAAGATAGGGCAGGG
>CAZXXZ010000074.1:0-8776 GCA_964644505.1 uncultured Treponemataceae bacterium | reverse complement strand
GAAAGGGAATTAATTCCCTTTCGGGAATTGCAAGGAAGCGCTAAAAACCAACCGGGTTTTTAGAGGTTCCCATTACCATAATTATCGGAAAAAACGGGGCAAGAGGAAAGAGGATCGCCCCGGGACGGGAGGGGACAAATTACCCATGTCGTCTGTCCTAGGCAGTATGCGTTATACTCTCGCTACAATGCTCTGGTACGCCGAAGGACAGATACCCTTTGTCATGCCCCCTCAGGACTGTGATGAACTCGCCGACTGGATGGAAATTTCGTATCCGGATGAATTCCTCGCAAGTTTATCCTTCGATCCCGGCTTCGTCGACGATCTGTGTTGGTCGGGTTTCATCCCCATGGCTATGGAAGGCGGCGACGGACATGACTATTTGATACCGAAGATGCACGTCGTGCGCAGTATCATGCCGCCGGGCGACGTACTGATCACTCGAACGACGAGACGGCAGAGCTCGCGCTACGAGCTCAGGCTCGACACGCGCTTCGTCGAAACGCTCAAGGCCTGTATCGAGACGCACGGCGACGGTTGGCTCAGGCCGCCGCTGGTCGAGTGCTGGATCACTTTATTCAAAAGCAGAAGCGAACGTAAGGTTAAGTTCTCCTCGATGGAATTGTATACGAGCGGCCGCCTCGTCGCCGGCGAGATCGGTTTTTTCGCGGGCGGTTCGTACACCAGCCTCACGGGATTCCGCAGCGAGTCCGGTGCGGGTTCCGTTCAGCTTGCCGCAACCGCGAGGTTGCTTGAGGCAGCCGGCGTGGGTCTCTGGGACCTCGGGATGCCCCTCGAGTACAAAAAAAGGCTGGGAGCCGAAATCGTTCAACGTTCTACGTTCCTCGAGCGGTTTAGAGATGCCAGGACACTCAGCCCCGCTTTCTCCGAGGGACCCTTTCACGCCCGTTCGCTTGTCGATCTGCCCGCTAAAGAGCCGCGCTCACTTGACCCTGACTCCGTCCAAGAATGAGGTCGTCTGTCCCGTCGATGAGGCGGTTCGAAACTCTACATCCGTCGCGAGAACTTTCCCGGACGACGTTTCTATCAAGTATGTTCTAATTTCGCACAACGCATCACTTCCGCTCGGATACCTCGAAAGAACCGACAGGACCAGATGTGTGGCTCCGGAGGAGAGCGCCGAAGCGAGGGCGTCGGATCTCGCCGATCCACGGGGCATGATCCCGGCCCCGATGAACGTGAGAAGCTTATCAGAGGGTAGTGCGGAGCGCAGTACCGCTTCGATGCGTTTACGTTCGGTTTCGTCGTCGCTCAATGCAAGAACGCGGACTTTTGCGCCCTGAGCGACCGAAAAGGCGATTGAACGCGCGATCTTGGCGTAGGGCGAGGCAGATCCCGACTCCGCCGCGGCCTTTCGGGCTGCCTCCGATGCGCCTGCGGGAAAGTCCACGGGTTCGATCAAGGCTTCGATCATGATGTTCTTGGCCGCGGCCTGTGTCGTAGCCTCGGCGAACCCGATCCTCCCCTTGGGTTCGGGATGGGGCGGCGCATCGCTGACGATGATGATTTGCCGGGATTCCGCATTCCAATCAAAGTCGTTCGCGGCCGTCACGATCGCCTCGTACATGGCTTCGGGTATATCCATGCCGCCGAAAACTCTTACGCCTTTTATAAAACTGTCGAAGGTGTCGAGGTCGGAAGTAAAGGGCATCTTCAGTGTGATATAGTCGTCGGGCCAGTAATCCCGATACAGGACCACGCCGATTCTGAACGTCGTGAAGCCCGCTACTCTCTTCCTCACCAGGGGGGATAGATTGCGCTTCACTTCCTCGATGTACGGCTTCATGCTGTCGGTCGTGTCGAGACAGATGATGAGGTCGAGACTCTTCCCTTTTGTCGGGATCAAGGCCGATATGCGCGATGATGTGTCGTCTGCTTGCTTGGGCGGAGTGATCTGTGCCTGCTCGACGGCCGGAGGTTCTGTTACGGTTCGAGCCATGAGAGAGATTTCGTAGGGATTGTCGAGAAAGGGACCGGTATAATCGCCATAGGGCTTCGCGAAACTCCGGATGTTAATGAACGTGCCCTTGCCGACCGCGACACTGCCCGACCTGCTCCAAGAATATCCATACACCAGTACGGGCGGGATGAGGATGTGAAAGGCTTCGCCGAATACCGGATCGGATCGAGGCGTCGAAGATATGAGCGAATAGAGCCCGCTGGAAACGGGAATGAACTTTCCGTCGAGCAGGCGTTTCTCGTCTCCGTTTACCGGATTGTACTCGGTGGCCCTGTAGGCGTAATTGTCGGCCTTGCCGGTCGGATCCTTAGTCGACTCTGTTAGCATCACCGACTTGATGCCTTCTTTTTTTCGGATAAACAAATCATAGCCGCCGTCGTCGCGGGCGGCGATTCGCAGATCTTCGGGTAGTATCGCAAGGGACGAGGCGGCCTGGCCGAAAAGTACCGGTAGTGAAAACAGGAGAATACACGGTAGGCCGAACGCTATTTTGTGCCTCATTGGTAAATTTTCGGCTTTGTTTTTGCTCGTTATTACCAGTACTTACGTGTCAATGACATAAGGGTTTTACTTTCCATCGGCACGACTCTATACTTTACAGCGAAAAAAAAGGAGGCGGCGATGAACTCAATCGAGACATGGCGTTTCGAAACGCTGGGGAGGGCGGCCTGCGAGGCCCTCAAGCGGAACGGTTTCGATGCATACTACGTTTCAAGCGGGGTCGAGGCGGTCGACCGCATCGCCGCTCTCGTGCGACGGGGCACCAAAGTCGGTATCGGCGGATCGATGACGCTCAAGGTCCTCGGCCTGCCCGAACATCTCGCGTCCCTGGGAGCCCTCATCCTCGACCACAACGCTCCAGGCCTCGACGCTCGTCAAAAAATGGAGATAATGCGCGCCCAGCTCAGTTGTGATCTATTTATATCAGGATCGAACGCGATCACTCTCGACGGCGACATCGTCAACGTCGACGGAAACGGCAACCGCGTCGCGGCCTTGAGCTTCGGACCGAAAAAAGTGGTCGTCGTCGTCGGCGCGAACAAGATCACGCGCGATATCGACGAGGCGCTTGCCCGCATCGAGACGGTCGCGGGGCCGATGAACAATAAACGCTTCGAAAAACCGAATCCCTGTCTAAAGTCGGGAACCTGCGAGGACTGCAGGAGCGAAAGCCGGATATGCCGGGTATATCAAATTCTGCGCCGCAAGCCTTTTCTCGCCGATTTTACCGTGTATATCGCGGGGGAAGAGCTGGGGTTCTAACAGCTTGATGGTTTGTCGTCAGCCTGTTAACACGAGGCCGTGCTTCAGTCGGAGCACCACGTCGGAACCTCGTCCTTGTCCTCGCTCTGCCGTTCACTTTTTCGCAGGCAGGAACTCGGTTTTGAGCACGGTTCCGTCTTTGTCCCGGAAGCTCATCGAAATACCGGAGGCATCGATCTCGAGATCGAGCCGGCCGAAGGTGTTTTTGGCGATCCACAACGAGGCGGGCGAGATATGCGTCGGTTCGGGATCGAGTTTGCCGCCCATCGCGCCGATCACTGCGTAGGTGACGCCGTTTTTCCGCAGAAGCTCCATATAATGATTGTGCCCCGAGACGACGAGGTCGACCCCGTGCTTTTCGAGTATGGGCGAGACTTCCTGTATGGTGCCGAAATGGTCGTACCAGGGCATGCCGTTCGATATGTAGCCCGAGGCGTAGAAAAAAGCGTGAGATAAAACGATAACCTGTCTGCCCGAGGGCAGCTCGGCGAGACTGCGCTCGAACCAGGCGCGCTGTTTGCGATCGAAGCTCTCGGCGCCCCATAGAAGATTCAAAACGATGATGGTCGCGTTTCCTGCCTGGAGCGAATAGTAGTATGGGCTGCCCGAGTCGGTTTTCATGCCTTGGGGCATAAAGAACTGCTTGTAATGATATTCACCGTCGATGACCGCGTCGTGATTGCCCATGATCGGCCGGAGTGGTATATCGCCGAGATACCGAGCCAGATCGGCCGAGGCCTCGCGCCAGGGCTCCTCGTCCATGCCGCGTTCGACGATGTCGCCGAGGATGAAGAAGGCGTCGCGCTTCGGCCTCTCCGAGCTGATGCTTTTGAGAATGGCCGTCCTCGCCTCGGCATGTGCGGTGTCGGCGTTCCAATGGGGATCGGAGCTGAGAGAAAGCCGTACGACTCCGTCCGAACCGGATATGCCCGATGCGGGATCGACGAGATGTATCGACGGAAGCGGGCTTTTAATCGCGCGCGACGTGCTCAGGATATACGCGGACAGTCCGATGGCCGCCATCGCTACCACGACCGCGGTGCACGCGGAGATCCATCCCACAACGGATGGTATGGTTCCCGATCCGCGACGGGCCAGCAGCGAAGCGATTAAGAACAAAACACCCGGCAGGAGGGCGGATGCGCCGATGAGTATAAAAATAGTCCGCCAATCGGCCTGCCATTGGAAAAGGCCGAGTGTGCCCTGCCTCGTAAAAATGAACACAAGGCATGCGGACATCGCCAGAAAAGCCGCTACCGAGGCCCAAGACGCAAACTTGAAAACTCTACCTCTCATAGCCTCTCCTCCCCGCGGCCGGGCCACAGTCAATCGACGACTTTCGTCGTTCCCTTCGATGCGAGCTTCCCGTCCGGCGCTATTTCGAGAACCGGAACATCGTCGTAGCGGCCCGAGTTGTTCCAGAATGTCATGCCGAGATTGATCGAATCGCGGACTCCGTCGACTTCACGCTTGACGTACTCGAGATTGTAGTAGGTCCGGTCGTAGCTCACGTTGAGATAGAAGGCCTGAACGAAGGGCCTGACGACGAGCTTTTTGCGCGCGATATAAGAATTACGAAGGCTCCCGATGCGGTAGATGCGGTAGGGGCGCAGTTCGGCCGGAGCCTGGGCGAGGAAACCCTGCTCGAAGTGCGAGGGATAGAACATGGGACAGACGACATCCACATACTTCGAGAGAAGCTCGACGTCCTGACCCGTCCGGACACCCGACCGATACCAGCCGTTCGCCCCGTAAATATCGATGCTGATCGGAGCGGCGATATTCTCGCGCGCGTAGCGCATAAACGAGGCGAGGGCGCTCTCCTTGTCCATGCCCGGACTCTTCCACCGGTAGGATGCCGAACCGATGTTGTCGCCGTCGGTCGGGAAACGGATGTAGTCGAATTGCACCTCGTCGAAGCCGCGCGAGATGACCTCGTTCGCGATCGCGATGTTGTAGGCCCAGACTTCCTCGCAGTAGGGGTCGACCCAGTACTCTTTTATGTATTCGCGCGTCGATGAGCCCTGTGTCTGCGCCGTCCCGCTTTGAGACTCGGCTTTTACCGTGTTGTAGCCGCGCCAGGGCGCGCCCTCCTTCGAGTCCCACACGGCGTATTTTTTATTGGCATAGTTGTAGACAACCTCGTCCTTGAAGACGACTATTCGAGCGACGAGATATCGTCCCTTGGCTTTCCATTCCGCGGCGAATGATTCGAGGTCGAGGGGTGAGGACACCTTGCCGATCTTCGCGACGAGGGGATCGCGCGGCTGATACCGCAGTCTTCCGAAATCGTCCTTCATGTCGATGACGACCGTGTCGAGCCTGCGGTTGTCCATGATCTTATCGTATTTCGCGCGCGAGTCCGCGTGGACCACGAAACCGGTGGCAAGGTACAGGCCGTGACGGTTTTCGGCCAAAGTTCGGTAGGGCTTGCGATTTGTGAACGCGACGAGCCAGAGTTCCGAAAGCGAGGCGCGGCGGCCTTCTTCGTCCCAGGACGCGCAAAGAAGCTGAAGATCGTTCTTTGTCCTCGCCGCAGTCTGAACAAGGGGATTCGCGATGTCGTCAGGCACCACCCAGCCGGTCGCGGGATCGAGACGCCCCACATAGCCGTCGGTGACGAAGCGGACTGAGCCATCCGGTAGATACTCGAGTGACTCGATACAGCCGAAATCGCCCTCTCCCTTCCACGCCGTCGAGAACGTCGTCGCTTTCGCGTCCCGTCGGTAGATACGGGGCAGGAAACTGTTTGAGGCCCAAACCCCGCCCGGCGTGGCGATGACATCGGCGACCTCCTCGACGCTCGTCGTGCCTGCGATCATCGCGAGGCCCGAGTTCACGCTCGTCCAGGAACCGCCTGTGAGCCGGCGCGCGAAAAGGCCCTTGATCGGGTGCGAGGCCCAGACCGCGCTCTCGGTCCCGCCGGGGAACGAAGCGATCGCGACAGCCTTGAGCCCCGTCGTATCGACCGGCGAACCGAACGATTTCCAGCTCTTGCCTCCGTCGCGCGTCACGAAGACCTCGTCCTTTGTGCATGTCGCCAGCGTGGATTGATCGGAAAGATCGACTTCGAGGTCCTTGAGGTCCTGAGCTTCGGTTAGAAACGAGGTCTTTGAGCCGTCGTAGCGTTTATATGTCTTGACCGGAAGCCCTGTCGAACGGATTTCGAAAACCCCGAGGTCTTTTGAGAACACGATACCCTTCGACGTGAGCAAGAACCATCCGTCATCGACCTTGACGATCTTGCGGACCTCGCCGTCGAGCCAGAGGGGGACGGCGACGCCGTCGGAACCTATACGGTACAGGCCTGTGTCATATCCAGCGAGCACTTCCTTTTGATGAGGAAGCTGGGCTTCAGGTTTCCCCCCCGTCGCGGCGAGAAGGAGGACGGCGGAAGACATGACGGCGAGGGCCAGGGCGGCGATACGAAGTTTCATCGGTACTCCCACGAAAAAAAAGCGTACTTATACTATCGGAGCGTTGAGGTTTTGATAAGATAGAAGTGCCTCGAAGATTGTTGCGCCGATCCCCGGGCGCCGTATTCAGGCTAGTTTCGAGCTCGTCTGTATAAAATTGTGAATTCTTTGAGGCTTGCGAAGACCGATTTTTTGAGTTGCCTGTCGATGACTCTCCATCGCCAGTTGCCGCCGACGGTCGAGGGCGTATTCATCCGCGATTCTGATCCCAGCCCGAGGAGGTCCTGGAGGGGGATGATGACCCAGGCGGCCGTCGACTTAAGAAGTTCCCGAATGAGAGCATGGACACGGTCGGTGCTTCTGTACCCGAGGTAGCGGTCGAGGTATCCGCGTTCCTGCGCACTCGCCTTGTCGAGCCATCCCGCAAGCGTGTCGTTGTCGTGCGTGCCGGTATACGCGACACAGCGTTCGGTGTAGTTGTGCGGGAGAAAGGGATTGGAGGGATCGTACACGCCCTTGCTTTCTTTCAGATCGAAGGCGAATTGGAGGATGCGCATGCCCGGAAGCCCCAGACCGTCGCGGAGAGCCTTGACCTCGTCGGTGATGAACCCGAGGTCCTCGGCGATGACGGGTATGTCTGTTCCGAGTTCCCGCCGCATTTGGGCGAAAAGCCGAGCGCCGGGAGCCTTGCGCCACAGACCGCGGCGTGCGGTCTTTTCCCCGGCCGGTACCGCCCAGAATGACTCGAAGCCGCGGAAATGGTCGATGCGAAGAGCGTCGTAGAGCCTGAGCGAGGAGCGAAGCCTGGCCGCCCACCAGGCGAAATTTTCCTCTTCGTGCGCCTTCCAATTATACAGCGGGTTTCCCCAGAGCTGACCGTCCTCGCTGAAATAATCGGGAGGGACGCCGGCGACTTCGCGCGGCCGCCCCATCTCGTCGAGAAGAAAGAGCTCGCGCCGGGTCCAGACATCGGACGAATCCTCGGCGGTGAAGATGGGAAGGTCCCCGATTACGGTGAGCCCTGCGGCGTTTGCGGCTTTTTTGAGCGAACGCCACTGCTCGGCAAAGAAGAACTGAAGAACCTCGTAGCGCGCGATCTCGTGCGCCCGACATTCCCGTTCGGTCTGTATGGTTTTTTCATCGCGCAGAGCGAGCGGAGCGGGCCAGTAGTTGTTCCAGAGCGCGCCCCACCTCCCCTCGACCGCAGCCTTCGCGTCATACTCGTCTTTGATAGCCCGGAACAGGGCGTAGTCGGGAAGCCAGGAACCTTCACGTTCGCAAAATGACTCGAACTCGGCCTTTCGCTCGGACCGGGCTCCCTCGAGGAACTCGTCCGCCGCCCTCATCAGGATCCTGCGTTTCCATGGAATGAGGGCGCCGTAGTCCACATACTTCGTCGGAAACGACGGGGCCGAGCGCAGACTCGATCGTTCGAGAAGCCCTTCCTCGGCAAGAAGATCGGGGCTAATGAGAAGCTCGTTCCCTGCAAACGAGGAAAACGAGGCGTAGGGGGAATCTCCGAAACCCGTGGGGCCGAGCGGAAGCACCTGCCAGAGCCCTTGCTTTGCCTCGGCGAGCAGTTCGATGAAGAGACGCGCCTCATGACCGAAATCTCCGATGCCGTAGGGGCCCGGGAGCGAGGTCGGATGGAGTAGAATTCCAGAGCTACGGCGCAACAGCATGAGGCAATTATACGCAAATAAACCGGTTTAGCAAGGGCTTTTTGAAGTGCCTCGAAGATTGTTGCTGATTGACGTTTTAGAAGAAAGAGCCGCCGATATCTGTAACCACGGATTCAACCGGCCCTGGAGCTAGAATCTTTGAATTTCCTATAGTGAAAAATGCGACAGAAAAACGAACTAGAAGTGTTTTTTGATTTTATGGGAACCTCTAAAAAAACGGTTGGTTTTTAAGGTTTCGTTCATAAGGTTGATCTCGAAAAGCTGAACTTTTTCGAGGTCTCCTTATGTGATTGTACTCAAAAGCACCCCTGACGGTCCATGGCCGTCAGGGGTGCTTCCTTATTCTTATTGTACCGACGAATACTTTACCAATACCGCGTTATAGGCGGAATACGTCCCCTGTGTGCTCACTCCGTTTCCGAAGGTATAGGTGC
>CAZXXZ010000073.1:0-8847 GCA_964644505.1 uncultured Treponemataceae bacterium | reverse complement strand
TTTTTCGACGAGCTGGACGATATCGGCGCTGTCGCTCTCGGCGATCTCTACTCTGCCCGCCTCTCGATCGAGGCCTCCGGAAGCAAGGCCGACGCGCTGATCAAACTCAGAGTCTCGCAGGACATCATCGAGAACAGGCCGCAGGACATCATCGACGAGGCCAGGTTGCGCATAACGCTCGGAAACCTGAACCTCGAGGGCGGCCTCCTCAAGCTGACCTGGGGCAAGGCCGACAGCCAGGGTCCCTTGGACGTCCTCAACCCCCTCGACCTCCGCGACCTGACGGTCGTCGATTCGATGGAACGCAAGATCGCTCGGCCCATGGTCCGCTCCCTGCTCTCCCTGGGGCAGTCCACGACCATAGAAGCGGTTTTCCTCCCGGGTTTCGAGGGCTACGCTCTGGCGACCGAGGGCCGCTGGAGACCGGATCAGTTCGACGAGTTGGATGCAACGTTATTATCCTTTGGTACCACCTACGCCGGCCTCGCCGCAGCCCTCGATACGGCGAGCCTCTCGCATTCCCAGACAGGGGCCCGTATGACCACGAGCCTGGGATCGGTCGATCTTGGTCTTCAGTATTTCTACGGCTACCTTCCCATGCCCGCCGTGAAGTTCTCCGGCTCTCCGCTTCCTTCGGCCGTCGAACTCGTGTACAACCGCTATCATCAGATCGGCGCCGACTTCGCGGCGGTCATCGCGGGCTTCAATACCCGTGCGGAACTGGCCGCGAATCTCACCGAGGACCTTAAGGGCGAGGATCCCGCCGTCTATAATCCGAGTCTCGCCTTCTCGCTCGGCTTCGACCGCGATCTTTTCGCCGGCCTCAACCTCAATCTCCAGTATGCGGGCTCGTACCGCCTCAACGACGACAGAATCGACCGCTCGGCGCTTTCCTTCGACATCGAGAAGGACAGTGAAGTCTTTTCCAGTACACTGACCGCCGTGCTCATGAAGAGCCTCTTTAAGGACGCGCTCGATCTCGAGCTGAGGGCCCTGTACGAGTTCGACGATAAGGATTTTCTGATACTACCGAGCGCGGCCTATGCGATAGGCGACGCCGAGATCGAGATTTCGGCCGGAATCTTCGGCGGCGACAAGGACGGCCAGATGGGACAGTACGGCGATTCGAGTTATGTAAAGATTGCAATGCGGTATAAGTTCTAATAAACCAACGGTTGGAAACCGAGATGGCGGTATACGAGAAGGGCGGCCCCGCGGCCGCCCTTCATGCTTGTTATTTCTTTTGCGATTTGAAGTCGGGGTACCGCTTCGAGGGATTGTACTCGCCCTCGCGGTACTCGCCCGCGATGCTCGGAATGACGATGACTTCGCCGGGTTCTATGCGATTCTCGTTATTCGGAAACAAGAGCGTCTTTCTGTTCGCCTGAAAGAGTATGTACCACAGCTCTCCGTCTCCGTAGACGAAGGGATAGCCCGCGATCTTGTACAGGCTGTCGCGGTCATTCGGATTCAGCTGGACAGTGTACGAGGCGGGGAGGGGGGCTATGCCGCCCTGATAGAGGGCGAGCTCGGCCTTCGCCTGCTGCGCAAGCTCCGTCGCCGCGTCGTAGTCGCCCGACTCGTAGGCTGCCAAGGCCTGATCGCGCAGCTCGACGGCCCGCGCGTAATGGGGATCGTCCATCGGCGTCTGCGCCGAGATCGCGGCGGCGAGGAAGGCGAAGAGGAGGGCGATTAAAGCAACTCGTATACGCATCGATGTTCCTCCTGTACCTAGCGTTTCGCCGCGGCGTCGAGCGCCTCGTTGAGAGAATCGAGCTCGTTTTGAGCGCGATACATCTTCGTTCGCGCGCTATCGTGAGCGGCGGTGAAGGCGGCGGCCGCCTGATCGTAGAGTTCGGCGGCGGATTCGTAGTCCTCGGCCTCCTCGTAGGCCTGGGCGCTTTCATAGAGGGCCACGGCGTCCTCGAACTGCTCGCGTGATGCTACCTCGGCCTTGATATCCATTGCGCGCTCGCGCTCGGAATCCGAGAGGTTCTTCCGATCGCTAGCGTAGTACAGCTGCGCGTTCCGTATCACCGTCCTGTACCTGAGCAGGGCCTCGTCGGCCGAGTTGTACGAAGCGGCGGGATCCGAATCGAGAATGGATTCGGCCGACGCGAGCTTCTGCTCGGCGAGATTCCAGTTCGATGTGTCATATTGCGCGTAGTCTCGCCCGACGATCTCTTCGCGGGCCTTTGTGGCGTCGCACATCGTACCGATCGCATTAAAACGGGAAGAGGCGGTGCGGTAGGCCGCGATCGCAGCCTCGTAGTCGCCGGATGTAGCGAGATCGTCGGCGCTCAACAGGCTTTTCATGGTAGCTTCATACGCTTGTCCGTAGTAGTCCGCCGCGCCCTTTCGCGCGGCCGCCTCCTGGGCATTCCTGGCCCGTTGAGATTCAGTCGAGGCGACCAGAGGCAGTCCCTGATCGAGTACCTGCTTGAAGAGTTCGATCGCCTCTTTGAAGGCGGCTTCGGAGACCGCGTTGTCCTTGTCGTAGTTCTCGACTCCGCGAAGATAGGCGGTATCGGCTTTGGTGTACTCGGCGGGTAGAACGTCCTTGAGGCCGTAATCGAAGGCTTTTTTCCTGAGCTCGACTGCGCTGGCCTTGAGTTCGGCCGGGGCCGCCACGGTTTCCACCGCTTTCGGCTCAACCGCAGGTTCGGCGGGGGCTTCCACAGTCGGCGTTTCGGGCTCCGGTGCAACGGGAGGGGGGCTCGTCTTACATGATAGGACAAGCGCCACAACCGCAAGGACCGCGCCCACGAGCGACAATCGCATCCTCATCAGGCATCTCCTTTGTAGGGTTTAGATTTCTAAGGTATAGTCAATCGGGTGCCCTGTCAAATGCCAATGCGGTTAACTCTATATTTGTTTTTATAAAAGAAAATTAAAAACTTTTTGAGTTCTTTTATATTGAGGGGACCTCGAAAAACTTCAGTTTTTCGAGGTCGACCTTAGATAAAAGCAATTCCCATAAGGGAATTGCACGGAACCTCTAAAAACCAACCGGGTTTTTAGAGGTTCCCTAGATCGAGGTCATGATCGATCGACCGGATACAAGGCCTTGCCGTTTTATGTTTTTCGATCCCATTGACACTTTCAGAGCGAAATGTCTACCTTTTCGTTCGACGCTTGGACCACGAAGGCGGCGATTCAATCGCGGCCACGGCCGAGACGTGAGGTGAACATGAACTCTTTTTTCGGTCCTCCCCTGCGTCGGGAGGACGAATGCCGCTCATAGAATTTCGCGACGTTTCCTTTCGCTATCCTGAGTCGCGCCGTCCCGCTCTCCAATCCCTCTCGGTGTCGATCGAGAAGGGAGAGTATATCGCCCTTGTCGGGCCCAACGGTTCCGGCAAAAGCAGCTTTTTGCGACTGTGCAATGGGCTTGCCATAGCGGGTTCGGGGGCCGTCCTCGTCAAGGGCCTCGATGCCGCGGATTCGGACAATAGAAGAAAAGTCCGATCCTCGGTCGGTCTCGTTTTCCAGTCCCCTGCAGATCAGATCGTTTCCACCTCGGTCGAGGAGGACGTCGCCTTCGGCCCCGAGAATCTCGGACTTCCCCGCGCGGAAATCGCGCATCGCGTCGATGCGGCCCTCGCGGCGGTCGGGCTCGGCGGCCTCAGGCAGCGGCCTTCCAGTTTCCTTTCCGCCGGACAGCAGCAGCGGCTTGTCATCGCGGGGACATTGGCCATGGGAGCCGAGTGTCTCTGCTTCGACGAGGCGACATCCATGCTCGACCCCGATGGGCGACGAAGCGTTCTCGATCTGATCGACGAGCTTGTCGCCGGCGGCAGGACCGTGATTCATGCGACCCATGACATGAACGAGGCTGCCCGCGCTAAGAGAATCATCGCCCTCGATGCAGGCACGGTCGTTTTCGACGGAAGTCCCGAGTCTTTTTTCGATCCGCACAGCCCTCTGCCCCCAGCTCTCCGCGAGAGACTCGGCGAACCCTATGCCGTTACACTCGCGCGCGCGGCCGGTCTTAGCCCCATACCCGGCGAGTCGCCCGAGTCCCTGGCCTCGCGGATCGCATCCTCTCTGCGGGGAAGCTCTCCGCGCTCGCGCGCAGCTTCGGATCAGGAGAGGGCCGGCGCCGGACCCGGCCTCGAAAACGCATTCCTCGTCGAGTCGGCATGCCACGCCTATTTACGTGGAACAAGCAACGAGACTCATGCGTTATGCGACTTTACCATCTCGGTGCCCCGCGGAGCCCTGGTCGCCTTCGTCGGCAGGACCGGCTCGGGGAAAACGACCGCTCTTCAACTGCTCGACGGCCTCGCTATCCCCTTCCGCGGGCGCGTCGTGTCGCTCGGCCTCGACCTTTGCGATAAAAATGCCGACCTGCGCGCCGTCAGAGTCAAAGCTCCGCTCGCCGTGCAGCGTCCCGAGGCCGCCCTTTTCGAGCGCTACGCCGCAGACGACGTCGCCTTCGGCCCGAGGAATCTCGGCCTTTCCGGTTCAGGTCTCGTCGATCGTGTCAAGGAGACGATGGAAGAAGTCGGTCTGCCCTATGCTGAGTATCGGGACAGACTCACTCGCTCGCTCTCGGGAGGCGAGAAGCGCAAGCTCGCCCTCGCCGGCATCCTCGCGATGGGCGGCGAGGCCCTCCTCCTCGACGAACCCACGTCCGCTCTCGATCCCGCGGCACGGGCGAAGGTCATCGATATCATCAAAGCCGAGCGTGAACGCGGGACGACCGTTGTCATGGCGACGCATTCCATGGAGGAGGCCTCATGCGCCGATCTCGTCGCCGTCTTCAGGGAGGGAAGACTTGCCGCGTTAGGCGAACCTCATTCGATTTTCTACGACGAATACGATCCTTCCTGGGGCATCGCTCGGCCATTTGAAGTCGAAGTCGCCGTCCACCTTGCCCAAGAAGGCATCGATCTGGGCGATCGGCCCGTCGGCCTGGAAAGCCTCTGCGCGATACTTGCAGGTTTGCGGTCGGAGGTGAGGGCATGAGGGGCATCGAGTTTTTCCGGAACATCTCCGTGGGTCAGTATGTCGACTCAGACTCCTACGTCCATCGCCTTACTCCCGCCACGAAATACCTGGGCCTATTCGCTCTTTTACTCGCCGTCTTTGCAAACACGACGATTCTCGGAACATTGATCATTCTCGTTATTGTTGCGCTTCTCGCCTCGGCATCCCGGGTCGGACTTGGCTTTCTCGCGCGCGGCATCATCCCTGCCTGGCCCTTCCTGGTCATTCTCACGATCATGACATTGATCTTTCAATCGTCCAGAGATTCCAGTGCGATTCTCGTAACGATAGGCCCCGTGAATGTGCGTTGGGGGGCCTTGAGCGCGGTCGCCCTGCTTCTCCTGCGTTTCACCGCCGTCATCTCTATCGTCAGCCTTTTCACGAGCATCACGAGCGAGGACGAGGTCGCTCATGGCGCCGAGGACGCATTGTCTCCGCTCAAGGCGATAGGCTTCCCCGCGCATGAGCTCTCACTGATGATCGTCATAGCGCTTCGCTTCGTGCCGATCATCGCGCTCGAACTCGAGAACATCACGAAGGCCCAGGCTTCGCGGGGCGCGGCATTCGGGAGCGGAAAAGGCGGACCGATAGCCAAGGCCCGTTCGTATATCCCGATACTCGTACCGGTCATCATACGCGCGCTCGAACGGGCCGAGCTTCTGATCGAGGCCATGGAGGCGCGTTGTTACATCAGCGAAGGAAGGACCAGGTATGTTGTCTACGAGAAAGCGAGGGGAGAGGCGGCGGTCAGAATCGGTATCGCGGTCTTTTCCGTGCTGAGCGTCGCCTTCGCCGTCATCATCTCATAGGAAACGGGCTCGACTCGGATACAGAGCGGGCACCAGTATAGGAGGCTGTATGGCAGAGAAATTTCCTTTACGCAAGATCGTCATCGCGGGCGCGCTCGGCGCTGTGGCGATCGTTCTCGGAGCGACGAGAATCGGCTTCATTCCCTGGGTCCTGGGGCCCGGCTTCGAGCTTACGATCATGTGTGTTCCGGTCATTATCGGAGCGGTCCTCGAGGGACCGCTCGTCGGCGCATCGGTCGGTCTTATCTTCGGCGTGTTCAGCATGATTCAGGATACGAGCGGTCTTTTTAAGAATCCCCTCATTGCGGTTCTGCCGCGCATGCTCGTGGGAATCCTCGCCTGGCTCGCGTACCTTCCGTTCAGAAAAAAATTCGTCCGCCTAGGCTCTATTGCCGCCGGAATCGCGGGAAGCCTGACCAACACGGTCTTCGTGCTCGGCTCGCTCACACTGTTTTTCCCGAAGTCGGTTCCCTTCAGCCTCGCGCTCAAGGTCGGAATGATCAACGGCTCGATGGAGGCGCTCATCGCCGCGGTTCTTACGCTTGCCGTCGTGGCGGCGTGGAAAGGCATCGAAAACCGCAGCGGGAAAGCCAAGCTGGCCGAGGAGGAAAAGTAGAACATGCTTCTCGCACTCGACGCCCGCAATGGTTCGGTCTCGGTGGGATTCCGCGATGAGGGAAAATGGCTCACGATCAAGCGGCTCGGCGCGCACTCGGGTCGAAGCCCCGACGAATACGCGCTTCTCCTCGGTGCGATCGCCGAGGAGGCGTGCCGTCTTCCGCAGGAGACGGCGACGAACGAGAGTCGCCGTGTAGAGCGGGCCTGGATGTCCTGCGTGGTTCCCAGTCTCGCGCCGATCCTTCTCGAGGCGGTTTACACTGCCTTCGGCGTCGAGTGCTCTGTCGTCGGTCCGGGCGCGCGCACCGGTGTGAGGATCCGCACCGATACCCCCTCCGAGGTGGGCTCGGATCTCGTCTGCGCGGCAGCCGCGGTACACGAGATGACGAAAAAAGCCTGTGTCGTCGCGTATTTCGGCGTCGCGCTCGCCTTTTCTGCCGTCGGAAGATCGGGCGATTTTCTCGGCTGCGCCATCGCCCCCGGCGTGGGAACGGCGGCCGAATCGCTACGTGCTGTGGCCGCGCAGATTCCCGACGTCCGCATCGAATCAGGCGCACCGGCGCTCGGCCGGAATACGACTCAATCGGTCAGAGCAGGCATCTTTGAAGGTTACCGCGGCCTCACCGAACGTATCGTCCGACGTCAGCGCGAAGAAATCGCCGCGCTCGGCGAGGCTGATGATCCGGCCTCGGTCGAGGTTATCGGATCGGGCGAGGAGATCGGAAGGGAAATACTAAAAAGTCTCGGTTTCGATCGCTTTGTCCCCGAACTTGCGATGGAAGGAATCGCCATCATCGCAGATCGCGCTGTGGCTCGATGATGAATAAGCATCGATACGATTAAAATTGTAGTACTTGCTTTCTAGACAATATTAGTTCACAATGTTCCGCGTCATATAGCGGACAGGCAGATCAGCAAGCGTCCGAGCCTGTTTCGGCGGCCGGCCGTCCTGATCGAACAGAAGACGCGACGAGATCCTCGATCGGACTGCGCACGCCCCGTTTGTTTCTGGTGGCGACATGCGTATAGATCATCGTTGTCTGGATATTCGAGTGGCCGAGGAGTTCTTGAATCGTTCTCAGGTCACAGCCGTCCTCGAGAAGGTGCGTCGCGAAACTATGTCTGAGTGTATGAGCCGAAGCATGTTTAGCGATATGCGCTTCAGCGAGAGCGACTTTTATCGCCTTCTGGAAGACCGAAGGATGAAGATGCCATAAGCCCAGCCTGCCGCTCCTCGGATCGCGGCAGGCGGACCGAGCCGGGAACAGCCAGTACCACGAAAAATCCTTCATCGCCGCCGGATATTTTTTATCGAGCGCCGAGGGCAGGAAGACTCCCGGCACATCCCGACGACGATCTTGTTCCCATCGTTTGCGCAGTTTCGGAAGATAGTCATTGATCATCGTGCGAAGTAGGGGAGGGAAAAGAGCGAGTCTGTCCTTGTTTCCCTTGCCGGACCTTATGGTTATAGTCTCCTCAGAGAAGTCGAAATCCTTGACACGGAGCGAAAGGCATTCCTCGAGGCGAAGCCCCGCCCCGTACATAATCATCGCCATCAACTTGAAAGGATGTTCGAGACGATCCAGCACCATCACTATCTCTTCACGCGTTAAAACAACAGGAAGACGCTTCCGTTTCGTCGAACGTATGACACTTTGAAGGCCGTTGATTTCTATACGCAGAATGCGTCTGCAAAGAGGTAGAAGCGCGTTGAAGGCCTGTTCCTGCGTCGCGACACTTACATGAAGCCGCAAGGATAGATCGCTGAGAAAAGCTCGTACATGATCAGCACGAATCTCGGTCGACTCAGACCCGAATTTAACCTCACGATCCTCCACAAATGACAAAAACCGTCTTGTCCAACCGAGATAGACCTTCTCAGTCTTGAGCGAACATTGCTTCAGAGTGAGCAGTTCGCGGACTTGACGCATATATTGTTCGGACAGAACCCTCCATCTTGCGCGAAGTGGTTCTGAAGTATCCTTACGACTAGAATCAGGTGCAGTTGATTCAGCATTTTTAGAGCAGACATAGCCGTCCCAAAAAGAAATAAAAAGCCTGACCGCACGCATCGCGAGCCGAACCGTCCGCTCGGTTTTTCGATGACTGAGAGAATCTTCAAAATCCCGAACCGCCCTCTCGCGGTCCTGTTCCCAATCAGGAAATTGTTTAATGAATATATTCGACCAAATAACGAGCCATTTGATTTCAGATTCGTCATATTTCGCAACATCGAGGGCATATTTCGCGAGATCCTTTTCCCACTGTTCCACTTTTTCCGCCCCCTTCTACTTAACAAGATTTCAGTAAAAGTATCGCCCAAAATATGTTAAATTGATTGAATATAGATGAAGCAGTTTTAAGTAGGTATTATATTGTTTTGATTGCTGTGGCGTTTTTACTCAGTTTTATGCAGCAGAAGATGTTA
>CAZXXZ010000072.1:0-9171 GCA_964644505.1 uncultured Treponemataceae bacterium | reverse complement strand
TAAATCATACCATGGAAATCAGGCTTTTATTTCAAATTGTTTTGGACACTACTGGCTGGATATGAAAGCTCTATCGACAATAAAACAAATTGCACTGATAGCCGTTATATTATTTTCTGCTGCCCGGGCAGTAAACGCCGAAGACGCGGCCGATCTTTCGTCCGAATCAGGCGGCTCCTCTGGTTTTGCCGATGACAAGGTGAGCATATACGGCTACGCGACCAGCCTCGTTTCGATCGATTTCCGCGAGCTTCCATCGAAGGAAGCCGAACTCGGCGCAATCGCGTATATCAGAGTTAAGGGCGACTTCAAACCGCAGGAGGGCCTGTCCTTCCATATCGAGGCGAGTTCGGACACGAGAGTCGGCTACCAGAATCAGTTTGTCCAACTCGCGGATTCAGGTTTGGCGACACCCGGTAGCTCCGGCTTCATATCGTCCATCGCGGTCGATCAGGCTTACGGAAGCATCGTTAAAGGTGCTTTCTCGCTTCAGGCCGGGCTTGTTCCGATCGGCTGGGGCTCGGCCTATGTGTTCAATCCCACGCAGCGCAGCTCGCGTCCGGCCCTCCTCGACATCGTGGCTGACGAGACACCCGGCACCTTGGCGATCGTGCCGGCCTGGTCGCCCTCCGATTCATTCAGGTTGTCGGCTTATGCCGCCTTCCAGGACAAGTCGCACCGTGAGACGGTCGCAGCCGGCGATGGTCTTGTCGAGAACATGCCCTTCGGCATACGGGCGCAGACGACGATCGGCAACTTCGATTTTTCCGCATGTCTGATCAAGGAGGTCGACTATATCGAAAATCCCCTCCTGGGTACGGCCGATTATGCGCGCGCCCTCTTCGCAGGAATCGACGCAGCGGGCGCGGTCTGGGAATTCGGCGTCTATGCCGAGGCCGCGCTCAAGCTGCCCATGGGCGCCGACGGACTAACGTGGACTCCCGAGCTCTTCGATT
The DNA here is from genome assembly GCA_964644505.1 of uncultured Treponemataceae bacterium. Lineage (GTDB taxonomy): Bacteria > Spirochaetota > Spirochaetia > Treponematales > Rectinemataceae > CAZXXZ01. Next base: position 8,215 of record CAZXXZ010000072.1, on the reverse strand, counting down.
TTATAGATTCCCTCGAACTGGCCGCGGGCTTCGATTACACGATCCCCGGCATCGAGGTCGAGCTTCGCATGGAGTATTACCGCTGCGGCTGGGGATGCGAGGATAAGGCGGCCTACAATCCACTCAGTCTATTGTCGGGCGCGGCGATTCTTCAGGCGAAGGATTATCTTTTCGCCCGTCTCGAACGCGTCTTCGCCGATTACTTCACCGTGGACGCCGGCGCCCTCGTGAATCTCAACGATACGAGCGCAGTCGCGATGACCGAGCTTTCGTATTCGGCCATGGACAACCTCGAGTTCAAACTCGGCGGAGTCCTGCCCTTCGGCTCCGAGGGAAGCGAGTTCGACGGCCGCTACGACCTGAGCGGTCTCGGCCTCGGCGTCATAGACGTTATGCGATCTTCCGTGTACATGAGTTGTAAGGTGAGTTTTTAATCGTCCGGAGGGGCGGCGCCCGCACTGATCATAGATCCGGGCGGCGCCCGTGTTGACTATAGAAACGGGCGCGCCCGCTCCGACTATCGCAAGCCCTAGGGCCTGTACTCCGCCTCGATCGAGGCGACGAGGTGTAATGCTGTGCTTAGTCCATCGAGCGACCGTGTTACGTTCCCGTCCTCGCCGCGGAGCGAACCCGTTCCAGTCGGTTTGAGGACGACCGACGCAGGGTCGCTGCCGAACTCGATGCGACCCTCGTACAGCACCGAGGGTTGGCCGTTCACCTCGCTCCAGCGGGGATGAGTTTTGGGCAGTTTGTCGGGATAGGCCTCGTTCCAGTCAAAACTCGAGTTGATCTCAGCCTTGATGATGTACGTCCCCGGGATGAGTGAGTCGGGGAGGACTGTGCTTTTTTCAAATGCTTGTGTCGGAGTCGCACCAGAAACGGCGTCGGGAAGCGGATGCTGAGGATCGGGCATAAAACCCCCGTCCGCAGCTTTGACACCGCGGGCTCGTGACCAGACCGGCAGGGATTCGGGCCTGCGCGAGCCTCCGGCCGAACTCCATTTCCCCGTGGCCGCTTTCTTTGTCACATAGATGGTGTCGATGAAGCGACCGTCTTCGGTTTCGATCCAGAAGGCCATCTGCGGGATGACTGTCAGCGACATGATGCCCATTTTTGCCTTTTGAGTGTACGTCGGACCCGGTTCCACCCGGATTACTAGTGTTGGAGGGTTTGTCTTCTTGTGGTCGGCTACCTGAGTCGGCGCAACAAGCTTCGAGGAACTCTCGCGGGGAATCGCAGACTCGTTCGGAAAGGTCGCTATCCCGAGAACCAGAATTGTCAAAAGTGCGACAAGAACAGTGACGTGTTTCATAAAAACCACCTTAACTTGACAATGTTAAGATAACACAGATATAATAAACTTTGGTAGGTATTGTCAATGTCGAAACCATCAAATCCCGAGCTTGTCCGGCGGATACTCGAGATCGCGCGTGAAGAACTCGGCGAAAAGCCGGTCGACAAGATCAACATGCGGGCGATCGCCGACCGGGTCGGGGTGAGCGCGACGGCTATCTATTATTATTTTGAATCGAAGGAGGCGCTTTTCGAGCGGATCAAACTCGACGCCCTGGCCGATCTGGATAAAAGCATCTCTACGGCCGTGGAACGCGAATCAGACCCGAAGCGGCGGCTTATCGCTTTCATCACCGCCTATGCCTCTTGGTGCCTCGAGAATTATAATCTTGCACGGCTTTTGATGGACGAGCTTCCCCCCGAACTCGAGTTGACCGAGGAGACCAAGCGGAAGTATTACTCGGTCTTCTTCCGCGCCTGTGAGCTCGCCGAGGATGCGATGGCGAAAGGCGTCATTGAAAAGAGGGACGCGATCCTCGAGGTCTCGCTTGTGCAATCGGCAGTATGGGGGATTGTGACGCAGTTCCGGGCGAAGCGTATCCACCCCAGGTTTTGGGATTCGATCGATCCGCTTATCGATCGCTGCGTCGAATTGTACTTTTCTCGATAAGGAGGACAGTGATGAACCAATCCGCGAAGAGTATCGTCGGCCGGCTTGCCCGGGTTATCGGTATGGTCTTTGTTTTCTGCATGATCGCTTCGCTTCAGGTTTCGGCGGAGAAGGCGAAGGCGGGCTGGTATTTCGATCAGAGCATCCAGGGGGCTTACAATCCTCTTGGTGTCCAGCTTGTGAGCAAGTTCTATAACCGTATTCCTTTGATCGACAAGGAAGGCGTCCTCTGGGAATCGACGAAAATCGACATCGGTCTCACCAACAGTATTTCGCCTGCTTACGATATTCTCGGACTCTTCGTAGATATCGAACCCATCGCTGTCTTCGATCTGGCGCTTTCCGCCAAGGCGATAGGATATCTTAACACATTCGGTTTCGGTTTCCGCGAGATGACGGGCTATGACGCGCCATTCGACGACGCGGCCCTCGACGCGATACCTGACGAAAACGCCCTGGGCTTCGCGTTTACCGCGGCACCGACCTTCAAGGTCGCCGTCGGTCCGATCGCGCTATTGGATACCTTCAGCCTAAGTTTGTTCATCGCCGACGACGGGGAAGGTTATTTCTATGAGGTTTCTAACGGTTGTGTGATCAAGAAGAAGGATGTGTTGCTCGTCAACGAAGCTTATCTCTTGTATGCCTTCGACTTCGGGCTTTTGACGGGGATTACCGACTCGATACTCTTTGTGCCCGGTTCCGGTTATGTTTCGCATTGCCTTCAGGGCGTGGCCGTGTACACGACCGAGCTTTCAGAAGCGCTCTCGATCTACGGCGCCCTGACTGCGGGAAGCTTTATAGAGGATCGGTATTACAAAGGAGCGTTTCGCATCGCGGGGCAAGTCGGTATTACGCTGAAACTGTAAGCCGGATCGTGTGCGGCCGAGGGATCCTGTACTGTCGGATCGGTGGCCGCTTCACCCCGGCGCATCCATGGGTATACAATCAACCTATGGATTTCAAGGCGCGTATTCTCATCGCCGACGACGAGCCGAATCTCCGCGACAACCTTTGTTACGCCCTGGAAGCCGAAGGGTATAACGTCGATTCGGCGGAGGACGGAGAGTCTGCATGGGAAGCCTTTTGTCGCGTAAAGCCGGATCTCGCGATTTTAGATATCATCATGCCCAGGGCGGACGGCGTCGAACTGCTCAGGAGGATACGATCGATCGATACCGATCTGCCGGTCATGTTCCTGACATCGAAGGACGAGGAGTTCGACAAGGTGCTCGGTCTTGAACTGGGCGCCGACGACTATCTTACTAAGCCCTTTTCGTTGCGCGAGCTCACGGCCCGCGTCAGGGCCCTGCTTCGCCGCTCGCACAGAGGCTTGAATTCAGTGTCGCACAACGCGTCAAGGATCTACCCTCTATCGTCTTCGGGCGTCGAGCTCGACCCCGAGCGTTTCGAGGCGAGGGTCGGGGGTAGGGAGATGCGACTTACCGTGACGGAATTCCGCGTTCTCGCCGCCCTCGTCGCCGCCCCCGGTGTCGTGAAAAGCAGGGAGGCCCTGGTCGCCGCCGCCTATCCCGAGGAGACTTACCTTAGCGACCGAGCCATCGACTGTCATGTGAAACGACTGCGCCGCAAGATCGCCGAGGTTGGAGGCGATCCCGGGGCGGTCGAGACGGTGTACGGCCTGGGCTACCGCCTCAGGGCCGCGGAGGCCCGCCCCGGTGGCGAATAAAATCGAGCGGAAGGCGCGCAGGCGGCCCCGTTTTTACAGCCGCATCGCCTTCCGCATTTTCGCCTTCAACGCCCTCCTCGCCTTTCTTCCGGTCGCGGCATTCCTCCTTCTCGATACCTACGAGCGCGGCCTGCTCTCATCGCTCGAACATGCGCTCGCGCAGCAGGCGCGGGTCACGGCCGCATGGCTCGGACAGACGGCCGTCGTCGGTATAAAAACAGCCTCCACCGGCGTCAAAAAACAAAGCTCGCCTAACGCGGTCGCTCTCGGAGAAGCCTTCGCCATCGACAGGGATAAGGCTCGGGCGGTGCTCGCCGCCATCGGCGACAGACGAACAGCTCGGTTCCGCATCGTCGACACCGAGGGGAGGCTGTTGGCGGACAGTTCCGACCGCGTCGATACAGAGCCTTCTTCCACAGTGTCCTCGTCGCGTTTACTCAAGATCTACAGAACCACAGAGGAAGAGTTTTCCGCTTCGTCGAGCGCGATCGAAGCGAAAGACGGCGAACCTTTCTTGTACCGTTTGTTCTCGGCACCCTACAGAATATGGAAGCGATTCTTCTCGGCGCCGAGCCCGACACTTTCCTCTGCGGATTACTACGCGGCGTCCGGCTCGGTCCTCCTCGGTTCAGAGGTGAAAGATGCCCTTGCGGGGCGCTATGGGGCGGCCACACGTGTGTCCTCGGGCGGACAGGTATCGGTGACTTTGTACAGTGCGGTCCCCGTCTACGCGCCGAATGATTCCGTGGTGGGCGCTGTGCTCCTGTCGCAGTCTACGTACAGGATACTGCGGGACTTGTACGCCATCAGGCTCGATATAGCCCGGATATTCCTCGGAAGCCTCGCGGCTGCTGCGGCTCTTTCCCTGCTGCTCGCCTTCACCATCGTCAATCCTCTACGAAAATTGGGGACCGCAGCGGCCGCCGTCTTGGCGCCCCTGGGAAGCGGAAAACAGGGCCAAGCCGGAAATGCGCTTACGGCCTTCCCCGAAACCTCGCGCGGCGACGAGATCGGCGACCTGCAACGATCTCTGCGAGCCCTCGTTATTCGGCTCGGCGAACGCATGCGGCAGATCGAACAATTCGCCGCCGACGCAGCCCATGAATTCCGTAATCCGCTCGCGGCGATTCGCAGCGCCGCGGAGCTCGCCGAAGGAACGGAAGACGCCGCAACGCGCTCCCGTTTTCTCCGCGCGATCATCGACGATACCGAGCGTCTGAGGGCGGTCATCGACGGGCTGCGCAGGCTCTCGCTCGCCGAGGCGGGCGCGCATAATCAAGAAATAACATCCGTCGACGCCTCCGAGGCGGCCCGCGCGGCCTGCGAAGCCGCAAGACTTCGCGCCGAAATGACCGAGACCGGGGCATCGGTCTCTTTTTCGGTCGTGGGCGAAACCGATGTCGGCGTTCGTCTCGATCCCACGGCCCTCGATGTCATGCTCTGCAATCTCCTCGACAATGCCGCGAGTTTCGCGAAAAGCCGTGTTACCGTATCGGTCCACCTCGAAGGCGGATTTGTCGTGTTCGCCGTCGAGGACGACGGACCGGGTATTCCGCCCGAACACCTCGGCCGGGTCTTTGACCGTTTTTTCACATGGCGTCCCGGCGAACGGCGAAGCGCGCACACGGGGCTCGGCCTTTCACTCGTCAAAGCACTCGCGGAAGCCTCGGGCGGCTCTGTGTCCGCGGCCAATCGTTCGGAGGGAGGGGCGCGTTTCATTCTGCGCCTGCCCAAGGCGAAATAGAACTACGGTAGAGTCGCCTTAAGCTTGTATAATCGATTCAGTTTCAATACCTCGAGAATACCATATTGACGCCATATTTTCGCCATAATCTCTTGGTAGCCTGCCTGGTATGAAAACCACTAACGCATTAACAGCCAAGAATACCTTTGTGAAACCTGGCGCCAAGGCTCTTGTCGTAACCATTCTTGTCCTCGCTTTCCTGATCCCTTTGTTACTTGTTCAAGGTGTCGTCGAGAATCGAATCAAAATGAGGGACAAAGCCGAGGAATCCATCATCGAACCGACCGGAGGTAAGCTTTATATCTTCGGCCCTTACCTGGCGGTTCCTTATGTACGTCAAGACGGCTATCAAACGATCACAGGGGATATGCTTGTCTTGGCCGGGAAGCTTGTGATCGAAAGTTCGATCACAACAGAAACAAGGACGAGAGGTCTTTTCACCGCCCCTGTTTTCACGGCCGAGTTGAATATGGAGGGGGAGATACTCGCCGCCGGAGTTCAGTCGACGGCCCCTTTCGATGCTCAGCTTGATTGGAAAAACGCGCGCCTTGTCATCGAACTTCAAGATCTTCGCTCGTTGTACGATTCTCCGTCGATCAAATGGAATGGGTCGGATATCGGGTTCACGTCTCAGGCTAAGGCCGGCGAAATATACGGTAGGGCGATCGCTTCGAGGGTACAAGCCGCTGAGGGAGGGCGATATAGTTTTTCGGCTCGTCTCAAGGTTCGCGGCGGCAGGACGATACGGTTTTTGGAACCCGCAGGCGAGGTGCGTGCCTCGCTGAGCGGAGACTGGGCGGGCCCGTCATTCCGCGGCTATGTATCGCCCATAGAACGTACAGTGTCGGATACGGGCTTTTCAGCGAGCTGGTATCTTCCCGAGAGTTCGCAGGTTATGCCTGTCGTCTTTGACGCCAAGGACCTTGTAGGCCGAAAAGGGGAAGAACCAGCCTTCGGCGTCGATCTCTTGGACGGCGTCGACGGATACGATGCCACAAAACGCGCGGTTGAATACGGCATCCTTTTTATAATAATTCCCTTCGCTGCCTTGTTTTTGTTCGAAATAATTACACGCACGCGTGTGCATCCCGTTCAATACGCGCTCATCGGATTCGCGAATTGTCTTTTTTACCTCTTATTGCTGTCTCTTTCCGAAATCATCGGTTTTGAATGGGCTTATGCCTTGGCTGCCGCAGTGTGCGCCGCTCTTACAGGCATGTACGCCGCCGCTTCATTAAAATCCCGTAAGGGCTTGTTCTTGATCCCCGGACTCGCGCTTTTGTACGGCTACCTCTACTCGGCTCTTCGATCGGAGGACTACGCCCTCCTCATCGGTTCTCTTGGCCTTCTTGCCCTGCTCGCGGCTGCGATGTACGCGACACGCAGGATAGACTGGTACGGGGACGGCAATGGGAGTGGTAACGGGAATACGAGCGGGAACGCAAATGAAAAACCTTCGGAGGCGCAGTCGTGAACGGCCGCCCTCTCGTAAACGAGGTGAACGCGATCCCTGAATTTTCAAAGCGGAGCAAGTTCCCGCGTTTATGGGAGGCGGGCGGTCTTCCGCTGCCCTGTCGTGTAGACGAACTCATCGAGGCAGCGCTCGTACCTTATGCCGAGCGCGCGGTTCTTAAAGCATTTCTTTCTTGTAAATAAAGCAAAGACCGCTACAAAGATAGCGTATTAAAAGGAGTGGTAGAGATGAAAAGTACTTTTAAGAGATCGTTTTTTATTACTGTATTAGTAGGATTCTTTTTTACTATTGTATCTTGTTCGCTTTCAACAACACCTATACAGCATGAACACACATTCATTGAAGATGTCTGGGAATATGATGAGTATTACCACTGGCATGCTGCTACGTGTTCACATAAAGATGAAGTTATAGATAAAAATAAACATAATTTCGTTAATAATGTTTGTATCGATTGTGGGTATAGGATTGATTATTCAACAGCAAGAGTAGGTGATATTATTTTGGCAAATGGCGTTGTACGAAAATATGAAGAGTTCAATCCAGATACCGATATTGCCGCAGCGGTAATTGTAAAGGCAAAAACCAGCACTACGCCGGCTTATGGAATCGGAATCGAACTGTTGATTGGATCATGGTGCGATAAAACATCTTTGGGATACAAAAAAGTCAATGGTTTAATAGGACTTAACACGGGAAGAAATGCATTTGGAATTTTAAGTGCAGCATGTAGTGATGCAGGTACTTATCAGGCATGGAGGCTGTGTCGTGAGTACGGAAATAGCTTCGAGGCAAATATCAAAGATGGATGGTATTTACCGGCACCATTGGAATATAGCTATATTTATAGTAATTTAAGCACTATCAATCATGTATTATCTTCTGTACTAAAAGTTCAGGAAATAAAGGCATATACTTTTTGGACTTGTTGTCAACATAATACAAATGCTATGGATAATTGTGCTGTGATTTTCATGTTCTATGATGGATCTTACAAATATGGTGCAGATAAGAGTAATTCATATTGTATATTTCCAATGAAATGTTTTGAATAAAGTAATAAATATTGTTTGGAATTCAACAACTGTTTCGAACCGTATCGGCGCTCTGAGAAAAACGTCTGTGTACTGTGGTTTGGTTCAGGGCGCCTGACGGTTCAAAAAAATGTTAGTCTGTAAACGCAGTACAGGATGCCGCAGGATATGGAAGGTGAGCTCTTTCATTCGATATCGGGATCTGAAGAATCGCGTTTAGACTTCGCGGCGGTATAGTCGGCGACGAGGGCGAGCGCATCCTCGGCGTCATCGTCCGCAACGATAACCTTGATACCGCCCTGCTCGGGGAAGA
>CAZXXZ010000071.1:0-9370 GCA_964644505.1 uncultured Treponemataceae bacterium | reverse complement strand
ATCATAAACTCTTTGTAGATATGCTGTTATATGTTTTTTCAGGAAGCCCTAAGTATTCTTAACAAGCAGGGCGAGCTGCCGGATGTAGTCGTCGTCGGCCCCGAGCGGCATATTGAGCCACATATCCTTGCCGGTTTCGTTGCAGAACTGGATAGCCGCCTCCCAGGGCATGCCCATTCCGGCCCAGCTCAGCTTAACGCCGTTTACAACCTTGTTCGATCCGCGGTTATACGAGCAGTACTCCGGCTTGACCCTGTCCGACCAGGATACCTGCCAGGGGCCGTTCCAGGCGTCGACCGCCCACATGAAGCGTATGACCTTGAACTTCTCGACAAGGGCCTTGGCCTGATCGGTGAACATAGTGCTCGTGGGATACGAAGAAGACGAACCCACGGAACGTGGCCGCATCAGTTTGACATTGCGCACGCCGCCGCCGGTGTTTCGGAATGTCAAAAGAAGTCCCGATCTGTCGGTCGAGGTGTAGACGATCTTCGCGGAAAAGCGCCCACCCGAATAGCTGAAGTTCTGGATAGACGAAGTCCCGAATCCGGCGGTGATCGTCGGCTTTGAGTTGCTTTCGCCCTCGAGATAGTATGTGCCGTTCATGTTCAGTAAGCCGTTGAAAACGACCGTTTCGGCGTCAACCGTCGGCCAGCCGTTCGCATCGACCGCTACTGCACTTCCGTTGCCGTAGCTTCCCGGTGTAACCCAATCGCGTGCTGTCTTCATCGCATCGGCGAAAAGTCTGTCCTCGTCGTAATCCAACTGGGCGGCGAAGAGGTTAATACCGATGTTGTGAGAGGTGTCGGTTGCCGCCGGCAGATGTGTGCCGAAATTCAAAGGCCCCACACAGCCCGAAAGAATTGTAATAACCATCAGCACGGCGCTGACAGCAAGATATGCAGAGTTCTTCATGTAACGCATTCGATCTCCTCGCAGGAAACCTGCCAATAGCTGGTCTCGGGGAGTTTTACAAAATCATACTTTTAAACTCATCTCATTATATCGCTTGCATGTCGTATTATTACAATAGTATAAGGGGATCTCGATAAACTGAAGTTTTTCGAGATCCCCCTTTTTTTAATACAGGTTCCAAAGAGTAATGTCCTATGCTCGCTGACAATTCCATACACAATTTTTTTTATCTTGCGATCTTGATATCCTTTCAAAGGCGTCGTATTTTTTCATTCCCTTTGCCAACGTCGGCATAGGTGAATGCCCCGGAGGCTTCGATCAGAGCGGTTTTGTCGTCTCGAGATTTCTGGAGAAGAAAATCAGCCGTATTCATAGGCACACCTTTTTATATCAGAACTTGTTGATATAATTCCCCTGCACGACGGAAGAATCCGCCGGGCGGGAATCCGACCATCGGAAACCGTAAATATACGAGGCCCTCGACAACGATCAATCAAAAACCGCTTCAAGCCCTCCCATTTCATGGAGTTTCAGAAAAGCCTCGACGACGCGAGGATCGAATTGTCGGCCAGAGTTTTCTCGAATCTCCTTCACCGCATCCTCGAGCGACAGACGCGGTTTATACGGTCGATCGCGCGTCATGGCGCAAAAAGAATCGGCGATCGCGATAATTCTCCCGGACAAGGGTATGGAGTCCCCCGACAAGCCCCGGGGATATCCCGTACCGTCGTAGCGTTCGTGATGCGAGAGCGCCGAAGAAGCGGCCGCGGCGATAAGAGGGACGCCCTGGATCATGCGCGATCCCTCCTCGACATGACTTTTTATTATCTCGAACTCTGAAGGCAAAAGCTTCTCTTTTTTCCCGACCAAGTCTTCCGGTATCGCCAGCATACCGATATCGTGGAAAAGCGCGCCGAGCTCGAGGTCGAGGAGAGCCTCCTCGGAAAGACCGAGTTCCCGGCCCAGAGCCAGGGCGAGACGATGAACGCGGTGTGTACGTTGGCCGCTGCGAGCGTCTCGACGTTCGAGGAGTTGGAGCAGTATCGAAATCGTATCGATATAGGCCCGGTATATCTGTCGGTTCGATTGCTTAAGGTGGGAAATAAGCAGAGCGCCCGTTTCCCGCAGCCGAGCGCTGAGCTCTTTCATGATCCTGTAGGCGAGCACCGGGGCTTTATAAAGGAGCGTTTCGAAATTGGCCCTGGATATTTCCAGCACGGTCGTGGGCTCGAGCGCTCTGACAGTAGCCGATCTCCGGCCTTCATCGAGCAGGGCCATCTCCCCGAAAAAATCCCCGTCGCTCTGGACCGAAAGGATGAACTTATCCCCTCCCTCGAAGCTCTTAGAAATCTCGATTTTGCCTTTATGGATTATAAAAAACCGTTCGGCTTCGGTCATCTCTTCTATGATGACCGCGTTTTTTTCGTATTTTCTCTCGACGATGATTTCGGCGATCTGACGTAGATCATGATCAGACATATTGGAGAAAAAAGAGATTTCCCTCAACATTGGAATCGCCGAAGTATCCGTACCATCCCCCATTTAGCTCTTTCGCTACTATAACAAGAATAATGTGTCCGGGTCGAGTTGTTCTATAGGACTTTCCCTCTGTTCTCAACAAGCTTCGAGGCACACATATAACAAAACTGGAGAGGTATTTACAAAAAACGCCACAAGCTTCGAGAAACTTCACTTGATTTCCACGGCCATCTTGGTAATTATGGGTTCGATTGGAGGGAATATGGGGACGATTCTCGTCGTCGACCCTGACACATATTTCAGCACTGACATCAGTATGTTCTTCGGCAGTATCGGGCATTCCATATTCCAGGTCTCCGATATGCATTCGGCCGTTCTGCGGCTGGACGAACACGATTTCGATGCCGTCATCAGCTATGTTCCCGTACCGGGAGGCGATATAGCCGATCTTATCAAGGAGATTCGTGAACGGAACGCTCAGACGGCGGTGATAGTCTATACCGAAGCCGAATCGATCCATGAGGGACTCAGAGCGGTCAAAGAGGGCGCGTTCAGTTTCCTCCAAAAACCTTTCAGCATCCCCGAACTCAATTTTCAGGTGAGAAGGGCGCTCCAGGAACGCCAAGACCAGAAATCGCAGAGCCCTGCGGAAGAAGATGTCTATCGGCCCTATAATTTCATCGGCGAGAGCCCGACCATAAAAAACGTCTTCAAAATGGTCAACCGAGTCGCCAAGGCCGATGTCAGCGTCATCATTCTCGGCGAGACCGGCACGGGCAAGGAACTCGTGGCCAGCGCGATACACTACAACAGCCTGCGAGCGGACGGCCCCTTTGTCAGGGTCAACTGCGCCGCCCTTCCCGAACAACTCCTGGAGAGCGAACTCTTCGGTTATGAGAAGGGGGCTTTCACCGGCGCCGACCGCGCCCGAATCGGCCGTTTCGAACATGCAAACGGCGGAACCATTTTTTTAGACGAAGTGGCCGATATGAGCCTGTTCACGCAGGCCAAGGTGCTCCGCGTCCTGCAGGAAAAGGAGTTCGAAAGGCTCGGTTCGAACGAAACGCGAAAAACCGATGTACGCATTATTTCGGCGACAAACAAGGACCTCGCCCAGCTGATGCGGGAGGGGCAGTTCCGGGAGGATCTTTTTTACCGCCTCAATGTCGTTACCATCAGGCTCCCCCCCCTGCGCGAACGCGAGGGCGATATAGGCCTGCTTATCCAGTTCTTCCTAAAGCGCGTCAGCGCCGAAATGAAGAAAAAAATCCGCGGCATCGAGCCCGAGGCCTTGCGCATTCTGGAGGGCTACCACTGGCCCGGCAATATACGCGAACTGGAGAACGCGATCGAGCGCGCTGTGCTCATGGCCGAGGACGATGTCATTACCGCCGAGGATTTGCACATGTTCTTCACAAGCCAGGCGCGTTCATCGGACGACACCGGGGTGCGCCTGCCTCCAGGCGGCATCAGTCTCGAAGAGGCCGAGCGCCAGCTTATCCAACAAGCCCTCGAGCGCTGCGGCTGGGTGCAGAAACGCGCGGCCGAGCTCTTGGGCATATCGTCGCGCGTCATGAATTACAAGGTAAAAAGTCTCATGGCGTCGGGCCGGTTGAAGATGCCGTAATCCTGTACAACAAGCTTCGAGGGAGCTTTATACATCCCCTTTCTCGGCGAGCCGAATGCTACAGCGGAGACCCTGTCCGGCCTCCCCCGTTCCGAAGGAAATTTCTGCGCCGAGCTGTTTAACAAGAATATCAACGAGCTTGAGTCCCAATTTCGAAGCATCGGATGCAACTTCAGGTTCGCCGTCCGTGTATACTTTCGTATCTCTCCTCATACCGATTCCATTATCGGTAATTTCGAGAAGCATCCCGCCCTTCTCGAGCGATTCCACCTTTACCGAAATAGAACGGCGTCCTTTCCACTGTGAAGGGAAGGCGTGTTTGAGGGCGTTAGTCATAAGCTCATTGGCTACAAGTCCTAGCGGAACGGCCCGGTCGATTGGAAGGCCTATTCGGTCCCCTGAACAGAAAATCTGCGGTATGGAATCTCTTCCTGAGTATGTCGCCGCCAGATTCGATACGAGCGCTTCGAGATAGCCGAGAAAATCGACTTTGGCGAGGTTTTCCGAACCGTACAATATCTCGTGAATCAAAGCCATGGCCGATATTCTACATTGGATATCGACAAGGAGATTCTGCGTATCGTCGTCGGCGACGCGCAGGGCTTGAAGTCGGATAAGGCTGGAAATGACTTGGAGATTGTTTTTGACGCGGTGGTGTATCTCTCTGAGCAGAGCTTCGTTTTCGAGGAGACGCGCTTCGAGTGTAGATCGCGCCGCAGCGAGGTTCCGCTCGGTCTCGATCTCGCGGAGCACGCGTTCCACAACGACGGGCAGTTCCTCTAAAAAAGATGTATCTTTTATTACATAATCCCGCGCCCCCGCCCGCATGAGCCGCACCGCGATCGACTCGTCACCCTTCCCCGTCGCTATCATAAAGGGAGGCGTCGTTTCAGAGTTCACGAGCTCTTCCGCATTCATATCCGGAAGCGAATAATCTATCACCATAAGATCGGGAGGGCTGTTTTCGATAATAGCCTTTGCCGCGGAGCCCGTATAGGCAGAATCGCAGAGGCACCCGATAGATTCGAGGCATTCGCGCTCGAGCTCGGCTATGCCCGGATCATCCTCTACTATAAGAACCCGTTTAGGAAAAGATCCCTGCATATCAGCTACTGAAGCGCTCATCCACCCGCCCCCTTGGCCGGTAAAGTTATGATAAAGCGGCTGCCTTCCCCGTACTTCGACTCCGCCCGTATCGAGCCTCCGAGACATTCGACGATCCGTCGGGCGAGTGTGAGGCCGAGCCCCTCGCCCTCGATGCCGTCGTTCGGCTCGAGACGACGGAAGAGAGCCCACACCTCTTCGATACGGCCCTCTTCGATACCCCTGCCGTTGTCTTCGACGATGTATTCTGAAACAGCGTCCCTGCGACGCCCCTTCACCGTCACGACAAGCGGCCTGTCCATGGATCGGTACTTGACCGCATTATCGAGAAGATTTGAGAAGACCTGAGACACCTGGTCCGGGTCTCCCAGACATCGAGGAATATCATCGATGGCGACTGTCGCCGCAGCCGCTTCGAACTGATAGGACATGGCCTTGACTATCTCGGCCAGCATGCTGTTCATATCGAGTTCGCGGACAATGAGCGAGGCGCGGCCGATTCTCGAGAGTCTGAGCAGACCCGCGATGAGACGGTCGATTTTACGCGCTCCGGCACGGACGAACTCGAGCGAGCGGGGCATGCTTTCGCTACAAATAGCGTGTATGCGGTCGCGGGCTTCGGTACTTCCTTCGAGCGCCGCTTGCAAGGATGCGGAAAGTTCAGTGTAATCGCGCTCCAGCCTTACGCCGAAGCCCTGAATGTTGATCAGAGGCGAACGAAGATCGTGCGAGGCGATATACACGAGTTCCTCGAGTTCTTTATTCTTCCGTTCGAGTTCGCCGACGAGCCGTTCACGCTCCTTCAGCACCTGCTTCGATAGACTTATATCGAAGAAAATCGTCGCAAATCCGCCGGGCTCCAGGGGCGCGACGGAAATCAGAAAATGTTTGTCGAGCGGAGGGAAATAGGTTTCGAAACCATACGGGACCCCGCTCAAGGCGACGCGACTGTATTCTTCGAGGTACGGCGCCGGTCTCGTTCCATACACATCGGAACCCAGGCGGCCCACAGCGGCATCCCTCGTAATTCCGACATGCGACTCGTAACGGGTATTGACATCGATGATACGGTAATCGGAGGGCCGGCCCGATTCGTCAAAGACGATTTCGTGGAGGGCAACGCCTTCGGCCATATTATCGAAGAGCGAACGGAAAAGGCTTCTTGACCTTCGTTCGGCCCTGCCGACCTCGATATCCTCGGTGACATCGGAGATCCAGGCGAATGCGCCGAGCAGGCTCCCGTTCTCGTCAAGGAAATGCGGGACTACATCGAGGCGCAGCCACCTCGCTCGACCTTCGGCGGGGTTCCATATACCGGCGACGACGTTTTGAACCGGCTTGCGGGTCTTCAAACACACAAAAACAGGATGCTCGTCGACAGGAAGCGGAGATCCATCGATACGGACTATACGCCACTGCGGATCGTAGATATCACGCCCCAGCGCTTCTTCCATTGCGATTCCGAGAATGCGCTCGGCTGCCTTGTTGCACGCGAGCACCTTCGTCGATGCATCGTGATACACAAGGCCGTAGGGAACGTCTTTATACGCTGTTTGAATTCGCTCGTTCCCCATCAGTAACGGGGCCTGCGAGTCTGTCTCTCGACCCATGAGTATAGTCTAGGTGAGCGTTCATGCGGTTTCCAGCACGAAGCTTACGGTAAAGATAGCTTTTTCACGGCTCGGTCACCCCCTTGGCATCATCCGCCGATTCGGGGGAACATGGTTCATGCGCATCGCGATCGACACCCATACGCACAGCATAGCCTCGGGCCATGCCTACTCGACCGTAGAGGAAATGGCTAAGGGCGCCCGTTTGGCCGGCCTCAGGGGTTTTGTGCTCACCGACCACGGACCCGGTCTCGCAGGCACACCCCACCGGTACCATTTCGGGAACCTCCGTATTCTGCCTGATCGGATACAGGGGGTCCGATTCTATTCCGGCATCGAGGCCAATATCTTGAATAAAGAGGCCGATCTCGATCTATCCGCCCATATTCTATACAGGCTCGACTTCGTCATGGCGGGTCTGCATGACGAATGTTGTAAACCCACAACGCCGGAAGAAAACACCGAGACCTTGATTGCCGCGCTTCGCAACCCTTTGGTCGACGCCATCTCGCATCCCGGCAACCCGCAATATCCGATCGATGCCGTCAGCGTGGTCGCGGCCGCGAAGGAGTATGGCAAGGCGATCGAAATCAATGCAGGCTCGTTCAGAGTTCGCAAGGGAAGCGAGGCGAACTGCCTCGAAATAGCCCGTCTCTGCGCCCGGACGGAAACATTGATCGTCTGCGGCAGCGACGCCCACTACTGGAGGGATGTGGGAAGACTTGAGGAGGCGATTACGCTTTTGAAAAAAGCCGGGGTGCCGAAAAACCTCGTCGTCAATACGAAGGTCCAAACGTTCGAAGCGTTCATCGCACGCAGAAAGGCCGCGCGTGCCGCCTTCTTCAAGGCGAAGGGTTGACGCAGCCCGGGCTCTGCCCGCCCGCGCTCGTGACATACCACGACTGGGGTCCCACAGCCGAATCGAATCGGCATATAGAGCGCGCCGTCGAAGGATTCCATAGGAAAGCGTCGCTCCATGCCGGCGCCCCGCCGCCGAGCGGCCACGCGCCCGAGGCCGCCAATTCGGCGACAAGGGTGGACAGTTTATTTGCACCAAGCTCTCCAAACTTGTCCCGGTCGGCATAAAAAAACCCATCGATAAAACCTTCACCCGGCCGCCTGCGCAACCCTATGGCGCCGTTTTCATCGGGAAGGGGCCCCGCTTTACACCACAGGTCCCTCCCGCCAAAGGTCGCATCGACTCCACCCGATACCGCAGTATCCGCACCAAGTTCGTCGATCTCGGTTTCGAATCCCTCGGGCGCAAGGTGAAGAACGATAAAATCACCTTTACTCACCTCGATGCCGGGGAATCGGTAGCTTGCGGTTTTGACGGAACTGGACCAGACCAGTTCCTCGCCGCCGGTGTTCCCGTCCGAGAGCACTTCAAGTTCTATGTAATCACGGTGTGGATTGGACTTCGACGAGTTCTTGCCGCTCTGGACTTCCGAAATGCGCATGAGCGGGGGTCGGTCGTTCCATCCGACAAAGCGAATGAGAAACCGCGTCCTGTTGCCGCGCACGTCGTCGACCTCGCCGACAATGGTGTAATCGCAGCCGGGGGATTGCGGAGCGCCGAATTCGATATGAAGGTCCGAGCCTTCCGTGACGCCGCTCATCGGAAGATCGGGCTCGAGGCCGAGACTGTCCTTGACGAGGAGGACGGGCTCGTCAAAACGCGCATAAAAAGAGGAAGAGCTCGAGGCTCCGGCAGCGAGAAGTTGTGGAGGACGCAAATCCACCGGCGCTCTGGCGATTGATCCGTCCGGCGGTGCGCAGGCTGAAACGATCGATACGATGATTGTAAATAACACAGAATGAAGGAAAAGGCATTGAATAGATTCGGGATCTGTGTTTCCCGATTCCAGTCTCTGTACCCCCGGGTGATACGGACCGGGGCCGAGGTTTTCTTGTGTTTTCATAGATATCTTAACGCCGGATCGGGCGCCGCCCGATTGAATGCGACGCGGTCTTTATCAATAAGCCTGGTTTATAGTATTTTTAGTCCATGAAGATTGTCATCGCCAACGATCACCCAGCGGTCGCACTCAAGAAGGAAATCGTCTCGTGGCTCAAGTCGAACGGCCACGAAGTCGTGAACCTCGGCGTGGATGTCGAGGACAGAGTCGATTATCCCGACATGGCCGCAGCGGCCTGTTACGAGTTCAAAAAAGGCGGCTACGACTTCGGAATTCTCATCTGCGGGACGGGGATAGGTATTTCGATAGCCGCGAATAAAATTGAAGGTATCCGATGCGCCCTTGTTCATGACACCTTTACGGCGCGGATGGCGAAGGCGCACAACAACGCCAACTTCATCGCGCTCGGCGCGCGCGTCGAATACTCGGTACCGCCGACCGATATCGTCGCCGCCTTCATGGATTCGAGCTTCGAAGGCGGCAGACACGCCGATCGTGTCAAGAAGATCGAAGAACTGGAACATTGACAAGCAGGCGACAAAGGCGGTGAAAGGGGTCTCTGCGATGGATTTCGTCCGGTGGGGAGTACTTTCGGTATCGGGACATTACAAACTCCGAGTTCATACACCCCTGTCCCGCCTCGCGCAGGCGCGCATCTGCGCCATCGCCAGCCGCGACCTCAACAAAGCCCTTACAAGCGCATCGACGCTCGGCAT
>CAZXXZ010000070.1:0-9709 GCA_964644505.1 uncultured Treponemataceae bacterium | reverse complement strand
CCTGTGTGGATTGCCTTCGAGAACCCGCTCTCCCTTGTCCATGATCACGATCGAGTCGGCGATCTGGTAGGCCTCTTCCATATAATGAGTCGTCAACAGAACCGTCGTGCCTTCGCGCTTCAGGCCGCGGACCTTGTCCCAGATGAGCTGACGGACCTGGGGGTCCAGGCCGGTGGTCGGCTCGTCCAGGATGAGGAGTTTGGGCTTGTTCATGAGGGCGCGGGCGATGACCAGCCTGCGCTTCATCCCGCCTGAAAGATCATTGATCTTCACTCTCGCCTTCTCGCGCAGCTCCATGAAATCCAAAAGTTCGATGATACGCCTTCGGGCCTCGACCGACGAAAGGCCGTAGAACTTCGAGTAGATATAGAGGTTGGCCTCGACATTGACCTCGGCGTCCAGGTTGTTGTCCTGCGGTACCACCCCGCAGAGGTGCTTGATCGCAAGCTCGTCTTTTTTGGGATCGAAGCCAAGGACGTTTACTTGTGTTTCTGCTCGGTCATCGCGCTTCACCATGCCGTAGAGCATCTTCATGAGCGTCGTCTTGCCGGCCCCGTTGGGCCCCAGGAAGCCGAAACAGCTGCCTTCCGGGACATCGAAGGAGACGTCTTTCACCGCCGATGTCCCGTCGGCGTAGGTTTTGTAGATGTTCCGGACCTCGATAGCGTTTGTGGGCATGAGGAGTAAGCTAGTGTTTTCATGATCACTTGATCAAGGACCGGGAAAGCATATAGCCGATCGCGGACAGCGCGAATATCCCGGCGGGACCGGCTTGCCCAGCTCGCGGGCTCCGGCTAGACTCGACGTGGAGTCGGGATTCGCTTATGTACGCGCTGAAGATCGCTTTGGATATCTGTTCTCTAATAGCGGCCTTCGGTTCGGTTCTGCTCTTCGCCCTGCCCTATCTGCGGTACCGTTACGCCATACTCAAGCACTTCATACTGCTTCAGGCGGCCTTCTCGTTTTATTTTCTGAACGATTTAGTCAGAGTTATCTTGACGGTGAACGGCGCGATGGTTTTTATTTTCCGCTTTATCAGCTTCTCCGCCTATGTCGTTTGGTTCATCCCGTTCTTCCTCTTCGTGCCGAGGTTTTTTCACTCCCTGGTTGCCATCCCCTTCGCGGGAATCGCGCGGATCGCCTCTATTATTGCCGGCGCGATCCAGGTCCCGATTCTAGTCCTGCCCTGGGCTATTCATCGGGACGCCGAATCCGCGTATGAACTGATGGTCCGTCTGGTGAGGGCCGTCGACAATTCGCTTTTCGTCGTTATGACCCTATACCTGATTGTCCTCCTTTTTATCGCGCGCAGGAACGAAAAGCGCGATCCGCTCATTGTACGGATAATCAAGGTCCTGCCCGTCTACACGGCCATCTTCCTTCCCGGCTTCGCTTATGAAGTCTTGATCACGCATAGCTCGCAGGATTATCAAGCGCCTCAGCCCTTCATCTTTGTCCGATTGTATTACGCCTCCGTCACCGTCGCATGCATTATTCAGTTCTTGCAGTACTACGCGAAGAGAGCCGAGGCCTTGCAGTCCCTGCTGGCGCGGTATTCGTCCGATCAGGAATACGCCAAGAGTAACAAGTATAGAAAATCCAATCTTGCCGAGGAAGAATCGCGCGAGTTGTTCGGCAGGCTCCGCAAAATGATAGAAGACGAGCGTCTGTACGCGGACACCGATATCACCCCGAGCGAGCTCGCGGCCCTGCTCGGAATTTCCATCCATAAGCTGTCCCAGAGTATCAACGAGAACGCGGGCTGCGGATTCTATGATTTCATGAACGGCTTCAGGGTCGAGGAAGTGAAGAGGCGCCTTGCCTCTTCTTCCCATGATAGCGCCAATCTCCTCGATCTCGCCTTCGAAGCGGGTTTCAGCTCGAAATCCACCTTCAATGCGGCGTTCAAGAAACTGACCGGCCTGACTCCCTCGGCGTACAAGGCCTCGCTCGGTTGATTTTAGGCCGATACGACGGTCCGATGGTGCGAGCCGATGGGCTCGGTCGAAACTCCTGATTTGCGTGGATACGCTCCTTGCCCGAAGGAGACTAGCCATGCAGAAGACGCGTTTTCTATCGCTCGCAACCATCATTGCATCATCCCTTGTCCTCGCGTTCGCCCTCGTGTCCTGCGGAGGCAACGGCGGATCCGAGCCGCCGAAGGCATATACCTGGACCACGCTTGTTGAAAACGATATCTACTGGTGGTCGATCACCACCTCTTCGGACGGATCGCGCGTAGCCGCTGCGGACGGGGAAGGGTTCATCTATACGTCTGCCAACGGCGGTGCGAATTGGACGCAACGCCAGTCCGCCGGGAGTCGATACTGGTACTCGATAGCCTCTTCTTCCGACGGCAATTTCCTCGCGGCCTGCGTCAATGACGGCGGCGCTATCTACACGTCCTCGAACGGCGGCGTCGACAGGACCGAAAGCACCTCGGCGGGTAACAGGAATTGGTTCTCGGTCGCGGTCTCGGGCGACGGCCAAAAAATCGCGGCGACGGTCGATGGGGGCTATATCTACACTTCCGGCGACATGGGGGCGACTTGGGTCGAGCGTACCGGCTGCGGATGGAACAGTATGACGAACATCGGCGCCTCGTATGATCTCGGGCGCTTGGCTGTCGGCAGATGGGGAGGCCGCATCTTCACCTCCTCGAACGGAGGTGCGGATTGGATCGAGCGCTCTTCCGTGCCGGCAGGCAATTGGTACGGCGTCGCATCTTCCTTCGACGGAACACATCTCGCGGCTATCCAAACCAATGGCGGCATCTACACATCGTCCGACGGCGGTTCCAACTGGGTGGCGCGGTCTTCCGTCGGCGCGCGATATTGGACTTTCATCGCGTCCTCCGCCGACGGGATGACGCTGGCTGCGGCCGACGGGGAGGGATATATCTACACATCGACCGACGGCGGAGCGACATGGAAAGAGGAAACCGGCGCGGGCTCCAAGTATTGGACCTGCCTTGCCATGACGCCGGACGGTAATACCTTATACGCGGTAGCCGCTCCCCCCGAGAACGGATCGGCGGCGGGAGGAATCTTCAAGGCCCTCAGATAGCGAGGCCGAGCGGTGCGGGACTGCCAGTTCCGCACCGCCAGGAACGGGCAGTCCCGCGCTACTTTTTCATCCTACGCGCGATCTCCGCCTCCAGCATCGCGTTGTAGTCGAACTTCATGCCGGCGACCGCGCGCTCGTAGGCCTCGAGCAGCTCCCGGCCACTCGGCGAGGTCTTGTTGAAGACAAAGTAATGAGCGAGCGGATCGGCGGGTAACAGGAGAATTTTGATCTTGTCTGCGACTCCTGCCACAGTTGCCGAGTAAACGAGGGTGTATTTATTCAACTCGTATACGGCATCGAGGCGGCCGTCGAGCAGTTTTTGGATATTTCTGCTGGTCCAATCCTCGCCCGTTATTTCGTCTATGACGAGCTTGTCGCGGTTGTCGAGAATTATCGAGGGGTAAAAACCCTTCAGCGTCATCGCAAAGCCGATCCGATACCCTTCGATATCGCGTATCGAGTCGATTTTTTTAAGCGGGTTGTCGCTGCGTACTGCGAAACAGGGTTCGGCGACGAAGTACGGTTGTTTCGGATAGAGAATATACCCTGTCCAGTCATCGACCTTTATCGTCAGAACGCCGCCGTCGAGCCCCAGCTCCCCTGTCTCTCGGTCGCGGTCGAGGCGGCTCAAGGGAATCGGCCCTACCCATTCGACTGAATAACCCATCCGAGCGGCGATTGCGTTGAATAGATCGATCGTCGGACCGGTCGGTATCGTTGTTCCATCCTTCGGCGGAAACATGTGCGGGGGGACCGTAAACCAGGCCATGCGGATGGCTTGCGCAGGGAGTGACGTGCAACATGCCAGGATGAATAAAAAAAATACAAAACACCTGAAAGTGAGGAAGCGGCGCGTGGCCGCCGGAATATTCAGCGGTACGGTATGCTTCATACCACATAGTATCGGCCTATAAAAGTCGCGTTGCAAGGAAACAGTGATGCGTTCGACGGGAAGACCGAGTATAATACGCCTTCGATACCCGCTGTATGCAGGAGAGCTCCGATGGGGCCAAGGATGCGTAGCCCGCGGAACACCGTGGGGCACCAGGCGTTTAAATCGGTTTTTATCATTTCTATCGTGTTCGTTTGCATAGCCTCGATTTTGCTCTTCGTACTCGAATACAAAGCGAAGGAAAAGCTCATCAATAATGAAATCGATGTCATTCGAACATCTCAGGCGGCGGCGATTGTCGAGGGTTTGTGGAACCTCGATACAAGCATACTCCAAGCTCTTGTCTCCGGTATCATCAACTACCCCTATTTCTGCAGGGCGGTGATCGAGGACGCCACCGGCATTCTCGCCCAGAGCGGGGAGACGAGAGAGGGCAGCGCCGAGAAAAACTTCCCTCTGTACCGAAAGGCGAAGGAGGGCGGGGACTTCTATCTCGGGACGCTCAGAATTGAAGTCGATACCCATAAAGTCTTCGACGAGGTGCTCAGACAGACATTGACGACGGTTGCGCTTCTCTTCCTTCTTCTCGTCCTCGAATCGTTTTTTGTTCTCCTGTTTTTTTCGCGAACGGCGACCCGGCATCTTTCGAAAATCGCCGCATACATCATCAAGAACGACATACAGCCGGACGCGCCTCCCCTGGTGCTCGACAAAAAAGACCGGGGCGACGAGATCGACTTTCTGGTCAAGGCCTATAATCGGATGCGCCTGGACATCGCGAAATCGCGCGAGGCGGAGAACAGGGCCATGGAGGAGCTCAAGCTGAGCGAGGAACGAAGCAGGGTCCTCGTCGAGGAAGCGCCCGATGCGATCATGATGTACGACGCCGACAAGCGTGTGTTCATAGACTGCAACCGCAGGGCCGAAGAAGTCTTCGGACGGAGTCGCGGGGAGTTGATCGGCGTCAATCCCGTCGATCTCTATGTATCCGAATCGGACGGGGAGAGTTCGATCCAGGAGAGCGTGCTGGACGCGACACACAGTGCATTGGCCGGAGAAAGGGTTCTGATCAGACGACGCATCCTCCGTCCCGGAGGCGGGATCGTCGACTGCGATGTGCGGCTCAATCAGATACCGGCGCCCGGTCGCAGAATACTCCGGGCAAGTTACTTGGATGTAACAGAGCGGGTCAAGGCCGAAGAAGCCTTGGTGCGTTCCCTTCGGGAAAAAGAGATTTTGGTCCAGGAAGTCTACCATCGCACTAAAAACAACATGCAGCTCATCACCTCATTTCTCGGTCTCGAGGCCGAGGCGAGCGGGGATGCGCAGGTCGCCTCCGTGTTGCAGGATATGATCGGACGGATCTCATCCATGGCCCTGGTCCATCAAAAACTCTACAAGTCCGAAGACCTTTCGCGGATAGATTTGGGCGAGTATGTGAGGGACCTCGTTTATTCGATAAAAAGCGCCTGTCTCGAGGGTCGCAGCGGCGTGGACATCGCGGTGGATGTGGAGGAGGGAATCATCGCGGTGATCGATCTTGCGGTTCCCTGCGGACTTGTCTTGAACGAGCTGGTCACCAACTGCGCCAAGTATGCGTTCAAGGGACGGGAGAGCGGAAGGATTGCGGTTTCATTAAAACGTAGATCCCTTCATGAACTCGAGCTTCGGGTCTCCGACGACGGCGTCGGCCTCCCGGAAGGCTTCGATTATCGGCGCGACGGACACATCGGCATGCAGACTGTGGTGTCGATAGTCGAGCTTCAGCTCCACGGGAGTGTTTCCATTGCTTCGGGCAGTACGGGCACTACTTGCACAGCTCTTATGCGTGACGACATGTTCGGACCGAGACTGTAGCGCGAGTAATGAGTGCATGTGCAATTTCTAGCGGCACTCTTCGATGATCTGGTCGATCAATGCGTAAAAATCGACAGGGGTGACGGGCTTCGAAAGAAATCCGGAAAACACGCCTTCTTCTTCGAGCTTTTTTATCGAATCCTCGTCGATGCGGCCCGAGATCATGACTGCTTTGATGTCAGGGTGCCTTTCGTGGACGATGCGAAGAAAGACATCGCCGTTCATACCCGGCATGAGCCAGTCAGAAATTATCAGGATGACCCTGACTCCCTCCGAGATCAAAGTCTCGATGGTCGAGAGCGCCCTCTCGGCGTCGGCCGCGCATTCATAACGGTATTTTTCTCCATAGCGCTTTTTCAAAAGAAGTTTCAAACTCAGGAGGATGACAGCCTCGTCGTCGACGCAGAGAATAGCTCGGTTGGGAGTATTGCTCATGTAATAAGTATACACTGGATACTCATGCACTGCACCGTCCGATGCGAAAATCACCGATCTGACTTAATGTTCCGTTTTCTCCAGGAATGATCGAAGTATCCGCATGAACGTCGTATGGGCGTCGAAACGTATGAGATGCCCGGCATTCTCTACTTTCGCCAGTTCGGTATCCGGTTTGATACTACGGATCAGCTCGACCGCCTCGGGTCCGACGATGGCTCCAAGCGAGGGATCGGCCGTAATAACCAAAAGCGGTATCGAAATCGATTCGAGAATCGAGGGCCAGGACAAGACGCCCGACTTGAAGGCCCGGCCGAGCTCGTCGATGATCCCGGGGTCGAGCTGCTTTTTGGCTTCGCACATCGCCGCCACAAGCTCATCCGGCCAGGAGGGGTGGTCGCGACGGTACTCGGCGAGAAGCTCCTCGAGCGATCTCAGATGAAGTGTCTTAGCCCACGCCACGATCGGCGTTTCGCCCTCGTCTTCTATAGGCGGCGAGGAGGGACTCAGCCAGGGCGGGTCTTCCAGGACCAGCGCAGCTGCAAGACGAGGGCATCGTGCAACAGCCTGTACCGATACCATGGCGCCCATCGAGTGCCCGACGACGACGGGTTTTTCAAGCCCAAGGGATTCGATGAGTGACACAATATCTGTCGCCATGTCGATGTCTTTGACCTCTGACGCGCGCGATGAGAGGCCGTGGCCGACCATGTCAGGCATAATGATGCAATACGCGTCGTTCAGCTCGCGGGCGACGGGCAGCCAACACAAACCGTTGTCGGAAAACCCATGCACAAGCACCACCGGCCGCCCGCCCTTCCTGCCGCAGCTCCAGTAATTGATGTGCGCACGACCAGAATCGTGACCGCCCTGTTCTAGTTTCAAATCCATCGATGTACTCTTTCTGTTGTCAATCAACAAGTTTGTATCGTTCGGCGAGTGCGGAAAGACCCGCCTTATCCTCGACACCCAGCTTTTTGTACGAACGGGCGAGGGTGTTCCGCACTGTGGACTCGCTGACGCCGAAGTCGAAGGCTATCTCCTTTGTGGTCTTCCCCGACGCGAAGGCTAGTGTATACGCGCGCTCCGTTGCCGCGAGTCCCTTGTCCTTCAGGGAGAGTTCGAGTTTCGGTTCTTTAAGATAGACGGCGAGTTTCTCCTGAAAGGCGAGGTAGAAAAACACGAGAAAGACCACCACGAAGAAGATCGCGCCGAGGGCGTCGAAGAGGCGGTCTTTCTCGAAGGTGAACAATACTACTTCAGAAAGGACGAAGAAGAGGAAACAAAGCGTCAGGCGTACGATTCTGTGAGAGTCAAAAAAACCGAGCCTGAAAAGAAGCGCCATCGCGATGACGTAGAAACCGAGACCGTAGAACGACGTCGCGTCGGTGTACAGGGTGTATGGTGTAAGTAATAAAAAGATAATTGGCTGGATCCAGCGGGACGGTATCCATAGGGCGCTTAGCAGAAAAAGGCCGGCGACAATAAAAATCAAAAAAAGCGCAGGCGAGGCGATGATCTCTGCCAGAGTCATGGATAATAAACTGACTCTAAAGATGATGGTATACAAACCACCAGCAAAGAAAATCGCGCTGAAGAAAATACCGGTCTTGCGTAAAGCCTTTTCCATCTTCTCCCGTCCATAATCCCTTTCTAGGGACCCATCCACCACCCGTCGACCAAAGCTGCATCGATAATCTTGTCCAGGTCCGGGTCTCCCCCACGGCCGACCGATGCACGCAGCGCCTGGAGCATCGTGTCGCAATTCCAGGACTTCGATGCTACGGGGTTGTACCAGCCCTTCGCCGTGTCGGATTCGGCATCGCGCTTGTAGCCCTCGATCATGATGACGGCGAGCGCCTTCATACAGCGGTTGATGACCGCGGGGTCTCCGCCCTCGAAGCCTGCGATTGTAGCGAGTCTCGCCATGACATCGTAGTCATCCTCCTTTTTGTGATCGAAGATGCGACGCGCGGAATCCGAGTCCGCAAGGACATAGGTTGCGAGATGAGACAGCGCCGTCCGTTCCGGTTCGCGGCAGCCGGCGAAGTAGGGAATGGCCGCGATGAGCCTCGCCGTGACGTTTTTCTCGAATTTGCCCGCCCGTTCAGGGCTCATCGAGAAGGCTGATGAGATAATTCCAGAGAGGCGGTTCCAGGTCTCATCAGTGAACGACTGTACGTTTACCATGATAACCTCCTCCCATCTTTATAATACCAGATTCGAATTCGCGGTCAAGGAACATCGGTGCCGGGTCTTAGATGATTGTCTAATGGGTGAGATAGTTGTCGCACTTGCCTGTCAAGAGGAGGGTTGTATGCTTCGTTGTAGCGTAAGGAGGGGCTTCGCCGTACGGTCTCTCCGAAAGCTGTTTCAGTCGATGTAAAAAAAAGCCGCTCGCCAAAAAGCGGAGGGAAGAGGGGGCTGTCCCTTAGGGCGCCCCCTTACTTTTTTAGAAGGGCGCCCCCTTACTTTTTTAGAAGGGCGCCCCCTTACTTTTTTAGAAGGGCGCCCCCTTACTTTTTTATGAAAACACTCAACCTTGCGGATTTCCGACGCTTTCCCATCTGCCTTGCCGAGCGGATCGGAACAAGGCGTCTATCACAGCCATACCTTGTATGCCGTCTTCGGGCGGGATCGGCGAAGGATGGCCTTCGAGTATCGCGCGCGAGAAAGCTTCGAACATGAGCCCGTACTGATCGGCGGCTCCTGTTTCGATATGTCGTGTTCCGACGCTTGTCGTCACCTCGAGAATCGCCGGAACATCGGCGTACATGTTGAAAGGAAGTGGAATGAGAATGCGGCCCCGTTCGCCGAGGACTTCGACGCGCTGACTCGGGAAGGCCCTGGTCGAAACATGGAAACTGGAACGCAGGCCGGCTGCGCCGAAATCGAGCAGGCCCGAAGTGAGGATGTCGGTCCCCGTCGTCTCGTCTCGTTCGACGAGGGCGAGGACTGATTTGATTTCGCCGCAGCCCGCGGCCTCGGCGAGAAAGCGGGAGACCGAAACCGCGTAACATCCTATGTCATATAACGCGCCGCCGCCGTTCTCGACCTTGTTCCTGATATTCGCGGGGTCGGAATTGGCGTATGAAAACCAGACGTGAATCGCCCTGGGCCGGCCAATCTCCCCCGAGGATAATATCTGCGCCGCATGAATCCACTGGGGGTGGAATTTATACATGAAGGCCTCCATGAGAAGGAGCCCTTTCTCCCGCGCCTTCGCGCTCATCGCGCGAGCTTCGTCGGCGTTCATCGCCAGGGGTTTTTCGCAGAGAACATGCTTGCCCGCTTCCAAGGCTGCGATCGCCCACTGCGCATGGAGGTTGTTCGGAAGCGGAATATAGACGGCGTCGATCTCGGGATCCGATATGAGTTCCTCGTAGGATCCGTAGGCTTTGGGGATGCCGAGCGTCGATGCGCTTGTAAGGGCTTTGTTGAGGTCGCGGCTGGCGATGG
>CAZXXZ010000069.1:0-10106 GCA_964644505.1 uncultured Treponemataceae bacterium | reverse complement strand
AAAAACTTCAGTTTTTCGAGGTCCCCTTTAACTTTTTTCAATTCAAAGGATCGCCTGCCTAGAGGAGGCGCACTTAGCCTCAAGAGGGCCCTGTCTCAGTGAATGTCATTTTAGCTGTATTCATTTCAATCGCAGATTTGATACACATTTTTTTTATATAACACCTATGTACTTGTACAAAATAGGAAAAAAGCTCTATCTGTACCCGGTTTCTCTCTTCGTTTCTTTTTTCGGCACAGTTTATGCAATTACTCACCCTGGAGGTGAGTATGAGCGGACACAACCTACACGATCTCGTTCTATCGTACCAATCAGAGATTGGAAGCCAAAAACCAGATAAGGAGAGTATTTTCAGTCGTATAGCTTCGATCGTGTATGCATCCCATACAGCCTTTGGATTCGATGACGAAGATGCCGCATCGGATGCACTACTCAAGTATAGAAAGCGAATCATACATCTCGTCGACCGTTTCCAAGACAGAGGCTTGCCCTTCGATGTCTATCTGGCCGCGAGTCTCCGTTTTCTCGCCAAAACAGTCAGACGTGAACGAAGACGCGAAACCGAGCGGCGGCTCATTTGCGAACAAAGCGCGATGGAGGACTATACCCTTTCATGGGCTCGGGAATACCATGGAGATGTTAAAGAACACGATGCATCATCTAGGGTAATGGAACCGGGCTTGTGCGATCCTTTGTTGTTGGCCAGCCCCTCATCACATAAAACGAAAAGCGGCGGGAAGGGGACTGCGTCGAAGCGTCGGCCACGGGCGAGGGGCGGACTTCTTCCCGGTAGGGATATGAAGTCGGTTCGTTCGACCAGGTTGATATTCCTCACGGTAAAGTGCGCTTGGGAACTCGATGATGAATCGGTGGAGCGGATCGCCGATTCTGTGGGCGTTTCGCGCGATTGGCTCAGCCAGGCCGTAGCTCAAGCGAGGCGTTCTCTCGAACCCGAGCGGATCCGATATGATCAAATAGCCGAACGCCGCAACGCATCATGGTGCCGTTGCCGTCTCCTAGAATCGAAATTGGAACAGGAAAACGATCCGCTTGTTCGTGTACGATTGAAATCCTCGCTCGAGCGTGAAGACCGAAGGTTCAAGAAAGCTTGTGAGGAACTCGGAGCGCTGAAACCTGTTGTTCCAAATGCGGTGGTCGCCCGAATACTCGGAGTGCCAAAGGGTACCGTCGACTCGGGCCTCTACTATCTGAGAAAGCAACAGCAACGAGGCTGCCTGCGGAAAAAGAAGCCGTCGAACCAGTACCGGAGCGCCGGTCTGTGCAGCTCTCCATGAAAGTACCGCTTGCTCGACCGGGCCCGGCAAGGCTAGGCTCTCGTTCATGGAATTGATCGTCGCGACAGGCAATCCTCACAAGGTGGTCGAACTCGGCCCCGCTCTTCCCGGGCATACACTCTATACGCCGGCCGATATCGGAATAGCGGATTTCGAGGTCGAGGAAGACGGCGTGGACTACGTCGATAATGCCTTGAAGAAGGCAAGGGCGCTTTTTGCAGTATGCGGACGTCCCTCGCTCGCCGATGATTCCGGCCTGTCAGTCCGCGCCTTGGGCGGCGAACCAGGCGTCCGCTCGGCGCGCTATGGTTCGGAAGACGGCAGGACCAAGCTCGATACAGCGGCTAGAAACGAGTATTTGCTTAAAAAAATGCAAGGTCAGGATGATCGACACTGCGCCTTTGTCTGCTGTCTCGTCCTTGTACTCTCTGTCGATCGCTTTTTTGTCGTTCAAGAAACCTGCCCGGGGCTGCTTCTCCACGAGAGCCGAGGCTCCGGCGGCTTCGGCTACGATCCCCTTGTCTATCTCCCCGAACTCGGAAAATCCATAGCTGAACTCAGCCTGGAAGAAAAAAACCGAGTTTCGCACCGGGGACGGGCCTGTGCACGTATGGCCGCCCTTCTGTCGGATCTGGAGGCTCGGCCCTAGTTGTTCGATGGCGATGAATCGCCTAACGGCATATGTGTACGGCTCAGATCGACTGACACTTGCGTGGAAGGACATTCTACGTCAATATTGTCGCCCGTCAGTATCTCAGGAGGTCGATATGGCTGACTCGAACAAAATAGGAATGCGGCTTAACGCGTTCAGAAACGAACGCAAACTCACTGTCGAGGAACTGGCCTCGCGGAGCGGGGTATCGGCGGATGAAATCAAAGCTATCGAATCCGGCGCTCACAGCCCCTCGATCGCCCCCCTTGTTAAGCTTTCCAGGGCCTTGGGACTGCGGCTTGGCACCTTTTTGGATGATGAAGAAGTGACGGGACCTATCGTCGTCAAGGGCGGTAAGGCCGCCGAGGTCATGCGCGTCACAGAATCCGACTCCCAGAAAATCGGAACGCTCAGCTTCTACTCGCTCGCGCGCGGCAAGACGGGGAGGGCGATGGAGCCCTTCATCGTCGATATACGACCCGGCGCCAAAGAAGCGACGCTTTCGACCCACGAGGGCGAAGAGTTCATTTATGTGCTGGACGGAGAGATCGAGCTTCGTTACGGCTCGGAGACGATAAAACTTTCCGTCGGAGACTCGGTCTACTACGATTCGATCGTACCGCATCGGGTCAGCTCATCCGCCCCGGCCAAGATCGTCGCGGTCGTTTACGCTCCGTTCTAGGAGGTTCTGTATGGCGTTTTTGACCGACACCGTCGGCGGGATACTCGCTTCCATGGCGAGAAAGTACCCCGACCGCGAGTTCATAGTGTATTCCGACCGCGATCTCCGTTTTACCTATCGGGACTTCGATAAGCGAGTAGACCGGCTTGCGAAAGGGCTTTTGTCCATCGGGTTTACCAAGGGCGACCATCTCGGTATTTGGGCGAACAACGTCCCCGACTGGCTTACACTTCTTTTCGCCGCGGCCAGGATCGGGGTGGTCATCGTGACCGTCAATACGGGGTACAAGCTCCACGAACTCGAGTATGTCGTCAAGCAGTCTGATATGAAGGGGCTTTGTATCGTCGACGGTTTCAAGGACTCCGACTACATCGCCATGGTTCGTGAGCTGGTGCCCGAGCTGTCGGTGCACGAGCGCGGTCGTCTGGAAAGCGCTCGCTTCCCCATGCTCAAACGCGTCATCTACATGGGACAGCGCAAGCACCGCGGCATGTACACCATTTCCGAACTGCTCACCTTGGGCGAGAGCTGCTCCGACGACTGGCTCCGCGAAGCATCTTCTTCGGTGGATTGTCACGAGGTCATCAACATGCAGTACACCTCGGGTACGACGGGCTTCCCCAAGGGCGTCATGCTGAGTCACCATAATATAATCAACAACGGCTTCAATATCGGCGAATGCCAGAAATTCACCGAGAAGGACCGGGTCTGTCTTCCCGTTCCGCTTTTCCACTGCTTCGGTCTCGTTCTCGGTATTATGGCGATCGTGACACACGGTGCTGCGGCCGTTGTGTGCGAAAACTTCGATCCCCTCCTCGTTCTTGCCTCGGTGCAGAAGGAAAAATGCACCGCGCTCTACGGGGTGCCGACGATGTTCATCGCCGAACTCAATCATCCCATGTTCAAGATGTTCGACACCAGCAGCCTGCGTACGGGCATCATGGCCGGATCCCCCTGCCCGATGGAGATCATGAAGCGCGTCATAAACGAAATGCACGCCTCAGAGATCACCATCGCCTACGGTCTGACCGAGGCCTCTCCTGTCATGACGCAGACGAGGACCGACGACCCCATCGATGTCAAGGTCGGAACCGTGGGCCGCATGCTTCCCGGCATTGAGGTCAAGGTATGGAACCCCGAGACGGGAAAGGATTGCGCGGTCGGCGAGCAGGGCGAGCTCTGCTGCCGCGGATATAATGTGATGAAGGGCTACTACAAGATGCCCGAGGAGACAGCCCGCGTCATCGACGCCGAGGGATGGCTTCACTCGGGCGATCTGGGCGACGTAGATGAGCGTGGTAATTTCCGTGTAACCGGCCGGATCAAGGATATGATCATTCGGGGCGGCGAGAATATCTATCCGCGCGAAATAGAGGAGTTCCTTCTTTCGATGGAGGGCATAAAGGACGTCCAGGTCGTCGGCGTGGCGAGCGAGAAATACGGCGAGGAAGTCGCGGCCTTCGTCATTCTGAAGGACGGAGCCGCCCTCGTCGAGGAGGACGTGCGCGATTTCTGTCAGGGTCGGATATCGCGTTACAAGATCCCCAAATACGTTTTCTTCGTCGATTCATACCCGATGACCGGATCGGGCAAGATACAGAAATATAAGCTCCGCGAACTTGGCAACAAGCTCGTCGCCGAGCGAACCGCCTCCGAGGCTGGAAAGTAGCCGAGTGAGGGAGAAGCGCCTGCCGGATTGATTGACGCGAAGGAGAAAAAAAAGGGCCGCCTCTTTAGGGGCGGCCCCTTTTCCCGTCGGAACAGAACGAGCGGCGAGTGGCTAATTCTTTTCGGAACCCTTAATGCCGTACTTCTTGTTGAAGCGCTCGATGCGCCCCGCGGTGTCGACGAGCTTCTGTTTGCCGGTAAAGAAAGGATGACAGGCGGAACAAATTTCCACCTGGATATTCTTTACCGTCGAACGGGTCTCGATGACATTGCCGCAGGCGCAGGTGATGGTGGTCAATTCGTAGACGGGATGTATCCCCTTTTTCATCTCCTACCTCCGCGATAGCACATGCCTGAAAACCGGCCTCATGGACGGTACAGCCTCTCTCGTCAATCACCGCCGCCGTTGTACGGCGTGTTCATCGACTTGAGGAAGGCCTCATTATTCTTGGATTTGTTCATTCTGTCAATGAGCAGCTCCATTATCTCTACATCATCCATGGGATTGATGACTTTCCGCAGGACCCATATTTTCTGAAGCTCTTCTTCGGTCAAGAGGAGCTCTTCTTTTCGCGTTCCCGATTTCTTTATATTGATGGCCGGGAAGGTACGGCGGTCCGAAAGACGGCGGTCGAGGTTGATCTCCATGTTGCCCGTGCCCTTGAACTCCTCGAAAATCACCTCGTCCATCCTCGAACCTGTGTCGATGAGCGCCGTCGCGATGATCGTTAGCGATCCTCCCTGTTCGATATTGCGGGCCGCGCCGAAAAAACGTTTCGGCTTGTGCAGCGCGTTGGAGTCGACACCGCCCGAAAGGATCTTTCCTGAAGTCGGGACAGTCTGATTGTAGGCGCGTGCAAGTCTGGTGATCGAATCGAGAAGGATCACGACATCCTTGCCGTGCTCGACGAGACGCTTGGCTTTCTCGAGCACCATTTCCGCGACCTGGACATGACGGGTCGCCTGCTCGTCGAAGGTCGAAGAAATGACCTCGGCCTTGACGGTCCGTTCCATATCCGTGACTTCCTCCGGACGCTCGTCGATGAGGAGGACGATGAGGTAGACCTCGGGATGATTTGCGGTGATCGCGTTCGCGATTTTTTGAAGAAGGATGGTTTTTCCCGTTTTCGGCGGAGAGACGACCAAGGCGCGCTGGCCTTTGCCTATCGGACAGAAAAGGTTAATAATCCGCGTCGATATTTCCTTTGTCTCTGTTTCGAGATTGAGTCGCTCGTGAGGGTAGAGGGGGGTGAGATTCTCGAAGGGGATGCGATTTTGAGCGACTGCGGGTTCGTCGAAATTGACCTGCTCGACGCGGAGCATCGCGAAGAAGCGCTCGCCTTCTTTGGGACTTCGAATCTGGCCGTAGACCGTATCTCCGGTCTTCAAGTTGAAAAGCCGTATCTGACTGGGGCTAATATAAATATCGTCCGAACCCGGGAGGTAGGAATTTTGCGGCGATCTGAGGAAACCGTAGCCGTCGGGCAGTATCTCAAGCGATCCGTAGGCGTAAATAATGCCGCCCCTGTCCGTATGCGCCTTCAGAATATAGAAAATGAGTTCCTGTTTTTTGAAGGAAATCATCTCCTCGTGATTTATCCCATACCTTCCGCCGAGATCGCGGAGTTCTTTCAGGCCCATGTCGGTCAGATCATTGATCGATAGTCTCGATCGATTCTCCCCGTACTCGGCTTTGCCGTTCTGTTCGAGGCCGTTGGTCGCGGCGCGATCGTATCCTTCCTGACGGCGGGCCGGTGCGGATTGAGCGGCTTCACGTCCATTTTGGGCTTCGGCGGTGGTTCCCTCTTGTGTTTGGTTTATATCACTGTCGGAGGGACCGGAGACCTGGCGTGTCTTCCGCTTGACGCGCACACGTACTGGATTTTTCACGCCGCCATCATCTTGTTCGGATGGAAGCGACTCTTCATCCACTGCACGACCGCTCTCGTTTGCATAGGACTCTGATTCGACAGCCGAGTCGCTCTCGGGCGACGCGAGGTGCTCGAGTTCCGGCTGTTCCGCGGAATCCTGCTCTTCGAACTGATCGAAAGCTTTCTTCTTGCGGATGATCGCCATGGGTTTCTCCGTGCGTTGTTCTGGATTGTCCATCTCCCGAGTCGGGCTTACGCCCTTTCCTTTTCTCATTGGTTGATGTGTTTGGGAATAGAGGGCCTTCGTTGAGATTCAGAAATCAGATTAGCTCGTAAGTACTGTCGCATGATCTAATAAAAAACGGATCTTCGAACAGAAAGACTTACAAAGCCGCCCGAAACCGCGAACTAACGCGGAGGCGTTTCTGATTTCTTACTAAACTATAGTGCGGCCCTATGCCTTTGTCAACCGCCGACGGCGGAGTACTTCTACTTAGTAAAAGAACAGAAATCAGGCCTGGCCTTCAAACGAAAGGCGAGTTCGACGGCGCCGCGTAAAACCCGTTCGGCGGCTGCTGTACGTATCGCCCGGCGGTCGCCTGGGAAATGTACGCAGTCTTCGAACGCTGTTCCTTCGAAGGCTCTCCATGCAAACCAAACCGTACCTACGGGTTTTTCGGGACTCCCCCCCGAAGGACCGGCGATGCCAGTTACGGCCGCGGCGATATCCGCCCCGCTCACGGCGAGCATCCCCGAGGCCATCGCTTGTGCGGTTTCGCGAGATACAGCGCCGTGGGCCGCTATGATATCCGGATCTACGTCCAAAAGCCGCGATTTGCAGGCATTCGAATAAGCGATGACTCCGCCCCATAAAACAACGGAAGCTCCGGCTATATCGGTAAGCGTCCCCATCACAAGTCCGCCGGTGCAGGATTCGGCGCAGGCGAACATCAACCGACGTTCTGTGAATACCCTGATAAGTTCATGCGCCGCTTGTTCTAGGCTCACACCACCCGATGCTTCGAAAGAGGCATGCGATTCCGCCCTTGCAGATTCGAGTTCGGGCATCTATTTCCGACCTGCATCCTCGCTAAAGGGATTGAACGAAGCCGAATCTCGTATCATCTCGCATCTTCCCTCGAAGACGACTCCGTCCGCGATCCTAAGGCGTGCTGTACGGACATTTCCGTAGACCTTGGCCGATGGGAGCATCTCGAGCCGATCGCTCGCCTCGATATCACCGTGAACCACGCCGCCTATGATGACGCTCGCCGCCTTGACTCGGCGTGCGTTGACAACCGCTTCGGAATCGATAACCAAGCGCCCTTCAGCGTCGATCTCTCCGTCGAAACGTCCTTGTATCCTCAAAGAATCCTTGAATCTCAGCTTGCCGGAAAAACTGGTCTCCCTGCCGAGTGTCGTCGTTACAGGCGATGATATATCGTCTTTACGAGATCTGGGCATTCAGTATCGCCTCACTTATGTGTCATAACAAATACGCCGTCCCAATCCTCAGGCGGGGGATTCTCGATATAGAACTTGCACCTGAGATAGTAGACTTTGGATGGTCCGTCGTTTTGGTCGATTTTGAGGGCTTCACCGAAGTACTTGAGCGCCTCGTCGAAACGCATAAGCTTGTACAACTTCCGCCCTTGATTGAAAAGCTCGATGACTTTTCGTTTTTCCTCGCTTATCACGACAGCATCCTTACTGCGCAGGTGCGCCGCGATACTTCGTTTTAATCGCCGGCAGCGCGGTTTCGGAACTCTTGATGCTATCCGCCTCTGCTCGAAGCGAGGCGACCGCAGCGTCCAAGACGTCGAGTTTGGCCAAGGCAGTTTCGGCGCTTTCGCGTGCGCGGCGTACGAAAGCCTGGGCTGTTCCGCACTCCGGTTCTAGGGCCTTTGCCTCGGCGATAATCGAAGACAAAGGTTCACGGAGCCCATCGGTGTAATCGAGTACCCGTTCGGCGATCGCTTCGGCTACGCGGATGCGTTCCTCGCGGCGCTCGATTTGATGAATGAGATCATAGGTCCTGAGAACCGCCCTGATCCTGGCGAGGACTTCGGAGAAGTTGAACGGCTTTGTGATGTAGTCGTCGGCCCCCAGTTCGAGACCCTCGACTTTGTCTTTTACATCGTCCATCGCCGAGAACATGATAATAGGCGTTTCGGCGAACTCGCGGTATTCTTCATTTGTTTTAAGTATTTTTGTCACTTCCCAGCCGGACAGTTTGGGCATGACATTATCAAGAATGATAAGGTCAGGCTTGAAACGTTTTACAAGCTCGAGCGCTTCTATGCCCGATTCGGCCTTTTCGATGATGAAACCGAGCTTTGTGAGCATGACTTCGAAAAACTCGAGATTGATTTGCTCATCATCGACCAGCAGTATTCGTTTCTTTGTGTCCATTCAGCCTTGCCCTGCCCGCATCCCGGAGCTTTACTCCTGCGGGTCCGGTATACCTTCCTGGGAATCGGATGAAGGATTGACCGTCCATGCGGCTTTCTTTAGTTCTCGACCCGGCCTAAAAGATGCAACGCCATGATCTTCGACCGATACGATCTCTCCGGTTTTTGGATTGCGGGCACGCTTGCGGCCTTTTCGGAGCTTTACCTCAAATGTACCGAAACCGCGGAGCTCGACAGTTTTTCCTGCTAGGATGGCGCTTTTAATCTCTTCAAAGAGCGCGTCGATGAGGCCGTGGATTTCCTTGCGGTTCATGGTCCTACCGGCGTGAAGAGCTTCTATGAGCTCAGCCTTCGTGACTTTCCCAGCCATGGTCCCCTTCCCCGTGCCCTAATGTGTATATACATGAAACGTTATATAACGTTTCATGAATTATGCACTAAACCCCAAGCTTGTTTACAAGCCTCTGCATTCTCGATTTTTTCCGTGCTGCTGCATTCTTAGTTACGATACCCTTGCGAGCAGCGCTGTCTATTTTCTTGATCATAAGCTTGAGCGCCGACTCTGCATCAGCCTTGTCCTTCGCCTGAGCAGCAGTAAGGACTTTCTTTGCAGTACTGCGTATCGCGCTCTTGACCGCCTTGTTCGCGGCATGACGCTTTATATTCTGACGATTACGCTTCTCGGCGGACTTATTAATGCTGGCCAAATGAACTACCCTCCATAAACTCCAAACCGGCTTTAAGCCGAGGCTACCAGAATGGGGCTTGGTTGTCAATACACGGTCTATACTTGGAAGGCAGTCATCTATAGCTCACAATGAATTAATAAGTGCCTCGAACCTTGTTGCGACTCAATCAGGGAAGACAGACACGCGCGTAAGAGGGGTATGAGCTATACCTTCCCCTTCTGCCCCTGGAAAGGCTGCCGCTACCACACCACCCACCTCCCCGGCCCCTACACCGCCTTCCGTCCCTGGGGCTATTACTGGACCAAGACCTTCGGCCAGGTTCCCCGCTTCCGCTGCTTCGGCTGCGGGCGAACCTTCTCCACCCAGACCTTCTCCGTCGACTACTACGCCAAACGCATAATCTCCTACCCCGATCTCCTGCAGCGCCTGGGTTCCTGCGAGAGCCTGTCCGCCATGGGCCGCGCCTTCTCGGCCTCCACCGACTCGGTCTCCAACCGCATCTCCCGCGCCGCACGCCAAAGCCTCGCCTTCCACGCCCAGCTCACGCTCGACCCCACCGCCTCGGAACAGCTCGTCGCGGACGGTTTTGAGAGCTTCTGTGTCTCCCAGTACTTTCCGAACAACATCCAGATTCTCGTCGGTTCGGACTCCCAGTATGTCTACCAGATCGACTACGCGACGATTCGGCGCAAGGGGCGGATGACGAAGGCGCAGAAGCTGCGTCGCGCCGAGCTTGAGGGTGAGTATCGGGCCGAACCGGACGCCGTGCAGCACTCGTTCTCACGGCTTATGGAGACGAGTCTGCGGTTTCTGGCGGCGGCGGTCCGACCGCAGGTCG
>CAZXXZ010000068.1:0-10129 GCA_964644505.1 uncultured Treponemataceae bacterium | reverse complement strand
GTGCTCTGCCAGCCCGAGGACCGGACAAGCCCGGCCACCTGCTTGGCGAACCTCATCACGCTGGGATCGTTCACCGTCGCGAAGCTCGCGACCTTTCTGTCGTCGTCCCAGGTCATTCCGTTCCTGTGGCTGACCGAACTTACCGACTCGGTTTTCGTATCGCGTTTGCTGTCAACGTAGGTGTAGCTTACCTCGATCTCCGCCTGCGCCTTGGTCGGCTCCAGGACGCCCAGAATCGACCTGTTGAAGAGCGCGTAGAGAGGAACCTCGACTTCCTTGCCTTTCTCTATTACGGGAATGATCGCGCATTCTTTGGGCGCGTCCATATACTGTTTGACGTAGAAGCTGATCTTCACGTTGTGTATCGGGCCGTTCTCGTTGTTTTTGATCTTCGCGGAGCCCAGTTTGTTGTCGTTGTAATATTTATAAAACACCGGATACACGGGCAGGATGATGATGTCCCGTATCTCGACGTTCGAGCGCTGGTTCGTCTGGCTGAAGTTGAAGCCGACGGATAATCGCGCCGCTATGCCCTGGTACTGTGCTTCTGAGGCGGCGAACTGGTGGAGGTATTCCGCCCCCAGGCTCAGACGGAAACTGGGCGTCATGTAGAGCGTGAAATCAAGCCCGCCCTTCACATAGGGGTTGAAGGCTGTCGCATTCCCCAGCATCCCGAATGAATACCCTGCTCTACCGTAGGCCAGGGCGGAGAGTGTCGGCAGAATCCTGAGCCTGAGTCCCGCTCCCGCGTTCAGACCGATCGTGTTCATTGAGTCGGTGCCGCTGGGAGCCAGCATATAGTCGAAGCCGCCGCCGACTAGGAGGAATGGCTGAGTCGGAAACACATAGTCCGCGTTGATCGAGGCCTGGGCTCCCAAGCTGTATCGTTCAGCGCTTGCCGTACCGGGGAGGGGTATCGTGAGGGCCGGCTCAGCGCTCAGTGAGAATCCGGTCCCGTCCTGTGCACCGGCGAGGCTCAATCCCGATAAAAAAACAACGAATACTATGAATTTCCGAAATTTCATGTGGCAGCCCCTTTTTTACTCGTTCGAATTAAGAAAAAATTTCTTACTTGTTGAGTAAAATTATACTTCAGGCAGTGATAGTTGTCTAACAAGTTGATGAGAAACTCGATGTTTG
Source organism: uncultured Treponemataceae bacterium (assembly GCA_964644505.1). Classification (GTDB taxonomy): domain Bacteria; phylum Spirochaetota; class Spirochaetia; order Treponematales; family Rectinemataceae; genus CAZXXZ01. The sequence continues at coordinate 8,989 of CAZXXZ010000068.1, read as the reverse complement.
TCATCAACTTGTCAAAGTACTTGGGGGCTGGGGATTTTTTTATATATGTAAATAAAGGGGGCCTCGGAAAACTTCAGTTTTTCGAGGCCCCCAAAATATCCTTTTACCGGTTCAACCTCGGTTCAACGCGCGGACGACGAACATCGTCGGAGGGTCGTCCGGACCCGATTCGGGGTCCTCCGAGACAAATTCGCCTTGGAACATGAACCCGTTCTCGTCGACGACGATATAGGGACTTATCGCCGTTCCGGCTGTCCATCTGCCGGCGTCGATCGACGACAGAAGTTCTCCGTCGCGGGAAAGAACCTTGATATAGGCCGAGGCGGCTTCCTGTTCGGCCCCGGGATGTTCGCCCGCATCGACGACGGCTATATACAGACGATCCTGAGCGTCGATGCCGATGAGCTGCGCGACGGACAGTTCTGTGTGATGCTCCAAAGCGCAGAGCTTTTCCAGCTTACCGTTTTTCCACCGGTGGAGATCGAAGCCGCTGGGCGATTTCGACGGAATGAGCCGATACCCGGCGTTTTTCGAGTCAAGATAAAGCTGCTCGCTTGATGAATAGGGTTCTGTAGTGGCGAGAGTCCAGCTTTGGCCCTTGCGAATGTAGGTGTACAGCTTGTTCTCCCATGTATCCGGTATCAGCAAAGTATCGCTTTTGGAAAATCCGATGTGAGCGACATTCCGCAGGCGCTTCTCTTTCGTTTCGGCGCCGGTTATGCGATTGAGCACGGCGCCGCTTTCGTCGAGTTCATAAACAGTCGTCGGAAACCAGGATAGAAGGAACAGCCGTTCATCGGTGACGGCGAGATACTCCGCGACAAAGGGAGATCCATCGGGGTGTTGTTGCGGATACCGAATCTGCTTCAGGAAGTTCCCGCGGTAATCGAATACTAACAATCGGAAGTTGATTGCATCGCAGATGTAGATTTTCCCCGATCGGGCCGCCATGCTCGGCATGACATTTATGACAACAGCGTCCGAATATCGTTTTTCGACGAGACCTCCCCCTAGATCGTATTCCCCTGATCCGATCCTGAGATCGAAGCAAGTTCGAGCCGCCTCAGTAAAAATTTCGTCAAGATCGATGGGCCAGCGCTCGCCGCCTTCAGCGAGTATGATCTTTCCGTTTTCCTCGACCCAGTCGAGCAGTTCGATAGGACGGTAGCCGTAAGCCTCGGGATCGATTTTGGTTCGTAACAAGGTATTATACAGTTCGTATGTCGGTTCGCCGAATCCGCCCATTTTGATCGGGGTGCTCTGGACGATCAGCCAGCGCAGATCGCTGCTCGAGCCCTCTATCGACATAACGCGCGAAGAATCCTTTACTAAAACTACGGCTTTCTCCGTCTCGGTGTCTATGAGCAAGGCCGAGCCGTCTTTGTTCGTATATGCCTTTTTCGCCAGCTGTATCGGTTTCGATGATGGTATCCATGAAATTTCAGAAACGCAGGTGTCGTTCCATTTGGAGCCCTTATAAACGTCTACGATTTCTATTTGGAGGTAATAGCCTTCCAGTACGGGCTCTTCAGGGAGCGACATGCGGATGTTCGCGTATCTATTAAGGATCACAGCCCAATTGAAGGGCAGCTCTATCCGCTGCCGCGACAACGTGTCGCGAAGATGCAGGCGCAGTACATCGCTCACGGGGTAAAGCTCGTATCCGCGGGCATCCGTTTCCGTGATCATGGCGGGAAGGCTGAAAGCGGCGAACAGCCTTGCTTTTATATCTTTGACCCGGTTGTTCTTGTCGAACAAGTCTTTCGATTTTGCAAAACCATTGAAGATCTCCATGGCCGAAAGGTTGTCCGGAACAGCTAAGAATATTTCAACGCCCGGTCCGCCGTCGCCGATCGCCCAGCAGGTTTCGAGCGAGTCGTCGAAAAGCTTTTGAGGCGCATAACGATCGGGTACCTTTGGGTCGGGCAGAAAAGGTGCGTCCGGTCCTATGTTCTCGCCTGGGCGCATGACGAATTGTAAAGGTTCATCTTGAGCTGCTATTTGACAGAATGCTTGCGCTACGAGGAAAAACAAGAAGAAAAGAGCCTGCCTTGTATTCTTCATAGGTATCGCTTTTTTCTCGTCCTATTTGATCGACAGCACGTCGAGCGAGACGTATGTATATTGGCCGCTCGGTATCGGATTTGTTCCGATGCTGTAATATGTCGTGTTTCCGCAATCGACAAGCAGAGCCGTAATTGTGTAGTTTCTTGTTTCGGTGAACATTTTTTCGAGCTCATTGAATTTATACTGCTCGGCTGCAAGTGCGTATTCGTCTTGGATTTTTTTGACGGCCAAGGGCGAGGTGCAGACGCTCATTTTAAGAAGCAGACCCTCGGAGGGCGAGAGCTCGGATTTTCCGGTGCCCTTGAAACCCAAGGGGCCTTTAACTGAAACCCGAATCTGGCGGCCCTTGAGTTCCGAAGCTGATTGAAAGAGCTTTTTGATATCGACATCGATGACTACCGCCGCGCGCTCGGCCTGCTTCCGCCTCCGCTCTTGATCCTGCAGGGCGGCCGCTTCTTTCTGAGCTTGAAGTTCCTGCGCCTGCGCCTCGGATATCCGCTCCCATTGGCTTGTCTTTTCGTTATAGTTCCAGACATAGCCCTGTCCGGGGTCTTCAGTCGGTTTTGGCGGAACAGGTTTCGTCGCGCAGGCGGCGACAAGAAACGCACATGCGATAAGAGAAGTGAGATGAGGTTTTTTCATAATTCACCTCTGTCGTGTGTACTGCAGCTGCAAGGTTGTTCAACTCAGAGTAAAAAAAGATGGACAGAAGCTGTTGCTCGTAGGGGCTGGTGTTTTTGCACTAGAATGACAGTTCGATCGCCGCTATGTCCAAGTCGCCGTCACAGCTCCTGGCCTTCTATCGGCAACGCCGTTTTTACATAGTAAAAATCAGTCTGCGGTTTCGTCAAGAGGAGAAAACGAGGCATTGGAGCGAGGTTGATTGCCCGAGCTCCGTTACTCGTCTTTGTGAGGATACTTGATTTCGAGGTGCAACTCGTCCAATTGTTTCTGGTCCACTTCGCTCGGGCAATCATCCATTGGGGAGATGGCGAAGCTGTTTTTGGGGAAGGCGATGACTTCCTTGATCGAGGTTTCGCCGGCCATGAGCATGACAAGGCGGTCGAGGCCGGGCGCGATGCCGCCGTGGGGCGGAGCGCCGTACTTGAAGGCTTCGGTTAAGAAACCGAAACGTTTCTCGCCCTCGGCTTCGTCGAAACCCACGATCTTGAAAATCCGCTTCTGCAGGGCGGGGTCGTGGATTCGTATCGAGCCCGATGCGAGTTCGAAGCCGTTGAGCACGAGGTCGTAGAGGTCGCCTTTGACCGATCCTGGATCGGATTCGAGGGTCGGATGGTACTTCTCCTGCGGCATGGTGAACATGTGATGCGCCGCGTCCCACTTGTTCTCGTCTTCGTTCCATTCGAACATGGGGAAGTCGACGATCCAGGCGAACTCGAATCGTTTCGGATCGCAGAGGCCGAGGTCCTTGCCGAGTTTCGTGCGCACTGCCCCGAGGGCGGTGCAGGCGACCTTGCGCTTCGAGTCCGCGACCATGAGAATGAGGTCGCCCGGCTTGGCGCCGAGCGCGGCGCAGAGTTCGTCTTCCATGCCCGCGAAAAACTTCGCCGCTCCGCCTTCGAGTCTGATACCTGTTGCAGAAGCGCTCTGCGCTTCTGCACCGCCAGCGCCTTGCGCTGGCGAGCCTTCCAGTTTCCCTTCGGCGTTCACTTTCATCCATGCGAGGCCCTTGGCGCGGTATATCTTGGCCTGGGCCTCGAGTTCCTCGATCTGCTTGCGCGAATAATCGGCCTTCCCCGGAACGAGGAGGGCCTTGACCGCCCCGTCCTGCGAGGTTATCCCTTTGGCCGCGTCAGCCGCCCTGCGGGCTTCGCCCTCGGCGAGTGCGTCCTTGAAGGCCTGGAAGGAGCTTCGGCGCGCGAGGTCCGAGATGTCTACCATCTCCATGCCGAAGCGGAGATCGGGTTTGTCGGTGCCATACAGTTCGCTGGCCTCGTCGTAGGAGAGGCGGCGGAATTTGTTCGGTAGATCGACGCCGAGGGCCTTCTGAAAGATGTAGTTCATCATGCCTTCGACGAGTTCGAGAATATCGTCGCGCTTTACGAAGGACATCTCGATATCGATCTGAGTGAACTCGGGTTGACGGTCGCCCCGCGCGTCCTCGTCGCGGTAGCAGCGGGCGAGTTGGAAGTACTTGTCCATGCCCGAGACCATGAGGATCTGCTTGTACAGCTGGGGCGACTGCGGCAGAGCGTAGAATTTGCCCGGATACAGGCGCGAGGGCACGAGGTAGTCGCGGGCGCCCTCGGGCGTCGATTTTATGAAGGTCGGGGTCTCGATCTCCCAGAAACCCTTGCCGACGAGATACTCGCGCGCCGCGAAGGCGACCTTGTGTCGAAGCTCGATTTTTCTCTGCATCGAGAAGGAGCGCAGGTCGAGATAGCGGTATTTGAGCCTGAGTTCTTCCTTGGCGTCGGACTTCTCGTCGATCATGAAGGGCAGAGTCTCGCAGCGCGTGAGAATGTCGATCGACTCGGCGAGGACTTCGATCTCGCCCGTCTCCATGTCTTTATTGATCATATCGTCGGGCCGCGCACGGACAATGCCGCGCACCGCGATGCAGTATTCGAATTTGAGTTCGGAGGCTGCGGCCTTGAGCTCCTCGGGGGCATCGGCGTCCACGACGACCTGGGTTATTCCGTAGCGGTCGCGCAGGTTGATGAAGCATAGTGGACCGTGATCGCGCTTTCTGTGCACCCATCCGTTCAGGACGACTCTCTGGCCGGCGTCGGACTTGCGGAGTTCGCCGCATGTTGTCGTGCGTTTCTGGTATTCCATGGCCGCATTCTATACGAGCGGATGAGGGCGAAGCAAGCAAGCCAACCTGTTCCCATTTTTCGTATAAATAGCTATTCTTCCATAAATACGGGCCAGTGATACGCCGCAGTGGGGTTTTATACATGCAGGAACGGACAATGCGCCTCGAGGCGCTCATTAAAGAACTCGGCACGACCAGTATTCTCCAGGGGCTCGTCCCGCGCGAACTCAAGCGATTCGCGCGTATCTGCGAGCTTCGCGATTACGAGGCGGGGGAGTATCTCGTTCTGCAGGATTCTTTCGGGGCGGATTTGCACATCATTCTTGCGGGTACCGTCGATATCACCTACCGCAGCGAGAAGGGCAGGGAGATGCGAGTCAGCGAAGTGCATAAAGGCGATGTGCTCGGCGAGGCCTCGATTTTTATGGACCTTCCGCGGACCGCGAGCGCGCGCGCTCGAACGGCCTGCCTCGTCGCCGCCGTGGGAAGGGATAGGCTCTTCCGCTATTGTTCGGCGAATCCGAAGGCGGGGCTCAAAATTTTCGGTTTCGTGATCTATAGTCTCCTTAAGCGTCTCGGGGCGACGAATCGCGAATTGGCTCACGAACGCGAGTCGGTGGTCACGGCCGAGGACCTCGAACGCCTTGGCGCATGCTTCCCGAAGTCGCTCGGGGATATTCTTGGGCGCTGATGCGTCCTATACAGTGAGAGGGCAGTATATGAACAGAATCGTCATCGACGCGGGGCGCGCGGGGCCTAAGATCTCGAAGCACATCTACGGCCATTTCGCCGAGCACCTGGGCAGGTGCATCTACGAGGGTATATGGGTTGGGGAGGATTCGCCCATCCCCAATACTCGGGGTATTCGCAATGATGTGATCGCCGCGCTCAAGAAAATCGCGGCCCCGAACATCCGCTGGCCGGGCGGCTGTTTCGCGGACACCTACCACTGGAAGGACGGAATCGGGCCGAGGGGCCGAAGGCCGGAGATCGTCAACGTCCATTGGGGCGGCGTGACCGAGACGAACCACTTCGGCACGCACGAGTTTCTGGATTTCTGCTCTCTCGTCGGCGCCGAGCCCTATATCTGCGGCAACGTCGGATCGGGTACGGTCCAGGAGATGGCCGAGTGGCTCGAGTATCTGACCATGCCCGGCACGAGCCCGATGCAGCGCCTTCGAAAGGAGAACGGCCGCGAGGAACCCTGGGACATCAAGTTCTGGGCCGTCGGCAACGAGAACTGGGGCTGCGGCGGCAACATGACGGCCCAGCAGTACGCCTGGGAGTACCGCCGCTACCAGACCTACTGCCGGAACTTCGGCGGTAAAAAACTGTACAAGGTCGCCTGCGGCAATTGGGATGAGTGGAACGAGGTCGTTCTGCGCGAGGCGGCCAAGTTCATGGACGGGCTTTCGGTCCACTACTACACCTTCGCGGAGAAGTGGGAGCGCAAGGGCGCGGCCTGGGGCTTCCCACGCTCGGACTGGTACGGGGCCTTGAAGAACTGCCTCGGCATCGAGGATTTCATCAAGCGCACCGAGGCCATCATGGAAAAGTACGATCCAGAGCGGCGCATCGGCATCGTCGTCGACGAGTGGGGCGGCTGGTGGGACTGCGAGAAGGGCACCAACCCCGGCTTCCTCTATCAGCAGAACACGATACGGGACGCGCTCATCGCGGGTATATCGCTCAACGTCTTCAACCGCCACGCCGAGCGGGTCCACATGGCGAACATCGCGCAGACGATCAACGTCCTTCAGGCCATGATCCTCACCGAAGGGCCGAAGATGCTGCTGACGCCGACCTACCATGTCTTCGACATGTACAAGGTCCATCATGACGCCGTTCTTGTGCCGAGCTCCGTCCAGGCCGAGCGCCTCAAGGCCGAGTCTGTCACGCTGCCGGCCGTCGACGCCTCGGTCTCCAAGGACGCGCAGGGCAGACTGCATCTCAGCCTCTGCAATCTCAGCGACGAGCGCGAGGTTCCCGTCGAGATCGAGGTACGTGGAGGCGCATCTCCGACTCGCGGCCGCGGCCGCATACTCTCGTCCGACAAGATCGACGGACGGAACGAATTCGCGAATCCCGAGGCTGTCGTGCCGAAGGACTGGGAGTTCGGGTCCGAGGGAGGCAAGCTGATCGCGAAACTGCCCCCCATGTCGGTCGCCGTCGTCGAACTTCAATGAGTTTCGAGAATCGATCCCGAAAGGAAGGCCGCGTCGAGCCGCAGATACCCGATTGCCCGGGCTGCGGCCTTTCGGTGCGGCTTTCCAAGGGCGAACTCGAGCGCATTGTCGCCGATTACTTCGGCGGGCAGGTTCCGAAGCTGGCCTCGAAGGACGAGACGGCGCGCAGGCTCTCGGTCTGTCTTCGGTGTGACGATCTTCTGTACGGTTCGACCTGCCGGCACTGCGGCTGTCTCGTCGAAATACGGGCGCATCTTGCCGACGGCGCCTGCCCGGCGCCCGAGCCGAGGTGGTAGACGAGCGCAGTCGGTCTTGTCCGCGCTTCGAGTGATACTCGTTGACATCGCGGCCTATTGATATGACAATCAAGGTGCAGGAGGGAGCCGCGATGATCACCAAATACTGCCTCAAGGTAAAATTCGCGGGGGTCGCCCATGACCTTTTTTTCGAAGTCGACGAGAAGGAATTCTCGCGGCTCAAGGAACGGTATCTGGAGGTCATACGGGGCGAGGAGGCGGTATCGTTTACGATGAGCGACGGGTCCGCCGTCATCATCGCCTGTAAAAATGTCGAGACGATCCACTTTGTGTTCGAATCCAGCCTGGAGGAGTTCCCCTCGCTCGGCGCCGTCAAGGAGGAGGAGGTCGTCGTCAAGTACCGCCTGCTCGGACGGCAGGAGCCCGAGTATCTCACGGTCGACTCGCCCTCGACGGCCGTGGAGTTTTACGATCGCATCCGCGAGGCGCTCGAGAAGAATTTCGCCGAGGACGCGGGGCTCTTTTTCTCGGTCGCCGACGAGGACGGCAGAGATTTTTATTTCAACCGCGACGCCCTGCTTTATATAGTCGTTCCCAAAAAAGTCTTCGATGAGGGTTGCAGACTGCTCGGGCGTAAACGCTGAGCGGCGGGTTCTGCAGTGTTCAGAAAATGAAAACGATCTACTTCACTTTCCCCGGCGGCCTTTTTAAAGCCCTGACACTCAGCTACGACGACGGGAACACCGCCGACCGAAGGCTCGTGTCCATCCTCGACAAACATGCTCTCAAATGCAGCTTCCATTTGAACGGCGGCCTCTTCGGCCGGGACGGCCGCATCGGAGCCGGTGAAGTCGCCGGTCTTTATTCGCGCCACGAAGTTTCCTGCCACAGCCTGACGCATCCATCTCTCGCCCGCTGCCCCAGGGAACAGATAGTCCGGCAGATTCTCGATGACCGGAAGGCCTTGGAAGACCTGGTCGGCTACCCGGTGCGCGGCATGTCCTTCCCGAACGGCTCCTACAATTCCGAGATACTCGGTATGCTGCCCTCGATCGGCATCGAGTATGCGCGTGTCGTTCCGACGACGGGCACCTTTTATATGCCGGACAACTTTCTGGAATGGCGCGGCAGCTGTCACCACAACGATCAACTTATGTCCAAGGCGCGGGAGTTCCTCGATCTCAAAAACAGTCAGCACCTTTTTCTCATGTATGTCTGGGGGCATAGTTACGAGTTCGATCGCGACGGGAATTGGTCGCTCATCGAAGACTTCGCTGAAACCATAAGCGGCAGGTCCGATATCTGGTACGCGACCAATATCGAGATCGTCGACTACATGAACCGCTGCAAGGGATTGCGCTTTTCGAGCGATGTTTCGATGGTCTACAACCCGGCGGCCGGGGCTGTGTGGCTTTCGGTCGGTGGAACGGTCGTCGAGGTTCCCGGGGGTCGGACGATCGGGCTGCCGGTGGAATAGGCGATCCGGCGCGGCGCGATCGACGACATCGCCGCGGCGATCCCCCTTCGATGAAAAAAGCCGCCGCATTCCGCGGCGGCTTTTTTCGGCAGTCGGCGGCTTCATGCTGCGCCGCACGGCGGACGCCGCACGGCGCGCGGCCGAAGTTACATTCCCATAATCGCCTTGTTGAAGGCGAAATCGATCGCGGCGTTCGAGGTCACGGTCTCGTTCAGCTTCGCGT
>CAZXXZ010000067.1:0-10407 GCA_964644505.1 uncultured Treponemataceae bacterium | reverse complement strand
TCGTGGTCGCGGCGCTGGTGATCGTGATGCCGCGCTCCTGCTCCTGCTCCATCCAGTCCATGGTCGCCTCGCCGTCGTCGACCTCGCCGATCTTGTAGGTCTTGCCGGAGTAGTAGAGGATGCGTTCGGTCGTGGTGGTCTTGCCGGCGTCGATGTGGGCCATGATGCCGATGTTGCGGATGGAGCGTATGTTCATACGGGGAATGATGATATACGCATAACCGCGGCGCTGACAAGCGGAAGGCGGATGTTTCGATACTCCGGCAGGAAAAATTGCGTTTCATAGAAACGGTTCTATAATTAAAAGAAGCATGGGCAGCATCAATTTCGACATCGCGGCAATCCTTCTATCGGTATTCAATCTTTTCCTCTTTTATTCCAGGCGGCGCCTCGATATTCCCCAGACTGCCTTTTTCCTCCTCCTCCTCTATATCAGCCTGGGAGCCACGGTCATGGACGTGATAACCGTCGTGACATACGAGAGGGTTACCGAGTATCCGCGTTGGCTGATCGTCGGCGTCAATACGCTTTACTATATGCTTCAGAATAGCATTGCGCCCGTCTTTTGCGTTTTCATCCTTGTATTGGACGGGGTTTTCTACAGATTGAAGCGGGTTTCCAGGCGCCTCCTTCTGGTACCCGCCCTTGCCGCTGCGCTTATCATTTTATCCACTCCGATCACGGGCTTCGCCTTCTCGTTCGACGAGACAATGCGCTATTCGAGGGGGCCCGGGCTCATGGCACTCTACGCAATTTCAGCTTTATATGCAGTCATCTGCATCGCGAGTATAGTACGAGCGCGCGCTTCTCTTTCGAGACATACAATCCTCGGCCTCGTCCTTTTCCTGCCCTCGACCCTCGGTACCTTCGTCGTACAGTTTTTCCACCCGGAGCTGCTCATTGTCAATTTCGGTATCGCGGTCTCCGAACTCATCATCCTGTTGACGGTCAATGATTTTGACGTGTTCATCGACGGTCAGACTCGCATGTATAACCGCTCGGGGCTCGCCGTCCTGCTCGAGAGTATCTATCAGAGGAGCCTGCGTGCGGCGGCTCTCATTGTGATCCTCGAAAACAAGGAATATCTTGAATATGCCGTCGGGGCGGAATCGTCCTCGGACCTCGAGCGCCGGACGATCGAGCATCTCTTCGGCCGCTCGGGCGGTCGGCGTTTCGCGGCACGGCTCGATTTCGGGGAATATGTAATCGTTCTGCTCGAGATGAACCTCGAGTCACTCGCTGCGGAGAAGGCGCGCATCCTCGATTGCTTGGGGCGGCCCCTGTCCTTGGGACAGAGGCGCTTCGCCCTGCACGCCAGACTCTGCGAAATCCGCATTCCCGATGACGCCGAGGACGCGCTCGCCGTCTTCCAAGCCCATCGCGTCCTGTCGCTTCCCGGCTGGAATCATCCTCGTGATTCATGGCTGAGTCTTCCCAAGCTCTCCCTCGCGCGCGCGGGGCGACAGCTTCAGATCGTGGAGGCGATCAAACGAGCGATCGAGCGCTCGGAGCTGAAGGTCGTGTTCCAGCCTATTGTCGATGTTCGCAGCGGCGCAGTCGTCGCCGCGGAAGCCCTCGTACGGCTCTCCGACGATGAGATGGGGCCGGTGGCCCCGGACGAGTTCATCCCGATCGCCGAACGCAACGGCCTTATTCACTCGATAGGCGATTTCGTGGTCGAGCGATGCTGCGAATTTCTCTCGTCGATGCGTGTCGAGGACCTTGATCTGCAGTACCTTGACGTGAACCTCTCGCCGGTCCAGTTCGCGCAGTACAACCTCTCCGAACGTATGCTCTCCATCGCGAGCCGTTATGGACTTCGGAGTTCCGATCTCTGCTTCGAGGTGACCGAGACCGCCGCCGCCCTGTCTCCCTTGGCCATGAGGCGAACGATGGATGATCTTGTTTCGAGGGGTTTCACCGTAGCCATCGACGATTTCGGCGTCGGCAACTCCAACATTTCCAGCCTCATCCAGATACCCTTCACTACAGTCAAGCTGGATCGAAGTCTTATAGACGCCGGATGCGAATCCGATTCCGCCCGCGCCGAACTCGAGGGTGTGATAGCCATGTTCAAGCGGGTCGGCGTCATACTCATCGCCGAGGGGGTGGAGACGCCGTGCCAGGCTGATATCCTGAAGACCATGGGAGTAGAGTGTATCCAGGGGTTTCTCTATTCGCGGCCCCTGTCCCCCGATGCCTTCAAGGTCTTTGCCCGCGAGAGGAATTCGCGATGTATGTGATCGACTTCGACGTTGCGGCGATCGTCCTCTCGATCATCACCCTCTTCGTCTTCTACGAGAGGAAACGGAAAAGACTGGGTCCGGGGAAGAAATTTCTTCTCCTCGCGTGGATCATCCTGGGCAGTTCAGTGGCGAGCGTCATCAGCTCAATCGCGATCAACCTGCTGCCGGATCTCTCGTCCGAAGTAGTCATGATCACGGTAGCGCTATTCTATCTTTTCCACAACTCGATTCCGTTTCAGGCGGCACGCTATATTCTGGATACGGGCGGGATTTTGCCCTCGACCCGGACGCGACGAGTCCTCTTCGCCCTGCCCTGGGCGATTGCCCTGCTCGCAGTGTTTTCAAATCCCTTCACTCGACTCATCTCCTTCGTGGACTCTTCGGGGGCTTATCGGCACGGGCCTGCTTTCTTCGTTCTCTACGTCCTTTCCTCTTTCTACTTGGTACTCATCCTCCGGGCGGTACTACTCCGAAGGGATTGTTTTAGTCGCTCGCAGCGACAATCCTTCCTTGCGGCTGCCATTGCACCGGTTTTCGCCATTATGGCGCAATTCTTCATGGACGGTCTCATGCTCGAGTGCCTCGGGATATCGTTGAGCGCCCTGTTCGTGCTCGTGACGATGCAGAACGCGAGTGATCTGCTGGACGGGCAGAGCGGGCTCTACCATCGCGAGGCCTTCATCCAATTCCTCTCCCAGGCCTTCGGTCGCGGCGGACGATTCAGCATCCTTATCGCGTATTCGGCCGAGCTGGCGGATTTCCAGGGAAGCGTCGAACTCCGGACCTATCGCGAACTCGTGGGAGCGGTATCTCGATGGCTCTCGGAATCGGGCGGCAAGGATTCGACGCCGGCATGGCTGCGCACCGGCGTCTTCGCCCTGCTCTTCAAGCGAAGGAATCGGGCCGATCCGATCGGCAACCTTGCCCTGAATATCATCGAGCGTTCGGCCAAGCCCTGGCTTGTCGGATCACTGATGATACAGTTGCCCTTCAAGATCCTCATCCTGAACTGTCCCGAAGACGCGCGTACGATGGCCGAAGTGATGGAATATATCGATCAAGTCCCCGACCTCTCGGCCAGCATGAGTAATAGGCATATCTTCGTCCGCTCGGATTTCAATATAGGCAAGCACGAGCGCGAGTCCGCTATAGCGGCTGCGCTCGAGCGCTGCCTCGAGTCGGGTCGACCGGAGTTGCGGTTTCAGCCGATCTTCTCCATCGCCGAACAACGCACCGTCGCTATCGAGACCCTGGTCGGTCTCTCGCTCGACGAACACACCTTCGTCCTACAAAGTGAAGTTCTCTCGATGGCCGAACGGATGGGCGCGGGCAGGGCGCTCACCGAATTGATCATGGATCGCGCTTTCGAATGGTATGTGCAGAATGGACTCGATCGGAGGGGGGTAGGGCAGCTCCAGCTCAGGCTCGTTTCGTCTGTATGTCTCGATCTCGAGTGGCCGTTCTCTGTCATCGAGGCTGCGGAAAGGCGCGGTATGGATCTTTCGAAGATCTGTCTCGAGATTACCGAGACGACGGTCGCGAGATTCGGCCCGGATCTGAGACTCAACATGGAGCTGCTGGTAGGCAGGAATGTCAGTTTCGCCCTCGACGATTTCGGCACCGGGTACACCAATTTGGTAGGCCTCGCGAGGATGCCCTTCTCGGTGATCAAATTCGACAAGAAAGTGATCCAGCCCGGACTTGCGACCCATAAAGGGCGCAGCCTCATAGAAGGATCGATCGACCTGTTCAAGCGCCAGGGCCGCGCCGTGACGGCGGAGGGCGTCGAAAGCGCAGAACAGTCTGAAACACTAACGTTCATGAACTTCGATTACCTGCAAGGCTACTTTTTTGGCAGGCCCATGAGCGGCGACGAGGTCCTCGGCCTGTTGGGCGATTCGGCCGGGCGCTAGTCCTTCAGGCGCAGGCGATACAGGACCGAGGCGTGGGGATCGAGTTCGATCTCGATCGCCTTGTGCGCGGCGGGCAGGTCTTGTCGGCTCCAGAGGTCGCGCAGTCGGTATTCGCCCTCCTCGATTCCCAACTCGGGCCAGGATACGGCGACGTGCTTGCGCTCTTCGCCGAGATTGAAGGCGGCGAGGTACCTGTCCTCGCCTTTCTCGGTACGGGCCGTCCAGAAAACGAAGTCGTTCTTGTCAAGGGCGTGGCGGTTGCCGCGGCTGTGCTGATTCAGTTCGATGACTTCGGGATTCTCGAGAAGCGAGATCGCGAACTCGTCCGAGCGGGGCAGGTCCCCGCCCATCATGAGGGGCGAGCGCATGATCGACCACAGGCTCATGAGCGTGCGCTGCTCGTTGCGCGTCAGGCGACAGTCCTCGCCCTCGCCGCTGTTCGCGGCGAGCCTGAGCTTGCCGATCGGCAGCATGTCGGCGTCGGGCCAGGTGTCGTTTCGGCCGATTTCGGCCTGCCACTCGCGCGCGTAGTCGAACTGCCGGCAGAGGAGCTTCCAGTCGTCCCAGAAGTCGTCCGAGATGCGCCACATCTGCGCGTGCCTTTGGAAGAAGGCCGCCTCCTGTACCGAGGCCGGGCCCGGCGAGATGCTCAGGACCATGGGCCGTTCCGTCTTGTCGATCGCGCGCCTTAGCGCGCGGATCTCGGCGGGCTGGTAGAGGTGGCTGCCCATGTCGTCGGCCTTGATGAAGTCCACGCCCCAGGACGCGTACAGCTCGACGAGGGAGTCGTAGTATTCCTGCGAGCCGGGCCGCGTCGTGTCGACGCCCCACATGTCGGGATTCCATCGGCAGCCGTTCTCGATATCGGCGATGTCCGCGGCGCGATAGGAGCTTCCCTTGACGGGGAGGTTTCGCGCGACCGCCTGGCGCGGTATGCCCCGCATGATATGGATGCCGAACTTGAGCCCCTTGCCGTGGACATAGTCGGCGAGGGCCGCGAAACCCGAGGGGAAGCGGTTCGGGGCCGGCAGGAGACGGCCGTACTCGTCCATGACCAGCGGGGCCTCAGGCTCGTACTCGTGGCCTCGGGCGCTCGGCTGATACCACTGGATGTCGACGACGACGTAGGTCCACCCGTACCGGGACAGACGCTCGGCCATGAAGTCGGCGTTGGCCTTGATGTCTTCCTCGCGTACCGCCGTGCCGTACGCGTCCCAGCTGTTCCAGCCCATGGGCGGGGTCGATGCATAGCTGATCATGCGCTCGATTCTCGCGTATCAGCCCTCGTTGATCAACGAGGCGGGCGCTTTCCGCTTGAGGTCCTTCCGTGCTATGGTTCCCCGCCGGAGGGTACCGCCGTGCATCTCGTCTGCCTCGACCTCGAAGGAGTCCTTGTTCCTGAAATTTGGATAGCCTTCTCCGAAGCAACGGGCATTCCGGAACTCAAGATCACGACCCGGGACGAGCCTGACTACGACAAGCTCATGAAGTTCCGCATCGGCGTGCTCAAAGAGCACAAGCTCGGCCTCGCGGACATACAGCGGGTCATCGGCGGGATGAACGTCCTGCCCGGCGCCTACGAGTTCTCGCAGAGCATCAGGGCCAAGACGCAGATGATCATTCTTTCGGACACCTTCACGCAGTTCGCCCAGCCCCTCATGGCCAAGCTCGGCTATCCCTCCCTCTTCTGCAACACGCTGAAAGTCGACAACGACGGGACCATCGTCGGCTACGAACTGAGGCAGAAGGACGGCAAACGCAAGTCGGTCGAGGCCCTGAGGTCGCTCAACTTCCGCGTCTTCGCCGCGGGCGACTCCTTCAACGACCTGTCCATGATCCGCGCAGCCGACTCGGGCTGTCTTTTCAGGGCGCCGGCCTCGATAAAGGCTCAGTGCCCGGATCTTCCGGCCGTCGATGATTATGAGGGCTTGAGCGCGAGGATAGACGAGTTCATCGGGCGGTAGTCCCCGGGCTCCCCGTCGTACTTAGCCAAACACGAATAATCTGTTATAGTCCTTACCATGCCGACAGTCGAACTGCTCGCACCGGCGGGCAATCCCGAGGCCTTGGACGCGGCCCTCGGCGAGGGCGCGGACGCCGTCTATCTGGGTGCGCGGAGCTTCAACGCGCGCATGAGGTCCGCGAACTTCGCCTACAATCAACTCGAGGCGGCGGTGGACGTCTGCCACAAAAAGGCGAAGAAAGTCTACGTCACGGTCAACACCGTGTTCGAGCAGCGCGAAGCCGACCGCATGTGGCAGTTCTTGGGCTATCTCGACCGCATAGGACCCGACGGTATCATCGTCCAGGACTTCGGGGTCGCCAAGATGGCGCGCGAGCACTTCCCCAAGCTCGCGTTGCACGCGAGCACCCAGATGAACGTCGCCTCCGCGAAGGGCGTTAATTTATTATCGCGATATGGATTCAAGCGGGCGGTGCTCGCGCGGGAGCTGTCGCTCGACGAGATACGCTCGATCCGCGCTTCGACCAACCTCGAGCTCGAGGTCTTCGTGCACGGCGCGCTCTGCGTCTGCGTTTCGGGCCTGTGTCTCTTCTCGAGCTACTTGGGCGGCAAGAGCGCCAATCGCGGCGCCTGCACCCAAGCCTGCCGCCGCCTGTATTCCAACGAGTCCGAGTCGGGCTATTGGTTCTCGCCGAACGACCTCGAACTCGTCGAGTACGTGCCCGATCTTATGGAGGCCGGAGTCGAATCTTTCAAAATCGAGGGCCGCATGAAGAGCGCCGAGTATGTCGGCGCCGTGACCGCCGCGTATCGGTACATGATCGACAATTGGAAACTCGACCGCGATCGCGCCTTGGCGAAGGCTCGGGCCATGCTTCAATCCGATTTCGCCCGACCCAAGACGCGCCTTTTCATCGACGGAAGCCTCGATCCGGAGTTCATAAAGCCCGATCAGGCCGGCGGCACCGGCATCCTCCTCGGCAAGGTCCGCGAGATACGCGCGTTCAAGGAAGGCCGTTATATTTTGTTAAACTCCTATGACGGTCTCGCCGAGGGCGATTCGGTCCGTTTCCACCGCGCCGACGACTCCTCGCGCTGGACCGCCAAGGTCCGCGATGTCAAGGAAGCTCCGAACGGCCTGTATGTGAGGGTGGACGCAGATTCCAAGCAGGGCGACCTCGTGTACCTCGTCCAGACGAGGTCCATGACGAAGCGTTATCCCCCCGTCCTGCCGCGCGATCTGGGCAGGTATCACGCCTTCCCGAGCCGGCAGTCGGCCCCTCTTCCCCGGATCGCGGGCATCGAGTCTTCGGATTCCGCCCGGGGGCCGAGGGCGGCGGCATCTGAGCTTCCCGAGGGGCTGTACGCCCTCGTCCGCTCGGTCGCCGACTTGCATATTCTGAACGCGGCCCGGCCGCTCAAGGCCTTACTGCTCTTTGACCGCGAAAGCGCCCTGCAGATGCGGAACGAGGAGTCGACTCTTCCGTTCAAGCGGGACAATCTCGTGCTCTGGCTCGATCCCTGGTTCCCCGAAAGCGATTCCGAATGGCTCAAGACCGAGCTCGAGTACTGGATCGGGCGGGGACAGCGCATCATCGTGGCGAACAATCCGGGGCATCTGGCACTCCTACGGCAGTTGAGCCCGAGGGCGGAGGACACGCGGCAGCAAACGGCGCGTCGCGGTTCGACGAAAGACAACGCGGGTCTCACCGTCATCGCAGGCCCCTGGCTCTACACGTTCAACACCTGGGCCGCGGCTTTTCTTCTCGGGGAGGGAGCGCGGTTCATCGTGCCGCCCCTCGAGGTATCGAAGCAGAATCTACAGAATTTGATCGGAGCAGTCCCAGCCTCCGCGATACTTCCTGTGGTTTTTTCGTATCCCGCTCTTTTCCGCACCCGTTCGGCTCTCGCCGCGCGATACGACTTTACCGAGTTTTTCGATCGCGAGGATTCGCACTACAGCTTGTCATCCGCCGGCGAAGGCTCGGTTGTGACGCCCCTCCAGCCCTTTTCGATCGTCGACCGAATTCCCGCGTTCCAGAAAGAAGGCATCGGTAAGTTCATTCTCGACTTCTCTCGGGTACGCCTCCATAAACCGTTTTATAAACAAGTCATGAAAGCAGCCGAGGAGGGCAAGCCCATACCCGGCACGAGCCGCTTTAATTGGAAGGACGGGTTCTGGCGGGGGGATGAGGAAGCGCACCCCGGGCAGAGTTGAGTTTTTTAGGGGTAAGTGCCTCGAAGCCTGTTGCTTTGTGACTACAACAAGGTTCGAGGAACAACAAAAAACACAATCGCGTATCTTTACGCGTTTTTCCGCTGGTGATATTCTGAACTGGTTCACATATTGAAACTCTACTATTTCCATATAGTATCTGGCAGGAGAATATGAGCGAATCGGCCGGAAAGGCATTGGATCTTCTTTTTTATTTGGCAAGGACAAACGGCGAGGTTAGTCTTGCCCGTTTGTCCCGCGAGACCGGCATGAACAAGGCGACGGCTCTACGCTATTTGTCGGTGCTCGAATCGCGCGGCGTGGCCGAACGCAGAAACGGCGGCTGGTCGCTGGGGCTCGCGCTCTTCGAACTGGGGGCTCATGTCCCGATTCGATCGATCGTCGTCGAGCGGATCAGACCCTTTCTGGAACGGCTGGCGCGGGATACGGGCGAGAGCGCCAATCTCGCCTGCCTCGCCGGGGCCAGCGCGATTTATCTGGACCGCGCCGAGGCGGATCGCAGTCTTCGGATGCGTTCGGCGCCGGGCGATCGTCTGCCCCTGTATTGCACGGGCGTCGGAAAGGCCATCCTCTCGCTTTTACCCGAAGAACGGGCGCGCGCGATCTTGGGCGCGGGCCCCCTTCCGCGCATCAACGAGCGGACGATAACCGATCCCGAGGAAGTTTTGCGCGATGTCGCGAAGATCCGAGAGCAGGGCTACGGCCTGGATCGAGAGGAGTACGAGACGGGTTTGACCTGCATGGCGAAACCCCTCAGGCTTCCAGGCTCGGATTTCGCCGGCGCTATCAGTGTCTCAGGCCCGACGGCGCGGATACTCGACCCATCGTCGAAGGACCGTTTTTTGCAGATACTGTCGCGCGCCGCAGCCGAGGCCCAGACCGCGCTCGAAGCCGCAGCCGGCGTGGACGCGGTCGTCGGGCATTCGGATCGTGAATGAAGACGGCGGGGCGGCCCCGCGCTGCGCCGCCCCTCTTCCCTGTTCAGAATACCGCCTCCGCCTCCTCGACCGTTTCGGCTTCCTCTTCGTGTTTCGCAGGCTGGCGGATCGGTTTGAACTCGACATGCTCGGCGACGATTTTCACCTTCGACCTCGCTTTGCCGTCTGAATCGTTCCACCGATCCTGTTTGAGCCTGCCCACGACACGCACCCCTCGGCCTTTTTTGAGATTCTGCGAACAGGCGACGCCGAGCTTCGCCCAGGCCTCCACATCGAAGTAGGAGACCTCCTTTTCGAGCGTGTCGTTCTGCTTGTAATAGCGGTCGGTGGCCACGGTGAAGTCGCAGACCTGGGTTCCCGTGCTCGTCGTTTTGCTTTCGGGATCCCTGACGAGGTTCCCTTCGAGCAAAATGGAATTGAGTGAGTTCACAGACGCCTCCTTGCGCGTCTCATGCGCCGCGCACGCGTACTACGCACTCGAGTCCGTAGGGTGATTGAAAGAGGGACCCCTTTCGATGGCGGTGCGAAATTGAAGCGGGGAGGGCCGGGAGGCGCGGCCTTGTGCCGGCGGGGGCTCGCCTTGCCCCGCGCTCTCGGGTTATAAATCCTCAGAATAAACAGATGAACGGAGGACCTATGGGCGAACTGGACCTGGTCATGGGGATCGACTCGAGTACGCAGAGTACCTCGGCGGTTGTGTTGAATCGGAAGACCTTCGAGACGATAGCAGACGTCAAAATCAAATATCGCGACGACCCGCGCTTGGCCAAGTACGGCCTCTCGGACGGCGCGCCGATTCTCCCCCCGAGGGAGACAGGCGAGGCCGACCAGCCTGCGACGCTTTTTCTCGACGCGCTCGAGGCGCTTTTTTCCGATATAGGGCCCGCGGTCCTCGGGCGCGTAGCCGCGATCAATCTTTCGGCCCAGCAGCACGGCCAGGTTCTGGTGGGAGCCGAAGGCGTCAAGGCTATCGCTGCCTTGCGCGAAAAAGGCTGCGGCGCGGGCGGGAAAGCATCCCTCGCCGCCTTGATCGGTCCTGGTCTTGCGTACGACCGTGCCCCGATTTGGATGAGCACTAATACGACGGTCGAGGCCGAGGAAATCCGCGCCT
>CAZXXZ010000066.1:0-10720 GCA_964644505.1 uncultured Treponemataceae bacterium | reverse complement strand
CTCACACTATGGTAACCGTCGTGAATGCTCAAGTCCGTTGCGCATTATACGACGGGTCGCGATTGTCGTGTGTCGCTCTCCGCGACACCTTTTATATGTTATCTGTCATAGTACAGTTTGTCCAGACGGAAGAGACAACCATCACGCTACATAACTCTCCAGAAGCTCTGCGCGGCTGGGATGGGTCAGGCGTTTTAGCGCGCTCTTCTCGATCTGCCTGATCCTCTCCTTGGTCAGCTTGAAGCGGTCGCCGATCTCCTTGAGGCTCATGGCTCTCCGGCCGTTGAGACCGAAGCGATACTCGATCACTTCCCGCTCCTTGTCGGACAGTGTCCGCAGGACTTCGTTGATGTCATCCTTGAGATTCTGCTCGACAACGTAGTCCTCGGGGGCGGTATAGGCCGTGTTTTCGATGAAATCCCCCAATACCGAGGAATCGCGCTCGTCGAACACGGGGGTGTCCAAAGACACAAACTCACGACTCACGGAAACGAGGTCGGCGACGTGCTCGGGATCCATCTCGAGCAAGCGGGCGATTTCCTTGGTCTCTTCGTCCTCTGTCATCGCTCCTTCAAGAACCTTGCGCGTCTTCTCGATCTGTACAAGTTCGTTCGCCCGGTTCAAAGGCAGACGTATCATGCGGCTTTTTTCGCAGATAGCTTTGAGAATCGCCTGACGTATCCACCACACCGCATACGAGATGAAGTGGTACCCTTTATCGACATCGTAGCGCTCGATCGCGTTGATAAGACCTATGTTCCCTTCCGAGATGAGGTCAGCCAGGGGAAGGCCCTGGTTCTGGTACTTCTTGGCGACATTGACGACAAAGCGGAGATTCGACTTGATCAGCATATCCTTTGCGTGTTTGTCTCCGCGGGCGGCGGCACGCGCATAGCTGTCTTCCTCTTCCCTGCTGAGAAGCGGGATTTTGTTGATTTCCTTGAGGTACATCGAGAGAACATTCTCATCGCAAAAGCTAGTTTCGCTGATGCACGCAGTTTTTCGAGCCATGGAGCCCTCCAGTTGGGAATATAAGTGCAGAAGACGTGCCATGAGCCGCGATTTATCCGAATAAAAAGCTTTTATTAATATTTGCTTGCTTTATATAGGATTACGCGTGCGATTCGGTACCTGGTCGGCTGATACATGTAGTAGAGAAATTGCAATCTTTTCGATCCTTTGCAGTAAACTGCATATAATGGTTACGCATACCCGCTGAGTCGAACTTCTCCTGTATCAATTCACTACAATCACACAAATCCAGGTCTGTTTTGTTTCGGAATGAACCAGTTCACGCTATCGGATCACTCACAAAACTGTTCGGAAGGCGATGCGATTCGCCCGCAACACTGTCGGTACGGCAAACCCGAACCGCAGCTGCACCTTCCGTCGCAGTCCTGACGCCGCCCGCGCCGAAAATCGATTCGTGACGCATCCGCGTGGACGATGCGCGCGGCCCCGAAAACCGGAAAAGCTATCGGCCACTCTTTGAACACGATAAGTTTTTCGGTAGGTCCAAGCCCCGAAAGTCTCCCTGATCCGGATAGGACGCGCCACGCATCGCCGATCAAGCGGACTACCGCATCCTTTTCGCCCGGCGAATCATAGCGTCCGCTTCGTTTTCTGCTGAGATACGCACAGCTGTGAATCGAATAAAACGCATAGAAATCGTCAAGAACGGGGCTCGAACGCCTGAGCATTCCGTATTCGTTGACGCGCCTAAGGTAGGCCGCCCGCGAAATACCGCGCGGTCTCAGCTTCTGGGCCGAAGCGAGCGCCTTGAGCGCAAGTTCGGGCCGGTCCAGGCGAAAGAGGGCGAGCGAAAGCCAATAGAGTTTTTTCGACAGCTCTTCAGGTCGCTCGGCCGGACAGGATGCAGCAGCCTTTCTCAGGCTCTTTACCGCGAGGTCCGGTCTATGTTTGAGAAGCTCTCGAAGTCCGCGTCTGAAGTCTGGATCGGCGAAACCGGCGGGCGAATCGCATACGGTCTTCCCGTATCTCTTCATGCTGATAAGATATAGATTTAAATGACATAAGGCAAGCGGAAGCTCCCTCGAACGGTTTACGCATAGCCTGTTACAAGGTTCGAGTCACATATCGTCAGTCGCGGGAAATGAGTACGACGATGGATCGCGGCGCCGCGGCGTACTCGTCCTGAGGAGCCAAGATCGGTTCTGTCCCCGGTTCGCAGAAATCCTCGGGAGAGGGGAGGGAACTGTCGATCGCCCTGCGCCAGAGTCTGGCCCGAGGCGCGGGGCCTACACTGAAAACGCAGGATTCGGTCTCGGCGTTGAATATGATGTAGAAATCGCTGTCGTCCTGGTCGGCGAGTACTTCGGCCTTCGAACCGTCGATTCGCGCGGCAATTTTTCCGTTTATCCGGGCCCAGTCGGGGCTTTCGCCCTTTTCGTCAAACCAGGTTATATCGGGTATGGAATCGAAGTCAGTATCCTTGCCGGTGAAGAACTCGGGTCTCCTGAAGGCGGGGTGCTGCATCCGAAACGCGATAAGGCCGCGTGTAAACCGAAGGATATCGCCATGGCTTCGAGCGAGACTCCAGTCGTACCAGCTTATGTCGTTGTCCTGACAGTAGGCGTTGTTGTTACCCTCTTGTGTGCGCCTGAACTCGTCGCCGCCCAGCAGCATGGGCGTTCCTATCGACAAGAGAAGCGTCGCAAGGAAGTTTTTGACCTGCTGGTTGCGGACCGCTTCGATCGACGCGATTTTCGTCGGGCCTTCCTCTCCGTAGTTGGATGAATAGTTCGCGTCCGAGCCGTCCCGGTTGTCTTCGCCGTTCGACTCGTTGTGTTTGCGTTCGTAGCTTACGAGGTCGTTCAACGTGAAGCCGTCGTGCGCGGTGATGAAGTTTATCGAGTGGAAGGGTTTCCTGCCGTCGCGCAGATACAGGTCGCTCGAGCCGGTAATGCGCGTCGCGAGGCTGCGCGCTGCCCCGTGGTCGCCGCGCCAGAAGCGTCTGACATCGTCGCGGTAACGGTCGTTCCATTCGGCCCATCTTCCGCCGGGGAACGAGCCCACCTGATAGGCTCCGCCCGCGTCCCAGGCCTCGGCGATGATTTTCGTATGCCGCAGAATTGGGTCCTCGGCGATGCCCTCGATGATGGGAGGGTTCTCCAGGAGCTTCCCGCTCTGATCGCGACCCAGGATGGAACCGAGGTCGAAACGGAAGCCGTCGACATGCATCTCGACGACCCAGTAGCACAGGCAGTCTCGAATGAGGGTGCGGACAACGGGATGGTTGCAGTTCATCGTATTGCCGCAGCCCGAATAGTTCTTGTAGTAGCGGTTGTCGTCGTCGAGCATGTAGTAGATGCGATTGTCGAGGCCCCGGAAGCTCAAGGTCGGGCCGAGTTCTCCGCCCTCTGCGGTGTGATTGAAAACTATGTCGAGAATGACCTCGATGCCGGCGGCGTGCAGTTCCCTCACCATGAACTTGAACTCGGCGACCTGCTGACCAGCTGCGCCCGACGATGAGTAGCCGCCCTTCGGCGCGAAAAACGCGATTGTCGAATAGCCCCAGTAATTGACGAGTCTTCGGCCTGTTGTCGGATCGAGGCGCTGATTTTCGCGCTCGTCGAATTCCTGCACCGGCAAGAACTCCAGACTTGTTATTCCGAGCTCTTTGAAATAGGGGATCATCTCGACGACCCCGAGATAGGTCCCGGGATGCTCGACCGCCGAACTCGGATGCATGGTGAGCCCGCGTACGTGGGTCTCGTAAATGACACAGTGCCGCAGGGGGTAGTTGAGCGGCCGGTCGCCCCGCCAGTCGAAGTCGTCGTCGACGACGATGCACTTGGGCATATAGGCCGCGTCGTCGCGGGTCGAAAAGGAAAGATCGCGGTCGGGGGAATTCGGGTCGTAGGCCAAGGCGGCGGAAAAATCCCACGGAGCGTCGCCTGTCAACGCGCGCGCGTAGGGATCGATGAGGGCCTTGTGCTTGTTGAAGCGATGGCCCTTCGCGGGAAGATACGGGCCCTCGGCGCGCCACAGATAGAGCGCACCGGCGCCGAGCCCGACGACGAGCACGTGCCAGATGTCGCCGGTGCGGTTGAGCCGGGGATCGAGCCGGTACTCGAAACAGGCATCGCCGTCGCTCGATTTTTCATAGAGGCAGAGGGTCATCGATTCGGCGTTGCGGGAGAAAATTGCAAAGTTTACACCGTCGGGCGTGATGCGCGCGCCCCTGACCATGGGGCTGCCCGGTTTTACCGCATACGAAGAAGGCCGCACCTCGTCCAGTATAACGTCAGGCGCGGCCCTTTACCATGCGTTACATGCAGATGCCGCCGGCGACTTTCAGCACTTCTCCGGTTATGTAGGTCGAGAGGTCCGAACAGAGAAAGAGGGCGGCCGAGGCGACATCCTGCGGCGTGCCGGGCCTGCCCATCGGTATCTCGGCCTTCATCTTCTCGCGAAGCTCTTCGGGAATCGCGGCGGTCATGGCTGTTTCGATGAAACCGGGCGCGATGGCGTTGACGCGGACGCCGCGCGGAGCGACCTCGCGCGCGAGGCTCTTGGTAAAACCGATGATGCCGGCCTTCGACGCGGCGTAATTCGTCTGGCCGCCCGCTCCCATGATACCGTTCACGCTCGTGATGTTGACGATGCTGCCCGAACGGTTGCGTACCATGGCCCAGGACACCGCCCGCGAGACTAAAAAGACGCTGGTCAGATTGGCACGGATGACGGCGTCCCAGTCCTCGGTCTTCATTTTGAAGACAAGGCCGTCGCGCGTGATGCCCGCGTTGTTCACGAGGGCGTCGACGACCTTCGACTCGGCAAGCACGCCGTCGACCGCGGCCTTGACCTGCGCTTCGTCCGAGACGTCGCAGGAGATCCATTTCACCCAGCCGCCGCCTTCTGCGGCGGCGGAAGCGAGGCCCGCGGGATCCTCGGCCTCGGAGCGGGAAAAGTAATACACGCGGCCGCCCTGGCGTGCGAAGGTCTCGACGATCCCCCTCCCGATGCCTTTCGATCCGCCGGTAACAATACAGATTTTATCCTTGAGCATCGCTTCCATTGCAGGTGCTTCCTTTCTCCGGTGTTCGACCGGACTATTACAGCGAGACGGACGCGATGGCGTCGAGGGTCCCGAAGGGGTAGCAGGGTATATCGGCGCAGACCTGCTTCCACAAACCGCCGAGCACTGTCCCCGGACCGGTCTCGGCGCAGAAGCCCGGCTTCTCGGCGATAATCGAGGCTTCCTCGTCGATCCAGCGCACCGGGCTGACAATCTGCTTAACCGCGTTTATCTTGATCTCGGCGCCGCTCGTGATCCGCTTACCGGTGACGTTCGAGAAGAGGGCGATTTTCGGGTCCGAGAAGACGACGGGCTCGACTGCGGCGGCGAAGGCCTCGGCCGCGCTCGCCATGATGGGGGAGTGGAAGGCCCCGGACACCTTCAGTCTGACCACCCGCTTGGCTCCGGCGGCCTTGAGAACTTCTTCGGCGGCCGCCACATCGGCCTCGGTGCCGGAAATAACGGACTGAGCGGGACTGTTGTAGTTGGCGATCCATACCTGCTTGAGACCCGCTTTGGCGATTGCCTCTTCGATCGCTGCGGGCGCGAGATTCAAGACGGCGCTCATCGTCGAACCGCCCGAGGCGGCGCCGGCTTCGTCCATGAGACGGCCGCGCTCGGCGACGAGTTTGAACATATCGGCCGCCGAAATAACGCCCGCCTCGGCGAGAGCGGGCCATTCGCCGACCGAGAATCCCGCGCAACCCTCCGGAATGATCCCGTGCTCGCGGGCGCTGGTGGCTGCGGCGAGACCGACTAAGGCGACGGCCATCTGCGTATTGCGTGTTTTTTTAAGGTCCTCTTCGCTGCCTTCGAACAGAAGTTTTTTCATATCGATGCCCGACGCGTCCGAAGCCAACGCGAAAAGGTCGCGCACCGCCGTGCTCGCATCGTAAAAATCTCGGCCCATGCCTGGATACTGCGCCCCTTGTCCGGGGAAAAGGAAACAGGTCTTCACGATCGGTCCCTCCTGACCCGCGCCATATTGCGGGCACACTCAATATTTACAAAAAAACGCTTTTTGTAAAGGCGTATATTCATCATAACATTCGCACTACTGTTTCTTTCCGCAGAATCAGAATTCCATGTTCAATCGATTTTCGATAAAGCCCTGATGCCATAGGGAGCATAGCCTATGCTGTTCAGGGCGGAACTCATCTCCGGGGGCAGAAAGGCCGAGTCGATGGTAATGAGGGAAATGCCCTCGGATCTGAGCCGGGAGGCCAAGGAGTCAAGCAAGGCTTTACCCATGCCCATACGTCGGAAATCCCGACTGACGAAGCAAAAAAGGATCCGCCCGAAGGCCCGCTCGCCCAGTGCTTCGCGTACCGCGATCGCGGCCCCGAGCGCTCCGCCCTCGCCGTCATCGGCAAGCGCGGCGAGCGCAGTGTCGGCCGACTCGATCTCGTCTCGGAGCCGGTCGAACTCGAAGGCAGCGATCGAAGAAGGCAGGTATTCGAGACTCTCCTTTTCGGCCTCATCGAGCAATGGATTGATTCGACCCTGGACGGAGGCGAAGTCTGCGATCTCGATGTTCAAATCGCTGGCGATGAGTTCCTGAGTGTCCTCGGGCTCGGGGCCCATCCGTTCAAGGCCGAGCGCTTCTCGCTGATCGTCGTACCAGGCGACAATAGATCGTCGCATAGCCTTGATCTTGAAATCGCGAAACGCGCGCTCGAGATCCTCATGCTGCGCTAAAACCGCTTTGAACGCCTTGAACACGCCGCGGCCCCGCCCCAGGGCTGCGGACAATTCACGACGGGCGGAGGGCTGCCGAACCGAGGAAAGAAAGTCCTCCATGAGCTTAAAGCCATCACGGGACGACCAGGATGGTGGGTCGGCGTAGTGTCCGTCCTTTCGGCCGGAGGCCGGCAGAACCTCGCCCGTTTCGAGGTCGACGACGGTCTTCCGCTCCTGGTCCTCCATGGCGAAAACGATCTGCTCGATGATCTTATCGGATAAATCGAACACCGCTTCCTCCCGCAAAAGGCCATTTTCGGGGCGGCCGCGCCTGCGGTCAAGGTACGCGGGCCGGGATCACCCCCCTCATTTGCGCCATTTCCACAGCTCTGTCCCTTGGGTATACTGCCGCCAGGAGGCGCCGCAATGTCCCACTGTGTCGTTCCAGCCGCCGAAGACCTGCTCGACAAGGAGTTCCCGGTTCTCGACAAGGGCTTCGTCAGGCTGGTCGATTATCTCGGCGGCGACGCGCGCATTGTTCAGGCCGCGCGGGTGTCCTACGGCGAGGGCACGAAGAGCTTTCGCGAGGACGCGGCCCTCATCGATCACCTTCTGCGGAACAATCACACGTCGCCCTTCGAACAGGTCGTGCTGACCTTCCACGTCAAACTGCCCATCTTCGTCGCGCGGCAGTGGGTGAGGCATCGGACGGCGCGGCTCAACGAGATTTCCGGACGGTATTCGGTCATGAAGGACGAGTTCTACGTTCCCTCGGCAGCGGCCATCGCTCTTCAAAGCCAGGACAACCGTCAGGGCCGCTCCTCCGAGCCGGCCTCGGTCGAGTTGACCGCCGAGACCCTCGAGCGGCTCGAGGCGGGGCAGCGATCGGCCTACTCCGACTACAAGGAAATGATCGACGCGGGACTGTCCCGCGAGCTTGCGCGCATAAACCTGCCCCTCAGTCTCTACACCGAGTGGTACTGGCAGATCGATCTACACAACTTGTTCCATTTTCTCGCGCTTCGGCTCGACGAGCATGCCCAGCTCGAGATCCGCGAGTACGCGCGCGTACTCCTGACCATTGCGCAAGCGGTCGCGCCCGCGGCCTGCGCCAGCTTCGAAAACCACATCCTCGGCGGAACGCGCTTTTCGGCCGAGGAGATGGTCGAACTGAGACGGAGACTCGGGCTTTCGAACACCAGGGACGACGCGCCGCCGCTCGAGGGCAAGCGTCTGGAACGATTCGAGGAAAAGCTGAAAACAGGACGTCAGGTGTAGCCTGCGCGGAGCGGGTATTCCGAGAAAAACCGCCTACATCCGTAAAAACTGGCGTTCGCCCATGCCGTACAGATGCTCGGCCTGAATTTTATCGCCTTCGCCGTTGCGCAAGAAACCGCGGAACGAGCCGAGGGGGCCCGCGTAATCGCTCTCGATAAAGCCGAGATTGAATCGATCGTTGTTCGCGACCTCGGGGACGAATACGAGGTCGACCATGCCTTCGGTGTCCTGCACGATCCACTCGCCCGTATCGCCGCCGGGACGCGTAACCTTCACGGGCGGAAGCGGCCACACACGGCCGTTGATCCACAGGCAGTTTTCGTTGTACCGCTCGGGGTCCCGGGCCTGATTGTCGGTGAGATTGAAAGCCACCCGTCTGCCCCTCGGGTCCTTGCCGAATCCCGTTACCCAGTCGTAGCGCATTCTATACGGATAATACCCTTTATGATCGTCGATGATTCCCATGGAGGACGGGCCTTCCAAAACATAGCTGTCGCCGGCGACGGCGAACTCGCCCTCCATGGGCATGAGTATTTTCGTCGAGTACATGGCTCTTCCCAGTCCGAAGGGAAGACATACGACATTCGGCGCGGCCGACCTGGGCGCGCATGAAAATTTGAAACATCCCGAAAAGCGGCGAGACGGCGTGCGCGAGCCGTGCACAACCGTAACCTGCATCGATCCGTGCTCGTAATCGCAGGCCGACTCGAGATAGGTGCGGGAGCCTCGGTAGTACACATTTGACCCCGAAAGGGTCTCAGGGAAGCGGAACATGCTTCCGGGTAAAAAGCGCTTGAAAGCGTATTTGGCTTTGCGTTCGCGA
Source organism: uncultured Treponemataceae bacterium (assembly GCA_964644505.1). GTDB lineage: Bacteria > Spirochaetota > Spirochaetia > Treponematales > Rectinemataceae > CAZXXZ01. Next base: position 1,898 of record CAZXXZ010000066.1, on the reverse strand, counting down.
TCGTAGGCGATGAACTGAACGAAGGAGGATATCTTTGCGTTCATGAGCACGGCGAAGAAAAACCAGCGCTCGTCTCCGAATTGATAGGCCTGCCATTCCTTGAGGCGCCAGTCTTTGACGATCCTGGGAACGCGGTAGGCGTAGAGTCGATCGACATCCAGCATATTGGCGCGTCCAAAGGGTGTACCGAAACGACCGTAGTTATAATCGCCGCCCGAAAAAATCGCTTCGGGCGCGGGATCGAATCGCTGAGCCTTCAATGCCCCAACCCCTCTCTCCAGCGCGTCTCATAGAGCAAGTACAGAGCCTGGGTCCCCTTGTCTTCGTGCCCTTCTTTCTGCAGACACCAGAAGAGGTTCTCGGCGAGGCAAAGAAGCGGAAGGTCGATCTTCATGGACTTGGCGGCGTCGAGCGCGATGCGCAGGTCCTTGAGAAAGTGTTTGACATAGAAGCCCGGTTCGAAGTCGCCGTCGAGCATCCTTGGGACCATGTTGTTGAGCTGCCAGCTGGCCGCCGAGCCTGCGCCGATGCTTTGTAAAACCGTCCTCGGATCGAGTCCCGCGCTTTTCGCATAAATCATGGACTCGACCGCGCCCATGAGCGATGCGGCCACCGATATTTGATTGGCCATTTTCGTATGCTGACCCGAGCCCGCCTTCCCCTGCAGGACAATGGTAGAGCCCATGGTTTCCAAAAGCGGCCTGGCCCTCTCGAAGGCATCCCGGTCGCCGCCGACCATTATCGTCAACTTTCCGCTCCGCGCGCCCACGTCGCCACCCGAAACCGGGGCATCGAGGGCGGCCGCCCCCCGCGCGGCGGCCGCGGCGTGTATCCGTACGGCGAGGTCCGGCCTCGAGGTCGTGCAATCTATGAGAATCGCGCCTTTCTTCACGTTTTCGATAAGCCCATGCGGTCCGAAATAAATTTCTTCGACATCGGAGGGATAGCCGACCATCGTCACCACCGCCGAGCAGGAAGAGGCGAGATCGGCGGGACTCTCGGCCCATTCGGCTCCCCGTTCCAAAAGAGGATCGGCCTTCGCCTTGGTCCGAGTAAAAACGCGGAGACGATACCCGGCCGAGCGTATGTGATCGGCCATGCTCGAACCCATGACTCCCAGACCGATAAACCCGATACTGTCTTTCTCAGGACTCATGCTGCTTCCTCGATATCCTATCATCCTACCCGCTCGGGGCGGATCGGACAACCTCCATAACACTTGTCGCTCGCCGCCTCTCCGCTATAGTCTTGGCATAACGTTCCGGGTGCCCCGGAGGCCGCGTTGCGCGCCGCACGGGGTGAAAAGGGAAGGCGGAAAAGCCGCCGCAGCCCCCGCTACTGTGAGCGTGCGTTTTGGAGAGGCCAAGGCCGGCACTTTTACCGGCAGCCACTGGATCGCTGACGACGGCATTGACATGCCTGTTCAGCACCGGGAAGGCTGAGCCCTCCTGCCGATATACGTCGGCGCGCCGCGAGCCAGGAGACCTGCCCGGGACCTTCATCGCTCGGCTCTTCGGAGGGAGGAGTGGTCATGCGAACAGGCATTCGCAGTTTCTGTCTCTGCACGGCTCTTGTGTTCCTTGTCTTTACGGCTGCAAGTCAATCGTCGTCGACCGGTACGACGGTCAAGTACGCATCGGGTTTTACTATTGAAAAAAAAGACGGGTACACAGTACTCCGGGTCACAAAACCCTGGCCCGGCGCACAATCGGTGTTCACCTACGTCGTATATCCCCGAGGCGCAAAGAAACCCTCGGGAATCAAGGCCGATGCTTTTTTCGAGACTCCGGTCCGAAGAGTCGTGTCGTTTTCGACCTCGTATATCCCGCCGATCGTCGCGATCGGCGAGGTCGCCAGCATCGTCGGCGTCGATTCGACCGCATATGTCAGCAGCCCCG
>CAZXXZ010000065.1:0-11132 GCA_964644505.1 uncultured Treponemataceae bacterium | reverse complement strand
CGGCCATCTACCACAAGACCGAGTACCGCGAGCGCCGCAACCATTACACGCTGTTCGCGTGCACACGGCCGATCTCGGGCTACGACACCGACCGCGACACTTTCGTAGGACTGCACAACGGGCTTCACGAGGCCAGGGCTCCCTTCGAGGGGAGGTGCTTCTCGTCGAAGGCCTTCGGCTGGAATCCGATCGGCGCCCACGAGGTCGATCTCGATCTTACCCCCGGTCAGGAAGAGAGCTTCGCCTTCGTGCTCGCCTATGTCGATCAGGGGGATCGCCGGAAATTCGACGCGCCATTCGTGATGAACAAGGAACTCGGCCGCGCCGTCGTCGAGCGCTACTCGAACATCGAGGCCGTCGACGCGGCCTTCGCCGAGTTGAGATCCTTCTGGGACGGTCTTCTGTCCAACTTCCAAGGACGACTGCCCGACGAGCATGCCAATCGTATGCTCAATGCGTGGAATCAGTACCAATGCATGGCCACGTTCAACTTCTCCCGTTCGACCTCGATGTACGAGACGGGCATCGGCCGCGGCATGGGCTTCCGCGACTCGAACCAGGATCTTCTCGGCTTTGTGCACATGATCCCCGAGCGTGCCAGGGAGCGCATACTCGACATCGCCTCGACGCAGCTTTCGGACGGGACCTGTTATCACCAGTATCAGCCCTTGACCAAAAAGGGAAATGCCGAAATCGGCGGGGATTTTTACGACGACCATCTGTGGCTCGTTCTATCGACCTGCGCCTATATCAAAGAAACCGGCGACCTGTCGATTCTCGACGAGGGCTGCGGCTACGCGGATAAGAAATATGAACTCGGCCCCGACGGACGGAAAAAAGGAGCCGAGACGCTTCTGCATCATCTCGAAACATCCATTTCCTACACGATGCGGAAGCGCGGACCGCACGGACTGCCGCTTATCGGCCACGCCGATTGGAACGACTGCCTCAATCTGAACTGTTTCTCCAAAGAGCCGAACGAGAGCTTCCAGTGCGCGGGAGACGTCAAAGACTCCCAGGCCGAGTCGGTCATGATCGCCGGCCTCTTTCTCTATGCAGCGCGCGAAATGGCCGAACTGTACGAGTTCATGAAAAAGCCGGGCGATGCCGTCCGCATGAGATCGGCCCGGGACGAAATGCTCAAGGCCGTCGAAAGCGCAGGCTGGGACGGCGAATGGTATCGCCGCGCCTACGACGCCTACGGCAAGCCCGTCGGATCGAAGGAATGCGAGGAAGGAAAGATATTCATCGAGAGCCAGGGCTGGTGCGTTCTCGGCGGCGCAGGGGCCGACGACGCTCCGGACGAGACGCGGGGCCGCGCGCGAAAAGCGCTGGAAAGTGTGCATCGCTACTTGTATACGCCGAAGGGCATCGTGCTTCAGCAGCCGGCCTATTCGACCTACCACATAGAACTAGGCGAGGTGTCGAGCTATCCGCCGGGTGTCAAAGAGAACGCCGGTATATTCAGCCACAACAACACGTGGATACATCTGGCCTGGTGCCTTTTGGGCGAAGGCGACCGCGCCCTCGAGTACTACCTGTCCATCTGCCCCTCGGCGAAACAGAGCGAGATCGATCTATACCGGAGCGAGCCCTACGTCTACGCGCAGATGACCGCAGGAAAGGACGCGCCCTGCTTCGGCGAGGCGAAGAACTCCTGGCTCACCGGAACCGCGGCCTGGGCCTTCGTCGCCCTGACTCAGGGCATACTCGGCATTCGACCGGGCTACAACTGTCTTGTCGTCGACCCCTGCATTTCCAGGAAATGGAACGGCTTTTCGGCGACGCGCTCGTTCCGCGGAGCCGAGTACCGCATCGAGGTCCGAAACCCGAAGTCCGTCTGTAAGGGCGTGGTCGCGGTCGAGATCGACGGGAAGTCCGCTTCTCCCGTAGACGGGACGGCAGTCCTGCCCGTCTTCCCGGCGGGGACGACCCATACCGTTGTTGTCACGCTAGGCTGAGAACGGATGAAACTTTCTATGCGGTCTTGAAGCGCGAAAGCTCGTCGTTCAGCGTCTGACTTATCGATCCGAGACGATCCGCCTCCTCGAGCACGCTCCCGGAGGCCGCCGAAATTTCTTTTATACCCGCGGCTATCTCCCTCATGCCCGAATCGACCTCGTCGCTGATGCGCTTGAGTTCTCCCATGGCGTCGCGTATCGTCGCCGAGTTGGCGTTGATCTGCGAGGAGACTTCGCCGACCTTCCCCGAGGCGTCGTTGAGGACGGTCATGGCTTCGAGAATCTGCGTTCCTCCCGTCCTGAGTTCGCCCATGTTCGAGGATATTTCGCCGAGGGATGAACGGAGTTCCTTTACTTCGGAGTCGATGGATTCGAAGGCCTCGCCCGTTTGATTACCCGCCTTGGTCGCCTCGCCGATGAGGCCGACGATCTGCTTGAGTATCGCGCTGATCTGTTTCGAATTGACGGCCGAGGCTTCGGCTAGATTTCTGATCTCGTCGGCGACGACGGAGAAACCCTTGCCCGCGTCCCCAGCGTGAGCCGCCTCGATGGCCGCGTTCATGGCGAGGAGGTTAGTCTTGGCGGAGATGCCCGCGATGATCCCGGTTATGTCCTTTATGCTGCCGACGTTCTCGTTGATGCGCCTTATGATGTCCAGGGCCGACCGCATCTTGTCGCCGCTGTCGGTGACCGTGGCGACAAGGCGCTCCGAAGCCCCGAGCCTCTGATCGGTGATCCGCGCCACGCTGTCGACCGAGGCGATCATCTCGGTGACCGAGGCGGTGGATTCCTCGACCATGGCCAGCTGTTCCTCGATCTGGGCTCGAAGCCCAGCAATACTGTCGGCGATGATCTGCACCGATCTCGTGACATCCCCGAGCCTCGTGTTGAGCACCGATATCCGCTGTTCGATCGAAGAGGTGCTCGCCTCGATCTGGGTCGCCGAGGAAGAAGCCTGGCCCGCAGTCGCGACGAGGCTCTCCTTCATCGCAATGCTTTTGTTTGAAACCGATTGTATTTCGGCGATCGAATTGCGGAGGGCGGCCACGAAAGTATTTAGATCGCCCGACAGGGCGCCGATCTCGTCCGATCGCTTGTCGGGGAAGCTGATCGTCAGGTCCCCGTTTTTGAGCGATGTAATCCGACTGCCTATTATCCGTATCGAGGCGGAAATCTTGCCGGCCGCTACAATAGTAAGGAAGAGAATAATACCGATGAAGCCGACGGTGAAAACAGCGGCGATTATGGCGCCCCTGGTTTGAATGCGATCGTTCTCTTTCGCAATTAAATCATACTGCCGATCGATCGCGGTGCGGGCTGCGGTTATCGTCGTGTTGAGATTGTCGACAGCCCTGACAAGGGAGTTCACGTTGAAGCCGAAAAGGGTGGAATCGATATTCGTAAAAGTACGCGCATGAGAGGCTGTGTAAAGTTGTAAGGTTCCCTTCTGGCTATCGCTGTACTCCTGATCGACTAGCTCCTTGACGCTTGTGATTCTCTCGGAAACTGTGACGGCATTAGCCTCGATGAGCCCTCGTAAGCGTTCGACGATCGCCAAAGAATTGCTGATATTCTTGCTCACCTTGGGCAGGACTTTCAGCTTTTTTAGGTTTTCAAAGGCCGTGCGGGAATCCTCGTCGCTTTTCTGGTATTCCTCGCAGGCTTTTGTGAAAGAAGCGGCGACGACGATGCTGCTGGCCTTGAGCGACTGCGTATTCAATGCCTCTCGCAGCGTATCGAGCGAGCGTCGTTCCTCGTTCACCTTGTCGATCGGCCCGAGAATCGCGAAGTAGACGATTATCGCGACGCCGAATGATACTACGAGGAAAAACAACAGCGAAGTGAGCTTTGTTCGTATTGTCACGTTTTAATAGTACCATCATATCTCCAATTCGTCCATTAAATCGTTTCGAGAAACCAGATACCATCTCTTCGGGCGATCGACACAAACAGTTTTCTGTCAGGAATGATCGAACATCGGAGTTTTGAATTTTGCGCTGTACACCAATCAGGAATTACGGGTCGTACTCGCCTTACCGAATACGAACAAATCGTGTATACACTGTAAGCAATTTCCCTGTTATGGACATCTCAGTATCTCAACTAAAGGCTGATATATTGGCCTGTCGTAGTTATTTCGCATAACGTTCGTATCAAAGAAAGGCCATTAGATTACGGAAATACTATCTAATTAAAGTTCACATAGAGTCATAAGGGCAGTAGCTGTAAGGACAGCTACCTACAATTCATATTTATATAATAAAATAGAACGAAATACATTGGCAGAATACTAAGAATTACAATAATGTAATCGACTTACAAAAATGTTAAAAAATTGCCCAAAAACTCGCTTTTTTGGCTCTTTTGTACTATACTGATCTATGGAATAAGCTATTTCTTACCGATTTAAGAATGATGTCCGAGTGATTTTCAGAAAGTAAACAAACTTACATGCTCTCACCCGGGGCCAAGGAGGCGAATATGGGCGAGAAAACACTGTCGACTATCCGGACGTGCGCGCGCGCCATGGGCCGTGTCCTTCCGCTTGCAATTGCGGCGGTGCTGCTCTCCACCTGTGATCTCTTCAAGGCCGGCCTCGGCTCCAAGATAGACATCTCCGCGCCGAATGTGGAAATAACCAGTCTCAAGAACGGGGACTATATTAACGCCCCGAAGACACTGTCGGGAACCGTCACTGACGATGTGCAGGTGAAGTCGGTCACTGTATTGGTCAAATCAGGCCCGACGACAGTCGCAACGTTGCCGGCGTCGATCAACGGTTCTTCCTGGTCCGTCGTCATCGATCCGATGGCGGTTTTCCCGTATCAGGAGATACCTGCCGACCTTATAATACAAGTCACCGACAGTTCGGGGAAGACCAGCGACAGGAAGCTCGTTCTCTACTTCGATACCGTCCGTCCCACATTCAGCTCTATGAATCCCAGTATAGACAATTTGGAAAAGCTGGAGGGGGGTACGCCTGTCAATTACCTCAGCGAAACAGTGCTTTTCGAAGGGAGTGTACGTGACGGCTTCGGAATCGATCATGTCGAGTTGACGACCGGTGGTCAAACACAGACGAGTACTTCCAGTTCATGGAGTTTTCTCGTCGATACGAGAACCTTTGCAGCGGGCACAGGCGGCGTGACCAGTGTAGGTGGATCCGTACTCAAGGTTCCGATTTCCTTTGTCGCAACCGACAAGGCGGGCAATACATCCTCGACGGTCGTATCTCCGGCGAGCCCGGCCACTTCCGGATATTTCTATGTCGACCAGAACCGTTCGGCGCCCTGGATAACAGGTCCTAGGGCGAGCTTTTTTGATTATCAATATGCATCAGGCAGCACAACGATTCTCGCTCCCGGCGAGCAGCTCGTCTTTAAGATTTCAGATGCTGAAAGTATTGATGATTCTTCTATTGTGGTGACTATCAGCGATCCAAGTCACCAAGTCGCCGATTTTGTGTATAGTCTTGCAAACAGCAAGTTGTCACTGACCAAGATTCAAGAGGACGGGAACAGGCTTCTGAAGGCCGAGGCGGCAATTACGTTGCCGACGGCAGTCGAACTGGCTCCCAAGGGCCTAGGCGAGTATGCGTTGTCGATCACCGCTTCCGACGATATCACTTATAAATATGATCCAAAGTCGGTTGCGACGCGTACATATAGTAATATTTCACTGACAATCAGCAACGCCATACCGACGGTGTATGTAACCAGTCCGGTCAATGGCGCGATCATGCAGGATTTGTCGATGTCGGGGACTATCGATGACGGGGCGGGCGTCCAGTCCGTAACGGTCAGCATCGACGGAGCTACCGCTGTGCCTGCGACGCTTACGTCTTCCGGCCCCGGGGTAACCTCGAGTTCATGGACTTTTTCGACCAGCCTTGCAGAAGGCAGCCATACGATCGACGTGTTCGGCTACAATGTCGGCGGGAAGCAGAGCGCTTCTGTCCAGCGGCAGGTGGTTATCGATAGAACAGGTCCTACGGTTTCCGTGACGACACCCGAAGCTTCTTCATGGCAGAGCGCGACGCCGCTCACGATCCGCGGCGGAGTAAGCGACAATGCAGGCGTTGATGCCGTGTATTATATTGCTGCAAATGTCGGAGTAGACCATTCAAGTGATACTCCAACGGTAATTCAGAATACATGGACTTTAGCCGATGGCGCCGGCAGCTGGAGCGATGAACTCGATCTTGCGTCTCTCGGAGAGGGCGCGAAACAGCTCTGGGTAGCCGCCCTGGACAAGGCGGGCAATTGGTCGACTCCGACTGCGACAGCCTTCTCGGTCGATCTTTCGGCCCCGCGCGCCACATTGAATATGACAGGGACCTTCGTCGAAGTCGCCATGCTGCAATCGACGCGGCTTCCCTTCACCTTGAGCGGGACTGCCGACGACGCGGCTTTCACCACCGGCAGGGCGGCGGCCTCGGCCGTTCTGAGCTACACAAAAGACGGCGGCGCCGCGACCAATGTTGCATTAACGCCGGCGGCCGACGGAAGCTGGAGCTGGAATAGCTCGAGCGCGAACCTGACGGACGGCACGAGGGACGGCCTCTATGTCTTCACCTTGACAGTGACCGATGTCGCCGCAAAGACGAGTACTGTTCAGCAGATAATCAGGATCGACACGACCGCCCCGACCCTGTCGATCTCGACGCCTGCGCCCGGCGAGGCGACCGACCAAGTGACCTACGCGATCAGCGGTACGAGCCGCGACACCGGCGGCGTCGGTTTCGACGGGACGCAGGATGTCGAATACCAGTTCAGCACCGAGGGTTCGACCTGGCATGCGCTGACGCTTTCGGGCATCAATTGGAGCCAGTCGGTGAATCTCGGCGCCGGCGAGGGATCGCGGACGCTCAATTTCCGCTCCACCGACGCCGTGGGCAACGTCGCATCGACGAGCGTTGTCTTCTATTATGATCTCGCGGACCCGACATTGACCGAGACGGCCGTCGGGACGGCGGATACGCAGTACCGCAACGCCGATCTCATATTCAGCGGCGCGGCGAGCGATACGAACGCGCTCTCGTCGCTCTCTATATCGATAGATAACGGTGCGCCGGTCTCTATCACTGTCGATGCCGACGGCGCCGACAATATCCCGGGCAACGCCGACGACAATTCCTGGACCTACACCTACGACGCGGACAGCCCCACAACTGAAGGCTCGCACAGTCTGGTCTTCACCGCGACTGATGTCGCCGGCAAGACGACGAGCCTGACGCGGACGGTCTTCGTCGACCGCACCACCCCTTCGATATCGGCAGTTACCGACCTCAGCTCAGGCTGGCATACCGCCTCCAGTCAGTCGGTGAGCGGAACGGCGGATGACGGCACCGGCTCCGGCGTAGTGAGGGTCGAGTATTCGCTCGATGGAACGAATTACAGCATCTTTACGGGCACGACATCATTCAGCGGTATCGTCGCATTCCCCGACGGAGCCGCGAACGATCTCAGAATCCGCGCGGTCGACCGCGCGGGCAACACCAGCGCACCCACTGCGGGCAACTTGACCAGGCAGACGGTACGCGTCGACACGATCGACCCCGCCATGGATGTCACCAGTCCTACGACATCGCCGGTCGTGAACGGCTCCGCCGCCCTCGCCATACAGTTGACGGCTTCAGACGCCACGAGCGGTCCTGTGACGGCGCAGGCCAAGATCGGCGACAGCAATTTCGGAGCTGGTACGGTGTACTCCGCGGCTGTCTCGTCCGGCACCGCGACTGTCAACGTTACAGATCTCACGGGGCTGAGCGACGGCACGCAGCGGGTCTATGTCCGCGTTCTCGATGCGGCCGGACGGGCATCCACGCCGATCGCGGTCTACTTTATCATGGATACTGTGAACCCCTCGGTGACGTTCACTTCGCATACCAATGGCGCGACGATCAATAAGACAATCAATTTCGGCGGGACATCGAGCGACGCGAACGGCATCGCGAGCGTCGCGGTCGAAGTCTACCGCTTCGACGGCTCGGCCTGGGGCTGGGTCTCCGCGCCCTCGGGCACCGCAAGCGGTACGAATCTCTGGTCTCTGTCGTCCTTCGATTCGACCGTGATCTCGTCGGCGAGCGCAACCTACGACAGCGACTCAGGCACGGCCGGTCTTCAGCTCAGAGTGCGGGCTCGCGCGGTCGATGCGGCGGGCAATCAGGGGACGGTTGAAAGGACCTTCCTCGTCGATCAGGGAGCCGACAAGCCGGTGGTCAAGCTGACCAATCTCTCCACGACCGGGACGCCGACGCTCAAGCAGACGACCACGATTTACGGGTTTATCGAAGACGACGACGGCGCCGTTACCAGCCTCCGAATGAGAAACGCATCCGGCGACAGCTTCACGACTGTCACACTCGACGGACAGAGCTTCAGCTACAACGTGAGCGGCGCCGACGGCGACAAGGAGCTGTATTTCGAAATCGTCGACGCGGCCGGCACGACCTTCACCACCACAGGATCCGTGACCGACCTGAGCCCCCGCCTTTATCAGTTACCGAGCCAATATCTCGAAACTCCATTGGCTTTCAGGCTCGACACCAGGAATCCCGAGATCGACAACGATTCGATCGGCATCCAGATAAGCGGTCAGAGCTGGACGGGCTACTCATCCGCGACGGCGATCTACGGCGGCAGCGCGACCGGTCAGTTCATGGTCAGATTCAGCGCAAGCGACGCGAACGGGATCGCCTCGGCCTCGGTTACAGTCACCGACAGCAGCTCGGGGACGAATACGCAGACCGCGAGCTTCGCGGGCGGGTATTGGACCACTACCGGTTATATCAACGTCACCGCCTTGGCGAACGGAACGGCGACACTGAGCCTGACTGCGACGGACAACTCGGGCCTCTCGACGACGGTCTCGAAGACGATATCGATCGATAACGCAGCCCCGACCTTTATAGGGATTACTTCTCCTGCCAACGGCGCTATCGTCAACGGAAACGTCACCCTCAACGGTTCGTGCAACGACACTGGCGTAGGGCTCGCTTCCGTCGCCTATCAGCTGGGTATCAACGCCGATACTGATCCGAATTCGGCAAGTTGGGTGAATCTCGCGCCTGCATCCCTGTATTCATGGCAGCTCGCGTTGAATGTCGACACCTACGCGAACGCAAGCTACTCCACATATAATTCAGGCAACGAGACCTGGTATTTCCCCATCATCTTCAGGATCACCGACAAGGCCGGAAACACGACGGTCACATCGATGGGAAGTTACTATCTGACAATCAATCCAAACGCCGACCGGCCCAAGGCGACTATCGTCTACCCCGCTCCCGCCGACAGTCCGTTGAGCGGAGCGGTGCGTGTTTACGGAACCGCCGAGGACGACGATTCTGTCTATGCGGTTTACATGCGCATCGATGTCAACAACGACGGAGTGTTTAACGCGGCGGACACCGTCACCGGCGACTTCGACAATAATCCGGCTACGCCGAACACGACTATCGACTGGTACAACGGAGGTCTGGGACAGCCGGTGAGCGGGACCAACAACTGGAGCCAGAGGATCAACACTATAGGCGAGTTCAATCCTACCGGCGCCTCCGAAAGCAGGACGATCAGGGTGCAGGTGCGCGCCCTCGATAAAGACGGCAACATCTCCGGTTCGCCTGCGGCGATTTACGGGCCCTGGGTTGAGACGACGATCACCTTCGACAACAACACGCCGAAAATCGGCTCTGCTTCGAACCTCTATCTCTACCGCGGACCCGTCGGCTCGCCGACAGAAACGCGAATATACACCGAGGGCATGACTGTATCGGGCGACTGGACCTTCGGCGGCAGCATCGAAGACGAGACGAGCCTTCAGGAGATCTCGATCCAGAGCGATCCCGAAAGCGCCCTGTCTCTTTCGACGACCCTCACGATCGGCACGGGAGGCTCGGTCTCCGGCACGCACCCCGAGTGGGTCTCCATGCAGACGGCATACCTGCGCTATGATCTTCAGATCCCCATTGCGACCTCGGGTCTCGGTGTCAACTCAGGTGTTATTAAATTCACTATCAAGGCCACCGACAACACGAACAAGACGGCGACGACTGTCGTGACGATCTATTTCGACAACAAGGCGCCCTTTACGACCTTGACCACGACGGGGCCGATCGTCAACTCGGACGGCTTCTTCGATATCGCGGGCTCGGCGGCCGATGTGGGGAGCGCGGTCAATAGGATAGAAATATACTTTGTGCGGCCCTACCTGAGTGGGAAGACGCCCGACGGGGTCCAGTACCTCGGATATAACCGCTTCTACAATCCGGCGACAGGGGCGTCCTCGGGCAGTTCCTGGGCGACTGCCAACGTCGGCATCACCGCAGTGGACGGCTCCGTTTACGGAACCGACGGCAGCGGTACGGCGACCGTCGGAACCTTCTATTACCCCGCGAGCACGGACTACATCATCTCGGTCGATCACCTCGGGTATACCGAGTACTGGGACGGCTCGGTGATCCAGAACAATGACGGCGACGCCTTCATCGAGAAGCTCATCTTGTCGGGAGGGCGATATTCCTGGTCGGGTTCTTTCGACTCCTCGCTCATGCCCGACGGGCCCATCCAGGTCCACTACATCGTCTACGACAGCGCAGGCAACAGGACGCACTATCAGCTTGATACTGTCATCAGGAACAACGCCCTCACTGTCAGTTCCGTCACGCTCGGCACGGACCTCGACGGTTCGAGCACGGTCAGTTCTTCGGAACAGATTACGTACTCAAGCTCCAGCTGGGCATCCACGGGATTCGTCTTCAAGGCTGTTCCCTCGACCATCGATATCGCGGCCTCGGGAGGCAATGGCACCTTGCGGTATACGCTGAATGCATCCAACGGCAGCGACAGCTTCCAGAAAACCGGCACGCTCCGAAGCGGCGGCGGGGGCGCCTTGCAGCAGATCAGCCTCAGCGCGGGCGACTTTACAGGTTTCGACGACGGCAACTCGACCTTCACTATTGTCGTCTACGATTCGATGGAGGAGACCGAGTACCCCGATACGGACAGCGACAGCACAAACGACAGCCTCTCCACCACGATGGGTATCGGGGCTATTGTAGACTTGATTGATGCAACCGCCCCGGTCACGGTTATCAACCCCTTCTACTGGACGAGTTCGACGGTCAATTCGCTCTACGGCAATTCGACGGCGAACGGTCATATCGAGATA
>CAZXXZ010000064.1:0-11260 GCA_964644505.1 uncultured Treponemataceae bacterium | reverse complement strand
GTTCCCTCCCATGGCCTACGCCCTCGATATACTCGCTCGCAAGCACGTCACGGGCAGGAGCGCCCTTCGGATCGGCTCCTGGGGCTGGGTCGGCGGAGCGAAAAAGGAATACGATGAGCATCTTGCCGCCCTGAAATGGAACTGCCTCGAGAGTGTCGAGTGGGCCGGGGCCCCGGACGCCGAAACCCTGAACGTTCTACGCGAACGGGGGCGCGAGCTTGGACGGATGGTGAGGGCGGCCACATAAGCCGACCTACATCTATTTCGTTTCAGTATAAAGAGAAACAAAACTTATCGATTGAGACCTCGAAACCTGAAGGTTTTCGAGGTTCCCTGATATGAAAACCGCGATGTGGCGCAGCGCTTACAATGCAACCGCAAGTGATCGCAAAGCCAATTTCAAAAGTGAGCGCCTTTTGACATTGGCTCTGTACTCAATAAAGATCGAGATCTTTTTATTTAATATGTAGATTCCATTTATTTTTGTATCTTTATACATTTTTCTGGCATATTTTCACATTTACCCCTTGAATCCCGGGGGCTGTTTTCTATACTCTACAATCTCGAGGAGTACCCGTGAAACCCAGGTCAAGACCAGCGCGTCTCATCCTCGAAGATGGTACGGTATTTGAAGGCAGGAGCTTCGGCTCGCAAAAAAGTGTCGAGGGCGAGGTCGTCTTCACGACCGGCATGGCCGGCTATCCCCAGTCGCTGACCGATCCCTCCTATTTCGGCCAGATACTGGTCACAACCTATCCGCTCATCGGCAACTACGGTGTCCCCGACGCGACGTGCGACGAGGAGGGCATTCCCCTCCACTTCGAATCAGGGCGTATCTGGGCCTCGGGGCTCGTGGTGTCCGAAGTCTGCAGGGAGCCGAGTCATTACGCTTCGACACGGAGCCTTCACGAGTGGCTGTCGGATGAACAGGTACCGGGGATCGAGGGCGTCGATACGCGGGCCCTCACCAAAGTGTTGCGCGAGCGGGGCGTTATGCGCGGCTCGATCGTTCTCGAAGGCGATGATCAACCTGAATACGCCGGCTCAATTCACGCCGTCGCCTCGGTCTCGCGTAAAGAGGCGCGTATATACGGCAAAGGCGGCAGTCCGCGCATCGCCCTTATCGACTGCGGAGCGAAAAACAATATTCTTCGTTGTCTTCTCGCGCGGGGCGCCGAGCTTATCGTCCTGCCCTGGGACGCGGGTCTCGAGGGTATCGAGTACGACGGGCTCTTTTTGTCCAACGGCCCCGGAGATCCCAAGGCCTGCACAAAAACCATCGCGACGGTGCGCCGCGCGCTCCGCGAGTGCGGCGAAACGGCGAAACCCGTCTTCGGTATCTGTCTCGGCGCCCAGATCATGGGGCTCGCGGCGGGCGGCGACACGTACAAACTGCCCTACGGCCACCGCGGCCAGAACCAGCCCTGCGTCGATACATCGAGCGGCCGTTGTTATATAACAAGCCAGAATCACGGCTACGCGGTACGAGCCGAGAGCCTCCCCTCGGGCTGGGAAGTCTGGTTCGAGAACGGCAACGACGGAACGGTCGAGGGGCTCCGCTCGACCGAGCATCCCTTCAGCGCGGTGCAGTTCCATCCCGAGGGCTTCCCCGGCCCGCGCGACACCGAGTTTCTCTTCGACCTCTTCATCGCGCAGGCGCGGGAATACGCTTCCCGGAAAGCCTCGGCGCGCGGTCGTGTACCGCGGTCAGACAGCAGTTCGGCAACGCAAAATACGGGCCGCAGCGTCGAACACAGATCTTCGGCCGAGGGACTTCTCTCCGTAGGAGGCGGGGCATGAGCGAGATCACCAAGGTCATCGTCCTCGGCTCCGGGGGCCTCAAGATCGGACAGGCGGGTGAGTTCGACTATTCGGGCTCCCAGGCGCTCAAAGCTCTCAGGGAAGAAAATATAAGGACCGTCCTCATTAATCCCAATATCGCGACCATCCAAACGAGCGAGGGCATGGCGGACTCGACCTACTTCCTCCCGGTCACGCCCGAGTACGTCGAGAAAGTCATCGAAAAGGAAAAACCCGACGGCATCCTCCTCTCCTTCGGAGGGCAGACCGCGCTCAACTGCGGGGTCGCCCTGCACCGCTCGGGAGTACTGGAGAAGCACGGGGTCCGCGTTCTTGGAAGTCCGATCTCGGCGATCGAAGCGACCGAGGACCGCGATCTGTTCGCCAAAACGCTCGCGGAAATCGGTGTCGACACGCCGCGGAGCGAAGCGGCGACGAGTGTCGGAGCGGCGCTCGCGGCGGCCGAACGCATCGGCTATCCCGTCATGCTCCGCGCGGCCTACGCCCTCGGCGGCTCTGGCTCGGGTATCTGCTCCGATGCCGAGCAGCTGCGCGAGCGTTGCGAAAAGGCGCTCGCCGCCTCGCCCCAGGTGCTTGTCGAGGAATGGCTCGGCGGCTGGAAGGAAATCGAGTACGAGGTCGTCCGCGACTCGTTCGGCAACTGCATAACGGTCTGCAATATGGAGAATCTCGACCCCCTGGGCATCCATACGGGCGAGAGCATCGTCGTCGCGCCCTCGCAGACATTGACGGATTCCGAGTACCACAAGTTAAGGCGCATAGCCCTGGAGGTCATCAACCATCTCGGCATCGTGGGCGAGTGCAACATCCAGTACGCCCTCGATCCTCGGTCCGAGAACTACCGCGTCATCGAAGTAAACGCACGCCTCTCGCGAAGCTCGGCCCTGGCCTCGAAGGCGACGGGCTACCCCCTCGCCTTCGTCGCCGCCAAGCTCGCCCTGGGGCATGCGATGGGCGAAATTGAAAATCGCATAACGCGGGCGACGAAGTCCTGTTTCGAGCCGGCCCTGGATTACTGCGTCGTGAAAGTACCGCGCTGGGACCTCGGCAAGTTCAAGAATGTCGATATCACGATCGGCAGCGAGATGAAGTCCGTCGGTGAGGTCATGTCCATCGGCAGAACCTTCGAGGAGGCCTTGCAGAAGGCGCTCCGCATGACGGGCATCGGCGCCCCCGGGCTTTCATCAGACCCGGAACTGGCGAGGCTCGGCAAGAAGGGTGTCAAGGGCGCCCTCGAGAAGCCCACCGACCGCAGAATCTTCGCCGTGTACGCGGCCCTCGATCAGGGCTGGAGCATCGAAAAAATATACGAAAAGACCAAGATCGATCCGTGGTTTCTCTCGAAACTGGCCGGCGTCCTGGCCTGCGAGCGGGAGATCAAAAAAGCTGCATCTCGGGCCGGGGAAGCGGGACTCGACAGCGGGCTTCTCGCCAGGGCCAAGCGCCTGGGCTTTTCCGACGCTCAGATCGGAAAGCTCATCGGCACAAGCGAGGCTGCGATTCGTACGCTTCGCGAGCGGCTCGGCATCAAACCGGTCTTCAAACGCATCGACACCCTCGCCGCGGAGTTCCCGGCCAGGACGAACTACTTGTACGCGACATACTCGGGCTGCGAGCACGACGTCGAAAGTTCCGGGGAGGGCGTCGTCGTGCTCGGCTCCGGTGCCTATCGTATCGGTTCCTCGGTCGAGTTCGACTGGTGCTGCGTCAACGCAGTCCAGACTGTCAGAGAACTCGAACGAACTTCAATCATGATCAACTGCAATCCCGAGACCGTCAGCACGGACTACGATGTCTGCGACCGGCTTTACTTTGAAGAGCTTTCGCTCGAACGCGTCCTCGACATCTACGAGTTCGAGCGGCCCTCGGGGGTCATCCTCTCGATGGGGGGCCAGATCCCGAACAACCTGGCGATGAAGCTCTTCGACGCGGGCGCGGTGATCCTCGGCACCGACGCGCGGGACATCGACCGGGCCGAGGACCGGCATAAGTTCTCGGCCCTTCTCGAAGAGTTGAACATCGATCAGCCCGCCTGGCGGGAACTCACCGACCTCGATTCCGCCTACTCCTTCGCCGAGGAAGTCGGCTACCCTGTCCTTGTCAGACCGAGCTACGTTCTCTCGGGCGCCGCCATGTCGGTGGCCTGGGACCGCGAGAGTCTCGGCGAGGCCTTGGGCGCGGCCGCGTCCATATCGGGAGAACACCCCGTCGTCATCACCAAGTTCGTCGAGGACGCGAAGGAGGTCGAGATCGACGCGGTCGCGAAGCGGGGCGAGATTCTCTTCCAGTGTATCACCGAGCATGTCGAGAACGCCGGCGTGCACTCGGGCGACGCGACCGTGGTCATGCCGCCCCAGCGGCTGTATATCGAAACCGTGCGCAAGGTGCGAAAGGTGGCCTCTGACATAGCGCGCGCCCTGAGGATCACCGGCCCCTTCAACATCCAGTTCATCGCCAAGGACAACAACGTCAGCGTCATCGAGTGCAACCTCCGGGCCTCCCGGAGTTTCCCCTTCTGCTCGAAGGTCGCCCGCCAGAACATGATCGAGCTCGCGACCAAGGCAATTCTCGACGCCCCCGTCGAGAAACCCTCGCAGTCTTCGCTCGATCTCGAGTGGGTCGGCGTCAAGGCGGCGCAGTTCTCCTTCTCCCGCATGCACGGAACCGATCCGGTTCTCGGAGTCGAGATGGCCTCGACCGGGGAGGTCGGCTGCATCGGACGCGACCTCAACGACGCCTTCCTCAAGGCCCTGCTCTCCGTCGGCTATCGCGTACCCAAAAAGCGGATCCTTCTCTCGACGGGCCCCATGAGCGACAAGATCGAGTTCCTCGGCGACGCCCGGTTGCTCGCCTCGATGGGCTACGAGCTGTATGCGTCAAAGGGGACTGCAAAGTTTCTGGCCGAAAACGGCGTCGCCGCGACTGCGCTTCACTGGCCATTGGAAAAAGCGGAGCCCAACATCGCGACCATGCTGCGCGAACGGGCCTTCGACCTCGTCATCAATATTCCGAAGAACAACGGCGAGCGGGAGCTCAAAAACGACTATATAATCCGCCGCATGGCCATCGACTTCGACCTGCCCCTGGTCACCGACATCAAGGTCGCGCGCCGCCTGACCGAGGCCCTCGCCCAACAGCGGGAGCGGGGTCTTGAAATCAAAGCCTGGGAAGAGTACCGTTGAGCCCTTCTATGGACGAACCCATCAAGTACGACGTGAACATCGACCTGGCCAACAAAGCCAAGCGGGACATGGCCGCGAGCATGGAAAGCAAAAGCGGAAGACTTCTGCACCGGCCCTTCTCGTTTTCCGCCCTTTACGACGCGCGTTTCCCGGAGTACCGGAATCCCGTGCTCGTTCTCAAGACCGAGGAACCCGGATCCAAGCAACTGCTCGCCTTCGCGGAGGACCGGGTCGAGTCGGTCTGCTACGACATGATAAACCACCTCGTCAACGACTGCGTCGTCATGGGCGCCAAGCCCCTCTCGGTTCAGGACGCGATCATCTGCGGGAAGCTCGATCCCGCAATCGTCAAACGCGTGGTTGCCGCCATCGCCGAGGCATGCCGCGAACAGGGCTGCGAGCTCACCGGAGGAGAAACCTCCGAGCAGCCCGGGGTCATCCCCGACGGAACCTACATTCTCACTTCGAGCATCGTCGGCATCGTCGAACGTGATAAAATCATAGACGGCGGAGCCATAAAAGAGGGCGATGTCGTGCTCGCTCTGGCGTCAAGCGGACTGCACACGAACGGCTACACCCTTGTGCGAAAACTGCTCGAACTCAATCCGATCTTGCGTACTACGATGGTCGAGGGGCGCAGCTTCATCGACACGGTGCTCGAACCGCACCGTTGTTACTACCGCGCACTAGAGGGCCTCTTCGAGCGCGGAGCCTTCACGGGACTGGCGCATATCACCGGCGGCGGCATCAAGGAAAACCTCGACCGCATTCTCCCCGAGGGCCTGGACGCGCGCATCGAGGCCTCATCATACCGAATCCCGCCTGTTTTCAGACTTATCAAGGAAGTCGGCAGGGTGGAAGACGAGGTGATGCTCAGAACCTTCAATCTCGGCGTCGGCATGGCCGCGGTCGCGCGACCCGAGGACGCCGATTCGATTATCGCGCATCTCGCATCCTTCGGGGTCGAGTCCTATCGCATCGGAGAGATTATCCGCGGCGACCGGACGGTTCGTGTCGAAGGTAACTTCAACTGGCGCTGATTACATAAACTTGATTTACGAAAAAGTGCCGGTGAGAGCGAGCACGGCGAGCTTCCGCAAAAGAAGCACCTTGTCGTAAACAGAACCTAGGGTGTTGATTATCTCCTTGCCTCGTTCGAGCCATGGCTTCGGCTGGGACAGTATCTCCAAGAGTTCGCGCTCGGACGCGCGGTTCTTCTTAAGAAGAGTTTTAAACTCCTCGTAGGTGTTATCGCTCCGGTTCCACCTGAAAAGAAAGGCGATGAGGGCGTAGTCCTTGACGCGGACGATTTCTCGGTTGAAGCTTCCGTCGGCGAAGTAGCCGACTTCCTTCATCGCCTGTTCGAAGTCGAGCTTGACGACGGGATCCTCGATCGCGAAAGCGTACTTGCCGTCCTCGTACGACACCTTGCCGCCCTCCCGCGCGAAAAGTTCGTCGATCAGCTTACGAACATTCTCGGCCATGTCATCGGCGCGGTATTTATAGCGGACATCGACCAGGTAGGCCTTGAGCCGCGTCTCGTTTATGCCCAGCGCGTTCGCAAGCGCTCGATTCGACGAGTCGTCGACTAGTCCGGCTTCTCTGAGGCAGTGAAGAATGAGGCACTCGAGGTCCCGCTTCGTCGTCGAACCGAAACTGACTTTAGAATATTCGGTAAAGAAAAGATCGAAGAACTTCTCCTTCGCCTCGGCAGTCGGCAGCCCCTTGAGTCTCATGAAGGCTGCCTACGAGGATTTTTTCCCCAAGGAATTCGCGAGCCGGATGATGAGGAAAAAAACCGTGAGCGTCGCGAAGACGCCGATAAGCCCTCCGACAGTGACGGCGAGAGCCTGTAGCGTCGAACCGCCGGATTGAAGTTCAGTGATCAACTCTTCCATTCACCGACCCCCAGTCTACATTGCCAGAAGTGGAACGAGGGCGAGGACCATACCGCCCGCGATAACCGAGCCGACCTGACCTGAGACATTCGCTCCGATCGCCTGCATGAGGATTATATTACCCTTCTCCTCTTCGCTCGCGATCTTTTGAATGACGCGGGCCGACATGGGGAAGGCCGATATGCCGCAGGCGCCGATCATAGGATTTATCTTCCGATCCTTGGGCAGGAAGAGATTGACCAGTTTGGCGAAAAGCACGCCGCCCGCGGTATCGAACACGAAGGCGACAAGTCCCATGCCCATGATCATCAGAGTCTGAATTGTAAGGAACTTCTCGGCTGTCATGCTCGAACCGATGGTGATGCCGAGAAGAAGCGTCACGAGATACGCAAGCTCGTTCTGGGCGGTCTGGGAGAGGCGCTCTAAAACGCCGCTCTCGCGGATGAGGTTGCCGAACATAAGTGAGCCGATGAGCGGCACTGAAATGGGGGCGACAAAACCGGCGATGCAGGTAACGATGATCGGGAAGGCTATCTTGATCCACTTGGGCACGCTCGCCTCGTGGTACTGCATGTGGATTCGGCGCTCGTGCTTCGTCGTGAGCAGCCTGACCACGGGCGGCTGGATAAGCGGTACGAGCGACATGTACGAGTACGCCGCGACCGAGATCGGCCCCAGATAGTCCTTTGCGAACTTGGTCGCCACGAAAATGGCCGTCGGACCGTCGGCGGCCCCGATAATGCCGATGCTCGCCGCGACCTTGAGGTCGAAGTTGAAAGGTGGAAGCGTCGCGACGATGAGGGTCGCGAAGATTCCGAACTGCGCCGCGGCGCCGAAGAAGATCATGATCGGGTTCTTGAACAAGGGGCCGAAGTCGATCATCGCGCCAACCGCTATGAAAATGAGAAGCGGGAAAAGCTCCGTATCTATTCCGGCCTCGAAGAGTACCTTCAAAAAGCCGGGCGTGCCCTCATAGCTCAAGACCGAGGCGAGCGGCAGATTGACAAGTATCGCCCCGAAGCCGATGGGCAGAAGAAGCATGGGCTCGTACCCCTTGAGTATCGCCAGTAAAATGAGGACGAGACCTATGCCGTACATCACAAAGTTCTGCCAGGTCACAGACGTAAAACCGACAAGCAGATCATGCATTATTTTCGCGCTCCGTGATCGAGAAAGGTTGTCTCGTATTTATTTCCGAAAGTCCGGTGCAGATGAGCCGCCGTCTTATGATCGCGATGCGGGGATCCTCACCACACGTACCTTCTGGTCCTTGCCCGTAGCGACCAAATCCTTCCAGGAAAGTTCCTTTCCGTTGCAGAAGAACGAGAAGGATAGAGAGCCCGATTCATCGACCGACGGCGCCGCAACCGCGCGGAAAGCGTCTGCAACGAGAATATAGGCCGAGTCGGGATTCGCCTGCAGATCAAGAAAGAGGGCTGCGCGGAGAGCCGGCAGGACAATGCCCCTACCCGCTTCATAGCGCGGGAAAGCGCCAAAGGCGCTGAAACCCGGATCGCCTTGATCGTTGCCGAAACCGGCTGCTGCATCCGCCGCAAGGCTGATTTCCCGCGCTCCGGTTTCGCCGGACTGGGCGAGTTCGAGCGTGAGCGCTTCGATCGTCTGCGAACGGTCGATTATTTCGTAGAGACGGGCAGCCCGTGTCGCCGCCTTGGATACCGCCGGCTGCGTCGTCGGCGAAGGTATCGAGGCCAAGGCCGTCCGTGGCGGCGTCGATTGGGACGGCTGGGGAACCGGAGCGGGAAGCGGCTGGCGGAGCTCGGCCAAAAGCGCGGCAGAGGCGTTCGTTTCTTCGGTCCTGAACACTATAGACCAATCGAAGGAGCGCTTCGTCAAATCGACGATATCGGAGAAGGGCAGGATGATGATCCTGTACAGCATACCGTCAAAACGAAGCCCCTTCTTGATGACAGCGCCGTACATGACGACATCGCCTCTCGTGCCCGATCCCGAGGTCTCCGGATAAAGACGTAGATAGCAGGAAGGATCGTCCTGAAGGAGAATCTTCGCCTGGACCATGTAGCCCTTGGCGTTACTCCGCTGGATATAGCAGGAACCCATGGTCGGCGACTCGCCCGTACCATTGACGAACTCGATGATGAAATCAGTGTCACGCTTGACCGCACGAACAGTCACGGTACCGAATTTCGTTTGGTGAGTCTTTGTACCATAGGCGAGCGCGAGATCCCGGGGCGCTCCTATGATTGTCGAAAAGAGCTTTGCGCGAAGATCTCCGGTATCGGGGAATACCGAGGTAAAAAACTCGTCAAGAGAGTTAGGACTCTGAGCGATACCAGGTAGTGAACCGCAGGCCGCTATACCAGCGACCAAGAGCACGGTGATAATCGTCTTAGGTCGGCGCTTCATCGTACCGGTCAAGATCCTCTCCCGTTTATCGCCGCGAGGCGTTATGCATACGTTGTATTCTAAAACAGACAGTAAAAAGAAGTATATCACAGTATTCTATTTTCTTACTAGACCTAATCTATTACTTTTTTTACAGGCTGCCGACAAAGGCGAATTAGGTTCCTCGAAGCTTGTTGTCGACACACTTGGAACTTAGTGTCAAGTTCATACACATAAAAGAGTGCTGGGAACCTCTAAACCCGGTTTGAAAATGGGGGACCTCTAAAACCAACCTGGTTTTTAGAGGTTCCCAATGGCTCAACAATCTTCGTGGAACTCATAAATTACTATCAATAGTATCAAAACCCTACCCTTACCCAACATATCCGGTCATGCTAGATTCCTCGAATATGAGTCAGAAGCAGACAGTTGCCGTCGGTCTCTCCGGTGGTGTCGATTCTTCGGTAACGGCGGCAATACTCCTCGAGCGCGGATACCACGTTGTCGGTATGACTATGTTGACCGGGAATATCGGCCTTGTTCTACCGGATACCGAGAGAACACAGATCCATGGCGCCTGTATAGGTCCCGGAGAAGAAGAGGACATCGCAGCCTGCAAGCGACTCTGTACACGGCTCGGCATCGAACACCACAGCATTGACGTATCTGAGATATTTGAAGCTCGTGTACTAAAGTATTTCAAGGATGAATATAACTCGGGACGCACCCCGAACCCCTGTATCGTGTGCAACAGCGAACTCAAGTTCAAGTTTCTTCTTGAGCAGGCTCGGACCATGGGTATCGCCTTCGACCTATTCGCCACGGGACATTATGCACGAATCGAGCATCGCCTCGGAAAGGCTCGACTCCGCGCGGCCGTCGACCAATCCAAGGATCAAAGCTATTTTCTGTACCGTCTCGGACCCGAAACATTGGAACACACACTCTTCCCCCTGGGCGATATGAAAAAAGACGAGGTCCGCAGCCATGCCCGAAGTCTCGGGCTCGAGGTTGCCGATAAGCCGGACAGTCAGGATTTCATCGCAGGCGGCGACATCGCCCCGATTTTCGCCGACAATCCGCCTCCCCCCGGCGATATTGTAGATATTTCCGGACGGGTACTCGGCCGGCACCGCGGTATTCCGTTTTACACGATCGGTCAGCGTCGTGGCCTCGGCATCGGGGCCGTGTCGGGCGACGGAGCCGAGGCGCAACCCTACTATGTCATAGCTCTCGACGCAGAGCACAACCGCGTCGTCGTCGGAGCGGACGAGGAACTCTTCGCCGGAGGACTCGTCGCTTCGGACTTTCGCTCGTACGATTCGGGCTCGGAGAGTTCAGGGCGCGGGTATGCGAAAATCAGACAGAATCACAAACCCACGGCTTGTACCTATACAATCTCGGCCGATGGGGAATGCCGCATCGAGTTCGATATAGCCCAACGAGCGATTGCCCCGGGGCAGTCGGTCGTCATCTACGACGAAGAAGGCTTTGTCCTAGGCGGCGGCGTGATCGAGCGCGCGCTTCCTTGACCGGGAGATTGTCGAAAGAGTATGCTTTCAGTGCGATTCGCCGAGGTATCGTACGATACGAGAGAGTACGACCGGGGGTGCACCGGTCTCGACCCGAGCGGTCCGGATCGCAGGTTGCAGGTGGAGCCGCCGATCTCCTGATTCGGCAAAACTTCAATTGCCAACGACAACGGCAATCTCGCTCTCGCTGCGTAAGTAGCGTAGACGACGGGTTCCCGGCTGCGCCGCCTCGAGCGGTCGGAGGGCTCGTAACTGACCGAGGCTCGCCCCGGTTTCGGCCCGGAGGGGCCGGGGGACAAACTCCGGGATACGGGAGGGAATGCGCGCAGGTCCGCGGCCCCCTCCTCGACAACACGATAGGCCTGATAAACCTGTAGAGGCTTGCGGTACGCGCCCGGGGACGGGGGTTCGATTCCCCCCACCTCCAAAGGGAATCGAACGGGAAGTCGCCCCGCTCGACATC
>CAZXXZ010000063.1:0-11562 GCA_964644505.1 uncultured Treponemataceae bacterium | reverse complement strand
TCGATCGAGGGCTCTTCGGCGAGATACTCAAGCGCTCGTGGATGATGTTCTTTTCCGAGATCGGATGGGTCCTATCCGAGACCGTCATCACGGCGATCTACAACGGACGCGGAGGCTCCGAAACCGTCGCGGGCATGGCCGCGGGCTGGACCATCGCGAACATTTTCTTCATGGTCTTCGGCGCAGTCGTCACCGCCACGAGCGTCATCGTCGGTTCCACCCTGGGCGCGGGCAGGCTCGAAGAGGCCAAGACCAAGGCGCGGTGGATTACCTACGGTTCCACTATATTCGGAGTCGCAGTGGGAGCGGCCGCCGCGGCCTCGACCTTCCTCATCCCCATCGTGTTCGGCAACCTGAGCGCCGAGGCGCGTGTGATAACCCGGGGTATCGTCCTCGTCATCGCGTCCTACATACCGCTGTGGACACTGCTCAACGCCCAGTTCGCGATCTCAAGGGCGGGAGGCGATACCCTCATGGGACTCTGGGTCGATGTAGGAGTCACCTACACCCTCTTCATACCCGCCGCCTTCGCCCTCGCCTGGTGGACGTCTCTGGGGCCGGTCGCCCTCTTCGCGATCGCGAAACTCTCGGACATTCCCAAGGCGATTGTGGCGTTCTGGTGGCTCGCCAAGGATCGCTGGGTCAAAAACCTCGCTGCGAAAACCTGATAACAAGCTCGCTCACCGCTGGTCTTTAAGCTGCTTTTCGATGAACGATAGCTTGAGTTCGCGCAGGGCGGACGATATCGAAACCTTGTAGATATGCGGATTGAGAAGTCGTAAATACGTCGGATCGAAGCTCTCGAGCCGCGAGCGCAGACCCGCTCTGATGTCCGCCAGGGCGGGAAGCTCGGCGCAGATCCTGCCTCCCTCCATCACTTTGGACAGGAGCGGCTTGACGCCGCTCGGTCTGAGCCGAAGATGACGCCAGTCGGCCGAGGTGTGGTGGATGAGAATTTCAACTCCGCTCTTCGGTTCCTCGTCATCGAGGGTCATAAGATCGGCGAGAGCCATGCCCTTGTCATCGGAAAGGCGCCATAAGCGCTTGACTCCGGGATTCGTCGATTTCTCGGGATTGTCGGAGAACTTCATTGTGGCCTCGAGCCGCCCCTCGCGCTCGACAGCCGCGAGCTTGTAGACACCGGGGAACGAGGACTCGACGCCGCCGGTGACGAGCTTTGTGCCAACTCCCCAGGAATCGACGGGGGCCCTGTCGGCGACAAGATGTTCGATGATGGACTCGTCAAGCTCGTTCGACACGACGATATAGGCGTCTTTAAGCCCCGCCGCATCGAGCTCCCGGCGCACCTCGCGCGAAAGATAGTCGATATCGCCCGAGTCGAGCCGCACGCCGAAACGCTTGCCCTTCTCGGCCAGTTTTCGGCCCGAAATGATGGCGTTCTTCACGCCGCTTTCGAGAGTGTTGTAGGTGTCGATGAGATAGGCCGTCGCGTTCGGATATATCCGCGCATAGGCATCGAAGGCCTCGAGTTCGCTCGGAAAGGACATGATCCAGGAATGAGCCATGGTTCCCATGACAGGAATACCAAAGAGTCTGCCCGCAAGCGTATTCGAGGTGCCCATCGCGCCGCCTATATACGCGGCACGCGAGGCGCTGAGCGCTCCGTCCGGCCCCTGTGCCCTGCGAAGGCCGAACTCCATGACCTTGCCGTAGTTCGAGGCCCGCCAGGTCCGCGCGGCCTTGGTCGCGACGAGGCTCTCGAAATTGAGCCTGTTGAGTATGAGACCCTCGACGAGCTGGGCCTCGACGATGTTCCCCCGGACCCGCACAAGAGGGGCCTGCGGAAAGACAACCTCGCCCTCGGGAACCGCCCAGACCTCGCATGTGAACTTGAATTTACTAAGATAATCGAGAAAATCGCGCTCGAACATGCCCAGAGACTCGAGATAGGCGATGTCGCCCTGACTGAAGCAGAGCGATTCGAGGTCGTGAAGAAGCGGCTCGAGACCGGCGAAGATGGAATAGCCCCCCGAAAAGGGATTGTGGCGGAAAAAAACGTCGAAGACCGCCTCGCGCCGTTCGACTCCCGATTCGCGGCACTGCTTCCAATAGCCCTGGGCCATGGTCAGCTCGTAGAAGTCGGTGAAAAGCGCGCTCGCCGGCGAACGGACCTCGCGTGAAGAAACCGTGCTCATCGTATATCCTCCGAGAGGGCGAATACCGCTCCGCCTTGCTTCATCGAATCGAGGGCGCGATCCGCCGATCCGGGCGGCAGGCCGACCGCCCTGATGCAGTCTTCGAGCACCACGACGTCGAAGCCGAGCGCGAGGGCGTCGAGAACGGTGTACAGCACACAGTAATCGGTGGCGAGCCCCGCGACGAAGACCCGTTCGATATCGAGCGTGCGCAGCCATCCCTCGAGCCCCGTCGACGTCCTTCGGTCGTTCTCGAAGAAACACGAGTAGGAGTCGAGCGTCGGCCTCGTGCCTTTTCGCAGGATGAGGGAGGCGGCGTCGGTGTCGAGATTGGGATGAAAGGCCGCCCCGTCCGTCCCCTGTACGCAATGATCCGGCCAAAGGTACTGCTCGAGGCCGGCGACGGTCTCGGAATCGCCGACTGCCTTGCCCGGATGGGAAGAGGCGAAGGAAACGTGTCCGGAGGGATGCCAGTCTTGGCTCAGAACAACATGCTCGAAGAGGCGCATGACCGAGTTGATCGGCGCGACGACCTCGTCTCCGAGCGGTACAGGGAGGGCTCCTCCCGGACAAAAATCGTTTTGCACATCGACGACGATGAGAGCTCCTCCTGCCGTATCCAT
Organism: uncultured Treponemataceae bacterium; assembly: GCA_964644505.1. Lineage (GTDB taxonomy): Bacteria > Spirochaetota > Spirochaetia > Treponematales > Rectinemataceae > CAZXXZ01. The sequence goes on along the minus strand of CAZXXZ010000063.1, from coordinate 8,783 downwards.
CCGCATCCTCCCGCGGCATCTATACGCCGCTTCGCCATGATAATGACAGAACAGCTCTTAGTGAATACACGGACGGCACCCCTTCAAGACAGCGATACATCCGCGTTATGCTCGCGGCTATGATCGATCGGGACCGACTTCTCGACGCGATGCGGTCGGCCGCACGCGAAGCGGGACAACTCCAAGTCTCAGAATGGCGCAAGCGGAACTCGGGCTTTTTGGAAAGCTCGGAATCCTGGGCCGAAGAAAAGGCCGCCAAAGAGCTCGTCAGCTTCGTCGACCGAGAATCCGAACGTATCATCGCCTCTTCGCTTCACGATGCCCTCCCGGGATCGGCATTTTTCGGCGAGGAGGGCGAAAAAACCAGGGGCGAACTGACCTGGGTCGTCGATCCGCTCGATGGAACGACCAACTATATATGCGGTCTCGATTGGTTTTGCGTGTCGATCGCCCTCTTCGAAACCAATCCCGGCAGCCTCGATCGGCCCGTACTCGCCGTGGTCCACAGGCCGACGAGCGGAGAATGGTTCTGGGCCGTACGGGGCGGCGGCGCCTGGGAAGAGCGGCCGGGCTCGCCTCCACGCCGCTTGGAAAAAACAAAACCGACCCTTCTCAGGCGGAGCCTCGTCTGTACCGGAACACCCTACCGTTCGCCCGAAACCGTCCCGGCCTTTTACTCCGCAGCCTCGGAACTCACAGCCGCGGCGCTCGACCTGCGAAGACTCGGTTCCGCGGCCTTGGACCTGTGCTCGGTCGCCGCTGGCAGGTTCCAGGCCTTCTGGGAGATCGATCTGAAACCATACGATGTGGGCGCGGCCCTTCTCCTGCTCGAAGAAACAGGCTGCCCCGTCGGCACTATAGCCGGCTCCGTCTACGATCCTTTTTCCAGCCGCAGTCTCGTCACAGGCTCGCCCGGCGCGGTCGAGGAACTGAGGAGCATCCTCGCGCGACACTACGCCGAGGTTCCGGGTTTGGATTGAGGAGTTCCTCGAACCTTGTTGCAAACCCCCGCGGCCTCATCTTTTCCACACGTCCACCTCGGCATACACTCGACACATGTACCGGCCCTCCGAATCCTTCGCACAGGCGGCCCGAGATTATCTTCTGCTTGTGGACCGAGGCTACGCACGCGAGGCTGCGCTCAAACTCGTGGGCGACCATCACCAGCTGCCCCGCGACGAGCGCTTGATCTTGTACCGAGGTCTGGCTTCGAGCGCGGAATCAAGCCTGCGCGGGGCCGCGATAGTACGCCCCGATCGGGCCGAGGGCCGGCCTCTCCTCCTCGACGCCTACAATCAGGCGCTGACGATTCTCCACTATGTACGGGGCAGACCCGTTTTCATCGGCACCGACGGTCTTGTCCGCGACGTCGGCGGCTCGCACGGCCGCATCGTCGACGCTGCGGCCTTCGCGGAAGCGGTACGCAATCTCGCCGAAACCGCCGCCGGTCTAGGCTGCGGCGCCGTAACAGCCTACCTCGACGCTCCGGTTTCCGGAAGCGCGGGCCATGCCGAGCTTTTCCGTCGTGTATTCGAAGGCGCCGGCCTCGCGATCGAAACCCGTCTCGAAAAGAGCGCCGACGCTCCGCTTAAGATAGCCCGCGGTTCTGTATTGGTCGCGTCGGGCGACTCCGCCGTGGCGGACGCGGTCGGATCACGAAACGGGCCCGAGGAACCCAAGCTCATCGACCTCGCGCGCGCAGCCCTCGAACGGAACTTTCCGAATCTCGAGCTTCTCGACCTGAGATCGGTTCTTGCTTCTTCTGATTGACACAAGAAAACCTCGACCTTATAAAGCGCGATTCCGTTTTCGACGTCAAACGCTACTTGTTAAGCGATGGGGTCTGGTGAAACGCCGCGCGGAAACCGAAGCTTATCTCGAGGCAGCCGATCGCTTCTTCATAGTGTGAATAGGGCGAAAGCCTTACTCCCGAATCGGTCAGGGCGGCTTTGACGTATACGAGCCTTCCCTCTGCCGTCGGAAAAGTTATCTCGAGCGATCCGCGAGCCGTGGGCGGTTTTTCAGGATCGGCCCCGCTTGGATAGCCGAGTTTCGCATCGATTTTGAACGAGGGCAGACGCCGTCCATAAGTCCGTGATATTCCTATACCGAACTCGGGCAGGGGCCGATGGGCGCCCTCTTTGTCAAAACGAAGCGTTACTTCGAAAGTGGAACGCGCCGATCCGTGGTCGGAGCCGCCGGGAAGGGCGGGCATCGCGCTTTGACGGCTAAAGAGGGCCGAAATGAGGGGCTCCGCCGATCCGCCGAGACTTCCCGATACGCGCAGTTTCCTTCCGCCGCCGAGATATGTCGAAACAGTGCAGGACTGCGAACTTATCCATTTCGGAGCCGACACGAGGCCCTCACCCTCCGCAACCTCGTCGCATTCATACGTGATTTTTATTTTACGCGTTTGATTATACACAAGCTCTCCATGCGCTCGGAAAAACGCATCCGCTTGCCCGCCGAACGGGGGACGGAAGAAAGGGCTCGCCCCGCTCATGGAAAGCGAGAGCGAAAGTGGACCGACCTTACTCGTAGACTGGAGTCTCGCCGCGAAACCCGATCCCTCGAGCCTCCCCGCCGATGCGGCGAATGCTGCGAGCGAGGAAGATGAAGGACCTGTCCGCCTCACCGCAAACGCGGCGTGGCAAAGTCCGCCTCCAACATCGGGGCGGGTTTCGACTGTCCAGCCCTCATCTTCGGAACCGGGAGCCCGGTATGAAGTATCGGCAAGAGCGGCCCAATCGACTGCGCCCACAGATCCCGTGAGGGCGAAACCTACGGCCGAAGCCTTTATAGAACGCGCAGTTTCCACACCATCCGCCTCGAGGCTCGGAATATAGACCTTCCAAAGGCTTTCCCGTCCTTCGGCGATTGCGAAAGCGCGCACATTCTCGGTACCTAAACCGAGTACGGCCTTCGACGCCTCCATCGAGCGATCGATCGCAACCGGCGAGCCCATCGTCATAGCTGTCTCGGATGTCGGATGGAAAAGAAAGCGTAAAAGCCCGGACGCGGATCCCGGCCCGATCGTCATTCGTGAGTAATCACTCGAGTCCGCGCCGAGTTCCAAGAAGCTCCGAACATCGACATACTCGGCGTCTGCGTGCAGAGAAAAACCGAAGCGGGAATGCGCGTCCGGGTTGAACCTCAGCTGAAGTCCAAGTTCGTCTCGGGCGAGGGTAGCCGACATGGTCCCTCCGCCCGGGTCCACCGGTTGGGCGCGGGCGACTGGCGGCGCAATTCCGCATAGAAGAAAAACTGCGGCCACGTGTAAAAAAAACTTGCTCTGTAGTTTGTCGATTGCGATGGACATATCGTAGAAACGCATGAGAAGAGTCTTCCTGATTCAGAATGCCGCGTACTCAATCTACATGAAAGGCACGCTCTCCGCCGGCCCCTTCATACGCCGCCCGCATCCTGATAGGATGGAAGAAGAATGAACCAGGATCAAGTGAAGGCCCGCCTCCTCGATATCGCCGATCCGAAAACCGAATTTTCGGTGATCTTTTCGGGCAAGGAAAGCAATGTCGTCAACGGCCTCTACAAAGCCGCATCGCGCGAGATCATCATCCACAACCGCAACTTCTCCTCCGACGACCAGCTCATGTACACGGCCATTCATGAATACGCGCACCACCTGCACTGCGAGCGGAAGGGCGGGCTCAGTTCGGGCCGTGCGCACACCAACGAGTTCTGGCTCATTTTTCACGATCTTCTCGTCGAGGCGGAGGCCAAGGGGCATTATCGCAATATTTTCGAAACCGAGCCGGAGTTCGTCGATTTGACCAGACGCATCCGTTCCTCCTGCATCGCCGAAAACGGAAAGCTCATGCTCGAATTCGGCAGGCTCATGATCGAGGCCCAGTCGCTCTGCCGCAAGTACAAGACCCGGTTTGAAGACTATGTCGACCGCGCACTCGGGGTCCCGAGGACGACGGCCGAATCCGCGGTCAGAGCCGCTTCCTACGACATCGATCCCGATGTCGGCTGGGACGGCATGCGCATGGCCGCAACGATACGCGATCCGGAGGCCAGGCAGGAAGCCTTGAACGCCCTCCGCGCGGGGCAGAGCCCCGCCGCGGTCAAGGCGCGCTTCTCGCAGGCCCGCCCACCCGAGGACACCGCCGAGCGGCTTGCGAAAGAGAAAGAACGGCTCGAACGCACTATCGACAACCTCAAAAAAAGGCTTGCAGAGGTCGAGCGCGCCTTGCGCGAGTTCGGAGAAGGAGGAGCGGCATGATTACGCTCAGTCTGGTCGATATAATCCTCCTCGGCATCCTTTCCGTCTTCTTCGTCTCGGTGTTTTTATTCTCCCGCTCGGGGAACGACCTCGCGCCGAACAACCCGGCCGCATACCGCGCCGCTCATCCTCAGGGACGCATGTCGCGCGGCGGTCGAAAGCTGGCGGTCTGCGCGGGCGACTCCCTCACGCGCGGAGCGGTCAGCGTCGACTACGTCTCCATGCTCGCTTCGCGCATGAAGGACTGGGAGTTCGTCAATGCCGGCGTGAACGCCGACCTCGCCTTTAATCTCGGTGAGCGCGTCGAGGAGATAGCCGCCCTCGATCCGGACGCGGTTACCATCCTCATCGGCACGAACGACGTCAACGCCACCTTCGGCTTTCAGGCGGCCTATGGCTACATCGCGGCCAAGCGACTCCCCGAACGACCGAGTCCTCTGTTCTTTCGCGAGTGTTTACGGGGTATCGTGCGGAAACTCAAGCGGACAACGAAGGCCCGCCTCGCCCTCTTCTCGATCCCCCCCATCGGCGAGGATCCCGGGCACTACGCCTATATAAGAACCGAGGACTATGCCGGAATCATCAAGGAGATCGCGTCCGAGGAGGGCGTGGAGTATCTCCCCCTGCGCGAGCGTCTGTGCGCCTATATCGAGTCGCTTCCCCCGCCCTCCCCGCCTCCGCTCGGTTTTCGTTCCTTCGGAAAGGCCCAGCTCGACGCGGGCAGGGCGCAGCGGCATTTCGGCAAGAGCCTCGACGAGATATCGGCCTCGAACCGGTTCAGGCTCCTCGTCGACGGCATCCACCTCAATAGCCACGGGGCCGCCATCATTGCCGAGCTCGCGGAAGGCTTTCTGTGGTCGATCAGTTAATTTTAGGGAACCTCTAAAAACCCGGTTGGTTTTTAGAGGTTCCGTGCAATTCCCTTACGGGAATTGCTTTTTTTAAGGTTGACCTCGAAAAACTGAAGTTTTTCGAGGTCCCCTTTACTTAAAATAACCTAAGCTGGGGATCGCGCTTCTTTCGAAGGCCCTTGTCGCTTTGGAGCGGAACGATATCCTCGAGTTCGGAGAGGAAGCGGCTCGGCCCCAGCTCGAGGCGTCGGCCACGAAATAGTCTTTCGCGCGCCCAGCTCAGACTGAGGGTCCGCCGCGCGCGCGTCATGGCGACGTAGAGCACGCGACGCTCTTCCAGTATGCGCCGCATCGGGGAAGCGTCTTCGTCTTCCTCCTCGTCTTCATAGATCGTGAAGGGAAGTATCCCCTCCTCGAGGGCGGGGATGAACACATGATCGAACTCGAGGCCCTTCGACGCGTGAATCGTCATGATGCGGACGCGCTCGGGTTTGACAAGGTCGGCGAGGCTCCGCTCGGGCGGCTCGGCCTTCGGTTCCGGCTCGCAGACCGTCTCGCAGGGAATGCCGTGATCGGCGAGGGCTTTCTCGATCGGACCGGTCAAAGCCGAGACCCTGACGAGAATCGCACAATCGCCCAGACTTTTCAGCTCCCGAGCTCCGGCCGAGCCGACGCAGGTCTCTCCGTACCCGGAGGCGACGCCGGAATCCAATGCGAAAAATCTCGTGCCACCGATCATGCGGTCGATCTCGCGCGCGATGCCCTCGGCCTCCGCTTCCGCCGTCGGATATTCGCGGCGGTAGAGCGAGACGGCCCCGCCCGATCCGGTCAATTCCGCAGAGGCGATGCGGCCTGCTGCTTCGATGATCGGCTCGGGGCAGCGGAAACTCCTCCTCAGGCGGTACACAAGGGCTCCGGGAAAATCGTCGGTGAAACGTTCGATGAACCGCGGATCCGAGCCTCGGAAACCGTAGATCGACTGATTCGGATCGCCGATGACGAAAAGCGAAGGCGCCGCTGCCCCCGTCGATGGGGAGTCGGGGTCATACAGAAGCCTGACGAGCGCGTACTGCGCGAAATTGACGTCCTGGTACTCATCGACCAGGATTGCCGTGAATCTTCGCCGATACGCATCGAGAATGTCTTTCTTTGCGGAAAGAAGCCTGACGGTGCCTGCGACGAGGTCCTCGAAATCGAGCGCGTTGCGCGACCTCAGCTCGGCTCGATATCCGGCATAGGCTTCGTCGAGCTCGGGATCGAGGGCGAAGGTACCGTCTTCGAGATCCGAATAGGCGACGAGGCGCGGAGCCCCGGGGCCGAGACGCGGAATAACTTCGCCGGGCAGAAGAAGCATGTGTTTCCGCGATTCGATGTACGTGCCGAGTTTCGCCGCCGTCACGCGTCTTCCCCACGACCCGGCCGAGGCCGCGATCTGCGCGAGAAGTTCGGCGCGCTCGTCCGCACCGAGCACTCTCGGGGCCTCGGACAGGCCCGCCTCGCAGTGCTTTTCGATCAACAGCGACAGACAGAAAGAGTGGAAGGTGCAAGCGGTGATCCGAGACGCCTCGTCGGCGCCGACCGAGGACGCGATGCGCGCGCGGAGTTCTGCCGCGGCCTTGTTCGTGAAGGTCAGGGCGAGGACAGACTCGGGCTTCAGTCCCTCGCGCAGAAGACGGGCGACGCGCAGGGCGAGGACGGCGGTTTTACCCGCGCCCGGACCCGCGACGACCAGGGCCGGCCCGCCTCCGTGAGAAGCGGCCCGGATCTGCGCCGGATCGAGTTCGCGCATCGTCAGTTCGGCGGCTTTGTTTTCGGAAGCATTCGAGGCGCCACCTGTCCGCCTCCGCCTCGTCCGACCGGCAGGCTTTGGTATCGAAGTCGCCGAAAAGTCCTCGCTTCCGTTCCGCGTGGACGCCGTGTCCGTGTCGAAAAAATCCTCCCGGGGCCGGGAAAGATCGGTCCCTGGAGCGAAGACTCGTATCCGGCCGTATTCGCCGTCGTAGCCTGGACGTATCCACACTCGGCCGGATCTCATGCGAAGCACGGCCTCGGCAAGAAGTGTGCCGGGTATGCTTCCGACATTGAGGCCGGCGATTCGTTCCGTATCGAGCTCGGATAAAAACCGAAGTTCGCTTCCGGCAGCCTCGATGAGCGCGTTATACGACGCCATGACCTTCTTCGAAGCCGGTCCCGAGCCGATCAGTTCGGACAATAGTTCGTCGAGGGGGATGAGCGAACGATAGGGTCTTTTATTGCCATCCGCGCCGGCCGGCGGGCAGTCGGCATATTCATCGATGGGCCTGTCGGCGAGTTCGGCGACTCTGCCCAGGACACCGGGTGTAAGGGGTTTTCCGCAGACTGGACAGAGGCCCCGACACTCAGCGCTTTGTTCCGGCGAAAGCACCACGGCGCAGGCTCGATGCCCCTCATAGTGGTACTTTCCCTCCTGCGGAAAAAACTCGATCGTGCCGGCGACTTGTCCGCGGGGACCGCCCGAAGCCCCCGAGAGCGCGTCGAAGAGCCCCTCGTATGAAAAATCCATGTCGTACAAGGTCGCCTCGCGGCCGAGCTTGTCGGGCGAATGCGCGTCCGAGTTCGAGACAATCGCGAATCGATCGAGGGAGGACAGGGCCCAGTTCATGGGCGGATTCGAAGAAAGGCCTGTTTCCACGGCGCCGATGCGGGAGGCGAGAGCGCCGTAGCACTCGTCGATCGAATCGTAGCCCGAGCGCGATCCGAGGGCGGAGAACCAGGGCGTCCAGATATGGGCGGGGACGAGGATGGACCGCTCGTCGGCCTCGAGAAGAATGGCGAACAGCTCGCGTGAACTTAGGCCGAGAATGGGCCGGCCGTCTGACGTGATGTTGCCGATCCTCGCCAGGCGCTCCTGAAAAACCGCGGCCGCCTCGAGACTCGGAAGAATGACGAGGTGATGAATTTTTCGCGTCTTTCCGCCCTCGGAGTAGATCGTGCTGATCTCCCCGGTCACGGCGAACTTCGGGTCTTTGGGTTCCTCTCCGGACAATGCCGCGGACGGAGGATCGGGCAGCCCGTCACGGAGCGCCGGACCGGAAGCGAAGGCGCGGCGGTTATCATCCTTCAGTCTGTAAAAGCCTCCCTCGGTCGTCTCGAGCTGCTCCTTGAGCTCAGCCAGATACTCAGGATGCGTGCAGTCTCCGGTACCGACGAGATCGAGGCCCTTGATCCGCGCCCATCGGTCCAGATAGTCGAGTCTGAGTTTGGGACTGGTCGCCCGCGAGAAGCGGGAATGAATATGAAGATCGGCCGTGACGCGCATCGCCCAAGCATAGCATACTTGCACAGGGTCCATCGAGTTTTCCCCTAACATCAGAGAGCTCGAGTTCGACGAGCATCCTCATGCCGACGCATCATTGATCGCGAAGCTGTATTCCGCTAGTATAGCTCTGTGCAGCAATTCGAAGCCGAGATACTTTCAAACCGTCCTGTGGCGGAATCCTGGCGGGAACTCGTCATCTCATGGAACGGATCTACCGAGATTCCCGAGCCTGGACAGTTTTTCACCTTGAAGGCGACGGAATCGCGGGATCCCCTCCTGCGAAGGCCGCTCGCGTTTTCCGGTTTTACCTCGCTCGGCGCCGGAGAGAACCGGGCCTCGGCGATATACCAGATACGAGGACCTGCGACGCGCATCCTCTCCGGCCTCG
>CAZXXZ010000062.1:0-12167 GCA_964644505.1 uncultured Treponemataceae bacterium | reverse complement strand
GTCATTCGCCAATCGCGTGTCGTACGCGCGATTGGCGTCGTCAAAACCGCCGGCTTCTATTCCCATTCTATGGTTGCCGGCGGTTTTGACGAGATGTCATAAACCACGCGGCCGATTCCGGGAACGCGGTTCGTTATCGCGCTGGATATACCCAGGATGTCCTCGGGCTCGAATGGATAGACATCGGCGGTCATGCCGTCCTCGGACACGACGGCGCGCAGGGCGAGGACAAAGCCGTATTTGCGCTCGTCGCCCGCCACGCCGACCGATCTTATGGGAAGAAGCACGGAAAAGGCCTGCCAAATCTTGTCGTAGAGTCCGCGCTGCTTCAGTTCTTGTATATAGATCGCGTCGGCTGCGCGCAGAAGGTCGCAGCGCTCCTTGGTGACCTCCCCGAGGATGCGGACCCCGAGTCCGGGCCCGGGGAAGGGATGGCGATGCACCACCTCATCCGAAACACCGAGGAGCCTTCCCAAGGCCCTGACCTCGTCTTTATACAGCCTATCTAAAGGCTCGATAATCCTTCCCTCGGCCCGCTTGCGCTCGACCAAGGGGCTTCGGACATTGTGATGGCTCTTTATGACCTGCGCCTTGTTCCCGACACCCTTGCCCGACTCGATAAGATCGGTGTACAGCGTTCCCTGGGCGAGGAAGGCGTCGGGGATTCCAAGCCGCCCGACCTCCCGCTCCTGTATTGTAATAAAAAGATCGCCAATGATCTTCCGCTTTTTCTCCGGATCCTCGACGCCTGACAAGGCGCTAAGGAATTCGCTTTCGGCATCGACTTTATGCAGGTGCATGGCTCCCAGAGCGCGGAGGTTCCGCATAACTTCATCGCTCTCGGATTCGCGCATGAGGCCAGTGTCGATATACAGAAGATGCACTTTTTCACGGGGCAGTGTTTTGAGTAGAAGAGCCCCGGCGACCGTCGAATCGACCCCGCCGGAGATAAGAAGAAGCGTGTCCGCCGAGCCGACCTTGTTCTGGATACGTGATTTCACCTCGTCTAGGTAGGCTTCCATGCTCCACTGCCGCGATGCGCCGCAGATGCGCGAGGCGAAATTTTCGAGGATGCGCATGCCGCCCTCGCAGTGGCTGACCTCGGGGTGGAACTGCAGTCCCCAGATGTTTCTGCCCCGGTCGCGAAGCGCGGCCGGAATTCCGCCGTCAGATGCCGCGAGCACCTCGAATCCCTTTGCGACCCTGGCGATAGAATCTCCGTGGCTCATCCAACTCGAGAAGGACCTGGGCAGGCCTTCGAGCAAGGGATCGTCTACGATGATCCGCACTTCCTTGCGTCCGTACTCACGCTCGCCCAAACGAGCGACCTCGCCTCCCGAGTCGAGCGTCATGGCCTGAATCCCGTAACATATGCCGAGTATGGGCAATCCGGATCGGTAGACCGATTCGTGCGGACGGGGGGAGTCTGCTTCATAGGCGCTGCGCGGCGAGCCTGAGAGGATGAAGCCTTTTACGCCTTCGAGTTTTGGCGCGGTAAACTCGGCCTCGCCCGGTTCTATCTGGGCGTAGATTCCAAACTCGCGAATCCTACGGCCGATGAGCTGGGTGTACTGGCTTCCGAAATCGAGTACTAGGATCTTGTCCACGGGCTTTCCCTGACGATTGTGGCGTTGCGGTCCGACCCGACCGATACGATCGAGACCGGGGTCTCGGTATACTCTTCGATGAAGGCGATGTAATCGCGCGCTTCGCGCGGCAGTTCCTCGAAGGCGCGCACGGCACCGATCGCCTGTTTCCAGCCCCGGAACTTCCGCAGGACGGGCTGCGCCTCCTCGAGGTCGGCTATCGAGGCGGGGAAGTCCTCGACGAGCTTTCCGCGGATGCGATAGGCGACACAGGCTTCGAATTCGTCGAGTTCGTCGTACACGTCGAGGTGCGTGAGCACGAGCCTGTCGATCGAGTTCGCAGTCGTGGCGTACCGTAGGGCGACGAGGTCGAGGTAGCCGCAGCGCCGCGGCCGGCCCGTCGTCACCCCATACTCCCTCCCGGTTTCGCGTATGTAGTTGTCGAGGGCGCTCTGTGAGGCGGAATCGAACTCGGTCGGGAAGGGGCCGTTGCCTACACGGGTCGTATAGGCTTTGAACACGCCGAGGATGCGGTCGATCGAGCGCGGGCCGATGCCGCCCTGCGCCGCGGCTCCCGCAGCGCAGGACATGCCGCTCGAGACAAAGGGATAGGTTCCCGTATCGATGTCGAGCAGGGCGCCCTGAGCACCCTCGAAGAGTGTATAAGCGTTGCGGTGTGTGCGGAGATAGGAGACAAGATCGACCGCCATCGGCGCAAGACGCTCGGCCCAGGGGCTGAGCCAATCGCGGTCTTCGGCCGAAAGATTCTCGAGCCGCGAAGGGTCGTTCAGGTCAGCGAGTCGCACGCCGTCGCGCGAGGCTTTCATCGAGTAGCTTACTCCGATGCCCCGGCCCGTCGTGCCGATGGGACGTTTACGCGCCGCGTCGAGTTCCTTGTCGATCCTGCGATAGCTGGGTAGGACGATATGGGCCCGGTCGGATATGAGCACGCGGCCCTTCCAATCCACACCCCGCTGTTCGAGACCGGAAAGTTCCGAAAACAATGCCTCGGGGTCGATGACCATTCCGGTGCCGAGTATCACGGTTTTATCAGGGTAGAGAATGCCGGAGGGAACGAGATGAAGCGCGTACTGCTCGCCGCCGAGCACGATGGTATGACCCGCATTCGCTCCACCCGAAAAGCGGACGATGAGCCGAGAATCGGCCGCGAGATAATCGACGATCTTACCTTTACCTTCGTCGCCCCACTGGGCGCCGATAACGACAATGTTCATCCTCTACCCCCTTGCCGGCGCGATTATACCGGAGTCGGCGACCAAGGCCTACTATTCAGCTGCGACGATGCTCCGACGAGGACTTTGCACTCTATCAGGGCCGTGAGTAATTGGGGGCTTCCTGGGTGATAGCCACATCGTGCGCATGGCTCTCGCGCAGCCCCGAGGCGGTGATTCGAACGAAACGGCGGTAGCGCCTGAGCTCGGCCAGGTCGCGGCAGCCGCAGTAGCCCATACCCTTTCTGAGACCCGCCACGAGCTGATGGAGGAAGGGCTTTAATTCGCCCTTGTAGGGGACGCGACCTTCGATGCCCTCGGGAACCGGAGACTCGTCCTTCGACATGCCGTATCGGTCGCCCGATCCGTCCTTCAGCGCGCCCATGGAGCCCATGCCGCGGTATTCTTTGTAGATCCGTCCCTCGTAGAGGACCTCTCGACCCGGGGCCTCTTTGAGACCGGCAAGGAGGTTGCCGATCATGACCGCCGCCGCACCGGCTGCTATTGCTTTGACGATATCGCCCGAGTATTTGATTCCGCCGTCGGCGATGACGGGTACACCGGACTTGGCAGCCTCTTCGGCGCATCGGAGCACCGCGGTGAACTGCGCGACGCCGACGCCCGCTACGATTCTCGTCGTGCAGATCGAGCCCGGACCAACGCCGACCTTGACGGCATCCGCCCCCGCCTCGATGAGCCGCCGCGTTCCCTGGGCAGTTGCGACATTGCCGCCGATCACGGGGATACCCGGGAAGGACCGCTTTATTCCGCGGACAGCCTCGATGACGTTGCGGGAATCCCCATGTGCGGTATCGAGAACCACGAAATCCACCTTGGCCGATTTAAGGAGCGGCATACGCACCTCGTAGTCCTGAGGAGAGACCGCGGCGCCGACGATGAGGCGGCCGGACTTGTCGGTCGCCGCGTTCGGATAGCGCTCGTGCTTCTCCATATCTTTTACGGTTATAAGCCCGGTGAGTCTTCCCTCCTCGTCGACCACGGGGAGCTTTTCGATGCGATGCTCGTCGAACTTCGCGCGGGCGCTCGCCGGCGTCGCGTCCGGCCGCTCGACGATTACTTGTGATGTCATAGCGTCGCTGACGAGGGCGCCGTCGTCGCGGCGGAAGCGCAGGTCCCGCGCCGTGATGATTCCCACGAGTTTTCCGGACTCCTCGATAACGGGCAGGCCGGTTACGCGCTGCCCCTCCATGATCGCGCGCACCTCGCGGAGGGTTCTATCGGCCTCGACCGTAACGGGGTTCTCTATGATCCAATTGAGGTAGCGCTTGACCGAGGCTACCTGCTCGGCCTGGACATCGGGTCTCAGATTGCGGTGTATGACCCCGGCTCCGCCCTGCAAGGCGAGGGCGATCGCCATTCTCTCCTCGGTCACGGTGTCCATGGCTGCCGAGAGTATGGGGACGTTGAGCGAAATATCGCCGGCGACGAGGGTTGTGACATCGGTCTCCCGGGGGAGTATCTCCGAGTAACCGGGCTCGAGCAGAATGTCGTCGTAGGAGTAGCTCTCTTCGATCATAAAACGGCTCCTGGCGCGAACGGCGCCCTCCGCGGACCCTCACCGGGCGGCCCGCCGGTATCAGTCCCTCTGACGGGACGATCTATACAGGCTATAAAAATTTATTTACAGCCTGTCAATTCCGACGGCCGGCCGGCCCGGGCCGGCTGCTGGCCGGTCGGACCTCTTCCCTCAGCTCTGCGAGACTCCCGCGGAGCCATCCTTATCGGCGAGGAACGAAGCCATGAGAGCTCGGTACTTTTCACCGATCGAGCGCGCCTTGCGGGCGGCGATGCCCCTATAAAGTTCGGGCTTCGAGAAAAACTCCTTCGCATCCTCGATACCGAGCGAACGAAGGCGTTCTGTCAAAGACGGCAGCACACCTTCGCGATCGAGGGCCTGGGCGAGCGAAAGCCCTTCGCGTTCGCACAAAAGCGTTATGCGACGAAGTTTTTCATGTGCGTCCTTCTCGCCCGTCTCCGCCATGAGGATGTACGCAGGTTCGGCGAGGACTGCCCCGCCCGTCATGCGCAAATTGGCGGCCATTCTTTCACGGTCGACGAAGAGGCCGCGCAGGACTCCCAGCATGCGGTTCGCGGCCGCGCAGAGCCCCGCGAGGTACTCGGTAATGAAACGTTCGCTCGCCGAGTTGGTGAGGTCGCGCTGATGCTCCGAGATCTGGTCCATGTAGAACGTCATGACCCGGGGGACGAAGGCCTTCCACAGGCTCTTCACATGCTCCGAATTCCAGGGGTTGCGTTTCTGAGGCATAGTCGAGGAGCCGACCTGGGCCGCCGAGAAGGATTCGCGCACCTCGCCGATCTCGGTCCTCTGAAGATTGCGCAGATCGTCGGCCAGGTTCGCGATGACGCCGAAGGCCGCGTTCAATTCAAGGAGGAGTCTGAGGACATGCTCGGGTTCGACCAGCTGGGTCGAGTGCTCGCTCGGCTCCAGTCCCAGACGCGAAAGGAAGCGGCGCTCGACCGCCTCGGGATCGGGGTAGCTCATCGAAAGCGCGTTATACGAGCCTACGGCCCCGGCGAGCTTGCCCCGAAGGTCGGCGGCGAGTTCTGAAACACGCAGAATGCACTTGCCCAGGCGGCTCGAGTATTCGGCCATCGCGAATCCGAAGGTCAGGGGCACGGCGTGCTGCCCGTGAGTGCGCCCGACCTGGGCCGTCTCGGCCTCGTCGATCGCGAAACGGCAGAGCTCGAGTTCGACGCGCGCGAGGAGGGGAAGCACGACCTTGCGGACCGCCTCGCGGAGCGCCAGCGACTTCGCGGTATCGAGGATGTCGACGCTCGTCGCCCCGAGGTGCACAAGGCTCGCGACATCATCCGGAACCTTCCTCTGGAATACGTTCACGAGGGCGCGGATATTGTGACGGGTCTTCTCTTCCTCTTCGTAAATCTCGGCGCTATCGACGGCCTCGGCCGCGTTCTCTATCGTCTCGACAAGAGCAGGACGCGCGAGACCGCGAAGTTCGAGGTGGGTGATGAGAAGCGCGGCCTCGACGCGGGCGCACCAACGCAGCTGCGCCTTTTCGGAGAGGATGGACGACAGAGCGTCGAAGATTTCCTTGTTCGCTTTCCAATAACGATGATCGAGCGGGGACAGATTATCGAATACGTCGCGAGTCTCCATGGCGAACTATGCCATATTCCCGTCGGAAATTTCAAGTACTGCCGTAAAAATGAAGAGCCCGAGTTCCAGCGCCGCGGGGATCAAGCTCAGCGTTTTCTACGGAAGATCCGGTAGTTCATCATGGGGAAAAGATTGTTGCGCTTCTCAAGTCGCGTGAGCCATTCGGTTCCCACCGTATTCGAGCAGAGCATGTCGTAAATACGGTTGAAGTTGGCGACGGCGTCCTCGATCTGCCTGCGTGCGAAGGACGAGGAGCGGCCCGCCCGTATGAGGAGGGCCCAATCGGAACACATCGCCAACAGAACCTCACGGGCGGCCTGATTCAGGATACGTTCGCGCAGACCCGACTCGTCGGGGAAACGCTCGGCCAATTCCGACATCCGTTCAACCAACTTGTGCACATGACGGTAGATCCAATCATTCGAGCCGTCGAGCCAGACCTCGGCGTAGCCGCCGTCCCCCCATGAAGAGAATTCGGGAATGGAAACCTGGCTTGAAGGATGTTCGTGAAGGTAGTCGCCGAGCGAGACGAGTCTGAGATCTCCTCTCGCGGCTTCGCGGAACAAGGACTCGAGAAAAACGATACCTTCGAACCACCAGTGTCCGAAGAGTTCCGCGTCGAAGGGACAGACCATGACGGGGGGCCGATCCATGAACTGACGGGCGCGCTCGGCGCTCGTACGGCGATCGGCGAGGAACTGCGCCGCGTGTTGCGCCGCTTTGATCGCCGCGGCGAAGGGATCGTAGGGCCGCTTCTGATCCGTCTTCCCGGTCACGGCCCAGTACTTGAATCCGGTGTAGATGCGATGCTGCGACTCCTCGAGGATCGGAGCAAGATACTCGGCGCTCAGATCGAAGCCGATATCGCGGTAGAAATCGCGATACTCGGGATCGGCCGGATACCCCTCGGTCTCGGACCACACCGCGCTTGTCGCCGCGGCGTCCCGGATAAAAACCGAGAATCCACGCGGACTTTCGACCGGCGCGAAAGAACCGAATCGCGGGGTCGGATTACCGAGCAGGGCGCCTCGCGTGGTGACGATCGTGTATTGAACATTGTAGGACTTGAGCACCTCGCCGAGCCCCGGATACCAACCGAGCTGAGGAAGCCAGAAGCCTGCAGGATGCTTGCCGAAGGCTTTTCGATGCGAAACAATCGCGGTTTCGATCTGCGCCGCGACCGCCTCCGGCATGTTCTGTATAGCGGGGAGAAAGGCGTAGGTCGCGCTTGTCGTGATGAGTTCGATACGTCCTTTTTTATAATAAAAATCGAGGGCTCCAAGCACATCGCCGGCGTACTCGTCGAGAAAATCCTGCCTGTCCCTCCGGTAGAGGTCCGCGTACATGCGCGCGAGGGGGGAAAAATCACTGTCCCCCCTTGTACGAGCCTCCTCGGACTCGGCGATCGCAAGCTGCGCATCGAGGTACCGGATATATCGCTCTCCGAGGATTTTGTCGCCGAGCATTGCGGCGAGCGTCGGCGAAATCGCGAGCGTTATCCTGAAGGGGATCGAATCCGACTCGAGTCTACGGAACAATGCGAGGAGTGGGAGGTATGTCTCCGAAAGCGCCTCGAAAAACCAGCGCTCTTCGAGAAAACTCGGATAATCGGGTCTGCGGACGAAGGGCATGTGAGCGTTGAGAACCAGCGCGAGATAGCCCCTGTCCATCCTCGTCACCGTACAGCGGCGGATCCCTGCGCCGCAGTCTCCGAACATACCGCGGAACCGGCGATCGAACCGGCGCGGGACTGATCAACGTCGTCGAAACCGTCGATGTGGAGATCGCAGATACCGGAAAGAACGAGCAAAGAGCGCCAGCCTTCATCCATCGAGGCGAGATCCTGCACAAGGGAGAGCCGAGGGGAGACGACCTCGTTGGACCTGGCTACGACTCGTATCTTGCCCACCTGAGCCGTTCTACGCACACAGAGATCGATTCGGAAGCGCATGCCTGAGCGTGGAAGGTTTATGTACCATTGCCGGTCTTCTTCGGAGACGGGTATATCGAAATATTCCCTTTGATTTTCGCATGCGGACGAGGGAGAGTCTCCCGCCGGCGGAAGCTCGGTGACACGAAGAAAAAGACTGGCCGAAGAATCATCGCCGCGGAATTCGTCGAGTTCGCTGTCGGCTATATCCCAAAACGCGAAGGCCCAGGAAGGATCACGGACGATCACATGTATCATCGTCTCGTTGTACCGCTCTTCCAACATGAAGTCGGTTTCTTCATCCATATCGATATCGTCGAGTTCAGAGCCGCAGAATTTCTTTTCGTCGACATGGAGTGCTTCGACCTGGGAGGATCGTCTCTCTTCGGAATCCTCGGCGAGGACATCGAGTATCTCTTCGATCACAAAATTCCGCTCGAGATCGGGCGGAAGATCGAGACCCATTTTATCGGCAAGCGCATATAGCTCTTCGATCGAAAAGGACTCGAGCTTGTCTGTCATCACGGATTCATTCTGGAAAAGAAGAAGAACACTTGTCAAGGCATGCAAACTCGTCGAAGCTGCGCCTCGGCTCTTCAGCATTCCGTCATCGAACTAGGAGCTCGTTTTGCCACTGGAATCCGAGGCATCGGTGTTTTTCGACCTGTCCCGCGGTCTGCGGCGTCTCTTTTTTTTCTTCGCCGGGCTTGTAGCGTGTTCAGAAACTGCACCGCTGCCTTTCCGCTCAAGGCTGTCGCCTGAAGACGCCGTTTGATGCATTTTCTGAACGATTTCTTTTTGTGCCTGTGTCTTCTGCTGCGATCGACGCCGCTCCTGAGCCTCCCGCCTCGGTTTAAGAAGCGGCGAAAGGCCTCTCCGCTTGAAGACAACGAATATCGCGGCTTCTACTTCAGCCCGTGGAGGGTTCAACGGCGAAAGGAAGCGTCGTGCGAGGGCGAGGGCTTCGCGGAATGATTCGGGCGTATCGGTAAAACGATCGAGCGCGGATTCAAGGAGGGGTTTGAAGAAATGCGCCAAAAGAACGGCCAGGCCATAGTCCTGGGAGCGCCGCTTAATCTCGGAATCAAGCTTCGAAAGTTCAGAGAAAAACAAGGCCTTTGCCGTAGATCGTCCGGAAATGAAAGCCGCGGTTTCGGGGAGAAACGAACGTAGAAGTCCGTAGCGCGCCAATGCTTCCAGTATCTCCGACGAACAACCCGAGGCGAGTATTTTGAGAAACTCCTCGGTCAAGCGGGCGGGGCTCGCCTGCGTAAGGAGAGCCGCGTCGCGTTTGAGCGCAAGGTGTACCGAGAGCGGAATCCTGAAACCCGCCACCACGGCGTATTTGATACAGCGGATCATCCGCACAGGATCTTCTTTGAAAATCCTTTTCAGAGGGATGACCGGCTCGATCCGCCTCGACGCTATGTCCTTGAAGCCTCCGACATAATCGACAAGGGTCGAGTCGTGGGGATCGAAATAGAGGGCGTTGAGCGTAAAGTCCCTGCGATACGCGTCTTCGTCGACGGTTCCGAATTCGTTCCCCACCGTACCATTGGCGATCGAGCGGAAGGTCGATACTTCGAAAATCTTCGAGCCTACATAGACATGGACGAGTCTGAATCTCCGACCGATAACCCGCGCGGAACGAAAGATTTTTTTGATCCGCGGTGGTTGAGCGTCGGTCGCGATATCGAAGTCCTTGGGTCTGCGACCGAGCAGGAGATCCCTGACGGCGCCTCCGACGATATAGGCCTCGTGGCCGTTTTCCCTGAGTCGCTCGATGATACGGATGGCGTCGGGATCAATACCGGAACGATCGATGCCGTGTTCTTCGGCAGTATAGATAACAGCCTTGGCGACCGGTCTTCCGTCTTCTGCTCTTCGATACCTGATGAGCAATGGGGGGCCTCACAACAGATGCTGATACAATATATTACATCTATTATAGCGCGGGAACTCGGCAGAGGGTCAAGAAGCGGCCGTACGAAGCGCCGCTCTTTCAATCCGTTCCACAAGCCATTTTTTCAGGTCCTCAACAACCTCGCTGTGATTTGTCTCGTTGAGCGTCTCGTGTCGGGCACCGGGATAGAGCCTGGTCTCGACATCTGCCAGGCCTGCCTTTCTGAGCATTTCGGCCAGAACGGGCACAAAGCCTTTCGCTCCCCCGATCGGGTCCTCCGCTCCCGAGAAGATATAGACAGGCAAAGTCTTGTCGACCTTCGCGAAGGGGGAAGGCCGAAGGTACAAGGATAGTCCGGAAAAGAGAGCCCGGTAAAAATCGAAACTGCATACGAAGCCGCACAGAGGATCGGCTATATATGCGTCGACTTCCGCGGTGTCGCGCGAAAGCCAGTCGCAGGAGGTCCTCGCCGGTTCGAAGTAGCGGTTATTGGCGCTGAAGGACATTGCATGGAGAAGGGGTGATGCTTTCATGCCTCCTTTAAAAAAGGCGCCGCAGGACGCGATCAGCCGCCCGACCGCCAGGAGAGGAGCCGGCGGGGGCGCGATAACTCCAGACAGAACACAGCCTGCAATTCCTCGAGGAGCTGAAATGATGAAGAGTTCGGCGATGAGCGATCCCATAGAATGGCCGAGAAGAAAGACCGGAACAGTCTTTTCGGCGGCGCGTACAGAGTCGATTATTTCCTGAAGATCGGCGCAAATGCGGACGAACCCCTCCCGTTTGGTGATCCATCCGAGCTTGCCGCTCTCGGCGCTCTTCCCGTGTCCGCGCAGGTCGGGAGCAATGACGCTTATTCCCGATTGTGTCAATTCCTCGGCAAGGCGCTCGTAGCGGGCGGAGTGCTCTGCCATACCGTGAATGACCACGAGTACGGCCCTGGTGGCTGCCGCCGGCGACCATTTACAGACGAAAAGAGGGTGCCCGTCCGAGGCGGAATGGATGAATTCCGTCGTCTTCATGTTCGCCTCCTCTGTCTAGCCGCATATTGTATGGAAGGCCTGTAGCGGGCACAAGTCGAATGACAAAGAAGGCACAGGATTATTTGTACTCAAGTTTTCGGCCCGAGTGGTCGATAGAGGAATGAAGGAAGAGGGTCGAGAGGTCATTTATGGTTCGACTCGTATCCAATTCCTAGTTTCGACAATCCAAGCGTCGACTTTAGCTCGTTTTATAAAAAAACGGCGGAAGGAGGGCAAAGGACATAGAGGTACATCGTTATCACTATCACTCTTTAAGCGCAGGGGCAGGGACGCCCCGCGAAAAATCCAAGGAGGAACGACATGATCATCAATCACAACCTGAGCGCGATGTTCGCAGACCGCTCGCTCCGCGTCACCAATCTTAACACCGAAAAGAACATGGAAAAGCTCTCCTCGGGCCTGGCGATCAACCGAGCGGGCGATGACGCATCGGGCCTGGCCGTATCTGAAAAGATGCGCAGCCAGATTCGCGGCCTGAACCAGGCTTCGAAGAACGCGGCCAACGGCATTTCTTTCATTCAGGCGACCGAAGGTTATCTGCAGGAATCCCAGGACATCATCCAGCGTCTCCGCGAGCTGTCGGTACAGGCCGCGAACGGCATCTACAGCACCGAGGACCGCATGCAGATCCAGGTCGAGGTCAGCCAGCTCGTCGACGAGATCGACCGGATCGCCAGCCACGCCCAGTTCAACGGCATGAACCTCCTGACCGGCCGCTTCGCCCGCGACAACGGCGACAACGTGATCACCGGTTCGATGTGGTTCCAGATCGGCGCCAATATGGACCAGCGCAAGCGCGTCTATATCGGCACCATGACCGCCCGGGCCCTCGGCGTGCGGAATATCGGCAACGACGGTATTGTCAGCCTCGAGGACGCCGACGGCGCCAACAGGACCATCGGCATCGTCGACGCCGCCCTGAAGCGGATCAACAAACAGCGCGCGGACCTCGGCGCCTACCAGAACAGGCTCGAGCACGCCGTCCGCGGCATCGATGTCGGCGCCGAAAACCTGCAGGCCGCCGAAAGCAGGATCCGCGACACCGATATGGCCAACCAGATGGTCGACTACACCAAGAACCGCATCCTGGTCCAGGCCGGTGGAGCCATGCTCGCCCAGGCCAACCAAAAGACACAAACAGTCTTGCAGTTGCTCCAGTAGCGTAGTATCATATTAGGGAAGGTGATCCCAGGAGGGGATCGCCTTCCCGTAGGTCTTTGAAAAACACCCTCCCGCGCGCACAGGCAGAGAGGGCGCCCTGCAGAAGGGGCGCGCTCCTTGCCGCGCGGGGACGAACGGACGGGGGCGGCGCG
>CAZXXZ010000061.1:0-12317 GCA_964644505.1 uncultured Treponemataceae bacterium | reverse complement strand
TCGCGCCGGTTATGACCAAGGCCCGCTTCTTCGACAAGGACACCGAGCTTTCCATCCTGCCGGTGAAGTGGGACGAGCAGGCGAGCTGATCGAAACTCATCCTTTTATCCGTTTTTCTGGTTTTTCCGAAAAAGAGTCCGTCCTTGCGGCGGGCTCTTTTGTTTCATATAGTTAAGTGGTGCCCATCGATATTGCAGAAGAAGTCTCAGCCCTCATACGTGAGACTAAACGCGTTGAAAGCGAGAGCGAGACGCTCTACCTTGAACTCGGCCGCCTCTTCCCCCGACTTTCCGAGGAGATGCAGAAGAGCGCCGATTCCGCCGAGCACTCCATACACGGTCTCGATGCGCTTGAATCAAGCGGGAAACATGCCGGTGCACGCTCCTTCATCGAGGAATCCCGATCGTTTTTCCAATCGCTCTACGCCCGTGATTCCGCATTCCTCTCGATCGTGACGGAGAGTATCAAACGACTGTCGTCGCTCGAAGAAATCATTTCGCATGTCCGCGCCGATTCGGAGGAGATGGAACTCATCTCGTTGAACGCCATGACCTTCGCCCTCAAATCGGGGACGGTCGGAAAGGCCTTTTCTGTCATCACCGACGAGCTTAAACGGCTCGCAGGAATGACGATCACATACTCCGAAAGGATCACCGTTACGGGCAGAACCCTCCTCGATTCCTTTACCGATCTCCGGGGCCGTCTGTCGGAGCTCGACGAGTATCAGCAGAATTTCTTTTTCGGACTTTACGAATCGATCGGGAAGGGATATGAGACCATCGAGACGAGCCTCTCGCAGGCCTCGGTTTTCTTTACATCGCTGCTCGCCGAGGCCAGGCGCGTGCGCGAGCCCGTCCTCAGTGTCATGAGCGAGGTCCAGCTCCAGGACATAGTCCGCCAATCGCTCCAACACGTTGCGATCTCGCTGGGCGAAGCCGCGACTGCTTGTACTACAGGCGAGAAAAAGGACAGGGCATTTACCGCCGCGGTCGCCGAACTCTCGGAGGATCTCATCGAGGATATCGCGGGCAAGATCGCTTCGAGCGCTAGTGCCTTCGCTTCGGATTTGGATACCATACGGAATCTCGTCGATTCCTGTGAACGACGGAGATCCGAGTTCCTTTCCGAGAAAACGGGCCTCCTCGACATGGTAAATGCCGAGTCTTTCAGCCGCGGATCAGAAAAGTATCTCGAACTGAAGCTCGAGGTCTTCGAAAAAGCCTCGCGTCTGGCGTCGCAGGTCAAGGTTCTCGACGAGAGTTTCAAGGGCCTTGCGACTTTATTGACGCGCTTTCAGAACATTGTCGTCGCATCCCGCATCGAGGTTGCCAAGACCCGGGCCCTCGCCG
Source organism: uncultured Treponemataceae bacterium (assembly GCA_964644505.1). Classification (GTDB taxonomy): domain Bacteria; phylum Spirochaetota; class Spirochaetia; order Treponematales; family Rectinemataceae; genus CAZXXZ01. The sequence goes on along the minus strand of CAZXXZ010000061.1, from coordinate 10,968 downwards.
GAGTGACGAACACCGTCGCGGGCATGGTCGAGCTGACGGGACGTATCGCGTCGGACGTCGAATCGGCCATGGACATGACGAAGGAGTTCATCAAACTGACCGAAGGAGCCTTCGCCGAGTTTTCCGCCGGGGAAGAGGCGGACGATGCGCGTTTGCGTTCCGTGCTCGGCGTTTTAGGCGAGGGTATAACTGCCCTGCAGACGCGGCGAAATACAATTCGCGGAGCGATCGGTTCTTTTGCGCTCTATACCGACGAGTTCATATCCCTCGTCGAACGTGCGCGTGAGAATATGGACAGTCTGCATTCCCTCGGCGATGGTCTTCTTTCGGTCGGTTCTCGGCTCGGGGTACTGAAAGAGTCGCTCAGAGAGGGGCTCTCCGCGGAGGAAATAGAACCCGAGCCCGAGCGAATGCGAAAAATGGTCGAACGCTTCACCATCTTCACTCACAAAAAGGCGGCAGCCGATATCGGTAATTTCGACGTCGAGGAAGGAAGACAATCGGGAGAGGTGACACTCTTCTAGTGTCGGGGCTCTGCGTGTTCAAACACAGCGTATCGCAGTTCGAACAAGAGGTCGTCACCATCCACCCCGGCGAGTATTATGCGACATCGGAGGATACGATTATTTCGACGGTCTTGGGCTCCTGCGTGGCCGTGGGCTTGTTTGACGAAACGCGGTCGCTCGGAGGTCTCAACCATTTCATGCTGCCCGGGGAAGTCGCACGCGAGGATCTTGTCCGAAGCCCGAACGCGAAATACGGAATGTACGCCATGGAGTTGCTCATCAACGAGCTATTGAAGCTGGGCGCGAAGAAAAACGATCTCAGGGCCAAGGTCTTCGGCGGCGCTTCCATACTTCGGTTTTCGGGAATAAGCGCGGCCCATATTCCACAGAGCAACATCGATTTCGCGCTATCGTACTTGAAAGCCGAGGGCATCCCCCTTGCAGCCTCGGATGTCGGCGGTCAGGAGCCGCGCAAGATTTTTTTCTACGCCCGAAGCGGCAAGGTCCTCTTAAAACGTATTCCCCCGACTCTGGAGACCCTCGTTGAAAAAGAAGAAGAGCGTTACCTCTCCTCCCTAAAGCAGGAAAGACTGGAAGGTATCATAAAACTCTTTTAACGGCGTGCAAAACTCGATGTTTGTCATCAACCTGTCAAGGAAAAAACTTCAATGCGTCGAGGGTGCCGCCCGCACACCGCGGCCGCAGTATGCGAAACCACGGTAAACGAGCGGCCCCATGACCGAAGATCAGGCCTCGGAGGACTTGGACGCCTTCTTGGCTTTTTTTTCGGCTCGCTTTTCCTTCAGTGTCTTCTGAGGCTTCTTCTTCTCTTCGGATTTCTGCTTGTCTTGGCTTTTCATACATGCCTCCTGAACGAGATTCTCCACGGGACATTATACCCGTCTGTGATTTTCAGTAAAGTGAAGCTCTTTCAAAACTCAGAGCGTTTTGAAAGCGCTGCCTGGAAAACCGCGATTCGGCGAAATCGCAAAGCCAATTCCAAAAGTGACCGACTTTTGAAATCGGTTCACGTGTGAAGCCCTTTTCGCTTTTCTTTCAACCTTTCCACGCTCGGGCTTCGACCCGCGCGAGGTGCTCGCCCTCCGGAAGATAAACCTTGGAACGCGGCGGGACGGATTGTGTGAGCCACACGTTTCCGCCGATGACCGAATCGGCCCCGATGACCGTCTCCCCCCCGAGTATGGTCGCGCCGGAATAAATGGTTACGCGATCCTCGATGGTGGGATGGCGCTTGGTCTGGCCCTCTTCTTTTTTGACCGACAATGCTCCGAGGGTGACCCCTTGGTAAAGCTTCACGTCGTCGCCTATGACCGCCGTCTCTCCGATGACGACGCCCGTGCCGTGGTCTATGAAGAAGCGCCGGCCGATTTTTGCGCCGGGATGGATGTCGATGCCGGTCTTCGAGTGTATCTGTTCGCTCATCATGCGGGGTATGAGAGGGAGGCCCGAGGTCCAAAAGTAGTTGGCGATGCGGTGGACGACGATCGCCTCGAGTCCCGGGTAGGCGAGGATGACTTCCTCGACGGTTTTTGCTGCCGGATCCCCGCGGAAGGCCGCCGTGACGTCTTCCATGACCACCTGGCGCATGCTGGGAAGGTATTCGAAGAAGCCGGCGACCAGATCGCGCGATTCGATTTCGATGGCGGCAGGGCAGCAGGGCTCGGGGCCGCCCTCGATGCGGTGCTTGTACCGCAGGGCGCGCGCGCACTCGGCCACGAGGACCTTGGCCGCGCGATGTGCGAGCTCCCCCGCGACGAAAGCGATGTTCGAATCGTCGATATCGACGTCCTCCCGAAAGCCGGGGAAGACCAGAGTCAGAAGATCAGAGAGCGCGCGGACTACGGCCTCGCGGCTGGGAAGATCGGGGCCCTTCGAGTGATTCACCCCGCCGTCGCGCTTGTATGACTCAAGAAGCCCGGCGACCGTGCGTTCGATCGATTCCATGTCAAGACTCCTTCACCGCGGGGTCGCCCTCCGGCTTCTCGGTACTTTCGCCGCGTTTGACGAAGCTCATGACGAGGAAGGCGGCTAACATGGCGACTGCGGCCACGATAAAGATACTCCTGATTCCGAGATTGTCGGAGGCCAATCCGGTTATCGGCGGCGAAATAATGGATGAGGACTCCTTTGCGAGATAGTACACAGCCGTATAGATACCGATGTCGGCGTAGCTCGCCATCTGCCAGAGCATGGGGAAGGAGTTTGCCACGACCGCGATCCAGAACGTCCCGAAGACGAACATGAGACCGAGAAAACTGTACAGTCGAACGGCGCCGGAGATGCCGAAGGAGGCCGTCGCCGGTTCGTGGAAGAATATCGCTATCATTACGACGACAATCCCCAGTAGTGACGCGCGGATTACTTTTTTTCTGCCGATCTTGGCCGCCAAAACGCCTGAGGGAAGGCCGAAGAGGATCATGGCCGCTGCAACCGCGCCCATCGCGTAGCTGGTCTGGCCTTTCGGGACGCCGATGACGTCGAGCATGTAGGTGCTGATACAGGGCAGGACGCCCTGGTAGCCGAAAAACCACAGGAAGATGGCGATGAGGATGAGGAGGGCGCTTTTGTCCTCGGCGAGCGCGATCTTGCGCAGGGACGAGAGAATAGGCGCGCGAGGTTCCGATGCGCTTTCGTCCGTGTGTCGTTCCTTCACCAGCAGAAAAAGCAGAAGAACGCTCATGACGACGAGGGCGGCGGCGATTATAAAGGGAGCCTTGCCCTGGGTCGCGCCGAAGAAGGGCAGGGTGACTATCGGATCTATGAGCCTGGCGAGGAAGAGTGTGGCGATGATGCCGGCCAGGGCTCCCGCCATATTGATGACGCCGTTCGCCTGGGACCGGTACTCGCCCGGGATTATGTCGGGCATGAGCGCGACGACGGGACCGCGCGCACCCTGCTTGAAGACGTTGAGCGCTACAATCACGACGAGGAGGGCCGAGAGGGACGCAGCTGCCGCGAAGGGAAGTGCGGCGAAGAGCAGGGCGCTCATCGGGAGGGTTACGAGGATGAAGGGCATCCTTCGGCCGATGGGTGTCCGGATCTTGTCCGACCAGACCGAAAAAAGCGGTATGAGGAGGAGGGCGAAGTAGTTGTCGATAGTCATGATCGTGTTGCGGACGCTCATCGCGGGGATGTACTCCTTGAGAAAGAGCGGCACGTAATTGTCGTAGAGCGGGTCCATGAGGCCCATGGTGAAGAAGCCGAGGCTGATAAGAAATGTGCTTCCTACATATTTCCCGAAACCTTTTTTGCCTTCGCTCACGGTCCGGACTCCTTTCGCGCCGAAGATGCGCACCTCTTATACGGTGATTCTGACGGCTCCCTGATTGCGGACCGACATACGTCGCGCGCAGCCAGGGCCGAAATAACGCTCCATGAGCGCGGCATAGCCCTTCCAGAGGCGTTCCGGGACGAAGGCCTGGATCGTCCCCGCGAAGCCTCCGCCGTTGACGCGCCATGCGCCTTTTTTCCCTATATACATCGAACTCAGTTCGAGGGCGAGCGGTATGCCCTGTTCGGCGGGAGCGGCGGGCGGATAGAGGTTCTGCAAGAGTTCCCAGGAGGATCGGCCGGACTGTTTCGAGAGCTTGAGGAATGATTTCAGGTCGTCCGATTCGAGAGCCTCGGCCATCTCGCTCACGCGGGCGTTTTCCGCGGCGAAGTGAAAGGCGCGGAGGAGTGCTCGATCGCCGCAGGCTCTTCGGATTTCGGGGCCTCGAGCGATGAGGGTGGCAGAATCGATTTCGCGCAGACATTCGGCTCCGAGGAAGGCGGCGACGGCCTTCATCTCGGCGGGGACGGCGGCGTATTCGGCCGTGAGATCCGCGTGACTGCCGCCCGTGTTCACGACGGCGAGCAGGAGCCCGTGGTGCTCGAAGTCGAAGTCGATCCGCCGGAAGGACGGTTTTTCTGGATCGGCGAAGTCGAGGTGGATGATACCGCCAAGGGCGCTGGCCGCCTGATCCATGAGCCCGCAAGGCTTGCCGAAATACTCGTTTTCCGCGTACTTCCCCGCCCGGGCTATATCCATGGGATCGAGCGTTATCGATGCGAGGTCGGCCATGATCGTTCCCAGAAGGACTTCGATGGCCGCGGAACTGGAGAGTCCCGATCCCGGCGCCACCTCGGAGTGGATCACGCAGGTGAAACCGCGAAGCCGCGCGCCGTGCTTGGAGAGCGCACGCGCCACTCCGCGCACCAGGGCCTCGGTCTTCCCCCGCTCCGAGTCCTTCGGCTCGAGATCCCCGAGGTCGACGAGGATCGGCTCGGCATACCCTTCGGAAACTATGCGGACGAGGAGGTCCTTTCGCGCGGCCACGCAGGCCGCGGCGTCCAGCCCGACCGCCGTGCAGAGTGTCCTCCCGCGGTTGTGATCGGTATGGTTGCCTCCAAGCTCGACCCGGCCGGGAGCCGAGTAGAATCGATACTCGACACAGCTATCCCCGGACTCGGATTCGAGCGACAGCTGCGCGTCGAGCCGGGAACTCAGTCGCGCGAAACGCTTCGTCTGACGTTCCACCTCGCCGCGTCCGTACAGCATCCTCAGCTTCCCCGCCGCAGCCCTGCCTGCCAGTCTGCGCTCCCAATCGATTCGTTCGGCCATCGAGACAACCCCTCGGTTTTGATCCATGACGCATCATGGCTCTCGTACTGCGGATTGTATCTGATAGCAGTACCAGGGTGAAGTCTGGTCTTCATCCTTGAGCCGACCGGTGTTTGACACGATGCGCGCTATGCACTAGGCTCAAATCGACGAAAATCGAGCCAATCGTCCTGCGCGGAGATCCCGGGTACGCCGGCTTTATATTTGGTATGTATACGCAGGGCGGGGAGACAGGAGTCCCTATGTTGCTGAAAAGCCTCGAGGACATCCTAGTAGGTGCGGCGTCCGGCGTTGCGCGGCGTTGGGTCGCCAAAATCCGTTCGGCCGAGAACCTGAACGGCCTCAAAGCCCTGTCGGATGCGGAGCTTGTCTCCGTTCACGGCGAGATCATGCGGAAGCTGGGGAGATGGTTCGACAAAAGCGCGGACAAAAATGAGATAGGGGCTTTCTTCGTCATGATGGGTAAGGAATACTGCGCCCAGGGCATTCCGCTTTCGGAACTCACCTTCTCGCTCAACCTCGACCGAAAAGCAGTCACCGATTATGTCGTCGACAGCGAGAATCTGGAGGGGGCGCATCGCATCTATGCGCTTATGGAAGCCCTCGACCAGGTGGGGGACTTTTTTTTCCTCGGTGCGTATTATCTCACCAAAGGCTTCCTCGAAGAAACCTTTGTCCGTATGAAGTACGATCAGCGCCTCGACGACGAGACGCTCAACCGGTACTTCCCCGACGATTTTTTCTTCAAGGATTAGGATGGAAGTATGCATCCCGCGATGATTCGAGGCTTGGCCGCGATTCTAGCAGTGCAGGCGGCCCTTGTGCTCATAGCCGCATCAGCCTCATCCTATGCAGTTCTCGTCTGCGCGGTCGTCGGCATTCTCGCGCTCGGCCGATACGCCGCCGTCTCGCTGTTCGCCTCCTGTGTGTGCGCACATCGCGAGCGTAGGGCTAAGGTTTTCGCCGTCGCGACGTGGGTTCTGTTTTTCGTCGCGCTCGGCGCGGTCATCGCAGCGGTCGGGGTCAAGGCGGGCGATCTACTGCCCTGGGCCGCGGCCTCCGCATGCGCAGGGCCCATAGTTCTGTCCATGCTCGCCCTCGGTTCGGGCATCGGCGAGTTGGCGGCGGGAGGAAGGCGATGAGCGACGTCGTTCATGAAGCTGCTCATGAATCTCTCTCGATCAGCGAGCGGATCATCGAGGGCATGGGCATCAAAACCTTGTTCACCCTCAATATCTTCGGCCTCGAGATCCCGATATCAGACACCGTCGTTTCGACGTGGATCGTCATGGCGATTATCATCGCGGCGGCCTTCCTCCTCACGCGGAACATGCGCGAGATACCAAAAAAGCCCCAGCTTCTCCTCGAAGCCTTCATAGGATTTATGGACAATTTCGCCAAGGAGAAGATCGGGCACCATGCGAGGACCTTCCTGCCCTTCCTCGGAACGATCTTCATCTTCCTGATCGTCGGGAACCTCGCTCCCATGTTGACGCCGGTCGGCGCCGGGGTGTACTTCGGCGGAAACATAGAGCCGGCCTTCGTCATAAAGCCCCTGACGCGTGATATAAATATTACGGCCGCCCTCGCCGTCATCGTCATCCTGACCGTGTTCTTCTCGAGCATCATCGTGCGCGGTCCGAAGGGCTATCTCAAGCACCTCGTGCATCCAACGCCGATCATGCTGCCGTTCAACCTCATGGAATACGCGATCAAGCCGATGTCGCTCTGCCTGCGGCTCTTCGGCAACATTCTGGGCGCGTACATCATCATGCTCCTTATCGAGGCCGTCGCGCCCATAGTCGTTCCGCCCGTCGCGGGACTGTACTTCGATCTTTTTGACGGCCTCATCCAAGCGGTCGTCTTCGCCTTCCTCTCGACGATCTATATCGCCGAGGCAGTCGAATGAAATTGTGTTAGGAGGAGAATCATGGACGTTCAATCTGCAGCGATGATCGGCGCCGGAGTCGCCGTACTCACCGGGCTCGGCGCGGGCTTCGGCATTCCCCTCGCGACCGGCAAAACCTCGGAGGCGATAGCCCGTCAGCCCGAAGCATCCGGGAAAATCACCGGAGCCTTCCTCCTCGGCATCGCCCTCGCCGAGGCGACCGCAATCTACGGTCTCGTCGTCGCGCTTCTTCTGATTTTCAGCAAGTAGGCGGGACAGAGTCCTGACGGAGATCAGTCGTGCTTAACTTCGGCATCACATTCGTCTTAACGTTCATAAACTTTTTCATCCTCTTTTTGGTGCTTCGAAAGCTTCTGTTCAAGCCCGTCACTGCGTTCATGGACGCGAGGGCGAAGAAGATAAAGGATTCGCTCGCCGAGGCCGCCTACCTCAAGAAGAAGGCCGAGGAGGACGCATCGCGGTACGAAGCCCTGATGAGCGAAGCCGAGGCCGAGGCCGAGCGTATCGTAAAGGAAGGGAACGAGCTCGCCGCGGCAGAGGCCAAGGCGCTCATCGACAAGGCCGCTCTGGAGGCGGCCGAGGCCCAGCGCCGCGCCGAAGCGGCCGCCGAGCGGGAGCGCGAAAAAGCCATGCAGGACCTCGCCGACGAGATCGCACGACTCGCGGCCGAGGCCGCGGCGAGGCTCGCCGGCCGCGAAGCCAGCGTGGAGGACGAGCGCGCCGCAGCCGTCCTCATACGGGACTTGGAGGCCGGCCGTGTCTGACAGGCGGCGCGCCTGGGCCCGGGCCTTATACGAGGCCGCGCCGGACGCTGCGGCCCGCGCCGCCTTCGGCGCCGCGCTCGAGTCCCTCGCCGCGGCCATGCGGAGCGACCCGGAGTTGCACGAGTTCCTCGTCGATCCCGGGGTCAGCCGGGAACAGAAAAAAGCCCTTCTCGAAGCCGCCCTCGTTTCAAAGCCGGATCCGGGCCCTTCGAGCGGGGCCGATGCCATTTTCAGCCGATTCTGCGGCCTTCTTGCCGCTAAACACCGAATCGCCCTGATTCCGCAGATAGCGCGCTCGTACCGTGCCATACGGGATGCGGACGAGAAAATCGCCCGCCTCGAGATCGAGTCGGCCCGCGAGCTTTCAACCGAACTCGTCGAACGCATAGCCCGGGCATGGGCGAAGTTCTCCGGCTCGAAATCGACTGTTGCGACCACAAAAATAAACCCTGTTCTCATCGCGGGCTATCGGCTCAGATCAGGCTCGCTGTGCATAGACTATTCGATCGCAGGCCGGGCCGAACGCCTGCGGCGCGAGCTCGCGCGGCCCCTGGAGATGTCCGGGACTTCGGCGCGAGGGGAAGGATGATATATGCCGCTACGACCCGATGAAGTTACCGCTGTTCTCAAAGAGCGCTTGAAATCCTTCGAGGACCGTCCGGATAGACAGGAAGTCGGAACCGTCGTCCAGGCGGGCGACGGCATCGCCCGGGTGTACGGGCTCGACGCCATTTCGTACGGAGAACTCGTCGAGTTCGAATCCGGCGGCTGGGGCATGGCCCTCAATCTCGACGAGGACGATGTCGGTTGTGTCCTCTTCTCCGGACAGGATTCGGTCCGCGAGGGCGAGACCGCCCGCCGCACGGGACGCATCGTCGAGGTGCCCGCAGGTTCCGCCCTCCTCGGCCGGGTAATCGACCCTCTCGGCGCTCCGATCGACGGACAGGGGCCCGTCAAGACCGAGAAGTCCATGCCGATCGAGCGGCGCGCGCCCGCGGTCATCGACCGCAAGGGCGTCAGCGTCCCCCTGCAGACGGGCATCCTCGCCATCGACGCGATGATCCCGATCGGACGGGGCCAGCGCGAGCTCATCATCGGGGACCGGCAGACCGGCAAGTCCGCCATCGCGATCGACACCATCATCAACCAGAAGGGCCAGAATGTGATCTGCGTGTACGCCGCGATCGGCCAAAAGGCCTCGACGACCGCCCAGGTCGTCGAGATCTTCAGGCAGTACGGCGCCCTGGACTACACGATCGTCGTCGCCGCGACCGCCAAGACGACGGCCGCCCTCCAATACATCGCCCCCTATTCCGCCTGCGCCGTCGCCGAATTCTTTATGGACCAGGGCAAGGATGTCCTCGTCGTCTACGACGATCTGTCCAAGCACGCGGTCGCCTACCGCGCCCTCTCGCTGCTTCTGAGAAGGCCCCCGGGACGGGAGGCCTATCCCGGCGACGTTTTCTATCTGCACTCCCGCCTCCTGGAGCGTGCTGCACGTCTGGCGCCTGAGAAGGGCGGGGGATCGATCACCGCCCTGCCCATCGTCGAGACCCAGGGCGGCGACATCTCGGCATATATTCCGACTAACGTCATATCCATAACCGACGGACAGATCTTCCTTCTCGGCGAGCTTTTTTTCTCGGGGCAGCGGCCGGCGATCGATGTCGGCCTTTCGGTGTCGCGCGTCGGAGGAGCGGCCCAGTCGAAGGCGATACGCAAGATCGCCGGGCGCGTGCGACTCGATCTGGCCCAGTACCGGGAACTCGCCGTCTTCGCCCAGTTCGGCTCCGACCTGGACAAGGCGACCCAGGACCAGCTCGCACACGGCAGACGGCTTGTCGAGGTTCTGAAGCAGCCCCAGTACGCGCCCATGCCCCTATCCGAGGAGATCGTCGTGCTCTTCGCGGCCGTCAATGGTTATCTCGCGGATATCAAGGTCGAGAATGTGCGGCCTTGGCTCGATCAGGCCCTCAAGTACCTGCGCTACAAACAGGCTGAGCTCCTCGCGGAGCTTCAGGCGAAGGGGGAGCTTTCGGCCGAGGCCGAAACCACGCTCCGCGCCGCCCTCGACGACTTCAAAGGACACACGAAGGTCGACTGATCATGGAGACGATGCGCGATATCCGCAACAGGATAAAATCGGTACGCCAGACCCTTCAGGTCACGGGCGCGATGAAACTCATCTCGACCTCGAAACTGCGCAAGGCGCGTCGCCGCCTCGAAGACACGATGCCGTATTTCGAGGGTATCGCCGCGGCCATGCGCGATATCATCGCCCACTCGGAGGAGAGCGGCCAGAAGTGGTTCGACACTCGGGCCGAAAAGCAGAACCGCAGATCCGCGACCGTCGTCATTACTTCGGACAAGGGACTCGCGGGCGGCTACAATCACAACGTCATCCGCTTTGTCGAGGAGTCCTGCCCTCCCGGTTCGGTCCTTCTGCCGATCGGGAACGTCGGCAAACGATACTTTATGGAAAAAAATTATATCCTCTTCGAGGACTTCGCGATTTCGAAGGAACCTTCGGTGTATGAAGCAAAGGAAGTGGCGGCTTTCGCCGTTTCGCAATTTCTCGACGGAAAGATCGACGAATTCAGGGTCGTCTACACCGATATGAAGTCGATCATCCAACTCGAGCCGACGATGCGCGTTCTACTTCCGCTGGACGCAAGCGAGCTGATGGAATCCGGACGGAGGCGGACGGATCACGAGGAATACCGCTATCTTCCTGACGAGGAAGGCCTCTTCGACACGCTCGTGCCGCAGTACCTCAAGGGTATCATTTACGGGGCCCTTGTGGACGCCTTCGCGAGCGAGCAGGCCGCGCGTATGACCGCCATGGACGCGGCGACGAAGAACGCGGAAGAGATGCTCGGCAGGCTCGGCCTCATTTACAATCGAGCGCGGCAGGCCGCGATAACGAGCGAGGTGTCCGAGATCGTAGCCGGCGCGGCGGCATTGGAGGATTAGTAACCGAGTGGCTTGGCCGCCGCGACGAGGGCGCGGCGGCGTTAGAGGATTAGCGACCGAGTGGCATGACCGCCGCGACGAGGGCGCGGCGGCGTTGGAGGATTAGTTACCGAGTGGCTTGGCCGCCGCGACGAGGGCGCGGCGGCGTTGGAGTACTAAGGAGCGTTACTATGGGCGAATGTGTAGGAACGG
>CAZXXZ010000060.1:0-12423 GCA_964644505.1 uncultured Treponemataceae bacterium | reverse complement strand
GGTTCCGAAGCTCAAGCCCGTCAGAGGCAGAATGACCCGCATCGACCGCGGTCAGAGCTTCGAAGTCGTCGTCGATTACGCGCACACTCCTTCATCCTTCGAAACCATTTTTCCTCCACTGCGCGAACGGGTAAAAGGGCGCATGATCTGCGTCTTCGGCTCCGGCGGCGAACGCGACAGGCAGAAACGGCCCCGCCAGGGACGGATCGCGGCCGACTGGTGCGACATAGTCATCCTCGCCGACGAGGATCCCCGCGGCGAGGACCCTATGGAACTGCTCGAAGAGATCGCCGCGGGCTGTCCCGAGCTTCCTCGAGGCGAACGGCTTTTCCTGATACCGGACAGACCTACGGCCATCCGCACGGCATTCTCGCTGGCGCGGCCGGGCGATCTCGTCGCGCTTCTCGGCAAGGGTCATGAAAACTCGATAATAGGAAAAAACGGCCCCGTCCCCTACGACGAAATAGGCGAAGCGCTCAAGGCTCTCGCGGAACTGGGATACTGAAGAGGATTGTATGAAAAAGCGAATGGTCATCCTGTACGGCGGTAAATCGGGCGAGCATGAAGTCTCGCTCATCTCCGCGGCCAGCATACTCCGACATCTCGACAAAGCCGAGTATGAAGCGGTTCTCGTCGCTGTTGCGAAAGACGGTACATGGTTTTTGCAGGACGACAGCGTTACACAGGCCGCGATGGACGGAACATCGGCGCTTTCGATCAAAGATGAGCGGAGAGTTGTCGTTCTGCCGGGCGCGGGACTCGCCGCGCTGGGACCCTCGGGACCCGAGAAGATCGAATGCGATCTTGTTTTTCCGGTTCTTCACGGGACATTCGGCGAGGACGGCACCATACAGGGGCTCCTCGAGGTCGCCGGCCTTCCGTATGTGGGCGCCGGCGTCATGGGCTCGGCCATCGGCATGGACAAGGAGAAGTCGAAAGAACTCTGGATGCGCTCGGGCCTGCCGGTGACTCCCTTCATGACCGTACGTCGCGACGCGTTGAACGATATCGACACAATCGCGGTGAAGGCCGGGGCCCGCTTCCGCTGGCCCTGCTTCGTCAAGCCCGCCTGCGCCGGGTCTTCGGTCGGGGCTTCGAAGGTGTCGGAACCCGAAGAACTGGAGAAGGCGCTTCGTTCCGCCTTCGAATGGGACGAGAAGGTTCTCATCGAGCCCTTCATCAACGCGCGGGAGATAGAGTGCGCAGTGCTCGGCAACGCCGATCCCGTAGCCTTCGAACCCGGCGAAGTCCATCCGAGCCACGAGTTCTACGACTACGAGGCGAAATACATCGATCCGAACGGTGCTAGTCTAGAGGTACCGGCGCGTTTGACAGGCGAGCAGTCGGCGCGGGTGCGCGAACTCGCGGTCGCCGCGTTCAAAACCTGCGAGCTGAGCGGAATGGCCCGAGTCGACTTCTTCATCGACAAGAAGACCGGCGCGATACTTCTCAACGAGGTCAACACGATTCCGGGCTTCACCCACATTTCGATGTACCCCCGCATGTGCGAGGCAGGCGGTCTTCCCTATGCACAACTCATTTCCCGGCTCGCAGAGCTCGCCTTGGAGCGGCATGAGGCGAGAAAAGCGCTCCGATTCACGTTATAGTCTCCGAATACCGACCCTGCGCATTGTTCCAGGGCTCGGGGCGGTGTACACTTAGAAGATGCCCGATACAAAGGCGAATGAACTTTTCGATCGAGCGTTGAAGGCGGGCTCGGAGCGCAACTACAAGAAAGCGGCCGAGCTTCTCACCGCCGTGCTCGCCATGACCGACGAGATGCCCGAGGCCCTGCTCTACCTCGGCCGCGCTCGCTATGAGCTCGGCGAACTCGGCAGGTCGATCGATGCTTTCAGGCGCTATCTGAAGTCGGACGGCGATGCTGCAGCCGGCTTCTTTTTCCTCGGCCGGTCCTACCTCGCCTGTGCCAGGCCCGAGGCGGCCGTAGCCTGTCTTCGGCGTTCCGCCGAGGCGGCTCCCGACCGCGCACCGACCTGGGCCCTCCTGGGCGCGGCTCTTCTTAAACAGAAACGCGCGAAGGCCGCCGTCGACTGCCTTGAACGCGCGGTCAACCTCGCTCCTCAGGATAAACGGATATACCGCGGCTATCTCAACGCCCTCTACGGCCGCGGGGTCAGGCTCCTCTCGCGCGGCGACGCGGATATGGCCCGTCAGATCCTCGGCTTCGTGATCGATAACGGCCTCGACGGTGCGGCCATCCGCTTATGGAAGGCGAAGGCCCTGCGCGAACTGGGGCGTATCGACGAGGCAATAGCCGATTGCGAGGCCGCGCTCAGACTCGCGCCCGGGGATCCCTCGATCCGCTGGCTCCGCGCTGGACTGCTTTTGGCCGCGGGAAGGCAGGAAGAGGCTCTCGGCGAGTTCGAAACGCTGCGCCGCCTCTACCCGGATCTGCCTACCCTGCCGCGGGACGACCGCGGTCTCGCCAGGCTCCGTGCCTCGGTCGCCTTCCGCGAAGGCAGATACAAAGAGGCCATCGCGGTCTGCATGCCGCTCCTGAGAGCCGACCCTAAAGACAGCCCCGTGCGTGCCATCGTCGCCGAAAGTCTGCGGGCGACCGGAGAACTCGAGCGTTCGAAAAACCACTGGACGCGCGCCGTCGAATACTCGCCCAACGACCCCGAACTCAGGCTCGGGCTCGCCCTCGCGCTCTACGACCTGGGTGAATACGAGGCCGCCCTCGGCGCCGTGGAGCGGGCGCGCCGCATGGGAGCAGATTCGGCAGAGACCGATTACTACGCAGCCCTCTGCCGCTCCAGACTCGGCGAAGACCCCGCGACCCTCCTCCCCCTTCTACAATCCCTGGTTCGGGACCGAAATGCCCGCAACGAGGGCGCGGATCCCAGGCTCTTCTTCGCCCTCGGCGAAGCACTCTATCGCTCTGGAAGGCCCGATCTCGCGTCAGGCTGGTTCGACAAGGTGCTCATGCTCGCGCCGGATCATGAGCTTTCCATGCTCTATCGCATCTCCGTCGCCGAATCGATCGGGGACGAGGAAGGGCTCGGCGAAGCGTACAAGTCCTATCTGGAAGCCTATCCCGACAACACGAAACTCAGGCGTGAGTACATCAACCTGCTTATAGCACGTTCCGACTGGGCCGAAGCGGCCTCACAACTCGAGATGGGCATGCCGTACGGCGAAATGGGCGGACGTTCCCGCCGTTTGTTGGCCGTCGCCTATCGCAACGCGGGCCGTTTCCGCGAGGCTGCCGTCGTCTACCGCGACCTTCTGCGCGCCGACCCCTCCTCGACCGAGCTCTTGATCGGCCTTTCGTTCTGCCTCGAGCGGGACGGTCACGGCGACTTCGCCTTGGCCCTCCTCGAAAAGGCGCCCAAGGCAGCGAAAGCCTCGGCCGACCCCTGGATACTGCAGGGTGCGTTATACGCCCGAGCAGGCAGGATGGAAGCGGCCGTCGACGCCCTTCGAAAAGCGACCGAGCTTGAACCTAACAACGAGCGGGCATGGCGCAACCTCGCCGCCCTGTACCGTCGTCAAAACCTGACGAGTTTCGCCCTCAACTGCGATGCCCAGGCGGACAGAATCAAGGAGGGGCGTGACAACGAGGCCTCTCGAGCTCACACGCAGAACTCGAAAACCCGTCGAAACGGTCTTGCCGACGTTGAAAAGCGTACCCGCAGGTAAACCGTTGACTCCGAGGTGATTCAGGCTATACTAGCTGTGGAGGACTTGTATGCCAGCCAAAGCAATGGATCTCTTCGACGCCTACGCCAAGAATGCCCTGCCGAAGGACCACGGGTACGTCGTCACCTCGTTCTTCAGCGATAACTCAGTGTACTCCCGCTACGAGATCGTTTCGTACAACAACGTCAAGTCGATCTATCCGAGCGAGGAAGGCCTGACCTTCCAGACCGACGGCAAGATGCTGTACATCCTGATCGAACCGGCCAATTACCCCAACAAGGGCATGGAACCGTTCGTGCGCTCGACAGCCGAGAAAATTCCGCTTCGCTTCTCCGAGCTCGATCTCATAACCTGCAAGAATCTCACGAAGATCTATTGGTCGAAGGACGCGGTCATCTCTTACGGTTCCTTCACCATCGCCCGGCCCACGGGCATAAACTTCTCCTTCTGTTTCTATTATCTTCCCGATATGTTCCAGTCCATGCAGCTTTTCTTCGAGAAGACCTTCAACAAAGAAGCCTCGGTGCCTCAGGCCGACGCGAAGAAGGCAGCCGCCGCGATCGTAGAGACGATCAAGACGAAGATGGTGTGGGACTTCGTGACCGGTTGAGTATTACCGTACTCACAGATCAACGGTATTCTCGATCCCGGCCTCCGATTAGACCTTGTACTCGTCTATCGCTTCGTCCAGAGCCTTTACCTGGTCGGAGACCGCGCGGCTCCGCTCGGTCAAGGTGCTCATCGCCCCTGATATGCTCCGCATTCCCTCTGAAATCTTACTCATGATCGACTTGATTCGACTGCTGTAGCCGTTCAACTCGTCGAAGACTTCCTTGAAGGCCGAGTTCCCCTCCTCGATTTTATGCGAACTATCGATAACCCTGCTGTTCGCCTCGCGCATCTCCTGAAGACCGAGGAGTATCTGTTTGGAGCCCATGTCGAGTTCCTCGGTGGCATTGTGTATCTCGGTAAAAACCCTGCTGACCACTCTGATGGTATCGGCTATGGCTTCGAAACCTTTTGAAGTCTCGTCCGCAGAAGACGTCATTTCGTCGATAGCATCGCGTATGTTTTTGATATTCCCCTTGACGACCTTAGATTGGTCCGAGGCGCTCGCGGCGAGCTTTCGTATCTCGTCGGCCACGACAGCGAATCCGCGGCCATAGTCTCCGGCATGAGCCGCCTCGATCGCCGCGTTCATGGCGAGTAGATTGGTCTGTGCGGCGAGGCTCGCTATAAGACCGTTCGCCTCATGAAGACGCTGGGATTCATCGACGATCTTCTGAATGACGCCGAGAAATTTTTCCATCCTCTCGCGTCCGGCCTCCGAACTTCCCATCATCTTCTGTATTTCGGACTCGGAGTTCTTCATTTGCGTAGATATGGCCCTGATCCCCGAAGTCATCTCCTCGATAGCGCTCGAGGATTCGTTGATGCTCGCAGACTGTGTCTCGATATCTCCGCGCTGGGCCTCGATGAATTCGGTGAGACGCTTGATCGAAGAGACTGAATCGTTAGCCTTACCCTCCTGAGCCTGTACCTGGTTTTGAACATCCTCGATTTCGCCCATGATCTCGCTGACCGAAGCCAGTGTTACGGCGGCGTCGTTCTTGACCCCCTCGCCCATCTTCAGGACCTCGTCGGAGCTTGACTTGACGTTGCCGAGGAAGCTCGCGAAGCTCCCCAACATAGCGTTGACCGATCGCGCGATGATGCCTATCTCGTCCCGCGAGCGTTCTTCGACACGAACCGACAAATGACCTGACGCAGCTTTCGAGAGCGTCTTGCTGGCAGCTTCGAGGGGCTGAACGATCATTCGGCGGATCATGATGACAAGGAGGACGAGAAGCGCGATGACGGCAATAGCGCTGACGGAAAGAAGTGTCGTACCTGCCGCGCGCGAGGCGGCGAGAAGGTCGTCTTCAGTGATGGTTCCAACGGCGAACCACCCGATATTGGAAAGTTTCTTATACGCCAGATAGGAACCTTTATAAAGGAATATATCATTTTTCTTTCCGCTCCCGACAATCCTCTTTATACCCTCGTCGTTTTTCATCTCCTTCGACTTCAGATATTTCTTGTCCGGATGGGCGATGACGTTTCCGGTATAATCAATGAGGAAGGGATAGCCTTTGCGTCCGAAAACCTTTCCGACTATTCTCTTCTCTGTATAATTGGTGATGTCGAAAACCGAAGTTATGAACCCTATAAGGGTCTGTCCCTCGTAGATAAAAGCCATGAAAGAAATCGCGGTATGACCCGTTACAGGCGAGATGATAGGTATATGGCCTATATCGTCCTTTACACCATCAGAAGTGTTCGTCCCTTCCGAATCGGACGCGTTCTGACTTGGCGCTGTTCCTTCAGCTCCTTGCGGACTTGGACTTGCCGGAACTTCGACCCCGTAGGGCACGACGAATATGACGCCTTCCATCACCGGAGCTTCTGTGAGGTTTGAGCGCCCGCATCTCCCGAAGCGGCGGCGCTGCCACCCGAAGTAGTGCCACCACCCGAAGTAGCGGTACCGCCCGTACTAGAGGCGCTGTCGGTTTTCTGCTCATTGGAATCCTGGGTTATCGTTTTCTGTATATCGCCGCCGACAGTTTCTGTCTGGTCGAAACTGATGCCCTCGATCGATTGCGCGGACACGACGAAATTTCCAGTAAGGTCAGTCATGAAAATATTCTCGATCGTATCATTCGCTTCCATGAACAGACGGACATACTTTGTAATTGCGTCATATTTCTTTTTCTTATAGTTCTCGATTATGAAGCGATCGCTGGCCAAGGCCTTTGCCCTGTCCATTTCAGCTATGATTCGTTCGTCGACGATGTTTGCCAAATCGTCGACGCGGCGTTCCAGTTCGGTCTTCTTGTCTTCGAAGGATATCCTGTTGACCCGTGCGGTAATAAAGAAGTACATGAGGGCGAAAACAAGCACCAGGATAAAAAGTACGATGGCATTGAGTTTGAAACGCAGGCTGTTGAGTAAAGAAGTGCTTTTCATACAAAGAAGTCTATTTATCACCGGCAAGAATGCAAGAGAACAAGGATTGGTTCATAATTTGTCATTTACTTGTGAAACTCTCTAAGCGTTTTTTTTTGAAGACAACGTAAACTTTCCAACGTGACATAGCAACTGACTTTTTTTATAGAGATTCATGATTGGGGGACCTCGAAAAACTAAATTCTTTCGAGGTCCCCATTGGCAGTATAGATTATCGTTTATTGCTACTCCACAGAAACATAACCGGCCTGCGGTGCCGTGCGTATCGACAGTCTTCCCGTCTGAAGGCGCTTGAAAAACCCTCGCTGTATAAAGAGGGCCAGGACGAGTCCTACCAGGGCGGATATAGTGAGCGCGGCCATCACCGTTCTTAGCTCTCCGCCGAGGACGAAGACGCCCAGAATACAGGCAGGTATGTTCAGCCCGTATATGCGCAGCAAGGTCACGACGAGACTCAGGTTCGCGAAGCCCGACGAACTCATGATCGTGCATACCATGAATATCGGTATTGAAACAAAGGAAGCCGTCGCCATCCAGGGCACAATGGTAGAAGCTATGGAAAGCACCCCGGGATCGGACTGAAAGAGTCTGAAGAGCCAGGTGCTCGAAAAGACGTACACAAGGAAGAGGCTTCCGCTGACTCCGAGGCCCAAGAACGATGCCGTCTTCGAAGACAATCGCATGCGGCCGAAATCGCCTGCTCCGGCAGCCTGGCCTGAAACCGCGGACAGCGCGCTGGAGAGCGACCATATAGGAATCATGGCGATCTGCTCCAAGCGCGAATACAACGTGAACGCAGTCAGAATGAGCGAGTCTATCTCGATCATGATACGGTTATAAAATATGAAACTTATCGAGGACAACAGATTCATGAGACTCTGTGGCACTCCCACGCGGAGTATCTCGCTCATCACCGGGGCAGAGACGCTGGATACTTTCCAGTGAATCTTCACATTGGACGATTGTGTCAAAAAAACGATAACGAGATAGACGAAACCTACGGCGTTCGCTACGGCTGTAGCCAATGCCGCGCCAGCTACGCCCATCCTCAGCGTAAAAATGAAAACCGGATCGAGGACGATATTCACGACGGTTCCGATCATCATGGATGCCATCATGTGCTTTGTACGTCCCTCGCCCTGGAGTATTCCGAGGAAGACAGCCGACAAAAGCATGAACGGCACTGTCGGCAAGAGCCAATACAGATACTGAAGACCGTATTCGAGAATCTTGCCCGTTCCGCCGAAGAGGCGAAGGAGGGGCCCGGCTAATGGATACATGAGTCCGAGAATGACAGTTGACGCTATAAGAGCGAGGAAGAGGCCGCTTTCGGCCGTCCGGTCGAGATCACCCGTTCTGCCTGCGCCGATCGCCCTCGAAACGAGGGAGGATACGCCTCCCGTGATACCGAAGCTCGTCGCCAGGAAAATAAAAAACAAGGGGAAGACAAGCCCGGTCGAACCGACCAGCCAGGGATCGGAACGATCGATCAACGCGATGAAGTAGGTGTCGACGAGATTGTATAAAAGGTTGAATGCCTGACCGGCGAGAACCGGAAGCGATAGAAAGACAAGTGTCGGAGCGACGGGCCCCGATTTGACATCGATGTTCTTCATGTATTTCTCGTTTCAGGGCTCAGCCCGACAGGAAGCTAATGGAGACCTCGAAAAACTTCAGTTTTTCGAGGTCAACCTTAAAAAAAGCAATTTCCGTAAGGGAATTGATTCCCTTGCGGGAATTGCAAGGAACCTCTAAAAAAAAACCGGGTTTTTAGAGGTTCCTTAATGTACAAAAGGCGTATCATGAGAGGCAAGTATCCTTGATCCATCGTTTTTCTTTTTTTATGAAACAGGACGTTCCGAAAAAGTCTCTCGAAAAAAAAGAGCGGGCGTTTCCAAAGAAACCCCCGCTCCAGTTCGACGATAATGTCGTCAAGAAACGAACGTCGACAGTCTCCTGCCTTCGGATCAGGCCTTCGCCGCAGCTTTTCTCCGCTCGATCTCGGCCTGGGCCACGGCGGTAATCGAGAGCGGCACTTGATAGGGCGAACAGGAGACATAGTCGAGTCCCGCCGCTATGCAGAAACGGATGTTATCGGGATTGGCGCCGTGTTCGCCGCAGAGTCCCGTGACCAGTCCGGGGCGCGTCATTCGTCCGCGCTGAGCCGCCGTGGCGACAAGTTCCTTGACCGGGGGCGTGAGGAGTGAGAAGGGATTGCCCTCGATAAGGTCGTAGGTCGAATAATCCGGCATGAAGGAGTTGAAATCGTCGCGGCTTATACCGAGCGTCGTCTGCGTCAGATCGTTCGTACCGAAGGAGAAGAACTCGCTGTATCGGGCGATCTCGCCCGCCGCCAAGGCTGCCGCCGGAAGCTCGATCATGGTTCCGATCTTGTAGGGTATGGGTTTCGCGCCCTCGGCCTTCCGCACTTCCTCTTCTATCTCGATGAGGCCGGTATAGGTCCTTCCTTCGATTTTTTTACCGTACACGATGAGCCTGAGCTCCGAGGCATTCATGACGATGGGTATCATGACCTCGGGCCTGACATCGACCTTCTCTTTTTGCAGCTTGTAGGCCGCCTCGAATATCGCTCGCACCTGCATCTCGTAGATCTCGGGATAGCTCACGGCGATGCGGCATCCGCGATGACCGAGCATCGGATTGAACTCGGACAGGGCGTCGCAGCGGGCGCGGATCTCGGCCTTTGTCAACTTTTCCGAACCCTTGCGCGAAGACAGATAGGCGAAGAGTTCGTCCATCTCGGCGTCGTTGTGCGGCAAAAATTCGTGCAGGGGCGCGTCGAGCAGCCGTATCGTGACTTCCTTGCCCGCCATGACCTTGAAAAGGCCGTAGAAATCCTCCCTCTGCATGGGCCTCAGTTTTTCGAGGGCCCTCACACGCTCTTCCTTTGTGTTCGAGAGGATCATCTCGCGGATGACATTGATGCGCTTCTCGTTGAAGAACATGTGCTCGGTCCGGCAGAGGCCGATGCCTTCCGCCCCGAACATCAAGGCCATCGCGGCGTCGCGCGGGCTGTCGGAGTTCGCCCGCACGTGGAAATGGCCCATCTTCGTCTTCGCAAGCGCGATAAAGTCGAGAAGACCCGAGTCTTTCGGATCTGGCTCGATGAGTTCGGCCTTGCCGAGCCAGACTGTCGGCTCTCCGTAGTACGGCACGTTGATGGTGATATAGTCGCCCTCGTTGATGACAAGCTCGCCGATCGTTGCCTTCTTGCCGCGGATCTTCATTTCGGGCTTGACCATCGATACTTTGCCGTATTGACGCGCGACGACGGAGGCGTGAGCCGAAAAACCGCCCTCGCATGACAATACTCCGGTCGAGACTTCGATGGCCTTGACGTCCTCCGCGTAGGTGGCGGGCATGACGAGAATGAAGCGCTTGTCTTCGCCGTGCTGTTGGGCGTTCCGGTACGCCTCGAGCAGGGCGTCGGTCGAGAAATAGGCCCGTCCGATGGCCGCGCCCGGCGCGCCGGCGATTCCGCCCTGGACGCCAGGAAGTTTTTTGACCGACGTGAGATCGACAACAGGATGAAGTATTTCGTTGAGCCGGCCGGGAGCGATCGACTGCACGACATAATCCGAATCGACGACCTTGCGGGCGCACAGATCGAGGGCTAGGCGGAGATCGGCCTGGGTGGACTTGACGACTACCTGCCTCTGCTCGATGAGCCAGAGCTTTTTGTTCTCGATCGTGAAGCGTATCTGGCGGATTTCCTTGTGCCTGTCCTCGAGCTTGCGCGCGATTTTCTCGAGTTCCTTGAGATATTCGGGCGCTATCTTATTGATGTCCTTCCCCGTCGCGCCGATCTCGTCGAAGCGCTCCTGATAGAACTCGCCCTGCAAGACCTGATCGCCCGTGACGATGTCGCGGGTGTAAAAGGCGCCGGAGGCAGAATCCTTGCCGTAATTGCCGTAAACCATCGGCTGGACGAGGATGGCGGTGTCGCCGGCATCCTGCTCGTCGAGCTTGATGAGGCGGGACACGCGCTTTAAGGCGATCTCGAGCTGACGCTCGGCGCCTTCGAAAAAGCAGGGCGGAAGCACCGGCGCGTACTCGTCCATGTACGCGACGGCGACTTTCGCCGCCTTCTCGGCCTTGAGCGCCTTCGAGCATGCGTCCAGTGCCGAGACAAGTTTTTCCCGGTCCTTGTCGCGGCCTTCGAGCTCGGCGATGCGGTATTCGACCGAGAGCATGCCCCGCACTAGAAAGAGAACCTCGTGGGCGGCGAAGGACTCCCCGACCCAGCTCGCAAAACCGTTGGCGGTATCCTTTGCAAGGCCGAAATCATGGAGGGTCGGATAGTTCGAAACCGCGAGGTTCGGCGACACGACGATCTTGAAAAGAAGCGGCTTTGTCGCGTCGCCCAGGCCCTTTCCGACGATCGACTTTATTTTGGCGAGCCCGGGTCTCAGGGCCTCCGCGACTTTTTCTTCACCCAAGGATGAAGCAGCGTCGGAATCTATGATAATTCCGGGCAGGATCGGCAGAAAAAGCTCGGCGAGGTCGTTCGCCTGGCGACCCCGCATACCGAGTTTTTCCCGATCGACGCCCTTCGTCACGATCTCGTTCTGGCTGAAAAAATGAATGTGCTCTTTCATGGCCATTGCTAGTCCCCTCGCGGTCTCAGGAATCAGAACAGCGCCATGACGCTGTTGACGGGGCCTTTGAGGAAGGCCTCGAACATGTGACTGGCTCCCTGCGTCAGATAGCGCTGGAGCTTCGCGACGTCTGATATGTTTTCGCCGACAATCGCGAACTGGATTGTCGAACCATGCTTGACCTTGCCCCATTTGAACAGTGCGTTGAGATTGGTTATCCGTTCTTTGTCGTAGTAGACGAGGACTTCGAGATCCGGATGTTTCTCTTTATAACTCGCTATGATTCGTTTCCACGCTTCGACATTGCCGTTATGGAAGAGCTCGTTTGTCACGAGGACCGAGTACATCGGCGTCATGCGCGAACCCGGCTTAATCGCGAGTTCGGCGGCCACGGCTGCCTTGGTCGGCTCCGACGCCGGCTCTTCCGCCTTTACCGAGGACGATTGCCTGCCGGTTTTAGTTCCTGCCTTGCCCTTCTTCGCCCCGCCCTTCGCCGCGGTTTTTGTTTCGCGGACGGGTGCGGCTTCCACCTTGGGCTCCTTGGGCGGTTTATACGCGCAGTCGCCTTTATAGAACTCGGTGCGAAGCTTCGGCTTTCGTCCCGAAAAAAGATCGATGACAGCCTCGCAGGCGGCGGCCATCAGTTTGGGATCGCCTTCTTTCTCGAATCTCCCCGCATAGACAGTGAGGAACTCCGCACGGTTCAAACGATCGATCTGAGCCATGCGGCGGCGGTTCTTTGGATTGACGACCAAGGCTCCGAGATCCGGGTGGTGGTAGACGACGACAAGGTCGACGCCGTTCCACTTCACGGTCTCTTCGGATATCGCTTCGAGATCCTCGGCGACCGTAAGGAGGTTGGCCGACACCGCCGTGTATCGGTACTTCTGAGCCAGGACCATCGAGACAACGGGAAGGACATCCGCCTTATCGAGGGTCTTCGATTCGAGTAGATTGTCTATGATATCCCCGAGATTCTCTTTGTCCGCCACCCGATCGACGATCGAAACGACCGATTTGATATGGCGGACAGTCGCATTGAAGGATTCTCGTTCGGCAAGGCCCGCAAACTGACTAACGAGGCTTTTCATAATCGGCAATTCCTCCTGACGAGCGAAGGGCCGCCCAACCGCGA
>CAZXXZ010000059.1:0-12495 GCA_964644505.1 uncultured Treponemataceae bacterium | reverse complement strand
ATATAGAAGCTTTCGGACAGTTGGAACTCATATGATTATTTTGGACACTACTGATATTGCATATAACCTCTAGCCATGATCGTATCCTCGCGAAAAACTTGGTCTTTGGCGGTGGCGGGGCGGTTTACTACTTGCCTGATATAAGATCGATGAGATCCCGGTGTACGTAGAGTTGGTACTTCCCGTATTCGACATGTTCGAGTATCCCGGCCTCCGTTAAGCTCTTAAGGTAGCGCGAAGCGGTGGTGTAGTGGATGTCGAGCGACCGCCCCAGGTTCACCGGCGAGAGAATGGGATTGAGGAAAAGCTGCTCGGCGATATCAAGGGTACCGATCCTCCCGGCCAGTGTTTTGATGCGTTCCCGTTGCTTGTGGTAAAGGCTCGAGACCCGCTGCAGGGTCGCCGTAGTGAGCCGCCCCTGCTCAACGATTCCCCCGAGCATGAAGAGGAGCCATTCCATCCATGCTTCGCGTTCCGTAACCGCGGCAAGAAGCTCGTAGTACCGCGAACGGTTCCGGTTGATGAAAGCGGAGAGGTAGAGGATCGGCAGTTTAAGAAAACCATCCTGGACCAGACTCAATACCAGGAGGATGCGTCCAGTCCTTCCGTTCCCGTCAGGGAAGGGATGGATGGCCTCGAACTGATAATGGAGGAGACAAGCTTTGATCAAGGGATCAACCTCTGGCCCGGCTTGATTCTGGAAGCGTTCCCACTCTCTCATGAGGCGGTCTATCTCGTTCGCGGGGGGCGGCGTGTAGATGACCTCTCCGGTCAGGCTGTTCTGTATCGTGTTCGGCCCTTTTCGATACTCGCCGTTGTAGTTCGGCATGAGCTTCTCGAAGATGCCGCAGATGAGGCGGTGTCCTATCGGAAGTGATGAGAGTTGTTCCCAGCCCCAGAGAATTGCATCACGGTATCGGAGAACCTCTTTGTCCGGAGCCCGGCGTTCTTCCTCGGGAAAGAGGAAACCCTGGAGGGCTTGTTCGACGGTGGTATTGATGTTCTCGATCATGGAGCTTTCCACGGACTCCCTGATAATGGAGGGACTGAGAAGTAGAAAGGGATTCGGTACGGCGAAGGAGAAGCCATTGAGCTCGCCGAGCACGCTCCGTGCCTCGAGGAGGATACGAATCAGGCCCCTATCATCGAAGGAGAGCTTGGGAGGCAAACTGGGCGGAATATATGGTTTTATACTAGTCACGAAAGAAGTATATCGTATTTTTTGAATTTTTACGATATATCAACGATGGTATATCAACGTTTATGACATGACACCTCGCGGTATACGGAGGCGACTGCGAAGATTTCGCCCTGTACACAGCGGGCCTTCTCCGCTTCTGGGGCCGGGAACCCTACCTCGGCACCATGATGCGCCAAGGCTCGCATACAAGGCACGCCATCTGTGCTCAACTCGATCTATATTCCTGAAAATGCTTGGGAATTGGAAATGTAACTATATGTCCACAATAGGGACAGAGCTGCACCCTCTCAACAAGCTTCGAGGCACTATAAAAAAAGCAAAGGCCCCGGAGTGATCCGGAGCCTTAACTTTCGGCCTCATCAGTTATTAGCTGATTGTTGCAGAACCTAGGTGCCACACTAAGACCTAGTAGCAGGGGCAGGACTCGAACCTGCGACCTCCGGGTTATGAGCCCGACGAGCTGCCAACTGCTCTACCCTGCGATGTAGTAGGGGCAATCTACAGAAAACGAAAAAAAATGTCAATACCTGCAAAAATCAGTAGCTTTTTCCGCTCTGGCTGCCCTTGCACTTCCTTAAACTGTAACCATCGGCTCAAAGGAAAGTTACATAGGGCATACCAAGTACAAGGAGGACCATGACCACCAGTGCAGGGATAAAGTCGGCAGTTTTGAGTTTCTTGATATCAAGAAGCCCGAGACCGATCATGATGACCAATGCGCCGCCGATGCCGGTCACTTCGGCGAGCATCAGCTCGGAGACATAGCCTTGTATCCACACCGAGCACAGTGTCAACAAACCTTGATAGGCGAGCACGCTCAAGGAGGCGAACGCGACACCGACGCCCATGGCGCTTGCGAAGATTATCGACATCGCTCCATCCAGGATACTCTTCGTGAGGATGAGCGAGAAATCCCCTTCAGTTCCGGCCTTGAAGGAGCCGACGATGGCCATGGCGCCAGCGCAATACAATACCGATGCGTTGAGAAAACCGAGCGCGAAGTTTCCCGTCGTATCGTTTTTTGCGAAGCGGGCCTTGAGGCGCTCGCCGAAACGGAGAATGGCATCCTCGATGCCTATGGCGGTTCCCAGAGCTCCACCGATCATGAGGGACAGGGCGAAGGCGAGAATGTGAGATGTCTCGAGGGCCATCTTGACGCCCACGACGAGCGACGTGAGGCCGGCGGCCACATAGACAGCCTGTTCGTAGCGTTTTGGAAGTCCCTTTTTTAGAAGGAGACCGATGATGGAACCCGCGATTATCGCGAAGGCGTTGATTACTGTAGCAAGCATTTCGGGAACTCCGAGCGAACAGGACGTTGAATCGGAGAAGGGGGATTACGACGACCTGTTTAATGATCGCGGCGGCTTGACTTTATGTTCATGGCCTCTTGACCGGCCCGTTGACCGCGCCGATATGAGTATAGCATAATCGTATAAAAGGGAGGCAAGCGGCATGGAAGGCTTCACGAACGTCGTCCCGACGGTTGTCGAGAACCTGTCCACGGAAAGCGAAGTCCTCGGTTCCGAGTCGCAGGGTAAAATATTCTGCGCGAATTGCATCCATTGCAAGCTGATCCCCTCGCCGGCCGAGGTCGAAGGCGCGTATCGCCTCCGAGTCCGATGCGACGCCGGTAAATGGCTAAAAAAAAGCGGTGAAGAGAAGATATACAAATACTTCACGGTCGCTCGGCGGAGCATCGAATCCTGTTCCTCGTATGAGGACATGGGCGACGCCGCGGAATTCCTCAAGGATCTCCGCAAGGCGCTCCCCACCGCCGACGAAATCTATCCCACGTAAATGGACGGACAGTATGAAGCTACGATTCGTTCCCATGGCGGCCCTCGCCGCCATGTTGTTTTTTGCCTGCGCCGGCGCGCCGAAGGAAATACCCGCCGATCTCACGGCCAGCGAGCTGGTGCAGCGGGCCCAGGAGGCGAGTGACCAGTACAACTACGCCGCGGCGACCGCGTACTACGAGGCGCTCAAGGAGCGTTTCGGCTCTGATCCCTCGATCGCCTGCGCGGCCGACTACGAGATAGCGTTCATTCAGTATAAACAGAAGCGCTACGCCGAGGCCAAGGCGGGCTTTGAATCGGTTGTGGCCCGTTATGCCGAATCGGGCTCTTCGCTTCCCGAGCGCTACAAGGTCCTTGCGAACAAGTTATTAGCCCGGATCGCCGAAATCGAAAAAAAGTAAGACCACTCATTGAACGACAAACAAACGGCCCTTCTCCCCTAGGAAGAAGGGCCGTTTGCCGTTTTCAAGGTCGGATTCGGGCTCTTACCACCACATGAACATCGTTCCGCTGCGCGTGCAGAACCAGACGAAAATGATGGAAACCACGACCGTGTAGCTGAGGAACCAGATCGCCAGGGCTTCGCCGTTCTTCTTGGCGGTGAGTCCGTTGAACAAGGAGCCCGCTATGCAGACGACAAAGCCGATGACCGCCAAAACGCCATAGGTCGTGTTCTGCGCTGAAAGGGCATCGTTCCCGAAGACGAAGGAAAAAACGAAAAGGACAACGAAGATCACGAAGGTTATCAAGCCATTTCTGCTTTCCATGCGGCAGCTCCTTATAAACTGAAATGCATATAAGTTGCTGTACAGTATAGACCCCAGACAGCGAATTGTCCACATAGTGCCGTCAGATAAGGTCTTGCCCGCCCTCCACGCCGGCAAGCTCGGTGCTTACCCTCTCCCATTCCAGGTTAAGCGATTCCGCTTCGGTGTCGAGTTTCGCCGCCGCCTCAACAAGGTCTTTCATTTTAACGCCGTTTTCATAATTTTCGGGCAGAGCCATTTCCTCTTCAAGGCTGCGCTTGTGGACGCCGATGGCTTCGAGCCGGGCCAGTATTTCTTCCTCCCGGCGCTGCAATCTTCGAATCCGGGCCTTACGCGCCTTTTCCTCTTCGTAATTACGTACGGTAAGAGCCTGATTCGGTCCATTGGACGGTTCAAGGCCTGATTTCCGGGGGGGATCGGTCTTCAAGGCCGTTCCGCCGGCCGAATTGGTATCGCCGTCGAGGGAGGCTTTCTTGTCGAGATAGTATCGGTAATCGCCGACATACCAGCGCGGGGCCTCCCCGTATCTCAATTCAAGGACGTGATCGGCAAGGGATTCGATGAAATCCCGGTCATGTGAAACAAAAAGAACGGTTCCCTCGAAGCTCTTGAGGGCCTCGAGGAGGACATCCTTGGAGGTAAGGTCGAGGTGATTGGTCGGTTCGTCCAAAACGAGAAGGTTCGCCGGTTTAAGGAGCATTTTAAGCAGGGCGAGTCTCGAACGCTCCCCTCCGGACAGGACGTTGACCTTTTTTTCGACATCGTCGCCGCGGAACAGAAATGCCCCCAACAGATTGCGGATTTTCGGTAAAAGCTCGAAGGGGCAGAGCAGGGAAGCCTCTTCCTCGACGCTCCGCTCGCCGGTCATGCGCTCGGCGGAATCCTGGGCGAAGTAGGCTGTTTCGACACCCGTGCCGTATCGAATACTTCCTTCGTACTCGCGGTCGGCCCCGGAGATGAGCCTCATGAGCGTCGACTTTCCCGCTCCGTTCGGCCCGACAAACGCGACCTTCATGCCCCGTTCGATCTCGAGATCGAGGCCGGCGATCACTCGGTTCTCGCCGTAGGACTTCGACAAGCCTTCAATTTTGAGCACGGTCCGACCGGAATGCGGGGCCGGTGGAAACGAGAAGTGTATTTTCTTCATGCCCTCGGGTATCTCGATGGGCACGATTTTTTCGAGCATTTTTATGCGGCTTTGAACCTGGGCCGCCTTCGTCGCCTTGTAGCGGAATCGCCGAATAAAGTCCTCGATGCGCTGGATTTCCTCCTGCTGGCGCTCCCAGGCCTCGAAGGTCGATTCGAGTTCCTGCGCGCGCCGTGCCTCATAGGCCGAGTAGCTGCCGCTGTATCGAGTCAAACGCCCGTTCCAGAGTTCGTACACCTCGCGGACCGTGGTGTCGAGGAAGAACCGGTCGTGCGAGACCACGAGCACGCCGCCCGGGAACTTTGCAAGGAACTCTTCAAGCCAGGTTCTCGCTTCGATATCGAGGTAGTTGGTCGGCTCGTCCAGGAGCATGATGTCGGGGTTTTCGAGAAGAATCTTCGCCAATGCGACGCGCATCTGCCAGCCGCCGGATAGTTCGCAGGCCCGCCTGTCCAGGTCGGAAGCCCGGAATCCCAGGCCGCGGAGGACTTCCCGAACGCGGCCCTCCCTTTCCCAGTAGCCGGAACGCTCGATCTCGTCGTGTATGCGGGCATGCTCCTCGACGAGAACTGCCGTGGCCCCGTCGTCGTCTGTGGCTGACTCGAGGAGACGGCCCAGTTCCTCCTGCCGTGCGATTCGGTGCCGGACATAATCGAAGGCCCGCTCGGCCTCGCCGACCACCGTGAGGCCGCCTAACACCACGTCGGTCTGCGGCAGGTAGGAGATGCGCGCCCCTTTTGTAATAGCGCGTTCGCCCGAGTCGGGGTTCATGATGCCCGCCGCTATTTTCATGAGCGTGGTCTTGCCCGCTCCATTGGGTCCGGCGAGCGCGGCCCTGGATCCCTCGGCGAGATAGAGACTCGCCCCCTTGAGGATATCCCGGGCTCCGAAGGCCAAGGAAACATCGGTGAACTGTACAAAGGCCATGATTACAAGGCGGAACGACGCAGGACGATCGGCTCCACGCTCGCCTCGACTCCGGCGACGATCAAATTCTCGGAACCCGGAACGGCGGGCGCGAGCACAAGCCCTTCGGGAGTCAGACGATAGACGAAATCGATCCAGCCGGGCCGCGGCGTTCCGGGCTCGGCCGATGCCGGCGCGTCGAAGCGGAGCGAAAAAGCCCCGTCCCATTCGGCTTTGAGATTCTCGCCTAGGAAGAGTCTGAACGCAGCCTCGCCGTACTCGCCGAGGCCCGCGGGAAGGAATCCGCCGGGAAGCGAAGCACGGCCGGTCCATGAGAAGCGACGGTTTTTCGCGATCGACAATTTGCCCGCCTCGGAAGACGACCACGCGGCTCCTGCATCGACGAAGGCCTCCAGAAGTTTCTGCCGCCTCAGCTCTTCCAACCTGATAGTCTCACGCGGATCGACGTCGAGCGCGACCAATACGACTCTGCCGTCCACGCCCGCAGTTTTATACGCGGTAGCCTCGTCGAGTTCAAACGAAGATTGCGAAGAAGCGCTGTTCTGATCGCCTGAGGCGTCTGTGCTCCCGTCAGGGAGTTCATCCACCCAGGACAGAAGAATCCGCCGTTCGCTTTCGATCTTCGCCTTGAGCGGGGTGCCCCCGAATGAATACACACCGTCCGACTCGTTGATGCTCGTATAGTTGAAGAGCTTTGAAGTTGCGGGAAGCTCGAGCCTCAATTGCCTGTGAATGGCGTCGACAAAGAGGCCGTACCGCATCGAGAACAGATCGAGATCGATCCTTCCGTCGTCGATCATCTTCTGGAAATACTCCGGCCTCCAGGATTTCGAGAAGATAAGATCGACCCTTCCCGTGAGCGACTTTTTCAAAGACGCGACGACGGGGGGTCCCTCTTTTGTTTCGTCGTAAATCTTGAACGCGTAGCTGTATGCATATCCACGCGTACCGTCGTCGGCGAGAACCTGATACCAGTCTCCGGGGAGCACCTGATTCCCGGTCGTAACCGCCTCGCCCTGCACCTTTGCGAGGATCTTGACGCTCTGCCCTTCGCGGAGACGGAATACCTGGACGCCGGTGGAATTGTTCGGTGCGTCGCGGATCGGAACACCGTCCCGCACTGCGGCCATATACAGGCTCTTATACTCGCCGAGCGCAGCGGCCTTGGCCTGAGCGGCACGTTTCGACTTGAAAAACTCGATCTGCCACAAGGGGAGTTCGGCTTTCTCCTTGCCGCCCGGCACGCCGACGACATAGAGCTTTTGAATGTTCGATTTGATATAGACCGGTACTACATCCCCGGATTTGATCTTCCCGTCGCTCGTTGTCCAGAGAACAAGGCCCCAGCCGAGCTTGGACGAGCAGGATTCGAGTAGACAGACTAGAGAAAGTGCAGCGAGCACCATGGCAAGCGGGCGGCGTGTACCGAGTGTCATGGAGGCGAGTATACGCCCCGGATCGCCGCTTTCGCAATACAAGGGAAGCCTTGGCAGGGACCGTACGCTCCCTCGGCAGGCGTTTGAATTAACAGAGGCCGCCCCGCGACGAGCTTCAGTCATCGGCCTCATCCGCTGTATACTTGATCTCAAGGGGCGCTCGATTATGGAAGAGAGTGGAAAGATATACGTCGGTGTCGATGTCGGAGCGACGAAAATTCTCGCTGCGGTCTTTGATACGAATCTCAGGCCGATCGCAGTCGGCAAGTCGAAGACGCCCCGGGAGGCGAAGGCGCAGGTCGTCGTCTCGGCAATAAGCGAGGCGGTGCGCGGGGTTCTGTCCCAAGCCGAAGGAGGCCGTCTTACGGGCGTCGGAATCGCGGTGCCCGGGCCGCTCGACCGCGCCAAGGGCATCGTTCGCTACACGCCCAATATGGGCTTCAAGGACTACCGCCTCGGCGACGAATTGGCCGGTCTTTTCGGAGCCCCTGTTTTTCTCGAAAACGATGTTCAGGCGGGGGTGCTCGGAGAATTGCGCGCGGGCGCATTGCGCGGTACGCGGAACGCCGTCGGAGTGTTTGTCGGTACGGGGGTCGGGGGCGGCATTGTCATAAACGGCGAGCTCTACCGCGGATCGACGGGTTCGGCCGGTGAAGTCGGGCACATGATCCTCCACGAAGGCGGCTCATCCTGCGGTTGCGGCAACTACGGCTGCCTCGAGGCCCTCGCTTCGCGGACTGCGATGGCCAAGGACGCCGCGGCCCAGGCGGCCTCGGGCAAGGCGCCCGCTCTTTTCGCCGAGGCCGGGACGGACCTCAGGAAGTACCGAAGCTCGGCACTCTACAAATCGGTCGAGGCCGGAGACAAGGGCGTCCGAAGAACGGTCGAGCGCGCCGCCTTTTGGCTCGGCGTGGGACTCGCGAATCTCGTCCATATTCTCAATCCCGAAGCCATCGTCATCGGAGGCGGTCTCGCCTGCCGTTTCGGCAGAAAATTCGTCGAAAAAGCCGAAGCCTCGATGGAAGAACACCTGCTTCCCGGGCTCTCCGGCACCGTGCGCGTTCTCTTGTCCGAGCTCGGGGATCTCGCGGTGCCGACGGGTACGGCCTGCGCAGCCATGGAGGGGACACGTTGAGCGGAACAGAGCCATCCCGGTCATCCAAGTTCCATCGAAAACCGAGCCAGAGGCTCCTCGCCGTCATCGAGATCGGTTCGACGGGCATACGATTGGTCGTTGCCGAGCTCGACGGATCCGGCGGCTTCACCGTGCTCGACCGAGCGGGCAAGCCCAGCAGATTGGGCCGCGACGTCTTCACATCGGGTCTCGTGAGTCGCGAGGCCCTGCGCGAGTGCATCGCCGTACTGTCGAGTTTCCGCGAGCTCATCCGCGGCTTCGGCCTCGAGCCGAAGGACGCCCGCGTCTTCGCCACGAGCGCCCTGCGCGAGGCGCAGAACCGCGACACCTTCGTCGACCGCGTCGAGCTCCATACGGGCTTCAAGGTCGCGGTTATCGAAGACATCGAAGAAAACCACCTCATGTACCTCGGAGTAAAGCACGCGCTCCAGGGTCAGAGCGAGCTCATATCGCGCTCGAACGCCCTCATCCTCGAAGTCGGCGGAGGCTCGACCGAGATCATGCTGCTCAAGCAGGGCCGAATGGCGGGCGCGCACTCCCTGCGTATCGGGACCGTGCGCATCGACGAACAGCTGCGCGGAGCCGGCATGCCGCAGTCTCAGCTTCGACAGTTCATCGAAGACAATGTCCGCACATCCTGCGACAATCTCGACGCCGAACTGCCTCTCGAATCGGTCAAGACCTTCATCGTCATCGGTTCGGACGCCCGGCTCGCGGCGGCGAGACTTGTCACGAACCCCTCCTCGTGCGACGAGGGCTTCGACTGCTCGATCATCGACCGATCGAGTTTTATCGCCTTCGCGGAGGAAACGGCCTCGCTCTCGCCCGAAGAGCGCATCGCGAAACTCCATCTTCCCTGGTCCGAGGCCGAGAGCATCGGCATGTCCCTGACCATCGAGCGGCTCTTCCTCGAGCGAACCGCCGCGGAGACGGTGCTCGTACCCAATGTCTCCATCCGCGAGGGATTTCTTATTTCCGAGTCGCTGGGTCCGGACGCCGGAATCGAGGCGGAGATGCACGGGCAGATCATCGCCGGAGCGACGGCGCTCGGCCGCAAATATCACAGCGACGAGATGCATGCGCGCCACGTGGCAGATCTGGCCCTTTCGATCTTCGACGCGCTCGTCCGCGAACACGGTCTGGGCAGGAGAGAACGACTCATCCTGGAAGTGGCCGGCATCGTGCACGACGTCGGTACGTTCATCCGGACTTCCGGGCACCACAAGCACGGCGAGTACATCGTTCAAAACTCCGAAATATTCGGATTGACACGGAGCGAGCTGACGATCATCGCCAATGTGGTCCGCTACCACCGCAAATCTCCTCCGGCTCCGAATCATGTCAACTTCATCGCCCTGCCCAGAGAGGACAGAATCGTCGTCATGAAACTTGCGGCGATACTCCGGGTCGCGGACGCCCTGGACCGCGGACACGACCGAAGAGTGCACGACCTCGCCTTCGATCGCCGCGAAGACCGCTTTATTATCCGGCCTGCGGGGGACGCTGATCTTTCGCTCGAGCGTCTGTCGCTCGCGGAAAAAGGCGATATGTTCGAGGATGTCTTCGGCCTCGAGCCCTTGTTGGCGTGATAGAAAACTCAAGGACGGTTGTGATGAAACCTAAAAAGTACATAAACCGCGAGCTGTCGTGGCTCGAGTTCAATGCGCGCGTTCTCGAAGAGGCGATGGACGAATCCAATCCCCTCCTCGAACGACTCAAGTTCCTTTCGATCGTCGGATCCAACTTCGACGAGTTCTTCATGGTGCGCGTCGCCTCGCTCAAGACCCAGTTGCGCACGGGCGACAGGTCGCCCGACCCTTCGGGCATGAGCCCCGACGAGCAGCTCTCTGCTATCTCGCGGCGCGCGCACGAGATTTTCGCGGCCCAGCACGACTGCATGGCCCTCGTCCTGCCTGCCCTCGCGGCCGAGGGGCTCGCCGTACTGCGCCCCTCGCAATGGAACCGGCAGGACCGAAGGTGGCTCGAAGAGTACTTCACCGAGCAGATCATGTGCGTCCTTACGCCGCTCAGGGTCGAACGCGGCGAGGCGGATGGAAAGTTGAAATTCCCTTCGACCGGAAATCTGAGGATGCATGTCGCCTTTCTCCTCGCCCCAGACGCGGAAGAAGACCAGCCTGCGCTCGCCATAGTGCAGGTGCCGCCCATTCTCGACCGTTTCATACGCATTCCCTCGGACGGGAACGGCGTCCGCATCGCATTGCTTGAAGACGTGGTCGGCTTCTTCGGATCCCGCCTCTTCCCCGGCCGCGAAGTACAAGAATCCTTGCTCTTCAAAGTGACACGAGACGCCGATTTCGCGGTCGACGAGGACCGCGACACGGATTTCATCGCCGCGATGGAAGAAGTCATCATCGACCGGCAGAACTCATTCCCCGTCAGGCTTGTCGTTTCGGGGAACTCCGAGAGCATTATCGCGATGCTGCTCGAATCCCTCGAACTCGCAGAGGAGGACCTTTACAGAGTGACGGGTCCGATCGACTTCCGGGGTTTCTCCGAACTCGCGTTCACGGATGTTCTGGGACCGGAAAAATCCGCCGAGCTCCGCGACCCGCCCTGGCCGCCGATTCAATCGATGGAGCCGACGGAAGGATCCACGATATGGGACGAGATCGAGGCCGGCGACCGGCTGCTCCATCTCCCCTATGAATCCTTCGACCCGGTGGTGAGGTTCCTCGACGAAGCGGCCGACGATCCTTCGGTCCTCGCAATAAAAATGACGCTGTACCGCACCTCGGGCAATTCTCCGATAGTGCGGGCCTTGACTCGAGCGGCCCGCGCGGGAAAGCAAGTCGCAGTCCTCGTCGAACTCAAGGCGCGGTTCGACGAGGAGCGCAACATAGCGTGGGCGGTCAGGCTCGAGCAGGCCGGGGCCATCGTCGTCTACGGGATCGCACGATTGAAGGTTCACGCCAAGGCGGCCCTTGTCGCGCGAAGGGACGTTGACGGCTCGATTCGGCGCTACCTCCATCTGTCGACGGGCAACTACAACGATCGGACGGCGCGGCTCTACTCCGATCTCTCCCTCTTCACCGCCGACGAGGAGCTGTGCCGTGAGGCATCACTCTTTTTTAACATGATAACCGGATACTCAGCCGTTCAGGAGCTCCGCAGCCTCGCGGTCGCGCCCTTCGACTTGAAAACGAAGATCATCGCGATGATCGAGCGAGAGGCGCAGCGCTCGACGCCCGAGTCGCCCGGTCTCATCATGGCCAAGGTCAACTCCTTGGCCGATATCGACGTCATCAACGCCCTCTATGCGGCTTCGCGCGCGGGCGTCAGAATACTGCTCAATGTCAGAGGTATCTGCTGCCTCGTTCCCGGCGTCGAGGGAATGTCGGAGAACATCACCGTCGTCAGCCTCGTCGGACGATTTCTCGAGCACGCGCGCATCTTCTATTTCGAAAACGGCGGGGCCGAGGAGATATACCTCTCCAGCGCCGATTGGCTTCCGCGCAATCTCGAAAAACGGATCGAGCTCATGTTCCCGATCCGCGACGAATCCCTGCGCGTCCGTGTGCGGGGCATCCTCGAAGCCTATTTCCGCGACAACGTCAAAGCGCGCCGCCTCGGCCCCGACGGAACATGGATACGGCTAAGTGCCGCCAAAGGCGAACAGCCCTTCTCGGCACAGGCTTATTTCTACACCACGGTGAAACAGCGCCGCGCCGTCGCCGACTCGCCTCAAGAAGAGCTGCAGGTACGGCGGCGGCCGCGGTAAAGCGCAACCAAATCCTCCTCCCGCTGTCAAATAGTGCATGAGCCGATCAGACATGCACATTCGTTCATTCAATCTTAGGTATAGCGAGATGGATTCGAGGGGCACGGCGACCCCGGTGGCCATGCTCGGCCTCATGGAGGAAGCCGCCTTCACGCACTGCGAGGTGACAGGCTGGGGCGTTCCGAGGCTCCTCGACGCGGGCTACGGCTGGATGCTCCTCCGCGGCGGCCTCGAGATGTCGTCCTATCCCGAATACGGTCGTACGTTTTACATCGAAACCTGGTGTTCCCAGGCGCGGTATTTTTACGGCTCCCGCGAGTATCGAATAAAAGCCGAAGACGGGG
>CAZXXZ010000058.1:0-13044 GCA_964644505.1 uncultured Treponemataceae bacterium | reverse complement strand
ACGCGAAGCTGAACGAGACCGTGACCTCGAACGCCGCGATCGATTTCGCCTTCAATAAGGCGATTATGGGAATGTAACTTCGCACGATGCGCGGCTCGGCGCGCAGCAAGGCGCCGAGCGCAGTCGAAGGCCGCCGCGGCAACGCGGCGGTTTTTTTATTACCGAAGCCCGATCGTCCGGCCCGGGGGAACCTCGATGGAGGAACCGCCGATCGAGAGCCACACACTCTCGGCCGATGGGTTGTATACCATCGACGCATCGCTCGAAAAGCGCAGAGCCTTGCATCGATTCATATAATCGACGATCTCGATATTTGTCGCATACCATACATCCGACCTGCCGCCGAGCTCTGCCGCGAACTCTTCAATGAGCCCCCA
This sequence comes from uncultured Treponemataceae bacterium, assembly GCA_964644505.1. GTDB lineage: Bacteria > Spirochaetota > Spirochaetia > Treponematales > Rectinemataceae > CAZXXZ01. The sequence continues at coordinate 12,667 of CAZXXZ010000058.1, read as the reverse complement.
GTTACCGTCACGGTCGAACTCGTAGCTATGGCCCCAGACATACATGAGAACAAGGTGCTGACTGTATGTTGTTTCGAGAAATACACGGGCCTTGTGCAGAAGTTGCTCGTTGTGATGGCAGGTGCCGCGCCATTCCAGAAAGTTGTCCGGCATATAGAACGCGCCAGTGGTCGGCACGACGCGCGCATACTCGATGCCGAGGGATGGCAGCATACCGAGTATCTCGGAATTGTAGGAGCCGTTCGGATAGGACATGCCGCGCACAGGATAGTCGACCAGATCCTCCAGCGCCTTTCTGTCATCGAGGATCTGTCTGACAATCTGTTCGCGGGGGCAACGCGCGAGGGAGGGATGGGTCAAGCTGTGGCAGGAGACTTCGTGGCGAGAATACAGGCTGCGAACTTCGCAGGCTTCGATGCGGCCGTCCCGTCCGAAGAGTCCGCCGTTGAGGTGAAAGCTGCACTTAAGTCCATATCTGTCGAGAACAGTCACAAGCCGCCGGTCGGCGACGTTACCGTCGTCGTAGCTGAGCGTAAGGGCTTTATATAAACCGCCGGGGAAAGCGAAGTAGATTGTATTCATTGCATATGGTCTTCGGCATCCGAAGTTCAGCGCTTACGTCCGAGCAGCCTGCACCCCTCGTCGAAAACTTTTTTTGGAACGACTATGTACAGCAGGGCGTCGCGGTTGAAATAAAAATCCCTTCCCTCTTCGTCGGCCACCGAGAAGAAAAGACCCGCGTCCTCGGCGAAATTTTTCTCGAGGGCCTCGCGGATCCGGTCGTAAAATTCCACGGCCGTCGAGGGCGAGTCGACCGTCAGGTACTCGGGCTCCTGGCGTCCGAGCAGACGGTATTTGACGACGACCTCCTCCTCTTTCACGGCCCCGAGCGAGGGGAACTCTTCCAGACTGGACTCGAAAACGAAGTGAATGGTTTCGATGTTCTTGCATGAAATAATGACGGCGGAACCGTCGCTCATCGTAAAGGATACCGCCTCCTCACCCCGTATGACCTCCAAATACCTTTCCTTGAGCCGGGAGAATTCCTTCTCGTCGACTTCGAAAAAGAGATCGTGGGTGATCCCCGCGAATTTTACCTTGAGGCAGTATTTGGTGATCATCGCGGCTCCCTCCTCAGCCTTGATTGTCATCTCAATGGGCCTTGCTGTCAACGAGTCCGGCCCGATGTTCCGATCAAGACTGTTTTCACTACCATCTCGGCTCGGGAGCGGGGCAGCTTGCATCTGCGAGACTCGTCCTCAGTTCGACGAGGCAACCGCAGTGGCGGCAGGTCGAGCCGTACACGAGGTCCTGACAGCTGACGCAGATCGAAAGCCGCCTGCCCGCCTCCTCAGCCGCGGCCAAAGCCGGCGTCCGCCCCTGATAATACTCGAAGAGAATGCGCTCGATCTCGCCCTTGGAAAGCCGCACCGAAAGGCCGCAGCCCGGGCAATCGGGGATCTGCGGCCCGACGCGGCCTTCCCTTCGGGATCGATTCTCGAAGCTCATTGAAGCTCGACGACGGCGACCGACATGGGAGGCAGTTTCGCGATCAGCTTGCCTCCCTCGGACCCGAACTCCCAGTCCTTCGGCACGACAGCCTCGGGATTCGCGAATTCGTTCCGTCCGTCGATCTTGTCGGACGAGAGTATGCGGCCGCGGCCGCGAGTCGGAGATGCGCCTCCACGTACCTCGATCTCGACGGGAACCTCGCGCTCGTCGCTGAGATTGCAGAGGCTGAGATGCAGTCTGCCCTGCGCGTCCTTGGAGACCGAGGCGTCGACGGCCGGCAGCGTGACAGACTCGGCCTTGAGGCGCTCGGCCTGGACGGAGCTCGGCACAAGAACGGCGTCATGATGGACCTTGTACATGTCGAAGACATGGTAGGTCGGCGTCAGCAGCATCTTCGGCCCTTCGGTGAGGATCATGGCCTGAAGGACGTTGATCGTCTGCGCGATGTTCGCCATGTGGACCCGCTCGGCGTGGCGGTTGAAGACGTTGAGCGATATACCCGCGATGAGCGCGTCCCGTATCGTGTTCTGCTGATAGAGGAAGCCGGGGTTGGTGCCCTTCTCGCAGTCCCACCAGCCGCCCCACTCGTCGACGACGATGCCGATGCGCCGCTCTGGATCGTACTTTTCCATGATGGCCTCGGTGCGCTTGATGAAATCCTCGATGCCGAGGCAGTTCTTCAAGGCCCCGTACCAGTCCGAGCGTGGGAAGCCCCAGGCCGCGCCCTTGCGCTCCCACTTCTCCGCGAAGGTGTAGTAGTGGACCGAAAGCCCGTCCATGAACTTGGCCGCCTCGCGCAGAACGACCTCGTTCCACTCATCCCAATTGCCGCAGGCGACCTTGTACAGTTTTTTACCGCCGAAGTTCCGGCAGTAGGTCTGGTAGCGGCGGTACTCCCAGGCGTACTGCTGGGCCGTCATGTTGCCGCCGCAGCCCCAGTTCTCGTTGCCGACGGCCCAGAACTTGATGTCCCAGGGTTCCTCGCGGCCGTTCTCCTTTCGAAGGCGCTGCATCGGGCTCGTGCCGGGCATGGTCAGATACTCGAGCCACTCGGCCATCTCCTGGACCGTACCCGATCCGACGTTGCCGCAGATATAGGGCTCGGCGCCGACGAGAGAGCAGAAATCCAGAAACTCGTGCGTGCCGAAGTGGTTCGTCTCGGTCACGCCGCCCCAATGGACGTTGACGATCTCCGGCCTTCGGCCCCTCGGCCCGATTCCGTCCTTCCAGTGGTAGGTGTCCGCGAAACAGCCGCCCGGCCAGCGGATGTTCGGGGCCGCGATTTTCTTGAGCGCGGCGATCACATCATTGCGAATACCCCGAGTATTGGGGATGGGCGAATCCTCCCCAACCCATATACCCTCGTAGATGCACCTGCCCAGGTGCTCGGCGAAATGGCCGTAGATGTGCTTCGAGATCTTAGGCCCCGCGCGCCCCGCGTCGATGACGATTCTGTTCATATACTGCCCTCTCACTGTATAGGACGCATCAGCGCCCAAGAATATCCCCGAGCGACTTCGGGAAGCATGCGCCAAGGCGTTCGAGGTCCTCGGCCGTGACCACCGACTCGCGTTCGTGAGCCAATTCGCGATTCGTCGCCCCGAGACGCTTAAGGAGACTATAGATCACGAAACCGAAAATTTTGAGCCCCGCCTTCGGATTCGCCGAACAATAGCGGAAGAGCCTATCCCTTCCCACGGCGGCGACGAGGCAGGCCGTTCGAGCGCGCGCGCTCGCGGTCCGCGGAAGGTCCATAAAAATCGAGGCCTCGCCGAGCACATCGCCTTTATGCACTTCGCTGACTCGCATCTCCCTGCCCTTCTCGCTGCGGTAGGTGATATCGACGGTACCCGCAAGAATGATGTGCAAATCCGCCCCGAAAGAATCCTGCAGAACGAGATACTCCCCCGCCTCGTAATCGCGAAGCTCGCAGATACGCGCGAATCGCTTGAGTTCGCGCGGGACGAGCCCCTGGAGAATACTGGTCGTGCCGAGTTCTTTAATGAGCGCCTCGAGGCGCATTGTCCGTTCCTGCATGTATAAAACCCCACTGCGGCGTATCACTGGCCCGTATTTATGGAAGAATAGCTATTTATACGAAAAATGGGAACAGGTTGGCTTGCTTGCTTCGCCCTCATCCGCTCGTATAGAATGCGGCCATGGAATACCAGAAACGCACGACAACATGCGGCGAACTCCGCAAGTCCGACGCCGGCCAGAGAGTCGTCCTGAACGGATGGGTGCACAGAAAGCGCGATCACGGTCCACTATGCTTCATCAACCTGCGCGACCGCTACGGAATAACCCAGGTCGTCGTGGACGCCGATGCCCCCGAGGAGCTCAAGGCCGCAGCCTCCGAACTCAAATTCGAATACTGCATCGCGGTGCGCGGCATTGTCCGTGCGCGGCCCGACGATATGATCAATAAAGACATGGAGACGGGCGAGATCGAAGTCCTCGCCGAGTCGATCGACATTCTCACGCGCTGCGAGACTCTGCCCTTCATGATCGACGAGAAGTCCGACGCCAAGGAAGAACTCAGGCTCAAATACCGCTATCTCGACCTGCGCTCCTTCTCGATGCAGAGAAAAATCGAGCTTCGACACAAGGTCGCCTTCGCGGCGCGCGAGTATCTCGTCGGCAAGGGTTTCTGGGAGATCGAGACCCCGACCTTCATAAAATCGACGCCCGAGGGCGCCCGCGACTACCTCGTGCCCTCGCGCCTGTATCCGGGCAAATTCTACGCTCTGCCGCAGTCGCCCCAGCTGTACAAGCAGATCCTCATGGTCTCGGGCATGGACAAGTACTTCCAACTCGCCCGCTGCTACCGCGACGAGGACGCGCGGGGCGACCGTCAACCCGAGTTCACTCAGATCGATATCGAGATGTCCTTCGTAAAGCGCGACGATATTCTCGAACTCGTCGAAGGCATGATGAACTACATCTTTCAGAAGGCCCTCGGCGTCGATCTACCGAACAAATTCCGCCGCCTCTCCTACGACGAGGCCAGCGAACTGTATGGCACCGACAAACCCGATCTCCGCTTCGGCATGGAGATGGTAGACATCTCGGACCTCGCGCGCCGAAGCTCCTTCCAGGCCTTCAAGGACGCACTCGCCGAGGGCGAAGCCCGCAGGGCGGCTGACGCGGCCAAAGGGATAACCTCGCAGGACGGGGCGGTCAAGGCCCTCCTCGTTCCGGGGAAGGCCGATTATTCGCGCAAGCAGATCGAGGAACTCGAGGCCCAGGCCAAGATATACCGCGCCAAGGGCCTCGCATGGATGAAAGTGAACACGGAAGGGAAACTCGAAGGTGGAGCGGCGAAGTTTTTCGCGGGCATGGAAAACGAACTCTGCGCCGCGCTCGGCGCGAAACCGGGAGACCTCATCCTCATGGTCGCCGATTCGAAGCGCAAAGTAGCCTGCACCGCCCTCGGGGCCGTGCGCACGAAACTCGGCAAGGACCTCGGCCTTTGCGATCCGAAACGATTCGAGTTCGCCTGGATTGTCGACTTCCCCATGTTCGAGTGGAACGAAGACGAGAACAAGTGGGACACGGCGCATCACATGTTCACCATGCCGCAGGAGAAATACCATCCGACCCTCGAATCCGATCCAGGATCGGTCAAAGGCGACCTCTACGACCTCGTGCTCAACGGCTTCGAACTCGCATCGGGCTCGATACGAATCCACGACCCCGCCCTGCAGAAGCGGATTTTCAAGATCGTGGGTTTCGACGAAGCCGAGGGCGAGAAACGTTTCGGTTTCTTAACCGAAGCCTTCAAGTACGGCGCTCCGCCCCACGGCGGCATCGCGCCCGGCCTCGACCGCCTTGTCATGCTCATGGCCGGCGAAACCTCGATCAAGGAAGTCATCGCCTTCCCCAAAAACAGCTTCGCCATCTCCCCAATGGACGATTGCCCGAGCGAAGTGGACCAGAAACAATTGGACGAGTTACACCTCGAAATCAAGTACCCACAAAAAGAAGAGTAACGGAGCGAGGGCAATCAACCTCGCCCCAATGGAGGCCGGCACGCGCGGACCGAGCTCGCTCGGACCGCGCGCACGACAATCCATTCATATCGGCCAGCGGGGCGGCATTTTCCTCTTGACGGAAAATTATACTGATTTTTACTATGTAAAAAACGGCGTTGCCGATAGATGGCCAGAAGCTGTGACAGCGACTCGGGCTTTATGGCGATCGATTTGTGCAGCATGAAGTAAACATCCGCCTCCACGATCCACAGTTTCTGTCCACACAACGAACACTTTGGTTTAAATACAAGAAAAAACTCGGTTTATTCGACAGAGGTGCGTTATGAAAAAACTCTCCATTCCTTCACTGATCGCCTGCGTTTTTCTTATCACAGCCTGTGCGACAAAAGCTGTTCCGCCCAAGCCTACTGAGGACCCGGGACAGGGCTATGTCTGGAATTACAACGAAAAGACCAGTCAATGGGAGCGCATTACTGAAGCTCGGGCGCAGGAACTTCAGGCGCAAAAAGAGGCGGCCCTCCGCCAGGAAGAGGAGCGAAAGCAGAAACAGGCGGAACGCGCGGCGGTGATCGTCGATATCGATATCAAAAAACTGTTCCAATCGGCGACCGAACTGAAGGGCAGGCAGATTCGCATTTCGGTCAAGGGCCCCCTGGGTTTCAAGGGAACCGGAAAAGCCGAGCTTTCACCCTCCGAGGGGCTTCTTTTGAAAATGAGCGTTTGCACATCGCCCTTCGACGCCAAAAAAATCCTAGACGAGTATTCGCTTACAGCCGAACAGTATAAGTTCAACGAACTCGAGAAGATGTTCACCGAATCCCGTAACTATACAATAACCGCCTTGGTGACTGATACGGGAAGCACGATGTATTACAGCGTCGGAACGAATCCCATACCGAGCGGACAATACACCTACGTCTCGCTCGACGTGCTGTCGATTAAATAAGAAAAAAGGCGACGTGTATGACACAACGAAGATACTGCATCCTCTTTGTTCTTGTCTTCGCGCTTCAGGGTTTTTACCGGATAACGGCCCAAGACGAAAAGCTGAGCCTCGTCATGCGTCCTGGAGACGCCATCGGACCGGATGCTCCCTTTCTTGCCGATTCAAAAGTGCCCGATCGTTATTCACCCCGGAAGATGTTCGACGCCTCTCTCGAAACCTGCTGGGCGATCGGGAACGGCGGCCCGGGCGTCAAGGTGATGCTGGCTGTTCCGGATAATCTTTCGGCCCTGGAGATAGTCAACGGATTCGCGAAATCTAAAGACTTGTTCGACAAGAACAACCGGGTCGACAACATTCGGGTACGGCTTTACGTCGGCTTCAGTCTGCCCGCAATGGTCACAGAAACCTATGCGCGCGGTTACGATCTTTATCCTGTAAGCGAATCATTGCGTCTGCACCTCCGCGATACGTCCTCGCGGCAGCGGATAGAGCTGCCGTTTCAGTGGGCCGTGATCCTCAATAAATACGCGAATCTGCGCATGACCCTCCCCGAGCAACCCGTTATGGAAGGCTACTTCCTGCAGCTGGAAATCATCGACGTTTACAAAGGCTCTAAATGGAACGACACCTGCATCTCGGAACTCTCATGGATACGGCAATCCAAGCCGATACAGCTGGCGAAGAAGGCATACACGAACAAGGACGGCTCGGCCTTGCTCATCGACACCGAGACTGAGAAGGCCGTCGTTTTAGCCAAGGATTCATCGCGCCTCATGTCGATAGACGGCTCGAGCAGCGATCTGCGCTGGCTGATCGTCCAGAGCACTCCGATCAAAACGGGCGGATTCAGCGAACCGACCTACGAGCTGTATAACACCTTGTTACGAACGAAAATCGATCCCGAGGCTTACGGCTATCGCCCCATCGAACTGCTCGACTGGGTCGAGGACAACGGAAGCATCGTTCTCGCCGAGGGAGGCGAGCGCTGGCCCATCTACCTCGATGATATATTCTACGAGACGGCTCGAACCCGCTTCGATCTCAAGATCGGCACGGGGAAATACGATCTCGGGGGAGGGCTCGTCGAAAAAAGGTATCCGGACGCCGTTGTCATAAATGTCATGCCGACCATGGCGGCCCGATCGGGGAAAATCTACATCTGCGATGCAATCAACTTCCGATTGTTAGTATTCGATTACCGCGGGAACTTCCTCAAGGAGATCAAGTATCCGCAAAAGCACCCCGACGGCTCCCCCTTTGTCGCGGAGCATCTCGCCGTCTCCGACGAGGGGCTCTTCCTCCTGTCCCGGTATCCGACGACCGTCTACGAGCTCGACAAAAACGGCGCCGTGCTCAATCGTCTGACCGGAGCCGAAACGAAGGAGAAGCGACTGCGAAACGTCGCCCGCATCGGAGTTGTAAAAAACGAAACCCTGCTGATACCCGACACATGGGAGAACAATCTCTACACCTACGTCCGCAAGGGCTCGAGCTGGACTCTTGCGAAAACAGAATCCTACTCGTCCGATGACCAGCTCTATCTCGATTCGCAGAACGCAGGCTATCTGCTGATGCCCTCGAAGGCCACGAGCGGTTTTGATCTGTACCGGCAGAAAAACGGCAAGCTGGAAAAACTCTGCGCTCTCGAGCATCACACAAAACTTTCCGTCGCACAGCTCATCGGTATCGACGCCCTGGATCGGCTGTATATCGCCGTCGTCGATGAAGGCGAATATCCCGGGGCCGAACAGGAAGCCGCCTCGGCCTATATCAAGGTTCTTTCCCGCGACGGAGAACTTCTGTCGTCGATCGACGCCGGCAGATGGACAGCCGGAACGGCGATAAGTCCCTATATCGTCGTCGACGAGAACGGGTTCATGTTCCAAGGCGAATTTGTATCCGAGGACCCCGACTCTGGTCCGGACGACCCTCCGACGATGTTCGTCGTCCGAGCTTTGAACTGAGGGCGAGGCAGGAAAAGGCTATGGGAACCTCTAAAAACCCGGTTGGTTTTTAAGGTCCCCTTGCAATTCCCTTACTGGAATTGCATTTATATAAGGTTGACCTCGAAAAACTGAAGTTTTTCGAGATCTCCATATTTATATACATATATAAAACAATCTCCAAGCCCCACGAGTTTTTTAGATAACTATTATTATCTGAAGTATAATTTTACTCAACTAGTAAGGAATTTTTTTTTCATCTGAGTAAAAAAGGGGCTGCTGCATGAAATCGCGGACAGTAATTGTACTCATTATTTTTTTATCGGTATCGAGCCTAGCCGGAGCACAGGACGGGACCGGATTCTCACTGAGCGCGGAGCCGGCCCTTACGATACCACTTCCCGGCACCAAAAGTGCGGAACGATACAGCCTGGGAGCCCAGGCTTCGATCAACGCAGACTACGTGTTTCCGACTCAGCCATTCCTCCTAGTCGGCGGCGGCTTCGACTACATGCTGGCTCCCACCGGCACCGACTCGATGAACACGATCGGTTTGAACGCGGGAGCGGGGCTCAGGCTCAGGATTCTGCCGACACTCTCCGCCCTGTCCTATGGGAGGATCGGATACTCGTTCGGAATGCTGGGGAAGGCGACGGCCTTCAACCCCTATGTGAAGGGCGGGCTCGATTTCACGCTCTACATGACCCCCAGCTTCCGACTGAGTCTGGGGGCCGAATACCTTCACCAGTTCGCAGCCTCCGAGGCGCAGTACCAGGGCATAGCGGCGCGATTATCCGTCGGCTTCAACTTCAGCCAGACGAACCAGCGCTCGAACGTCGAGATACGGGACATCATCATCCTGCCCGTATATCCGGTGTTTTATAAATATTACAACGACAACAAGCTCGGCTCCGCGAAAATCAAAAACAACGAGAACGGTCCGATACAGAACGTCAAGGTCAGCTTTTACGTCAAGCAGTACATGGACGCGCCCAAGGAATGCGCGACCATCCCCGTGATCGAGAAAGGCAAAGAAGTCGAGGTTCCTCTCTACGCGCTCTTCAACAGGTCGATTCTGGGAGTCCTGGAGCCGACCAAGGCTCAGGCGGAGATCGAGGTACGCTACACCTACGTCGACAGTAAACGCGATACGAAAACCGAGGCCGTAAGTTCGGTCAGCCACAGGAACGGAATGACCTGGGATGACGACAGAAAAGTCGCGAGCTTCGCGACCGTCAACGATCCCAGCGTCATGCGCTTCGCCAAGCAGGTGGCAGGGCTTGCGCGGTCATCGGGCTGGCAGACCACCGACGTCAACTTCAGGCAGGCCCTGGGACTGTTCGAGAGCCTTGGTTTGTATGGCCTCCGCTATGTCGTGGACCCCAACACGCCCTTCGCGAAGTACGAGAACAGGACCGACGTGGTCGACTACCTCCAGTTCCCGGCACAAACTTTGGAGTTCCGGGCAGGGGACTGCGACGATCTTTCAATCCTGAGTTGCGCCCTCCTGGAATCCATCGGGGTGGAGACGGCCTTCATCACCATTCCTGGCCACATCTTCATCGCCTTCGCGCTCAAGCTCAGCCCGGAACAGGCCCGAGCCTTCTTTTATCGGAGCGAGGACCTTATCGAAATGAACGGGACGGTCTGGGTACCCGTGGAAGTCACCGCGGTCCAGGACGGTTTTATGCGCGCCTGGCAGCTCGGCGTGCGCGAATGGCGCGAGGCGAGCGCGAAAAACCAGGCCGCCTTCTATCCCACGCACGAGGCATGGAAGCTCTACGAACCCGTGGCCGTGATAGGGAACGAGACATCCCTCGAGCTTCCCAAGACCGAGGCCCTCGCATCGAGGTATTCGACGGCGATGCAGTCCTTCGCGAACAAGGAAATCGAACAGCGATCCGCGAATCTCCTGGCCGAGGTCAAGGCATCCAAGACCGACCCCCTGCCGTTGAACAAGCTCGGGGTCCTCTACGCAAAGTACGGAGTCTACGACAAAGCCGAGGAGAGCTTCCGCGCTTCGATAAAAATAAAAGACAACGCCTCGGCCCAGATCAATCTCGGCAACACTCTCTTTTTGAAAAAAAATTTCACGGGCGCCGTGAACGCGTATCAGAGCGCCCTGCGCCTGGGCCCCTCGAACTCCAAGGCACTCGAGGGACTGGTGCGCAGCGCCTACGAACTCGACGACAAAGCCGCCGCGGCCCGCTACCTCGAACAGCTCAAGAGCGTGGACAAGGCGGCCTCGGAGCGGCTGGCCTATACCATCTCGGACACTCCTGCGTCCGCCCGCGCCGGAGTCGGCATGGAGGAGGAACTCCCATGGAGCGAATGATGAAAAAAAGTATAACCGGTCTTCTCGCGGCGTCCGTCCTCTGCGCGCTCTGCGCCTGCTCCGACGCGCTTTTAGACGAAAAAACCAGGCTTTTGACGGAACAGAACAGACCCAAAAGCCTGTCCCCGGCGGACGGTACGATAATCACGGCCCATGAGATCATCACCTTTGTCTTTCAAAAAGGGATGGATCCCTCTTCGGTCACGATCTCCGGGGACATCGGCAGCGCGGCTGCGAGTTGGAGCACCCAGGTCCAAACGAACGACACCCTCGCCTTGAATTATTACGTCTCACTTGAAAGCCTCATAAAAAGCTGGAGCCCCGGCGAGTCGAGGTCGGTGACACTGACAGTGAACACCGAGGGGAAACTCTTGACCTACACCTACCATTACACCGTGTTCAACGGCGTCTGCGTCAGCGAAGAGGGGGACGACGGCGGTTGGGGCACGGCCGCCCAGCCTCTGGCGACGATTCAGGATGGCATTACCAAGGCAGGTACCCTGTACAATGATGGCCCCTCCGAGGTCCATGTGAGCGGTGGTACGTATACTCTTACATCATCGACTGACCGCATTGAAATGAAAAGCGGCGTCTTGGTCCTCGGCGGATACGCACAGGATTGGAAGTCCAGGAATTGGAAAACCTACACGACTACCATCACGGATCAAAGAACCCTGAATGACGGCGCCGTCGTGTTTCCCTCGAGAATTGATTCATCGACAGTGTTCGAGGGCTTTACCGTCAATGCAGCTACGGCCGGATCAGCCAGTACGACCTCGGCCATACGAATACAGTCGTCCTCGCCGACGATACGAAACAATCTCATCTATGCGGGAGGGGATGCTTCTAACGCGGCCAGATACGGTATATGTATCGATAATGCTTCTGATGAAGTCCCCAGTCCCGACATTTCAAACAATACTATCAACTACAATAATCAGGGCGGCGGAAGCCTGACTTCGACGAGCGCAGGTATATATATTGGTTGCAATTCAAGCGCACACATTCATGACAATGTCATCTACGCCGGGAACGTTTCTTCCAACGGAGCCGGATGTGCGTCAATCCTTATGTATAGCAACACTGCGGAAAACTCGATCATAATCGAACGCAACAGCCTTTACGGCGGAAGCGGTGGAGACCCGAACTACCCCAGCAACGCGGCTTTCTATGTCGCTTACAGCACCGTCCCGATCGTTTTCCGGAACAATCTTGTGATCCATGAAGCGCAATACGATGCTGACAACAACAGATACGGTGTGTATTATTTTCCAGATCAAGCAGGATCGATCGAGATACGCAACAACACCATCGCGTTTTCTTCGGTGGGAAGCAGCTCGAATAGAAGCTGCGGAATTTTCTTGGATTCTGGCGTCTCGCCGCCGATCATTCGTCTGGACAACAACATCATCCTCTACACCGGCGTAAACAACCCGTCCAACGCTTTCTGCATCTATGAGAATGCGAATATTGTGCCGGCATCCGTATTGCGAAACGACCTCTATGGTTTGAACACCGGCGGCGCGCCTGTTGTCCTCTATCATGACTATAATGGTGATAGAAATCTTACCTTGGAAGAATTGAACAATAATAGTCCAGTCAACAACAACGCCTCCTACAACATTTCAGTCAATCCGAATCTCGCCCCCCTGACTTTCCGTCCCGGCGCCACGACGCCGAACGAAGTCAGAACGGGAGGAGCCGATGGCGGTTCCCTGACCTGGGGCTATTCCAATGACCATGACCTACGGATCAGGACGGGTTCGGGCGGCACAGGATGGACGATGGGCTGTTACGAACTTGATTGATAATAAGCAAACACAAAGGAGCCCCTGAGATGATCGACATCTATTCGTCCATCGACTCGGCCGAGAATCAGGAGTTTACGCTGATCTCAAAAGGAAGTTATACCTTTGTCGGCGGCGATCCGACGAAC
>CAZXXZ010000057.1:0-13071 GCA_964644505.1 uncultured Treponemataceae bacterium | reverse complement strand
CACAAGCAGATCCAGAGTCTGCCGTGCTACCATTACACAACCGGGGAAAGAAATACCAGAATGGACATTACCTAGTTTTTTCACCCCTCGTCAAGAGGTTTGGCTCCCGCGTGGGAGGCCGTTGTCGGAACGACGGGCGTCAAACACTTCGAGTTGGGGTGTCTCCATGCCGTTGTATCGGTTCATGGTGATTTTGAAAACGAGATCGATGCGGTCGCCGCGCTTTGCCTCGTAATCGAAGGAGAAATCACGCTGGAGTCTCTGAGCTCCGTCCCAGAAGAGCGCCGGCCATTTATGTTTTCCGAAATCGAGAGTCAATTTGAGGTGGTTCTGCTCCTTCTTGCCGACGATCTGCGCGTCTGCGATCGGTACATTCCGCGCCAGGAAAACCAAGGGTTCGTTTTCCTCGCCGAAGGGCTCGAGCCGTTCGGTCAGGGAGGCAATATCGGGTCTGAGATAATCGTGCGGAAGTTCGGCGTCTATGTCGATGCTCTCTTCCTCGTCCTCGAGTTCGAGGGCCTCGCAGTAGGAGGCTGTTCTCGCCTGGAATTCGGGCCAGTTCTCGGTTTTGAGACTGAAACCCGCGGCCGCGTCGTGACCGCCGTAATCGATAAAAAGATCGGAGCAGGCTTCCAGAAAAGACGATACGGGGAAGCCCCTGGCCGCCCTGATGGAACCGACGACGGTCCCGTCTTCCTGGAAGCTCGCGATGATGGCGGGAACCTTGAGGGCGCTCGTGGTCCGCGAGGCGATGAGGCCTGTGATGCCGCGGTAGACATCGGAGGATCCGACAAGGGCGAGTTTGTCGCCGTATGCAGCGAGACTCTCACAGGCTCGGGGGTATATCGTATCCCACGATTCCCCTCCGAGGCGCCTGCGTTCGGCGTTCATCTGGATGATCTCGTCGGCGAGGCTGTCCTGCTCGGAACGCGAATCGGTAAGCAGAAGGCGTATCGCCGCGTCGGCCCTGCCCATGCGGCCCGAGGCGTTGAGGACAGGGGTCAGCTGCCAGGCGACATCGATCGCACCGAGTCGTTTGCCGATCAGGCCGAGCTTCGAAAGCAGTACTGAAAGCCCCTCGCGCGGTTTCGCGTTGAGCGAGCCCAGGCCCTTGCGCACCATGATGCGGTTTTCGTCGCGCAAGGGCATGAGGTCGGCGATCGTGCCGAGCGCGACCAGTTGGAGCGACCGCAGATCGTCGATGCCGAACCAATCCGCTTTTTTCAAGGCGAATGATATGAAAATACTCTCGAAAACGTCGATCTCGTCGACCGGACCGTCCTTGTACCGGCCGAGCTTGGATACTTCTTTCAGACGAACAAGGCTCTGTCCCTTCGTCTGGGGGATAAGCTCTCCGACGTCGGGGGCGATGTCGTAAAACAGAACCTCGGCCCCCCTGCCCAGGGCCTTTTCCAACAGTCGCTTCTGAAGCTCGCCCTCCCATACGAAGATCTGTCTGCCGTCGAGGAAGGGGACGAGCCGGGTGCGCCCGAGGTCCAGCATGCCGGGGACGATCGTCTCGCGGATGCGTCCGGTCTCGACGAGGTTCGAAAGTCTGACTGCTTCGACGAGATAGGCGTCGTTGACCGGCCTGACATTCAGTAGAGCGACCTCCTGCTTGTAGATGCCGGTACGCGCCAGTTTCAAAGCCGAAGCGAGCTTATACGCGACGCCGCAGCCTGCGAGATCGCGGAATGGATACGTTGTCGTGGGAAGTTTTGGATTGAGTATCGCGAGGGCCTCGGGTGGATCGCCGGTCTGAAGCCGGTGATGATCCGCGATGATGACGTCGACGCCGAGTTCGGAGGCGCGGCGCACCTCGGCATGATTCGAGATGCCGCAATCGACCGTAATAATAAGCGTCCCTCCGCCTTCGGCGAAGCTCTCGACCGCCTCGATCGACAGGCCGTAAGCCTCATTGCCCAGAGGGATGCGCCACTCGGCCTGTATGCCGAGCGACGCAAGCGCCTCGACCATGAGCACGGTGCTCGCGATGCCGTCAGTATCGCGGTCGCCGAAGACGAGCACCTTTTCGCCCTCGTCGGCCGCCATGAGGATGCGATCGACCGCATCTTCCATCTGTTCGAACAGAAACGGATTGCGCAGATACCGCGGATCGTCTTCGAGAAAATACAACACCTGAGTCGGTTCGGTGATACCTCTCCGCGCCAAAATCGAGGCAAGAAGGAGATCGACTCCATAGCGCGACGAGATCTCCTTGACCAACTGAGGGGCTATTTCTTTCTTGTTCCACTTCATTCCGCTACGATTTCCTTTAGTATCAGAGGCTTTCGGGGCGGCGCTTCCGGTGTGACGGCAAGAGCGCCTTCGATGATCGGACGGGAGCTTGCGAGCGAGACTTCGTCCTTCCCGTAGGCGAGGCAGATGAGGTCCCCTTTTTCGACTCTGTCATGGGACTTTTTGAAGAACTCGAATCCGACATCGGGGAAGACCGGATCGCTCGTCTTGTTTCGCCCAACGCCGAGCGTGACGCCGGCCGTTCCTATGCCGTAGGCGTCGATCGAAAGGAAACCCTCGGCCCGGGCCCTGATCTCGCATCGGTACCGAGAACGCGCGTTTCCGCGCATCTGCATCATCCGTTCGGGATCGCCGCCCTGGGCCCTGACATTTTCGATAAACAGCCTGAGCGCCTCGCCCGAGGATATCGCGCGCTCGCAGAGTTCGCGGGCGGATTCGAGATCGCGGGCCTTGGCTCCCGCGACCAGCATCCATGAGCCGAGCCGGTAGGTCAACTCCATAAGGTCCTTCGGCCCCGAGCCCTCGAGACAGTCGAGGCTTTCCTCGACCTCGAGGAAATTCCCGACCTTGAGGCCGAGCGGCTCCGTCATGTCCGTGATGACGGCGATCACTTTCTTGCCCATCGCGGTCCCCGTACGGACAAGGCTCCCGGCCAGGGCCTCGGATTCCGCAAGCGTCTTCATAAAAGCTCCGGGACCGCATTTTACGTCGAAGACCAGGGCCTCGGCGCCCTCGGCCGCCTTCTTTGACAGAATCGAGGCGGTGATGAGGGGGACGGATTCGACCGTGGCGGTGACGTCCCTCAGGGCGTAGAGTTTTTTATCGGCAGGCACCGTCGATTCGGTCTGTCCCGTCATGGCGTAACCCTGGCGTTCGAGAAGCGAGCGGAACTCGGCCTCGCTCAAGGATGTCCGGTAGCCGGGGATCGATTCGAGTTTGTCCAGGGTCCCGCCCGTGTGGCCGAGGGCTCGTCCCGACATCATGGGCACCTTGATCCCGCAGGCTGCGACCATGGGAGCGAGGACGAGGGAGACCTTGTCGCCGACCCCTCCGGTCGAGTGCTTGTCGACGAAGGGCCCGTCTATACCCGAGAGGTTCATGACCGATCCGGAGCGCAGCATGCTGTCGGTGAGGTCGGCGGTCTCCCGGGCAGTCATGCCCCTGAAAAAGACCGCCATGAGCCATGCGGAGACCTGGTACTCGGGGATCGCCCCTGACACGCATCCCTCGACCATAAAAGCGATCTCTTCGCGGTCGAGTTCGGCGCCGTCTCGTTTTTTTTGTATCACATCCACCGCGCGCATACAGGCATCTCCCTATCCACGTGCTCGTCCCTTGTCTTCACGCCCTTCAACGAGGCTCGTGATTTAAACAAAAGGTCAACCTTAGAAAAAAGCAATTCCCGTAAGGGAATTAATTCCCGTAAGGGAATTGCAAGGAACCTCTAAAAACCAACCGGGTTTTTAGAGGTTCCCAAAAACCTTCTGCGGTCCCGAAAGACTTCGCTTTGTCCAAGGTAACTATTCCTCGTCCGAAAGGGGGTTCGCCCCGGACCCGAGCTTCACCGACTTGAGCTCATGATACTCTGCTCCCGAGGGACGGAGTTCCGACTTGTACAGCACACAGCGGTCGATTGTCCACTGTCCGGAACGCAGTCTGCGGCCCGTATCGCCCAAGAGAGCGTCTAAATCGCGCGGCCGCGCCGCACTCCCGCCGCCAGAGTCCTTGACCCGCGCGATCGTCACATGCGGATGAAAATCCCTGCCGTTCGGCCATTCGGGGTTGAGGGGACCGACGCCGGCCCTCCGCTCGTGCCGGGCGAGCTCCTCGTTGACGACCTGGTAGACCAACTCGGAGCCGCCCTCGTCCTCTATCATGCCGGCGATGACGCGGTAGGGCCCGCGCTGAGGAAAACCGCCGATGCCCTCGAAGGAGAATGTGAAGGAACGAAGCTCGGATGCTGATTCGAGACCGGCCTTCGCGCACTCGATCGAGGCTCCCTGGATCTCGCCTAAAAACGCGATCGTGATGTGATAGCCCTCGGGCCTGACCCATGTGCAGGAAGGCAATGCGGCTTTGAGTCGTTCGGCCGCGGCGGCGAGCAATTCGCGGGCCTCGTCGGGCAGGGGCAGGGCGATAAAACATCTCATACGAGTGCCGCCCGACGCGAAAGATAGTGAAGCGGCGCGTCGACCGCGCGTTTTATGAGGCCGTACACCAGGCTCTTGAGCGATTCGAGGGCGGCTGTTTCTAGTTCGAGTTCAGAGCCGGTATCAAGACTTGATGCGTACGCCGTTTCCGAAAGCCAGCGAAGCGCGGCCGGTCCCAACCGCAGCACTCTCGCCGAAGGCGCTCCGATACAAGGTCGAGATTGCTCCCCGGTTCCGTACGAACCCAGTGCGGGGAACTCGCTCTTCATCATTTCGGCCGCCTCGAGCGGCTGTTGCACGCGTCCTGCGCAGGCGGGGCAGAAAAAACCGTCGCGTTCGAACGAAAAGGCGGCACCTGAATCAACCCGCAGATATCTTCCACAAAGCACGCAGGAACTCGGGTCGGGTCCCAGACCCAAAAGCCCGATCAGACGCCAGCAGAACAAAAGCACCGGCTGATCGTACGCATCCGTATCGGCGGAATCGAGGGAGGCGAGGCAGGAGAGGGCGAGTTCGAACACTTGACGATAATCGCCGCCGCCGCCCGATGTCTTGAGAAGAAGCTCTGCGACGAGGCCGGCGCCCCAGAGCCTGCCCAGCTCCTCGCGCAAGGCCGGGAAGGAATCCTTGAGTTCGAAATCCGTGAGCTTGCGGTAGTCCTTGACCGGATCGAGATAGACAAAGGCCCTGCCCGAGACGTAGGGCGACGCGATCGAGCGGAGACGGGACTTGGGTCCGCCGAAGACGAAGACATCGACGAGACCCGATTCCGCGGTCATGAGCGTGAGCACCCTCGATCCGCCCGGGCTCTCGCGGGCGCGTATGATGAGGGATTCGTAGACGAAGTTTCGCGTACTCACGGCTCTATTCTATCATCCACCAGGGATACGCGCCTCTTCTTCCTGCGGCGATTCTCATTTGTCGCTCGCGGATGATCCGTTCGCGCTCCCTTCGCCGGTACCCCCGCGACCAGAGCCATCCGGTGACGAAGCCTCCGATATGCACGAGGTAGGCCACCCCGCTCGAGGACCAGCCGACCAGGCCGCCCGCGATCTGCATGACGAACCAAAAGCCGATCACCATCCAGGCCGAGAGCGCCGTCGGGAAGAAGTTGAAGAGAAGAACCGTCACTCGATTACCGGGGAAAAGCACGAGGTAGGCGCCGAGGATGCCCGAGATCGCGCCCGATGCGCCGACGAGGGGCGTAACCATTGTCTGGTATCCGTAGGGCGAAACGAAAATAGAAGCGATATGAACAGCGGCGCCGAGCAAGCCCGAGCAGAGATAGAGTATAAGATAGCGGACCCGGCCTATCCGGCATTCCACATTATCGCCGAAAATGCCCAGGAACAGCATGTTGCCCGCCAGGTGCAGAAGACCGCCGTGGAGGAACATCGATGTGACGAGGGTGAGGTAGCCGCCGCCGTTGAAGAGCACGGCCGGTATCAAGGCGAGATGCAATGTCGTGCGCTCATCCGCGCCGAAATCCTGAACAAAAATGTATACGAGAACATTCGCCGCGATGATGAGCCAGGTGAGCCAGGCCGCCCCGCGTCGTCCGTAATTGTCGTCGCCGATCGGGATCATCGCTTTGTCCTCCGTACACTACCGTTTCGGAAGCGGACCGAAAATATACCTCGCTCCAAGACCGCCGGAAATGAGGGGCTTCGTCGAGGGCACCAGCCCCATACCGAGACCGAGCTCGATGAACAACTCCAGGGGTGCGGTGTCGAATCGATACACGAGCCCGGCCGGAATTCTGAATCCGAGAAGAAAGCCTGAGCCCACATCGAGTTGTACGCCGGCGCCGACGAAGGGCGGTATATCTATTTTCTCGAATCGAAGAACGCCGGGGAATTCGATGAGCCAATTCCCCTGAAACGAGAACGAGGCATCACCCTCTTGTGAAGTCGCGAGATCCCAGGCGGCTTTGACTTCGATTGAATTTGCGGCTCCAATACCGAAGCGTGCCGTGATCCCGGTCGGCTGTCCGAGCACGATGCCCAGGGCCGTTCCTTCGGCCCCTCGTGCAGTATATGAGCTTTTTTTACCTCGACTTGAATCCGCAGCGGAGATCAAAAAGGGAAGAAAGGCGAGCATCAGTATCGTCGTCACAGCTCTTCGCATGCACATAGCGATTCTCCCGGCGGGCCTGAGCACTAGTGTGTTTGATTGTGCAGCCCGCCCTGCACCATTCACGTGCACTAAATGGTAGCGAAAAAACGCCCATAGGGCGAGGGGGCCTCGAGAGGGCTCTTGTTCCACTCGTTCTCGGTGCATACATATCTTGTCCCTTGCCCCGAAGCCGTGCTATCAAGCTTCATGCTCCGCATGGTTCTGTTCGACCTCGACAACACCCTGTATCCACAGTCATCAGGCATGGATCACGACATATCGCAACGTATGATCGCGTACGTCGCACAGTTTCTCGGCATGAGCGTCGAAGAGACGAGGTCGCTCAGGCACGAACGAGCGAAACTCTACGGCACCACCCTCGAGTGGATCATGACCGAGAAAGGCTTCACCGATGTCGAAGCGTACTTCGCCGCGGTCCACCCCGAGGGCGAAGAATACTGCATCGAGTACAATCCCGCTCTCGGCGAGCTCCTCGATTCCATCCCGGCCCGGAAGGCCGTGCTCACCAATTCGCCGCTCGAGCATGCCGAGCGCGTCCTCGCCAAACTGGGCGTGCGGGATCGTTTCGATGCCGTGTACGACATTCGCTCGAACAATCTGCGGGGCAAGCCGCGTCCCGAGGCCTATGTGCGGGCCTGCGAGGGCATGGGAGTGTCCGTCGCCGACACGGTCTTCGTCGACGACATGCCCAAGTATACGCGGGGGTTCATCGAAGTCGGCGGTCGCGCCGTCCTGGTCGACGAAGCCGACCGATACGCCGAGGAGACTGTTCCGCGCGTGCGCAGCCTCGCGGAACTCCCCGCCCTCCTGGCCGACTACTGAAGGGCGTACCCCACGCGCCAACGGCGACGCCGACGGCACCGCCGCAGACGACGCAACCGACGCCGTCGGAGACGAGGCCTCCGATACCGCTGGCGAGAACTCGGCGTAGAATCGACGCGCGCTCTATTTCTTCGAAGTCCCTGCTCGGCGGCTCCGCCCGCCCATCCGCGTAAGAACTTCGAGGAGGCGGACCGATATTTTCTGAAACGTTCCACGATAGGGCGGATATAAAAAACCGATCAGGTTCAGCGGTCCCTGCTTCATGACATTGCGTTCGTGCGAGAATGTCCGAAAGCCGTACCAACCGTGGTAATTGCCGGTGCCGCTCATTCCCACCCCGCCGAAGGGCACTTCAGAATTGGTGATCTGGACGATCAGGTTGTTGACGCAGGCCGAGCCCGACGTGGTCTCGTCGAGGATCCTGCGGATCGCGCCCCGGCCTTTGCCAAAGATATAGAGGGCCAGGGGCTTGGGCCGGCGTCGAACGAAGTCGATCGCCTCTTCGAGCGAATCGTAGGCGAGCACGGGGAGGATGGGGCCGAATATCTCCTCGCCCATGATCGCCATATCCGGCGTGACTCCCGTGAGAATGGTCGGCGAGGCATAGCGCTCATCGATGTCGAATACACCGCCGACGACGAGCCGGGCCCCGCGCCCGACCGCGTCATCGACGAGGGCTTTCAAGCGGCCGCAGGCCGACTTGTCGACGATACGGGGAAGATCCGGACTCGCACGCCGTGCCTCCTCGTCGGGACCGTAAAAACGCTCGATCGCCGCCCTCCCCTCCCGCGCGAAGTCGTCGACGAGGTCGCGGGGGCAGAGAAGATAATCGGGGGCTATGCAGGTCTGTCCCGCGTTGAGCCCCTTGCCCCACACGAGCTTTTCGGCCGCGTCCCGAATGTCGGCGTCCTCGAGCAGGAAGGTCGGCGACTTGCCGCCGAGCTCGAGCGTGAGCCCCGCGTGGACTCGTGCAGCGGCCTCGCCGACGCGGGCGCCGACCTTCGGACTTCCCGTGAAGAAAATATGATCGAAGGGCAGTTCGAGGAGCATGTCGCCGAGGACGCTCCCGGGACCCTCGACGACGGCGACCTCGTCGCGGGGGAAGACCTCGGCGATCAAAGATGCCGTGAAGGCGCTCGTTGCCGGGGTCTTGTTCGAGGGCTTCGCGATGACGACATTGCCCGCAGCGACTGCGGCGGAAAGCGGTGCGATCAGAAGCTGAAAGGGGTAGTTCCAGGGAGCCATGACGAGCACCCTGCCCTTCGGCTCCATGCGCAGGAAGCTGCGCGAGCTGAGAAGCGGCAGATTCCCCGCGACGCTCCGGTCGCGCATCCACGAGCCCAGATGCCGTATCGTATGATCGATCTCGGCGATCGTCGCGAAGTACTCGGTCATCCAGCCTTCCATCCTGGGCTTGCGGAAGTCTTCCATGACGGCGGCGAACAGTTCCTCTCGCCGTTCGATGATCGCTCTCCGCAGTCTCTTGAGTTTGGCCTTTCTCTCTCCGGGGCCCGTCGCGGCGACAGCCCAACGGCTCCGCCCCTGCTCGTTGAAAAGTGATTCGAGTTCCTCTCTGCTTTCGATCTTCATACAGCAACTCCTGAATCGACGTACACGCGATACACGATAGATTTGGAAACCTTAATAAACCAACCGGCTTTTTAGAGGTTCCCTAAAGCAATTTACAAGACGGTATCGGTTCCATGCGTTCAGTTCATAAGCCGGCGGATAAGCTCCTCGCAATCCTTCGGGCTCATGATCCTCGGCACAGGATAGAGCGGATGGGCCTCCTTCAAGGCGCGGCGCACCATCAACGGGATGTCCTCTTCTTGTATTTGAGCGAACTTCTCAGGTATTCCCATCCGGCGGTTGAGATCGCGGATCGCAGAGATAAAGGCCGCAGCCTTCTGCGCCTCGCCGCCCGTCAGCCCAAGGCCGGCAATGTCCGCAAGGCGGGCGAGTTTTTTATACACCGAGGGGCCGAACCACTCGAGGACATAGGGCAGGACCACGGCATTCGCGAGTCCGTGCGCTATCCCGTACAAGCCCCCGAGGTTGTGCGCGATAGCGTGCACGTAGCCGACATAGGCGCGGGTGAAGGCGATGCCTCCTAAATGCGCGGCCCTGAGCATGTTCGACCTCGCTTCGAGGTTTCCGCCCTCGGTATAGGCTTTCTCGAGGTTTTCGAACACAAGCTTCACGCATATCTCGGCGGCGCACTTCGTCCCTCGCGTATTGCTCCGACCTATGTAGGCTTCGACGGCGTGAGTCAGCGCGTCCATGCCCGTCGCCGCCGTGATCTCGGGCGGCAGGCCCAGGGTAAGCATCGGATCGAGAACGGCGTAGCGCGGTATGAGCTTCGGATCGGTGATCGCGAACTTCTCCCGAGTCTCGGGGTCGGCGACGATGGCCGCGACGGTCGCCTCCGAACCCGTGCCGGCGGTTGTCGGAACGGCGAAGAGCGGGGGCGGCCGCCGTGTTACTTTCAATAAACCTCGAAGCCTGTGCACGCTCTTGCGGGGGTTCGAAACGCGGGCACCGGCGGCCTTGGCGCAGTCCATCGGAGAGCCTCCGCCGAAGGCGACAAAGGCTTCGCAGCGCGAATTAATATATAGATCGTAGGCGTCCTCGATGTTTTGAATCGTGGGGTTGACCTCGACGCCGTTGAAGAGTTCGTACTCGATATTCTCGGCCTCAAGTCCCTCCAAAAGCGTCTTGGGCAGACCGAGTTTTACGAGCTGTTTGTCGGTGACGACGAGGACCTTGCGGATGCCCTTCGATGTAATGAGTTTTGGCAGCTTCGCTATGCTCCCCGGACCCTCGAGGAGTTCGGGCGGTCTGAAATCCATAAAGCAAGTGCCGAACCGCATTCCGGCTTGATAGGCTCTGTATAAGAAGTTTTTGAGTAAACCCATACAGCAGACCCCTTTATGTCCGGCATGGTATACGATCCACTTCCTCAATGGTAGTCCCGGGTTCGTCCCAGGCCCGGCGTCGAGGTTACTGTTTTTGCGGATTGCTTGACCTGTGCAGTCCATGACGACTATGCTGAAGCGGATTCCACAACGCTCGTTATTTCCTTGCCTTATGACATTTTGGAGGATCTTGTCATGCCTGAAACCCGTGTTCTCATCAACCTTTCAAACCGCCACGTCCATCTCAGCCAGGCCGATCTCGAAACGCTCTTCGGCAAAGGCCGCACGCTGACAAAGACCAAGGATCTCATACAACCCGGCCAGTTCGCCTGCGAGGAGACGGTGACCATCGTCGGCCCGAAAGGGAAATTCGAGGGCGTCCGCGTCCTCGGCCCCACCCGCTCCGAGACTCAGTGCGAAATACTCGCGAGCGACGTCTTCAAACTCGGCGTGGCAGGCTGCCCCGTCAAGGAGTCGGGCAAACTGGAGGGTTCCTTCCCCTTCGAGATCATCGGCCCCGCGGGGAGCGTAAAAAAATCACGAGGGCTCATCATCGCGAAACGGCACATCCACTTCGATCCGGAGAGCGCCCAGCGCTATGGCGTCAAGGATGCCGAGACCGTCTCTCTGCGGATCGACGGGGAACGCGGCGCCACATTCCATAACGTCGTATGCCGCGTCAGCCCCTCCTACGCGCTCGAGTGCCACCTCGACTTCGACGAAGGCAACGCGGTTGGCATCGGCAACGGCAGTTACGGCGAGATCGTGCGCTGATGAACAAGGTCGTCCTCAAAGCCCAGGACCTCGACGGACTTCTGACGGAATCGGACAAGGCCTCGCTGAACCGCATGGACGGCCTGTATCGGCAGGCGATGGTCTCGTTCAATATACTGAACTCGGCTCATTCCGAAAGCGAACGCCTCGCGGAGGAGCGCAGGCTCATCGAGCTGTACAACGACATGGGCGCGCTCATGCAGGAGATCTGCGGGGCCGAGCGAGGGATACAAGTTTATTCTTTTGTAACGCCGTCCGAAAGCCACGGCGAGGCTTCGCGCCTCATCGCGAAACTCCGCGACGTGCGCACGGGACGCCAGGAGTTCGTCTACTATATCCAGCGCGCCTACGAGCTTCTGTTCAATCTGGCCTTCGGCGGTGCCGGGAACCATGATTCGAGACCGAAGAAAAACCATCTAATCATCAAGACCCCCGTAAACGTCCCGGTTCAGAACTACGCCGTTCACAAGATCCCCGATGTCGACGACGCGATACGCGACGTCGTCATGTGCGTCATGCTCCGCGGGGCCCTTCTTCCTTCGATCATCCTGTCAAAGGAGATACAGGAATACTCCTCGACCGGGTATCTGACGCCCTTCGCGCTCTTCAAAATAAAGCGCGACGAGGCGAAGAGCGAAACCGACATGGAGTACATCCTCGACCTCGATCGATCGTACTTCGACCCTGCCGAACTCGACGGCAAGGACCTCGTCTTCGCCGACCCCATGAACGCGACCGGGGGGAGCCTCGTCACCGTCATCCGCTATCTTCAGGAACTCGGCATTAAGCCAAAATCGGTCAAATTTCTCAACGTGATCTCGGCCCTGAAAGGCGCCCTCCGCATCGCCCGCGCGATCGACAACGCCACCGTATACACGCTGTGGATGGACCCCGTCCTGAACGACCGGGCCTACATCATGCCGGGCCTCGGGGACGCCGGCGACCGCCTGAACGGCCGCGACGAAGACGAGCATCCGCGGGACATGCTCCAGCTCATCGCGGATTACGGCAGCAATGTCACAGGCTTGTACCGATCCCAGCTTCGAATAATAGAAAAAACAGTACTGAACAGAAATACACCTGGCAGGACCTAAGGCTGTTGGAAGAAATATTTACCAAAAAAGAAATGCATCTGTATCGATGTAAGACAAGGGGACCATAGCCAACCTTATGAGCACCAGGTCAGAGTTAGTCGGATTGTTACAGGAAACAAACGACCTGCTCCAGCAAGCGGGCGAAACACAATGGGAAGATCACATCGCTCGATTGACCGAAAACCTGCAAGCGGCAGGACCCGAGCAGTTAAAAACAATTGCACGACAAATACGTGCGATATTCGGTGGAACGGGATCATTTTCCGATCTTGTGCTTTATCGTAACGGTAATCCATCTATCGAAGCAAACGATCGCCTGGAAGCATTACGTTCTCGACTACACAGGGCCTTGGTTTTTTTTCTTTCCGAGAGTGATAAATGAATCTATAATTTTAGTAAGCAAAACGCTCTCTTTGTGAAGGGAGGGAACCGAATGAAA
This sequence comes from uncultured Treponemataceae bacterium, assembly GCA_964644505.1. Classification (GTDB taxonomy): domain Bacteria; phylum Spirochaetota; class Spirochaetia; order Treponematales; family Rectinemataceae; genus CAZXXZ01. The sequence continues at coordinate 482 of CAZXXZ010000057.1, read as the reverse complement.
GATTTGCACGAAATTCTGGGTAAAGCGCTTGTAATGGTTCATTCCAGAATGGCGCGGGCACCGAACTGGCAGCTCTTGCATTCGATCGAGGCCCAGCTGCGGGCCATGCAGGACGATGTCAGAAATGGACTCAGGCCGAGCGAAGAGAAAAAGAAGAGTATCAACATCGGCGTCGTGGCTGTCCGGGAGTTTGAAGCGGACGATCCCGAGTTCGCCGATGTTTTGACCTCGGCAGCTTATTGGTATAAAAAACTCTGACTCTTCGTGAAAAACTCTTCCTGATTCGTCGCTCCGGGCCGGCTTTCTCACTCGCGGGCGCCATCCTTGGCGCACGTACTTCGCTTCCGCTGGAGCGTTCGAACCCTTCACGTCCTCTGTGTACACAAAAAAAAGCCGCGACTATCCATACTGGACAGTCGCGGTTTTCTTTGCGGCGAAGAGGACTTGCCCTCCGCTCCTCATCCTCCTGATTCGTCGCTCCG
>CAZXXZ010000056.1:0-13169 GCA_964644505.1 uncultured Treponemataceae bacterium | reverse complement strand
TGTGGACGGATAAGCATTCGGCCTATCCGCGGGCAATCGCATCCTCGCCCTGCGCTCATGGTCTGCTCGAGCAGGGCCGACTCCGCCACTACACCGTCTCCTCGCGGGCGGCTCGCACGATCCACAATCCCTTGTTCTCGGTGAACTACCTCGACCGGGAGATCCGCAAGGACCTGCACGAGCATGTGCGCGAGTCGGTGTGCTTCGGCCGGAATGTGAACCGGCAGATGGAGCGGCTGAGCCTGTACCGGTATTACCACAATATCGAGAAAGTGCACCGCGCGGCCTGGGGCTGTTTCAGTCACGCGGTGGTGGCGGGGATCAACGCGGCCGAGATCGAGCGGGCGAAGAAATTACTATGGAAGCGTCGAGCCTTTTTGTCGCTCATCGAGCTCGATCCGAGCGCCGAGGACACCTGGCTGAGGCGCTGGCAGACGCCCGTGCGTCAGGGGCCGGACTATTTGCCGGCGTACGCGGCCGCCTAGGGATGGGATGCAGGGCGCTTTGGTGCGGGGGGTGTGGTGGGTACGGGGAGGCTTCGACCAGTCGCAACAAGGTTCGAGGAACTATATTAAGAAAAAGGGCCGCCTTAAAGGCGGCCCCCTAGAACCGGAATTTGTCTAGTCAGGAAAAATCACGGGGACGGCGTTCGGTCCTCTTGCACTTCTCGCATTCGGCGATATTTTTAACCTTGCCGTTCTCGAAAAGGGTCTTCATTTTGATCTCTCCACCGCAGGGACAATAGAAACGCTGCGTCGCGCTCGCCGTACGGGCGTTCTTGGATACCTGTGCCATTATCTGCTCCTTCTTAAGCCGAATTAAAATAATAAAAGCAGGTCTATATGTCAATCAGAGGATGAGGTTGTTTGTTTTAAGAAAAAACGCTCCCGAAGCAGGAGGAAGACCTCGGGAGCGGCGGAGCGGGGGAATTAAGGCTGAAGCTGTCCCTTCAACCTTTTCATTAATGGAACAGCTGAACTCTTGAAAAGTTACTATGTTCCTCGAAGCTTGTTGATGAGCTTAAAGCAGGCGAAGAATATACTAATTTTTTGATAGGAAAAGAGATATAAGAGAAACCTCCTTCCTAAATAACTTGTAGTTTTAGTACTCTGTTTATAGTGCCTTGAACCTTGTTGAGACATATCTGAGCAGAAAAAAGACAGCTATAAGTATTGGGAACCTCTAAAAACCCGATTGGTTTTTAGAGGTTCCGTGCAATTCCCTTATGGGAATTGCTTTTATCTAAGGTCGACCTCGAAAAACTGAAGTTTTTCGAGCTCCCCTATTGTGGTTTTAATTCTACTGCCGATTTCAGTGTTTTGTTACAGCATTTCAACAAGCTTCGAGTCACTTTCTTTGTCGGAACACCCTGTGTAGGCGATTGGCTATTTCTTTTAAAAGCAAACGTATCGTGTTTCCCAATCGTTGGAAAAACGTAGTGCCGAAACGTTCTCCAAAATCACGGGCTGCATCCCCGATGGGATAGGACAGTCCGTATTTCCGTTTGAGTTCGTCCCAGTGCTGTACGATGAACATGTAGAGGTCTGAAGCCGTACGGCCGGGGAATCGGGACATGAGTCCTTCATCCTGGATTGCTGCGATAATAGGCGAGTATACATTCTGATACCATGAACGAAGGGCTTCGTCGAAAGGAATTTCTTCGGTTCGATTCTGATTTGTAAAATATTTGTGGACTAGAATGTGCTCGAGCACCTGGTCGTATCGCCCGGGGCTGGTAAAATCAAGGTTCTCGTCGCCTGTTATACGACCAAAGCCGGTTTTTTCGTAGAAACGGCGTTTTTCATACGCTACCAGCTCGCGTCGGATTTCTTCGAGTGTCATCCCAGGCCGAAGGGAAAGGACCGAACCGAGGCGGGTCACTTCCGCGTCGATCATCGATGCGCCCCGTGAACGCGCAACCGAGACGCGATGGTTGCCGTCTCGAACAAAATACACGCCGCCGATTTCGTATATCCTGATCGGAGGTAGAGGGACGTCTTTATAATGGGCCATATCTACGCTGACCCAGCGGTTTTTCAGAAAGTCCCGCTTGGGTAGGAAGTGTCGATCGAAATCGCGATACCTTCCTTCGCTGCCGACAATACGGTCAAGAGGTACGGCTTCCATACCTACATAGGTTTCGGATTCCGGTTTAAGTATAGCGAGTACCTCTTCGAGGGGCAGAAGGTCTCTTCGCGAGGGATCCATGAGACTCGAGACCCGTGATAAAAGTTCCCGTGTTCTGGCTCGGGTGAAATCGTCCTCGGCCATATTTGCGTACCACTCGGGCATCGCCTATTCCTCCGTATCGATGATCCAGTGGCCGAAGGCATTGATGACGGTCGTATCGCCGTATTCGGTTATACGAACGTCTCCTAGATCGTATAGATGAATATGTCCATGTACAAGCCAGCGTGGTTTGAATTTTCGCATAAGCCATAAAAAACATTTAAAGCCGCGATGGCAGAGGTCGTTTCGATCGTGGATCCCTCTGGGAGCGGCATGGGTAAGGACGATATCGACGGCCCTCCCTCTGAAAAATTTATTTAACAAAAGGCGGGGTGCCAGAAGGGCGATTCGCAAGGTCATGGAAGCTTCGCTGTACTGGTTGGGACCGTCGTTGTAGAGCATGGAGCCGGGCAAGCCGAGGATGATAAGCCCTGCCTCGGTTTTAATTTTAAAACCGACGTCGACAGCCCCCGTCGCTCGCTCATGATCATCCATCGCCCCCAAGTCGCCCTTGAGCGGCCATCGGCCAGCGAGAAGATGATCGACACCTAGATCGATATCGTGATTCCCCGATACATAGACGATTGGCTTGTTGAGCATCGAAGAGATAAAGCCGAGATACTCGGCAGGGAGATCGCCAGCGCTCAATACGAGATCGACGTCGCCATAACGCTCTTTCATCCTGGGTGAGTAGACCGTGGGATCAACTTGGTCCGATATGCAGAGTATTTTCATCGTTTGGAGTCGAGCTTTTGAGAGCTTTTTACGAGCATCTCCTGGAGCTTGTCTTTTGACAAGAGCTCGACCGATCGGTTTTCCGCGTATTCGAGCGCGGTCCGAGTGAATCCTGAGCTAGTTATCACCGAGCCTCGGACGATGCTGAGTTTCTTCATTTGATCGAGAAGCGAACGTACCGTTCCGTCGTCGAGGTTGTCGGATACTCTAAGAAAGCGTATAAGTCTGGGCATCTTCTTTGCGGCGATCCATTTGTCGGAATCGGTCTCGACCGCGATGATATCGACGCCGTTCTGTATCTCGGTGATGTCACGAACCGAAAGGCCCATGGGTCCCGTGACGACGGCCTTGCACATCTCCGCGAATTCTTCGCGACCGCAGGTGAGGTAGTCCTTCATGTGATCGTCGGTCCTGTACTCCTGATACTGGGACAGTTTTTCGGCGACGTCGCGGAAATTGGGCTTTTTGGCGTAAATGCGTTCCCACTGTTCGATGGCTTGATCGAGGTTTCTTGTCTTCTCGTAGCACATCGCGAGGAAATAACGGCAGTACAAGCTCTCCGGCAGCGACTCGTCCTTGATCTGCTTCGATGCGCGTTCGAGTTCCGGTATCGCCTTATCGAGGGCCCCCTGACTCATGTAACAGCCACCCCGTTCGACAAGGCATTTCAGTCGGAGTTCCGAACTCTTCGAAGCCTTCTCGAAGGCGAGGAGAGCCGCTGTATAGTCGCTCATTTCCTTGAGTATCTTGCCAATGTAAAAAAAAGCCTCGTAATCGTCTGGATTCCATTTTATGGCCGATTCGAAGGCGGCCTTCGCCTCCATACCATGTTTTGTTCGGTATAGAATAAGACCGAGTTCATGATGCGCCTCGTACAGCCGCTCGTCCATTTCGATGGCTTTACGTAGGTAATTCACCGCGACATCGGTCTTTCCGCGTACTTCGAAAAGTCTGCCTGCGTTCATGAAGTGGATCGCCGAATGCGGCTCCAACTTGGTCAGAAGAATGTGTTCTTTAAGGGCGTCCTCGATCTGGTTGAATCGTTCGAAAAGTTCGGCGATCTTTTTACGGAATTCCGCCTCGGGGAGTTCTGGGCCGAATTGGGATATGTGGTTGACTGATTTATACTCCATAAGCGCGAGTTCCGGCTTGCCCTCCGCGGCATAGGCTTGGCCGAGAAACCAGTGGGCGACGGCGTTACGTGGGTTTTTTGCCAGGAGCGCCTTGGCCGAGCGCATGACGACTGCCGATCGTCCTTGCTTGAGGGCTTCGGCTATGGCCTTCGTCTGTCGTGGCATGGAGACCATCCGGATGATCAGCCAACTCAAGAAGGCAACGCCTGCGCCGAGAATAAGGATGAGTACGAATAAGAGCGGCATTCCAGCTTCCCGTCACGCACGCGGTCCGGCGGTTTGGAGGCACGGACAGCAGCGCGCTATTATAATAAAGTACTTATCGACATTTTTCACTAAAATGGCATTCAAAACGTAGGTTTTGAATGCGATAGGATAAATGAATACACATTCTGGAAAGAGTTTCAATGATCAGATACGAAAAGCCGATTTTCTGGCTTTTCTACTGATACAGAGACGGGCTTGGTCCTGTTCTCCGGGGGTGTCATGAAAACCAATCGACTATTACCGGCGGTCGTCTTTTTTTGTGCCGCGGCTCTCCTCTGGGCCGGATCATTCGACGAGGGAGAACGCCTTTTTAGAGAAGACAAGCCCGCTCTCGCCGCCCCCCTGCTCGAAAAAGCCGTCCTGGAAAGCGGAACCGATGAACGCGCCTGGCTTTATCTCGGCGTATGTTATATTCAGCTGGGCAAGCTCGACCAGGCCGCCTCGACATTCCGAAAAGGCCTTGTTTCGGCGACTCGCTATAAGCAGGATCTGTATTACAACCTCGGCGTTGTCTTCGTTTTGCAGGGTAAGAACTCATTCGCCGCCGATATGTTCGGCGAGGCGATAGCGCTCGATGCGACGTATTCCGCGGCTTATCTCAATAGGGCGAATGCCCGTGTCAATACAAAAGAATATGCCGGCGCCGTCGCCGACTATCGTCGCTACCTCGATCTCGAGCCTGAAAGCCCGAAGCGGCCTCAGATCGAACAGATCATCGGCTTGCTCGAGAAAAGTGCAGCCGAGGCTGCGCGTTTGGCCGCGGAAGCGGAGGCGAAACGACTTGCGGAAGAGGCGGCGCGGAAGGCCCTTCTCGATCAGATGGCTGCCTCATTGAAAGAATCGGCCGACGAGACGACGTCGATTTCGGCGGGAGCCGGTCAGGTTCAAGGCTACGGCGACGAGCTTAAACTCGACGAATAAAAAACCGAAGGTAAACAGGACGCTCCGGGGGACATGAAATGAATCGAAGAAGCCTTGTTGTACTCATCACACTACTTCTCACGCTCATTATTGCGGCGCTTTTGATTTTTGTCGTCATTCCGGGGGGGGCACAGAAAACTCGTCTGAATGTTCTGGCTTCTGCCGAGTATTATCTGGAAAAAGGGGATTATGAACGGGCCCTCAATCTCGTCGACAGTCTGCTAATAAAGAACGCCGGCGACATCGACGCCAGAGCCCTCCGCGATCGGGCGATCGAGGCAAAAACAAAGGCTGAAGCCGAAAAGGCGGAAGCCGCGCGCCGCGAAGGGCTTTCCAGTCAACGCGAGATCGCCTCAACGCTCGATAAGCTCGGTCAGAAACTCGGAACTCGTCAGGATTCGCAGACGACGAATTCGGTAGCCTCAGCGACCACTCAATCGGACGCTGCCCGCGCGAAGGCTGAAGCCGAGGCGCGCGCTAAGGCGGAGGCCGAAGCACAACGCAAGGCCGAGGAGGCGGCCCAGCGCAAGGCCGAGGCGGACGCCGAGGCCGCGCGCAGGAAGGCACAGGAAGAAGAGCTTTCACAGAAGAGCAAGGAACTTCAGGCGAAAATGCGGACGGTCAACGATCTTGTCGAACGAGGAATGAAAGCCGTTGACGGAGGGGACTTCAAAACGGGAGAGCGGCTATTCGACGAGGCGAAGTCGAAACTCCCCGAAGGTGAAGACAAATTCGCATCCCAGAAACTCGCCGACATCGCGGAGTCCCTTTATTCTGGTTCGAGGAAATACCCCGGCGCCGAGGCCGACGCCGCTCTTCAACAGGCCATCCAGACGGCCCGCGACGCGAAGAAAAAGGATTCGAGCAACGCCGCTCCGTACTATACGCTGGGCAAGATCAACTCAGACCTCAACCAGATGGACAACGCGATAACCGAGCTCAAGCAGGCGGTCAGCCTCGACCCGAAAAACTACCTGTATTCATACGCGCTCGGGCTGGCATATTTCAAGGCGCGTCGCTACGAGGAAGCGCGACAGTCCTTCTCGGCCACGACGACGCTCAACCCGAAGTTTGAGCGAGGATTTTATAATCTCGGTATGACGTACAAGGCCCTGGGCGACCAGGACAAGGCCCTCGACGCCTTTAGAAAAGCGGTGCAGGTGAAAACCGACTATTCGGTGGGCTGGCAGCAGATCGGACGGATCCAGGCGGCGAAGGGCGACAAGAAGCAGGCTGTTGAATCGTTCAACAAGGCGATACAGTACGATCCGAGCAACACCGACGCCATGACCGAATTGGCGGTCGTCTATTCGACCTCGGGGGATTTCAAATCGGCCGAGGGGCTTTTCCAGCGCGCTCTCGGCGTTCGCGACGATGCGACGACGAATTACAACATGGCGACCGTGAAGATCGAGCTCGGCAAGCCTCAGGACGCCTTGAAATACGCCCAGCGTGCGGCCGAACAGGCGCCCAATTCGGCGCTGTACCAATACACGCTCGGTCTGGCTTACGAAAAGACCGGCGATATCGACGCGGCGATATCGGCCTATAACCAGGCAATAAACCTCGATAAAAAATACGCCGACCCCCGCGTCAATTTAGGGAAAATATATAATAACTCTGGTTTCCCCGACAAGGCGCTCGCCATACTCGAGGAGGCATACAAGGCGGATCCTAAGTCCTTGGAGGCGAATAACAATCTGGCGGACACCTACAACAAAAAAGGCTTGTACGACAAGGCGATTTTCCATTGGGAGATTTCGCTCAACCTGGCGCCGCGCAATACGATCGTTCGTATGAACCTGGCAAAGGCCTACGTCTCCGCGAACCGTCTCGACGCAGCGAAGGACGCGTACTCGGCTTTGATCAAGCTGGACAAGACACAGTGGGATGCCTATCTCGAGCTTGGCACATTGATGGCGAGCACAGGCGACTCGGCTGGTGCTAAAAAGATTTTATCGGATCTGATAGCGCAGAACCCCTCGTATCCAAGGAGGGCGGAGGCCGAGAAGATTCTCTCGAGCTTGTAACGTTTCAGATACTCAAGAAGACGCCTGAGATACAGCCGACCATTGGTCGAGGTCGGGCACGCGAGTCCTTAGAGTGTCCTGCGCACCAGGGCGTACAGCTGATCGCGCGTTATGCGAGTCCAAATAGGCCGGCCGTGCGGACAGCGGGGCTCGGACAGCTCGAGGGCCGCAGCGATGAGCGATTCCGCGGCCGCCGCGTCGAGTTCGTCGCCGTCTTTCACGGCTGTTCTGCAGGCCGCCAATGCTGCGGCCGCGCGCAACGCGCTTCCCGGCCCCCGTATGTCGCCCGATGCGAGCGCAAGCTCGCGCAGTGCCTGGGAGGCTCCTTTCGCAAGAGGAGCGGGCGCGGCGATTACGAGCCAATCCTCGCCGTCTCGCTCTATCCGAAATCCTCCGCTGTTAAGTGTCTCGATCGATTCGGCGATGAGTGCGGCTTCGGATTCGTTTTCAATAGTGATTTTCTCTGGTACGAGGAGTTCCTGGACGGGCGGAGGCTTCGCCATGTACTCGTCGAAAAGGAGACGCTCGTGAGCAGCGTGCTGATCGAGGAACCACAGCTCGTCTCCCAGCTCGAAAAGAAGAAAGGGACCGAGGGCCCGCCCGATGTAGCGAAAACCCGAGGCCGGTTTAGGCCCGGGGAGAGAAGGACCGAGTCCCTTCGCTGAGCGTTCGCGGAGTTCGTCAAAGTCCTTCCACGAGGGTTTCGAGTCCGACGAACGGGAGGATGAGACGGGACGTACGCCGGGGAATCCTCTGCAGGTGCCGTATGGGCTTTGTCTCTGCGGTGCCCCTTCCATGAGCGGCGGATGATTGCGTTCGTCATCCCCGCCGAAACCGTGCAGATCAAGCTCGATGCCGGTCTCAGATGCTGCCTGTGCGGGTTCCTTCCGGGTCAGGTCCCCGAGGAAGTCCTGAATCGCGCGGATCACCGCACGCCGCGGGGAGTCGGGGTCCTTGAGCCGCACTTCCTTTTTCGCCGGATGGATATTGAAATCGGCGAAAAGAGGATCGATTTCCAGAAAGAGGAGGGCGAAGGGGTGTAGCCCCCCCGGCAGATAGCCCGAGAAGGCGTAGTCGAGGCATTGGAGTAATGACCAGTCCTGAACGCGGCGGCGGTTGACGAAAACCTGCATGTATCTTCTATCCGATCGGGCGATCGAGGGCCCCGCGACGACGACACTTCCCTCGAAGTGATCCGCGGCGAAATGGATCTGATGGAGGAATCCGGCTGGAATGTCGGGATAAAAGGACGCGATGCGCGAAACAAGGTCCCCGGCGGGAAGAACGAGCGGGGCCGAGGAACCGGACTCGAAGGAAAAACGGATACCGGGATGGGCGACGGCCTTGTCTTCGAATACCTGCCTGCAGAGCGAGGCTTCCGCTTGGCTTCGTTTCAAAAATTGCCTGCGCGCCGGAAAGTCCTTGAAAAGATCAGAAACGACGACAGTCGTTCCCTTCCTGCCTGAGCAGGCTTCGATCGTCTTGGTCGATCCTGGTGAGGAACGAAGGCGGAAGGCGGAGCGGGCCTCGGATGTCATGCTTACGATTTCCAGGCCTGCGACTGCAGCGATAGAGGCCAGGGCCTCGCCTCTGAAACCGAGGCTTCGTACGCGCAGAAGATCGTCGGCTCCGCGGATTTTGGAGGTCGCATGGGGCAGGGCCGCCAACTCGAGGTCCTCGCGCTCCATGCCAAGGCCGTCGTCCGCGACTCGTATGAGCCTGACGCCTCCCTCCTCGATGCGGACCGAGATTTCCGTCGCGCCGGCGTCGATCGAATTGTCCAAAAGCTCACGCAGAGCCGAGGCGGGGCGGTCGATCACCTCGCCCGCTGCGATGAGCCGAGCCGCTTCCGGCGGAAGAATATGTATCGAAGCCATGCTGAGACTCTACTCTTCTTTGTCCTCCTGCGGAAGCAGCGTTCCTGCGATAAAAAGAAACCGCCGCGGTAAGCCGCGGCGGTTCGTTGAAACGATTCAGCCTGCTAGAAGTGGAATCGCACCTCGAGCGATATGCTCGGCTTCAGTTCCATATTCCCCTCGGCGTCGTACTTGATGCTGCCATCGGATTCGCGCCACGGGACTGTCTGGAAAATGACCGCGAGATCGAGATTCGGTGTCTTGGGCACCGGCATGACAAGCTCGCCGCCGAAGCTTGTGTTCTCGTCCAGAAGCTTGAAATCCCCTACGGCGATCGAGCGCATGAGCCCGCGTTTGTCGTAACTGATCGAACCCGAGAGATCCCAGATGGGTACGAGTCCCTTCTTGACCGTCAGCTTTGCGTGGAACTCGTCCGAGGACTGGACGATCTGATCGCTGAGCGAGGTGGCGTCGAAGGACCAGGGCCAGAAGTAGCCCAAACTCAGCTTCAACTTATCGTTCAAGATCGAGAATCCGCCCTCGCCGTAGACGCCCATGACATTCGGCGTGTCATCGTACGACTTCTCGCCCGACATATAGTCTGAGTAGTCGGCGGCGTATGTTCCCCTCATGCGGTCGTAGGTCCCGTCGAAGAAGGAGGGCCGGAAGATGCCAGTGAAATACCGGTACTCGAGTCGCCAGTCGATGAAGAGAACATTGCCCATGAAGCCGGCGGCCGCTCCCCAGTTGCGCACCTTCCCGTCGCTGTACACGAATTCGGTCTTGAGTCCGTCGGAGATTGTATGCGTCTTGTAGGTATAGGACTCGGCGACATAGGGCAGGGTTGCCGCCGCATCGGCGAAGGCCCGTATACCGAGCAAATTACTCTTCACAATCGGCAGATCGAGATCGACCGCAGAGGCGATCAGCATGAGTTTCCCGATGCCGAGAGCGGGATCGGCGACAGAAGCCGGGTTTATATCGGCCACTGCTGATACACCGAGGGCGAGCTTGCCGTCCTTTCCGCCCGGCCTGAAGAAGAGGCGCCCGCCGAATATCTCGGGATCGGTGAGATCGTTCGCTACAAGCTCGAAGCCGCTCGATCCGGAATCCACGCCGAGTTCGAAGCCGAGCCTCCTGACAGAGGGGAATTCGCTGTCATTAGCGTAGTTGCGCATGATGAGTCCGTGACCCAGCGTAAAGTCATTGACATTCCCGACTTTGACGAAGAACGGATCCTCGAGCTGGGTGCCGTACTCGAAGTATTTCACCTTAAGCGCGGTATCTCGAAGCAGGTCGAGGGCCCCCTCCGCATACTTGCCGTCGGCGAAATACTCGGAACCGAACGACCATTCATCGTTGCCGAGCGGCCGGTACCAGTCGTTCGGGTCGAAGAGGTTCGAACTGTAAATGACGGGGAGATACAGGCCGAGCTTGACCTTCCCGAATTTCAGATTGGGTTGTATGACGGCTTTGGAATAGGTAAGTCCGTCGGGCATGGTCACCGAACCGATCTCGAAGCCGAGATTCTCCCGCAGCCACTTCACGAGACCGGACTCGACCGCCTCTTTGTCGGGTTTCAGGGCTTTCGCCGCCTCTTCAGGGCTGATTTCCTTCCCAGGTTCGACTCCGCCCGCGCTCGGGCCGGGCTCTTCGAATACAGCTTCGGCCGGGACGTCGGAAACGAGGAGCTTCTTGAAGTCCACATCGCCGAACTGTTCGGCGAATTGCGCTGCGTCGTAGGCAGCAGCCTTAAATACCTCGGCGAAGGCGTCGGCGAACTGCCCCGCGGCGACGGGCACCGATCCAACGACCTTGCCCGCGGCGTCGAGTTTATCGAACTGCACAAGTCCGTCCGCAACCATGAGGATGGCCTTGGATCCTTCTTCGAACGCAAAGGTGAAATCGGTGCCGCGTACCGCGCACACCGTGGTTGTCGACGCGACCTCGTAGTTGCCGCGCTTGGCCGCGACTGCGCGAACCTTGCCGGCCACGAGCGCGAAGCTGCTTTTCTCGCTTGCCGTCGAGGCGATCGACGCGATCTTGAATGCCGTCGACTTGGCGAGCTTGATAATCGTGCCGTTCGGTTTGATCCTGAGCTCGGCGGTCGTGGAAGGACCTGTCTGCACGGTCGAACCGACGGGCAGCTCGTCGCCTTCGAATATGCCTACGCCGAGTTTGAGGACGCTCTTGTCCGCCGTGGTGACCGAGAGATCGGCGCCGTCGACGTACTCGAGGATCATTTTCTGGCTCGCCGGGGCCGCGAAGGCGGCTGCTGCCAGGAAAAGAAGGGCGATGAGCCCTGCCGTTATACGCTTCATCCTGAGCCTCCTAGATGGACTTAAAACTTCATCGAGGCCTGCAGGCTGGACGTCACGACGAACTCGTTAGCCTGTGGGTCCCATTTCGCGTCGTACCTGAGGGTCAAGACCGACGCGCCAGTTTTATAATTGATAGACAGACCGATGACTGCGTCGGTCGGATCCACCATATCCCCGAAGAACCCCTTCGTAGCTCCGAGTTTGTACTTTTCGTACGAGGCGTCGAAGAAGAAGGGGAATGTTCCCAACTGATCGAGCCTGAGAATCGCGCGCAGGTGCGGGTAATCGGTCTGATCGGTCGAGCCTGAGGGAGCGGCCGCGAAGGGTCCGTCCATCGAAGTTTTGAAGACGAGGACGTTTTCGAAGAGCGAAGTTCCGAGCGATGCGAACCAGCCGGCGTAGGTCCCCGAGCCTGCAGGCAGCTGCATATAATCGTATTTCGCTGCTGAGTAAATGTCGTAGTTCGCGTCGAAGTACGAGGGTATGAATCCGTCCTTCATGATGCGGAGCTGGGCTCCGTAGGTGAATATCCCGATCAATTTTCCGCCGAAACCGAGCATCCACCCCATGCTGTCGTTCGGCTCGAATGCCAATTCAGTGAAGGCGGCGAGCGAAAAAACTTTGCTTGCGAGAATGGGTACCGTGACATCTGCGCCGTACACGGCGACTGGATCTGCGCTCCCGGCTTTTATGGTCATGCCGCCTTTCTCATACGGAGTCGTATCGACGACGGCGGTGATACCGACCTGCGCATCCTTGATGATGGGCAGTTCGGTGCCGATGAGGGGGCGCGCGAACACTCGACCGCCGAACACGTCGAAACGCGCGAGATTGCCGGTGAGGAGTTCGAGCCCGACATAGGGGAATTTGAGAAGTTGACCGTCGAGGCCGATATCGAGACCGAAAATGCGCTGTTCGGGCATGAAGTGCATGTTCGAGTAGTCGGACATGATGAACCCGTTGCCGAGGCTGAAATCGGAGATGGAGCCCAGCTTTACGAAGAAGGGGTCTTCGCCCTTAAGCCCGTAGCGGAGGTAGAGTATTTTTGGAAGGTAGACATCGAGGACGCTCTTGCCGTTTTTCGGCACCCAGTCGCCGTCATAGATCTCCAGCGGAGTGTCCGGCGTCGGATACAGTTTGAAATGAAGTGTCAAATCGAGCCCGATTCCTATTTTTCCGAAACCGAGGTCCGGCTGGAAGCCCAAGCGGGTCCAAGTCTCGGGATCGCCTGCTTCGTTGGGGAAGACATCCGACCCGAGATTGATACCCCCCTTGAAGGTGAACGCCGATTCGGAATCGGCGGCGTATAGAGCACAGAACATTACTAGGCATAGTAGCAGTGTTATTAATTTCCGCATTAGACAGCCTCCTGAAAAACACGGTGCGATTATGTATCTGATCAAAGTATACAGCTTTGGTCAAAAAAAAGCATGGACCCGAAGACCTTGAACATGTTACTGTTCCCCATCATGGATTTTTTCAGTTCTCTCGAAGCAATCGTATCAGCGAAAAGAACCTGCCTCTGTGTCGGCCTCGACCCGAGGCCCGATCCTTCGATCAAAGATCTGGAAGAACGCGCAGCCGCAGCTCTTTCCGATAACAAGCGTATCATCGAAGCGACAGCCGAGTACGCTGCCGCATTCAAGCCCAATCTCGCGTTCTACGAGGCGCTGGGAA
>CAZXXZ010000055.1:0-13305 GCA_964644505.1 uncultured Treponemataceae bacterium | reverse complement strand
AGAAGGCCCCCGCGGCGACGCCGCGGGGGCCTTTTTTATTCGTCGCGAAAGGGGAATGTCATGAAAGAAACCGGAGCGAGGATCATTGTCGAGCTTTTAAAGCGCGAGGGCATCGAGATCGTCGCGGGCATACCCGGAGGCTCGAATCTGCCTTTGTATGACGCGTTATACGAATCAGGAATCAGGCACGTACTCGCCCGGCATGAGCAGGGCGCGGGTTTTATCGCCCAGGGCATGGCACGCAGCACGGGAGGCTGCGCCGTCTGTCTGGCCACCTCGGGTCCGGGGGCCACGAACCTCCTGACCGCCCTGGCGGACGCCAAGCTCGATTCGGTGCCCATCATAGCCATTACGGGACAGGTTTCGAGTTCCCTGCTCGGCACCGACGCTTTTCAGGAAGTCGACACCTACGGAATGAGCGCCCCTATCGTGAAGCATTCGTACCTCGTCCGTTCGGCTTCTGATCTTTTGAGTATCATCCCCGAGGCCTTTGCGATCGCTCGCTCGGGAAGGCCGGGACCGGTGTTGATCGACATTCCGAAGGATGTGCAGCTCGAACTTGCCGAGTTCGATTCCTGGCCCGAGCCCTCTCGCCCCGTTCCGCCCACGCCCATCTCGACCGAGGAGGCCCGTCTGGCTGCGGCCATGATCGACGAATCGGAACGGCCCTTCATCTATTTCGGGGGCGGCGTCGCTGCCTCGCTCGCCCATGAGGAACTGGCGGAACTGACGCGAAAAGCCCTGATCCCCTCGGCCGCGACCCTCATGGGACTCGGCTGTCTTCCTCCCGATCATCCCTTGTACCTGGGCATGATCGGCATGCACGGCAGCAGGGCGGTGAACGAGCTGGTCGAGCGTGCGGATCTGCTTGTCGCCGTGGGCGCGCGCTTCGACGACCGCGCCACCGGCGATGTCAGGCGCTTCGCGCGAGCTGCCAAAATCATCCACATCGACGCAGACTCCGCCGAGATCAACAAAATACGCAGGGCAGATCTCGGGATCAGGGCCGACGCGCGCTCGGCTCTCGGAGCGATAGCCGATCGTGTCCACGAACGGAAGCGCAGCTCCTGGGCCGAGGAGGCGGCATCACTCATCTCGTCTTATTCCCTGCCCGAGCCTCGTTCCAGTTCCCATCCGCGCGCGATAATCCGTTCAATCGCCCGCGCCGCGGGACCTTCCGCCATCGTCACGACCGATGTCGGTCAGCACCAGATGTGGGCGGCCCAGTCCTATCCGGTTCCCCGTCCGCGTTCTTTTTTGAGCTCGGGCGGCCTGGGGACCATGGGCTTCGGTCTGCCCGCCGCGATCGGGGCCGCGCTCGCCAATCCCGCGCGGAAGATTCTCTGCCTAACGGGTGACGGGTCGCTCCTTATGAATGTGCAGGAACTGGCGACCTTGGCCGAACTCGATCTCGACGTTACGGTCGTCGTGTTCGACAACGGAAGTCTCGGCCTGGTCCGTCAGCAGCAGGAACTTTTTTATGGGGCTCGGTATTCGGCCTCGCGCTTCACGTCTCGCGTGGATTTCGCGGCGATCGCGCGCGGATTCGGAATCCGGGCCGAGAGTATCCACGAGCATGGCGATATCGCGGCGGCAGTCGATCGATCGGTGCAGGGCAGGGGACCGCGTCTTTTGTGCATCCGGATACCTGCCGATATGAATGTCCTGCCGATGGTTCCGCCGGGAGGGGCGAATGTCGAGTCCATTCAGGAGGAAGAGACGGTGTGCGAAGTCGTCGCCGACCTCGATGCCTAAGAACGGCAGGTTCGGACGATTGAGCCGATCGGCAAACTCGAGTACGTTTGGAATCGGCTTCGGAGTTCACACCAGGGGGACAGTCGGGTATGAGGCGCGTCGCGTGGATCGATGGAAAGATTCTTGCATTTGGACGATTCCGCCCACGGGCCTCGGCCATGCTTGTCCGCGGCGATACGATCGAATACGTCGGATCGGATCGGGAAGTGCTCGAGCGGGCCGGAGGGGATGCGGAAATACGGGCTCTCGGCGGGAAGGCGGTGGTCCCGGGCTTCAACGACAATCATGTCCACCTCGTTCATCTTGGGGACCATACCCTTGCGCCCGATCTCGGCGGTCTGACCGCCTCCGGGATCGTCGAGCTCTTGCGCACAACGTATCCGCATCCCAAGCCCGGCGAAGTGATCCGCGCCTTCAACTGGGATTACCCCGCCTGCCCCGATCCGCGCAAAGAGATATTGGATGCCGCCTTCCCCCGTAACCCCGTCGTATTAAGTCAATACGGAGGTCACGGCCAATGGCTGAACAGCGCCGCCCTGCGAATCATCGGTATAGACCGAAATCATGAGCCGCGCTCAGGCTCCGTTCTCCGCGACCCGGACGGAGAGCCGACAGGGATCGTCCGCGATCTCGGCGAGACGAGGCTCTCGCGCATGCGCAGCCGCCTCCTCTACTACGATGCGCGGCAACTTGAACGGCGGCTCGATATCGCCTTGAAAACCTTCGCCTCCCTCGGCGTAACGTCGATTCAGGATAATGCCTGGTATTATCCCGAGCTCTTGTCCCTGCGTACCCGCTTCCGGCGAGATTGTCTGAGCGCCCGCGTCAGCTGTTGGTCCCTCGGCCGCAGGCCCCGATCTCGTGCCGCCATGGACGCGGCTTTCGCCCTCGGCCTGGGCGTCCCCGATTGGATCAGGCCCGGCCCGGTCAAGTATTTTCTCGACGGCAGCTTCTCCTCGCGCAACGCATGCCTCTCGGAGCCTTTTTTGGACGCGCGGGGCGCTGCCCTCTGTCCCGAGGCGCCTTCTCCGACTGCCGAGCTTGCCTTTCTCGCGCGTCGGGGCCGCCAGGGGGCCTTCCATGCGATAGGGGACCGGGCGGTCGAGATCTTCCTCGACGCCTACGAGGAAGTGAGTGCGCGTTATCCGAACTTGAAACAGCAAAGAATAAGAATAGAACACGCACAGCTTATAAAGCCGAAGGATATAGAGCGAATCGCGCGTCTTGGTGTCCTGGTCGCCGCCCAACCCTCCGCCCTCGGGACGCCCGAAAAGGACGAAGAGATACTCGGTCCCGAGCGCGCGCGATGCGCCTATCCGTACCGCTCGCTCATCGACGCCGGCGTCCGTCTGTCCTTCGGATCGGACGCTCCCGGCGAGGCGATCTGCGATCCGCTCAGGCTGATTTCCATGGCCGTAAACCGCGATAGTGATGAACGTATAACACCGGAGGAGGCGCTCCGCTGCTATACCGAAGGGAGCGCATACGCCGAGTTCGCCGAGGAGCGCAAGGGCGTTCTGGCAGCGGGTATGTACGCCGATTTCGCTGTGCTCTCGGACGATCCGACGGCGGTACCGCCCGAGCGCATAGCCCAGATCAGCGTGGAGGAGACCGTCGTAGGCGGGAAAAGCGTGTACCGACGATCGGCCTAGCCTGACTTCGAGCCGCGCATCGTTTTTTCTTGCCGCCTCTTAACGGATTGACGGCAAGCATCGAGTTTGCCATCAGCCTGTTAGAGCTTCATCTCGTAGATGCGGTACCTGCGGTACGGCTTGCCGCCGAGCTTGACCGCCGAGTTGGTCATGGGGATGTTGTCCTCCTCGACCCAGGACATCTCGGCGCCGAAATAGCCCTTGGGCACGCCCCGCTTGTAACTGTAGTAGTACATGGCGAGGTCGATGCCGCGGTTGCGGTAGTCGCGGTGAACTCCCATGCTGAGCACGCGTATGAGGTGAATCTTTTTTTTCGCGGCGAGTATCTTGAAAATGCCGAAGGGAAGGAGGCGGCCGCGGGCCTCCTTGAGGGCGATGTTCATGTCCGGCAGCGCGAATGATGCGCCGACGAGTTTCCCGTCGATCTCCACGAAAAAGACGATGTCGGGATCGATCGCCGCTTTCAGGTCCTTGGCGAGCAGCATCACCTCGTCGTCGGTCATCGGAGTGTAGATCGAGTTGACCTGTTCGAAATGGTTGTACAATTCGACGAAGCGCTTCACTTCGTCGGCGTAATTGCGCATGTCGATGGGGCGCAGGGTGAAGTGGCCGCGCTCTTCGATCCGAGGCATGATGCGCTCGAGCCGTTCCGGTATCTCGGGGCTGTCGAGAAGCCATGCGATGAGGTCCTTCCACTTTGTGTTGCCCGAAGACGAGATGAGCATGTCGTAGTACGAGGGATTGTAGGCCATCATGACGACGGGCGGTCCGTCGAAGCCCTCGATGAGGGTCCCGACAACGTCGTTGGCGCTCGGATTCATGGGCCCGATGAGACGCACACAGCGTTTTTCGCGCGCCCAGTCCGCCGCGGCTGCGAAAAGCGCCCGCGCGGCGTCGAGATTGTAGTCGCATTCGAACCAGCCCCAGCTTGCGACCCGCTCCCCGTGTGTCTTCTCCCAGAGATCGTCGCGGATCGCCACGATCCGGCCGATCGCGCGACCTCGCTCGTCGCGGGCTAGGAATATCGAGCGTTCGGCATGCTTCCAAAAGGGATGTCGTCGGGTGTCGAGTTTTGTCTTCTCGTCGACCCTGAGCGGCGCGACCCAGTTGGGGTCTCTGCGGTAGATCCTGTACGGCAGATCGATGAACTCACATCTCGCTTTTTCCGAATCCGACCTCTCGATGCTGATGGACATGGGCTGCGCTCCTCGGGCATCAGGTTAGATGCCGAAAAGGAATGCTGTCAAGTCGCGGAGGTTTTTTACCAGATTCAGCGATGAGGACGGGGGCTCTTCGATCAAAGTCTAAACGATGCGAAGACCCCGCCGCCGAAATAGTACGAGTCGAGGCTTTCGATCTCGCCCGAGGCCGCTATGGAGAGTGTCAGCGGCATCGAAGGGGCGTGCCAGCGCAGCTCAAGCCCGAGCGGCACGGGCAATCTGAGCGCGAAACCCGAGCCGAAGACCTCGCTGCGGAGGGCGCTCGATACGCCGAGCGTCATCGATCTGCCGACCGAGGCCTCGATCCCGAATCTGAGGTAGCCCCAGGCGAAGAGGCCCGGCGTGGACCAGGTCTGCGGTTGACGCGCCCAATAGGGATAGTAGCCCGAGACTTCGAGTTCGGGCGTGATAAAGAGCCGCGAACGCTCGAAGCCGAGTTCGAGAGGAAGGCCGACCGAGAAGCCGCTATAGCGCGTCGCCCCGTCCCAGGAGGGCAGCGCATTCCCCGCCGCTTCGTCGATGAACGATGCGAATGTGGCTTTTGCGAAGAAGGCCGCGGCGTTCCGGGTTCCCGGCTTTTGCAGGGGCAGCTTGAGGGCGATCGAGTAGGATGCCGAGTCGGCGATGGGATCGCCCGGCCAGAGGACGAACATGACCGAGTTGTCGAGCTCGATACTCGAGGATGCGAGAGGAAGGCCGGCCCGCACTCCGCACTCGGCCGTTGCAAGCCCCGCTATGATCGATCCCTCCGGACTGAGGTGAAAAAGAAATCCGGCGTTCGATTCGAGACGGCCCGCATCGAGGCAGCGCGCGTCGGGGGCGAAGAGGGCTCCTGAAACACCGCTGTGCAGGACAGCCGAGCGCGAAAAGCGATTCGATACCAGCCGGATCTTCGCTTCGGACCGATCCGTCGCGATTTCGTCGTGCGCTTCGACATGAACAGTGTATTCGCCGGGGCCGAGTATGCGACCATCGACGTCGCGGCCGTCCCAGACCGCATCGGTCGATCGCCGTGTGAGTTTCAGGCTGCTCAAGCTCCACACTTCCTGACCTGAATCGTCCAGCACGATCACCGAAGCTTCGCCGGGAGCCGAGACTTCAATCCTGATCGTAGAGGAACCGAGGTGCCCGGGGTCCCGCGGATCGAAGACCGAGGGCAGGACCTGTATCGACGTTATTCGAAAAGCAGCGGGATAGAGCGAGACATTCAGACCTGTGTCGGTGTTCGCGAAGATGTCGACCTCGGCCTCGAAGTCCTCATACCCGAAGCTGCTGACCTTGACCTGATGCTTGCCGACAGGAAGCGAGATCGTCGTTCCCCAGTACAGTGCGCCGTCGATATAGACCAAAGCGCCTGCGGTCAGATTTTCCAGAACAAGTCTTCCATTCGGCAGAACGCTCTCGTTGTCTATCCAGATAAAGACATGAGCGTTGCCGTCCTCGGGTTTTGACGGTGGTTTCGGGTTCGGTTCGCTTTGGCTTGGTTTGTTCGTCCGCGCGGCCGCGGATTCGGAGGATGCGGCGTTCGAGTAGGCCGAACCCGAGGACGTCGCGCAGGAGGCGAGGAGAACGAAAAGGGAAGCGAGTCCCACGATCACGACGGAACGATGTGCTTGCATACTCATATACTGTACAACACGCGGCCTTGTTTGTCCGACTACTTTTCTCGTCAGTTTGGGGGACCTCGAAAAACTTCGGTTTTTTTAGAGGTCCCCTTTGGTCATGTAAACCACCGAATGCTCTTCGAAGTCCGGAGGATTCTCCAACCGCGTTTTTTCGCCTCGCGAGCGAGCCGACGGTCGGGATCGACGGCGACAGGCCTGCCTACTTCCAATAGAAGCGGAAGATCGTGGATCGAGTCGGAATAAAAGGAGCAGTCCGCGAGCTCCACGCCCCGTTCCAAGGCGAAGGCCTTCGCCTCGTCTCGTTTTTTCGCTCCGAACATGGTCCGCTCGAGTCTGCCGGTGCAGCGGTCGTTTTCGAATTCGAGACCGCTCGCGATGAGTTTGTCCGCGCCGAGCGTCCGTGCGAGGGGCTCGACGATAAAATCGAGCGACGAAGTCGCGAGTACGATGATATCCCCCTCTGCCTTGAGCGATTCGATGAGCCTTATGAGCTCGGGTCTGATCGTCGAGCGGATCCGCCGTGCAAACACTTCTTCCGCGATTTCCTCGAGCTCCCGCCGCTCGATGCCGCGTAGTATCGGAAACTCGCCCTCGAAGATCGATGTCCCCCCGCCGCCGAGACGATACAAAAGATAGTTCACCGGTATGATCGCAAGGTGCCTCAGTTTGAGGATGCCGCGTCGCGCGGCCGCCTCGGCGAAGCGTCTGCCGGTCGAGCCCGAGGTTATTGTGTGATCTACATCGAAAAAATGAATCGCCCCCGGCATGCTCAGCCGTCCACCCTGATGAGGTGCCGTGGAGGCGGAAAGGGCGCCGCGTATACTCCCCGGTATGATTCGGGAAGAAGAGCGGCCACTTCACGCATGATTTCGTCGGCGGCTTCGATTCTCATGGATTTGCTTTCGCCGGGACCGGGATCGCGGAGCTTGTACATGGGACCGACACGGAAGTGCACTTCGGTGCGCCGACCCCGCCTGAGATTGCGCCAGAACGATTCGCCGCCGTACTGAGCGACCGGAAGGAGCGGCGCCCCGCTGCGCAGCGCGATCGAGACGATACCCGCATGTCCCCTGCCCAGCGATCCCGAGTGGCTCCTCGTCCCTTCGGGCATGACATTCAGGATCTTGCCGCGCTCGAGGGCTTCCACGGCGAGCTTGATCGAAGCTATGTCCCTCCCGCCCCGCTTGACCGGGACGCACTCCCAGATGCGGGCGAGGGCCCCGATGACGGGCTGCTTCCAGGTCTCGGCCTTCGCGAAACCCGAGATGTCGCGCGGATACAGACAGCCATACAAGAGAGGAGCTTCGAGAAAATTGATATGGTTCATTACAATGATGAAGGGGCCTTTTTTCGGGACTCTCTTGAGCTCCTCGGCGTCTATTCTGCACAGAATTCCGAGTATTGTTTTGATGATCGGCGCGACATAGCGAGCAGACTTTTTCATGACTCTTTTTCTGTCGTGCCTTCAACGCCGTTGGAACATAGAATCTGCACCATCGAAGGCAGGCATTCCACAAGGATCGAGGAGCCGTCGGTGCAGATAGTTTCGCCGTCGGCGTGGACGACGAGACCGCCGTTCGGAGCAGATATCGAATAGCGCGCAGCGCGACCGGTCCTGATTTTACGGCTTTTCGCCTGTGTTCCTTTCGTATAACGGGCGATAAGACCGATCATCTCGCTGCGTTTGCAGCGTTCCGCCATGCAGAGGTCGAAGAGACCGTCGTGGTTGATCGAATCAGGGGCCATAAAGAAAGTTCCGCCCATGCGTTTGCCGTTCATTATCGATATCTGATGGCTCTGCTGTTCGAGCGATTCATTCTCCCAATCGAGACGGACCAGGGGGGCTTGCGGATATATTATGAAGGTCTTGAGCGCACCGATCACGTATGCCATAAAACCGTGGACGTGTTTGAGCTTGGCCGCCTCCAAGCCCACGATCGTATCGAATCCGACGCCGATGCCGTTGCCGAAATACCTACCCATGGGGTAATCTCCGCCCGTCACCTTGCCGACATCCATCGGCCTCGAGGAGCGCGAAGCGATGATATCGACGCAGCGTTCGAGATCCGAGGGGATATCGGCGCCGTAGGCGAAGTCGTTACCCCGACCGATGGCGAGCACTCCCATCACCGGCAGTTTTTCGCCGCGTTCATGGGCGAGCATGAGGCCGTTGAGCACCTCGTTGACCGTGCCGTCGCCGCCCGCCGCGACAACAACACCATATCCCGACCGACCGGCGTCGCGAGCAAGTTCGGCGGCGTGCCAGACGCCTTGTGTGACACGGAGATCGTAGTCTATGCCCCGTTGCTTGAAATACTTCTCGATGAGCGGAATTTGCTGCGAGGCCCTGCCCTTGGCGGCGATCGGATTCAATATGAGTAAGTGTTTAGATGATTTCATATCGGTGAAAGTATAGCCGATACGGATGGAATCCGGAAGGTGCCCGATCGGCTCGTGACGGGATGTTCTCATCAGCGCCCTTTTTTTGCTGGATGTTCCTTCCAGATGTTTTTTTTCGATAAAAGTCTCACTATCTTGTCTTCAGGCGCGTTGCGAGATACCATACGTACGAACCAAACCCAATAAGCCGCACGCGCGGACGGGGAGGAATCATGCTGGAATTCCTTGAACAGGGCGGTCTGGTGCTGTGGATTCTCATGGCATTGATGGCCCTGACCATCTGCCTCATCATCGAACGACTTTTATATTTCAAGAAAATAACGGTCGACGAGGCCAAGCTGTATAAGCGCGTGAAGGTCACGATAGAGAAGGGGCACATCGAGGAGGCCCTGGCGATCTGCGAGCAGAACATGTCGCCCTTCGCGGCCCTGCTCAAGACGGGAATCGAGAACCGCGACTACCCGCGCACCATTCAGAAAGAATTTCTCGAGGACGCGGCGGCACAGGAGGAGCCTCGGCTCGAAAAAAACATCGCCACCATCGGAACGATCGCCAACATCGCCCCCCTCATCGGCCTCATGGGCACGGTCATCGGGACCATGCGTTCTTTAGGCGTTCTGGGGAAATTCGGCGCGATCAGCGATCCTTCAGTGCTCGCGAGCGGCCTGTCAGAGGCCCTCATCAACACCGTCGGCGGCATCATCGTCGCTGTGTTCGCGGTCATCTTTCACAACTACCTGACGAACAAGGTCAACAACCTCATTCTCAAACTCGAGGGCCAGGTCAACACGCTCATTCTCATGATCAACAAGAGCAAGACCGCCTGGTCCGGCGAAGAGAGGAGAACGAGGCCATGAGGAAGCGCCGGAGGCTCGAGCCCGTCGCGAGCGTGAATCTCATCCCGCTCATCGACGTGCTGCTCCTCATCATCATCTTCTTCATGGTCACGACGACCTTCAAGCTCTCGCCGGGCATACAGCTCGATCTGCCGACATCGACGACATCGAAAGATGTTTCCAGTTCAGTGTTGCGTATCATCGCGGTGTCTGAATCCGAGATTTATGTCGATAAGGCGCGGACGGATCTCGACCGCCTCCCTGATCTTCTGCGTCAAAGGACGGGCTCGGGCGATCCGGCGGGGCTTAAAGCCACCGTCGAGGGCGACAGGACGGCCACGTACCAGCTCATGGTCTCGGTGCTCGACGCGCTCAGAAAGAGCGGGATCGAGTCCGTCGGCCTGCGCACAAGGGTGGGCCAGGGGGCGCCGTGACAACGCCGTGGAGACGGGCGCAGGACCGCAAGCGAACCCTTGTCGCTGCGGCCTCGACCGGCGGGATTTATGTGTTAGCCTTTGCGGTCGTGTGGGCTGCGGGACTTCTTTCGCCGGGACATCTTTCCGACCATCCCGGGGTCATCATCGTCGATCTCGGCGGCACCGAGGGAGCTTCGGGCGACATACCTCTCGGCCTGCCCAACGCCCCCGATCGGCCGCCCGACGCCGAGCCGGGCGCTGCGCCCCTGCCGGCGCAAGCAACGGAAGAGCCCCCGCCCCCGCCGCAGGAAAGTGCTGCGAAGGCTACGATACCTGCCCCGGCGCCGGTAAAAACGGCCCCGGCGCCGGTAAAGACGGCTCCTGCACATAAACCCGCCGCTCCCAAGACGGCGCCCAAGACAGCCAAGACCATCCCCGATGCGGCGGCAAAAACCGAAGAAGTGCCGGCAGGCCCCACCGCCGAGGAAATCGCGGCCCAGAAAGCCTACGAAGAGGCACTCGCCAAGGCCAACGCGGCGGCGAGCGCCGCCGCAGCCGCGCGCAGTACCGGCACGACATCCACCAAAAAATTCGGAAGCGGCAGCCCTGGATCGCCCGTAGCCTCGGGCGGTGGGACCGGCACGACGCCCGGCGTAGCCGGCGGTACGGGGACCGTCACCTACAAGGGCATCGAGATGGGCAACGCGCTCTCGACGACCTTCGGCGCCTCCGAAGGCGATGTCGGCCGAAATCTCTATGTTCCTATCTATACCTTCATGCCCCTCCCTGAGCATGTCGACGATGCCGTCTACCAAAAGGTGGGGGCGAAGAGCGCCTTCGAGGCGATTTACCAAAAGACAGGTACGAGCTGGACGCTCAAAGCCCCGGTGCCGATTGCCCAGCGGGATTCGTACTGGAAGATATTGGAAGACGCGGGCTACGATCCTGCGAAGGCCGAGTATAAAGCGGGCAAGAAACTCAAGCCCGTTAAACTCGAATACGCAGTCGGTCCTGTTCCCAAAGGGGCGAAGAGTGCCGAACTCATCGACGTCCGTTTGGTCTCGTCCTCGGGGTCGAAGGAGATCGACGAGGCCGTGCTCTTCGGGTTCAAGCAGTCGGCGTTTTTCAACAAGACGGGGAATGCCGTTTCGGGAACCTTTGTGTATTCGTTTGACTGATGGAGTGCCTCGAAGCTTGTTGAAGATGGTCTTTGTAACAAAAACCGGTTTACTCGAACTATATACACGCCCTCCACGTCCTGCAACAAGGTTCGAGGAACTCTTCCTACATCTATATAAGTTAAAAGAACTATTTACTCTCTCACACAAAGGTATACAGTAAAGCCTCAGCTACAACCGATGGAGGTTTTCCGTGAAAAGAACGGCCTTCCCCTTTATTATCATTGCACTTATGGTTTGTGGTTGTCAGACGACGGGTCCCTCGCCAACGACAGCTCCTTCGCAGTCTACAGCCGCCGACACCGCAGTTCCCGTGCAGAAGCCCGAGCCCAAGGCGGACAAGCTCTGCGCCCTCACCTTCGATGACGGACCGAGCGCGACCCAGACCCCCCTCGTTCTGGACAGGCTTGAAAAATACGGTGTCGTGGCGACGTTCTTCCTGGTCGGGCAGAATATCGGACCCTCGACCAAGGCGGTCATCGACCGTATGGTCGCCGACGGCTGCGAGATCGGCAACCACTCGTGGAGCTATTCCGCTCTCAATTCCTCGAGCGCCGATGCTGTCAAGGATTCGGTCGAGAGGACGAGCGCGATTATCAAAGAGTATACCGGCAAGGAGCCGGCTTTTTTCCGCGCACCCAATCTTGCGGCCTCGACGACGATGTACGAGGTTATCGGACTTCCCTTCGCCTCGGGCGTGCTCGGCATGGACTGGGCCGGCTGCAATACCGACGCGGCCGCGCGCGCGCAGAATGTCCTCAACGGCATGCGCGACGGAGCGATCATACTTCTACACGATGTCCAGCCCGAGCCGCATCCGACGCCCGAGGCCCTCGATATCCTCATCCCAGAGCTTAAAAAGCAGGGCTACGAGTTTGTGACGCTGAGCCAGCTCTTCGCGCGAAAGGGGATCGATCCGAAAACCAAGAAATACCAGATGTGGACCTATGTCGAGTGAGTTTCGGCGGATTGCATGTGCGTTATAAAACGAACGGCCGCCCTTCCGGCGGCCGTTTATGCAGTATCAGCTTAGCCTAGTCGATCAAATACCGATCGATACCGTGATGTCGGTGCGGAGCACGCCTTGCTCAAAATTCGAAAGCAGGGTGAGATAGTCCAGCTTGATCTTCAAGGCTGTTTTTATGTCGCCGACTTCCCTCTGGAGGAGCGTCATATAGAGCCCGAGTCCTGCGACCGCGCCGGTTGCTGGTGTTCCTGCAGTTTTCGTTCCGACAGTAGTCGTCACACCGATCTTTGGAACAATGTCATAGGCAAGTCCAAAGAGACGGTAGCTGCCATAGTAGGTATCGCCGTTAACGAATGAAAGAAGGACCTGGAGGTTGTCGGCAACACTCAGTCCGAGGGTGAAGTTGAGTCCGGTCCCTATGTCTTCTGCGTCAAAGTTATACCCGACACCATAGCCGTTTTCGATCGAGATGATGCTGGGAACGCCGGATTTACCGCTTTGTGCCGTGCCCGCGATGCAGATAAGGCATACCAGAGCTACTGCAATCAATACTTTCTTTACGTTCATGTCTATACTCCTTTCCCAGGTCAGTAACCTATAGATGTAGAGACAGCAATGATGATATCCCCGTTATCGATCTCATCAGTCGTATTGAACAGGTAGCCGAGTTTGACTTTGAGCGCGGTGGCAAAGGCATTGTCGGGTTTGGATTTGAGCACGTTGTAGAATACACAAGCACCGGTGCCCACGCCCGGTCCAGCGCTACTGGCTCCGACATAGAGATCGAAACCGATGGCAGGGGTAAGGTAGTACGCGGCACGTAGTAGCGTGTAGGTATTACTTGCT
The DNA here is from genome assembly GCA_964644505.1 of uncultured Treponemataceae bacterium. GTDB lineage: Bacteria > Spirochaetota > Spirochaetia > Treponematales > Rectinemataceae > CAZXXZ01. The sequence continues at coordinate 410 of CAZXXZ010000055.1, read as the reverse complement.
TCGAAAGAGGCGATACCGAGAGCGAAATTGTCGGCGAGCGTAATATTGAAACTGAAGGTTTTTCCGACAATGGCATTTTCGTTAAGGAGGCTGTAGCCGCTCACCATTCCAAGATCGATGTTGAAGAGTTTCGCATCGGCATTGCCGGCGCCGCTCTGTGCCGATACGGTCGTGGCGCCGATGACTGCCAGCATGGCCAGCACGACAAAGAACTTTACTTTTCGAGACATAAGCCCTCCAAAAAAGAATTTATCCTTGTTAAGGACAGTATAACCATATCGTAATTTTCTTGTTTTTGTCACGAGGGCTGTTTTTTTTTCTATAAGTGAGCGGTCGCTCGTTTTTAATAAAAAAGTCAGTAGTGTCCAAAATAATCATATGAGTTCCAACTGGCCGAAAGCTTCTATATA
>CAZXXZ010000054.1:0-13568 GCA_964644505.1 uncultured Treponemataceae bacterium | reverse complement strand
TCGACCGCTTCCTCCAGGAGGCCCTCGAATGCGAAGCCGACGCCCTCTCCGACGGAAAGGACGCCTTCGTGCCCTCGGTGATGGAGCATATCGAACTCGCGGGCATACACTCGGGCGACTCGGCCTGCGTCATCCCGCCGGTCAGCATCCCCGAAAAACACCTCAAAACCATCCACGACTACACCAAGCGCATCGCACTGGAACTCGGCGTCGTCGGCCTCATGAATGTCCAATTCGCGATCGAGAAGGACGTCGTCTACGTTCTCGAGGCGAATCCGCGGGCATCGCGAACTGTGCCGCTCGTCTCGAAAGTCTGCGGCGTCTCGATGGCGCGGGCCGCGACCGAACTCATGATGGGCAAAAGGCTCGCGGAACTCGGCTTACGGCCGCTTTCGATCCCGCACTTCGGCGTCAAGGAATCGGTCTTCCCCTTTTCCATGTTCCAGGAGGTCGACCCGGTCCTGGGACCCGAGATGCGCTCGACCGGCGAAGTCCTCGGCCTTGCAGATTCATTCGGTCTCGCATTCTACAAAGCCGAGGAGGCCGCCCAGCCCGCCCTGCCGCTCTCCGGCACCGTGCTCATCAGCCTCGTCGAAAAAAGCGAGACGGCGCTCCAGGTGGGGAGGGAGTTCGACAAGCTCGGTTTTAAAATCCTCGCGACCGAGGGTACGCGGAACTTCTTCGCACAGCACGGCATCGAGGCGGAGCTGGTCAACAAGCTCCATGAGGGCAGGCCGAATATCGTGGACTACATAATGAACAAGCAGATACAGCTTGTCATCAACACGCCCTTCGGACGGCGCAGTTCCCATGACGATTCCTACATCCGCAAGGCTGCCATCAAATACAAGGTGCCCTATGTTACGACCCTCGCGGCCGCTCTGGCCTCGGCCAAGGGCATCGCGGCGAGCCGCAACGGGCACGCGGGCGTCAAGTCGCTGCAGGAGTATCACAAGGCAGTAGGCTCAGCCAAGTAACGCTTAGGAAGTACCTCGAAGCTTGTTGCGGCCTCTTCCACGGCAGTGGTAAAGGATCCCGGAATTCGGGAAGGGTGAAAATTCCGGATTTCGGGATCAACAAGCTTCGAGGAACTTTTTTTACATCATAAATAATTGAATACTTGTTCGTTTTTCCCCTTCCCCGTCTTGATTTTTTAGAGATTTTTACTATATTTATCATACATCCGCGAGAACGACACGGATGGTCCACACGAGCTGCTCTAATCATACTTTTTCCGGGCAGTGCGAGCGGCACGGCTTCCAGGTTTCGCCTCCTTTCCTGGAAGCCGTATTTTTTTCCGTGTTGTTGTTGGTGCAACTTTTCGACATACTCACAGCATGAAAGTTTTTCGCGTACGTCAATCTCTTCCGCTTATCGTCATCTGCGCGATACTCCCGAGCTTCATACAGGGACAGCAGGGGACTCTCCCCCGAAAGGCGGCCTCGGTCGCCGTGCTCAACATCGAAAACGCCGGCCTCGATCCGCGCGTCGACTACCTCTCCGGGATCATCGGAGGGCTCCTCGCCTTCGATCTGGGCAGCCGCTCCGACATCGTTTTGACCGATCGGCGCAATCTCGACGCCGTGCTCAGGGAGAAGGAGTTGTCGCTCAGCGCGCTGGGTACCGACGCCTCGGCGGCCGCAGAGGCGGGCCGGCTCGTCGGCGCGGACTGGTTCGTCACCGGTGAGTATGTCTTCCTCGGCTCCGATATTCTTATCACGCTTTCGCTCACCGATACGGCAACGGCCAAGCGCATCGTCTTCCGCGAACGCGGCTCAGACGAGAACCTCGTGCATCGTCTCGCCGAACAGATCATCTTCCGGCTTTCGGGGCAGGTCGTCGCGCTCGCGGATCCGAATCGGTCCCGTTCCCTCCTCTCGCTTCGCGACGAGGCGCCCGGCAGCATCGCGCTCTTCTCGCCCATCATCAAGGCGGAGGTCTTCCTCGACGGAGAGTTCGTCGGCTATACCACGGGCGAGGCGACGACCCCCTTCATCATCGACTCCGTTCCGCCGGGCGATCATGTGGTCCGAGTCCACCTGAGTTCGGATTTCGGCGTCATCGACCTGCCCGCCGTGACCTTCCACGACTGGGAAGGACGCGCGAAGGTGACGAGCGGCAAGCGTTCCGTACTGCGCGACGAGACACGCTACTTCAACGACATACTCTATCCTCTCATAGTTCTCGGTTCGGGCAGACTCGTATCGAAGGATTCCGACTCGAAGCCGGGCTCCTCGGCCCCCTCGCTCGCGTTTACAAAGCTCTTGTCGTTCCAGGACAGATCGGGTATCGAGCATGAGGTCAAAGTCGAAGCCAGGCCCCGTGACACCGCGGAGGGGGTCGCCGTGGATATGACGATTTCCGAAGGGCCGAAGGGAAAGGCGGTGAAAACCGCATCGTTCTCGATTCAGGCGGCGAGAACCGAGCAAAAAAGTCGGGAAGCAAGGACCGAAGCGGGCATCGTTTCGCTCCGAGCCGAGTTCGAGCGCAGATCGGACAGCTGGGTGCTTATATGGCGGGCCGAGAGGACAGATATCAGTCAGAACATGTGGCAGAAATAGAGCAAGGCGGGATTATTGCAGTAAAGATCGCCGCCGCGTACAATCTTTCGAAGGGAGGGACTCGATGGCCGGATCCAGGCGCTCGACTACATGGCTCATTCTCATTGCGCTCGCAGTGGTCTTACTCGTTGCGCTCAACCCCAGTATTGAAGACTTCCAGGCGTGGAGGGCGAAGACCGCCCAGGATTCCGTTGTTTCACCGAACAGTACCGGCATAGCCCGCGCGCTCGAAGAGGGAGCCGGTGCGATTGCCGGAGCGATGGTCGGTATCGCGAGCAGCGCGTTCGAGCGCACGAACTACTTTGTTTTCAGTACATACTCATCGGGCGGGTCGAAGGGCCCCCTCTATCTCGGCATAGCGCGCATGTTCATACGACTGCGATAGCGCATCTGCGATAGCGTATCTGCGATAGCATGACTGCGATAGCGCCGGAAAAAAGTAGGGCGCTATCGCAGTCTCCGATCAGAATACGCCCACCCTCGCCCCGAAGGACAGCTTGGGAATGAAGCCACCTTCAACAACCGACGAGAGGACCCAGAGCTGACACTCGCTGTAGAACGAGACTGTCCTGAACACGCTCATCGACGAGAAGGTGATCTTGGGGAACTCTATCTGGCCGAAGATCGACCCCACGAGCAGTCCCCTGCCCGCCTGCGTCTGGGTGAAGTACGAGAAACCGGCACCGAGTCCCACCGAGGCAGACAAGAAACTCCAATCGGCGCCGAAGAGCGATTCGAAGGGCAGGAAGGCGACATTGGCGATGAGCTTGCCGCCGAAGACATCTCCGTAGAAGCTCTGCGGTTCGCCCTCGGCATTGATCTCCGGAGCGCTTCCGAAGATCGCCTGCAGCTTGACATTGTCGTCGAAGAAGGTGAGTCCCGCCCCCGCCTGCCAATCCGTCGCGCCGAGAACCTGGGCGTCGAGATACAGGCCCTGAATGAACGAGGGTATCTGGTAGCTCGCCTTGTCGCCCTTGCGGAGCGCGACGCCCACAAAGGCCATGCCGTTTTCATCGTAGGACCGTCCCGCCAACTGCAGTTTTCCGTTGAAGCGGCCTCCCTCCTCGGGCATGAGAATCTCGACCTGCGGCGCTGTTTTATCGAGGAAGAGGAGCGCCTTGGAAACGGCCGTCGTTCCATCGGCGTAGGTCGCCCGCGCTATGACATGGATCGAGCCTTCCTTGTAGAGCTGAGTTTCCAGCCTGAACTTCCACTTGTCCGTTCCCTTTGCGCGCTCGAAGCTCTTGCCGTCGTCGAGGCTGATGTCGACCGCGAGGACTTTCTTCGATTCAAGCTCTTTCTTGTAAGCTGCTAACGCGGCCTTGTCGCCTTCTGCGGGAGCCTGCACTTCCCAGCCCGCCTTTCCTTCCAGGAAGGGGCGGTACGGAACATACTGGCCCGATACAAACGAGTCTATCGAGACCCAGGGCCCCAGGGCCGAGTACTCTATCCGTACTGCCGGGCTTTCGATGCCGCGGCCCTGACGATCGACGGCCTTCGCCGTCAGCGTGTGATCTCCGTTCGACAGTGCACCGGGCGCGACATCGACGCTGAACCAACCGAGACCGTTCGGCTCGACCGAGGCGAGGATCGCCCCGTCGGCCAGCACGGTCACGACCCCGCCCGAGGTCGCGTAGCCCTGGATACGGAATTTCCCCGACAGTCGCGTCCCGTCGGCTGGGAAGACGACGGCGGCGACATCGACCGGCGTACGTGATACTATATTTACATCTCGCGACACCAAGGACTCATTGCCCGCCTTGTCGACGACGACGAGCCGGACCGAGTATGTGCCGGGATCGAGCGAAGAGACGTCGAGGGCTCTCTGGACTATCCGCTCGGTCCCGATATCGACGGACATAAGCGGAGGGGACGAGGAGCCGAGCCTGGCAACCTCGATCCTGCCCGAGGCGACGGCGATGTTGTCGGATATGCGCCCTGAGAGGTCCAATGTGCCTGCGACGACGCGGCCGTCGAGGGGCAGATCGAGCTGAGCCTTGGGCGGGGTGTTGTCCACGCTGATCATGGTCGCGAAGAAGCCTGGCGTTTCATATCCGTCGATCGGCCTGATCGAGACGGCGTGGATCCCGTCAGAGAGCGTCGTCGTGTCTACATCGATGCTCCAGGTCTCCAAGCCCGCGGGCTTTGTGAAACTGGTTCGATTGTCTACGGAAACCGCAACTTCCTTTATCCCGTTCGCGTCTGACGAAACACCGGACAGCTTCACTCTCCCGCGAACCGGGGCGGAGATCGAAGGCGCTTTCATCGCCGCCCTCGGCTCCTCCTTGGAAATTCTGTATGTCCTTGAAACCACATTGCCTTGAATGCCGAATATGTCCTCGGCCTTGGCCTCGAACACATGCTCGTTGTCGCTCGTGTCGGCGAGGCGGATGGGCACGGAGAAACTCGCGCCTTCCATATCTACGCGGCTCCACGGACCTCCGTCGATCCTGTAATGCACCGCCTGTATACCGTCGTCGTCGTAGGCGACACCGCTTATGGTAAAATCGCCCCTGAGGACCTCGAGCTGTTCCGGCGTGTGAATCTCGACTACAGGCTTGTCCTTTTCGATGTCGACGACCAATGCAGGCGCAAGCACGGCCTTGTTGCCCGCCTTGTCGATCACGATGAAGCCGCCGCCGTCCGCCAAGGGCAGCGAAATACGCGACAGATCGAGATCCTTGCGGAAAGTTCCGAGACCGGCGACTTCCTCGGCCGTGGAACCTGTTCCCAGCGAGAACGAGACCGAGGCAAGACGACCTCCGTCCCGCGCTTCTCCGACAAATGTCGTCAAACCGTTGACCGCCTCTCCTACCGCGGGTATGACCTGAGTTAGGACAGGAGGGGTAACATCTTTTATGATGTACCGCGAGATCCTCGCTTCGCGGCCCGCTCCGTCGCGGGCGATGATATCGATTTTACACGCGCCCTCGCCGATCGAATCGAGCGCTATCGCCTTCTTCTGCGATCCTGTCTCGAAACGCGCGAGCGAGGTTTCCGTCGGTGACGACGCTACGACTTCGAGCGATACTATACCGTTCGCATCCTCGGCCGAAACATCGAGCTGAAGTTCGTTTCTGACCCAGTCGCCGTCCGAGGGCGAGGCAAGCTTCAGATTCGGAGCCGCCGTATCGGAACACAGTGTGAAAGGCCCCCAGGCGAACACTTCTCCATCGACGGTCTTCACTTCGATTTTCAATCCCTGCGAGACGCCTTCTGAGACGGCGTGCAGCGCGACGAAGTTTCCGTCAAAATCCACGGTCGCTAAAGGCGTCGCGGGACGGATTTGGACTGAGAGTATGGGGCGTCCGTTGAACCGCCCTGCTATCTTCTCGCCGGGCGCGAGAAGAACTCTCTTCGCGCCTTCGGCTTCTACAATTCTTTCATCTGCGAAACGCAGGCCCTCCGCCGTGTCGAGGCCGGCCGCCGGAGGCAGGATCTTGTGCAATTCGATTCGCTCGTAGCCCTCGCCGCCGGACGAATCCTTGGCCCGGACTTCCACCGTGACGCGGCTGTACGGAAGCACTGCGGGTATCGGAATCGAGAAGCGCAGCGATGACGAAGTGTCGGAAGACTTGGTAATCGAGGCTTGCACCGGGGATCCGCCGTTGAAAGAAGCCGTAACTACAGTTTTCGGATCGAAGGCGGCGAGGGTTCCGCTTAACACGCTGTTCGGGCCGAGCGCATATTCGCCGCCCGGCGTCCAGGAAACCGACGAGGCATCTTTCCCGGATGCGGTAGTAATGACAAAGTCGCTCAGTATCGGCGCTGTTCCGGGTATCGTAAACGAACGTTTACTCAAAGCGACCCAGGCGTCTTTTATACGTGCAGTAAACGCGACCTCGTGCTTGCCGGGAGACAAGTCTTTTAACAGGAACGCGAAGGATCCCGATTCAAAAACCGTCGGGGCGCCTCCGTCGATCGACACGCCGACAGCGGGAATACCATCATCGTCGGCGACCGAGCCTGAGACGGTACCACTCGGCCGCTCTTCAAATAGATTCACGGATAGTACGGGAGCGTCCGCCGCCGCATCGTAGGCGGTCTTGAACTGGAGCTGGGAAAGATTTCCCGCGAGGTCTTTCACGGTAATAGCTATGCTCTGCTGGGCCCCCTTGGCTCCCGCCTGAGCCGGATCGACCAGTCGGGCGAAATACCTCGATCCGGGAACAACTTCGAGCGTTTCTTTTTGAGAACTGCCGGATCCGGTAGACAACTCGGCGGAGACGAGGGCGGTGTCATCCTCGATTTTCAGTATGAGGGGGAAGGGCCCGGGCATCGGAAGATTCGGATTGGGCGGATTGATCAACGTAACAACCGGAGCCTTTGTGTCGAAATACAGGGCGAAGGGGCTTATAAATATGTTACCTGCGAAGTCTTCGACTTTGATAAACCATCGGACTTCGCCCGCCACGCCTTTCGCTTCCGCGTTGAGCGAGAAGGCCAATGACTGTTTCGCGGTCCTCTCGTCCTTGTTCGACGCCAAAACCGTATAGGTAGCGCCCTCATCCTTACTGAGCGAGACGGCCTTTATGGGTGTATCGAGAGTCACCTGTCCTTTAAGAACGAGCGATCCCTGCGAGAGAAGTTGTCCGGCGAATCTGCCGCCCGGTAATCGCGTCTCGGCTCCGAGCGCGCTGTAATCGTATTCACGCAGTGCGGGAAGCAGCGCGGAGACTTTGAGCGCGCCCGCGCTTCCGGCGAGCTCTATCTTCGCTTCCCCCGGCCCGGGCTCGATCGAGAGCGAGGCCGAAGGATAGACGCGGGCGAGGATCTCCCCGATCCGCACCGAGGGCCGCACCACCGTACTGTTTCCCGCCTTGTCGGTGACACGATATGCCGCGCGCGGGTTTGCGGCGAGATCCGCCACATGGATGAACAAGCGGTCGGTCCAGGTAATAGGATTGAACTTCGTCCCGTCTTCGGCATACTCGACCGAAGCCAGGCCCGAAACATCCTCTATCGTCGCGACAACTGCCTCCGGACCGCGGACCTCGGCTCCCTCCTCTGGTGATAGAAAATGAACAACCGGGGAAGCCGTATCGATTCCGACATTTACAAAAGCCGTTGAAGCGTTCCCGGCGGTATCGCGCGCCTCTATCGCGATCGAAACCGGCCCCTGCCGTTCATTCGAAGCGCCGATGTCGAACGAGAAGCTTCCGTCGGCTTTGACCGTGCTATTCGTTTTTTGCCCCTCGGGCAGGATGCGCCATGAAAGCTCGACCGCCTGGCCCCCCGAATCCTTCACGGTTCCTTTGACCGAGAATCCGCTCTTTAGCCAAGCACCTTCCGTAGGCGAGGTGAGCGAAATCACGGGAGGCGTCGAGTCCGTCGAGAACACCATCGCGTCCGAGGAGAACTCGCGACCGGTTGTCGTCTTCCCGTATATGCGCGTCGGCGCTGTAGTCCCGTCTTTGACGGGTCGTATCGTCACGACACGGCCTTCGAAGCTCGCCTCGACGATGTCCGTCTTCGGTTCGAGCCGGATCGAAGCGAGCTGGCCTCCGTAGAACGCGCCCTGAAGAGGACGGACCGCGCCGGCGGAGGATGTTCCGAATGTTATCTTGCCGTCGCTTCCGAGCCTCGTGTCCGAAAAACGGAAGCCGGGCTCTTCTCGCGCCGTCGAGTAGTCGGTTATGTACACCAAAGCCTGGGCGCCGTACGTGTTCCCATACGCGTCGCCGGCCTTGACCGAAACAACGGCGAAACCGTAGGGGAAGGAGGCGTCGATCGGTATTTTGAACCGCTGGACCTGGCTCTTTTCATCCTTGACGAGCGCAAGATTCTTCGGAGAGCCTCCGGCGATCGTGTATGCGAGCGTGGAAAGCGGGTTTGTTACAGTAATATATCCTTCGAGGAACTCGCCCGAGTCGACGGCGGACTCGATCCCCTGCACGAAGTCGCGACTCGCCTTGGCCGAGGCGAGGCGGTCGAAGACCACCGACCCGGGGCCTTTATCGTACATAAAGGCGAAAGAGACGGCGTTTCCCGGCGTTCGATTCGAGTCGAGGGGGGTCAGACTCACGATATGCTTTCCCGACGCGATATCGGGCACGGGCAAGACAAAAACTTCATTACAGGGAACTTCCACCGGGGCGGCCCCGTCCAGGGACCAGGTAAAGGCGGAGACGCCGTCGTCGTCGCTTATACTCCCCCAGACCGCCCCGCCTTGGCGGACGATCGGCAGGGCAGAGCCTTTATCCCCGGCGGGCTGTGCGCCGACGAGGGGGCCGAGTACGCGAAGAACGGGCTTGTCGGCCGAGCGATCTAGTTTGAGCTTCTTTTCAAGCCGCGTGATGTTGCCGATCATGTCCTCCGCTTCGAGGACGAGAACAGCCGTATCTCCCTTGACGGCGCCTACATCGAGCTCAGCAGAAAAATACGGATCGCCCTTGATAATCGGAATCTCGACCTGCTGCTCCGAGCCGAGACGGTATGCCAGACGCTTGAGCCCGATAGTGTCCCGCGCCGCGCCGACAAGAGTGAATACTCCATCAACAGCGCTGTTTTCGGCCGGTCTGACAATCTCGAGGACGGGTTTGGCGTTGTCCACATAAAGCAGATAGGCGTCGGACGAGACAGAACCTACTCCGTCGGTGCTCTTGAGCCTGAAAACGTGAGGACCGTCCGACAATTTCTTGGTGTCAACCTGGATAGAGAAAGACTTCGTCGTACCCGTTTTATCTTTTTTGTTCAGATCGACGGGGCTCCACTGACCGCCGTCGCGCGAAAGTTCGAGCGAACGGACACCGTTGGCGTCAAACACCGAACCCGTCAAACGAATCTGGCCCGAAACGAGTGTTCCGATCGCGGGGCTCTCCACCGTGGCACGGGGTTTTGTAAGATCGAGATCGAACTGCACCCGCGTCGCGGGACCCTCGACGCCGTAGATGTCGACGGCTCTGACATCGATCGTCCTTCGTCCCTCTTCCAGGCCCGTTGTCTTGAGCAGAAGAGACCAGAACTCGCCACCCTCGGCCGTTACAAAAGAGCCTCCGTCGATGCTCACCTCGACGCGGCCGATCCCGTCGTCGTCCATCGCGGTACCGACGATATTCAAATCGCCGCCGACACGCTCGAAGGGAGTGGGATTGATAATCGAGACCCTGGGCAGATCGGACTTCGGATCGACATAGATATTCATGGGCGCGGCGCGCGTCACATTGCCGGCCTTGTCGACGCCCTCGACAACGAGATTGTACTTGCCGCTCGCGTAGGAACTCAGATCGAGTTCATATTTCCAGTTCTCGAGGCCTTCGACGGGAGCGAGCTCCGGCCCCTTCGCGTACAACGCCATCGCGGAGACCGAGAGAATCGATATAACGATGAGCCTTGATCTCGTCTTTATCATGGTTGCTTCCTTTCCCCGGCCGGTTTCGACGACGCTCTTCGCTCGGTTGAGCGGAGATATGCTCGGATCCCCTGGGCGAATTCGTTCCGTTTTACGTCCGACGTGAAGGCGTCGCGGGAAAGCCCTTGTACGACTATCGCTCCGCTAGCTGCGGCGCGCGCCTCCGAAGCCTGGATGTCCACGGCGGGAGCGGCGGCGATCGCAGGAGCAAGATTGGTCGCCTGCTGAAGAGCCCGCTGGCCGTCGGCGGAGACAAGATACCCGCACAATTTCGCATAGCTTGAGTTCTGTCTGAACGGTTTTGCGGATGCGAGCGCCAACACAGCCGCGCTGACGACGGGTTCTTTCCCGCCCTTTGTTACATTTATAATCGGCGCGCTGCTCCATTGCGCGAGCACATCCCGCCGAATCGCTCTATGCAGCGATAGTGTTTGCAGGGAAAAAACGGCAGAACCCGACTCGACCAGAGCCGCAACATCCTGGCCCTTCAGATCGAGCCAGTTTATATGAACCAGCTTTTTGCTCTGTAAACTCACTAAAGGGGAAAGGGCATCGCGAATCGTAAAACCGCCTAGATCGGCGCTTGCTACCGATTCATACGAAGCGCCTTTGAGTACGAGGTCAACCGTGCGTTTATACGCGTCGATCCCCCCGCGTTCGATCACGCAGAGCCCGGCGATATCAAGAAGTTCCGCATCGCTTCCTCCGGGGGCGACCATCAGCGGAGCGGTCTTCTTTTTTGAAGTACTTAAAACATCGGCCAGGGAACTCAGTCGTATCTCCTTCGGGAGTCTCCCGCCGCCGAAGTCCTCGTTTTTCCAGGCATATTCTTTGGTGTCGACAAGAAGGGGAAGAGCCCACTGTCTTTCATCGACCGTGGCCGAAGTCCGTACACCGCGGGCGACGAGCTTGGCGAAAGTGCCATCGACCGGAGTGAACAGCCGGGCGCTCAGGCTGTTTACCATGGAGGGGTGCAGGAAAACGCAATCCGTCTTCCGTACAGCTTTTGCGTCGAGGGCACCTGCGGCGAGGCTCTTATATTCGATCTTCACATGCTCCTTGACCGCCCAGGCGTCGAGCATAACCTTGATCTTTTCGCTCAGCTTTGCGTCGATATCGTAGATGCCGACTGAAAGGCGGTTCGGTGATAGCACGAGGTAGACAATACCGGCTCCGGCGAGAACGATGGCTCCGATGATAATCGCGAGGAGCCGGTATTTCTTGTGTGCAGCGGATGCAGGCTTCATAGTCTACCCCTTGGTCTCCGCTACTTGATCGTCGCCGTCTCGAGTCCCGCCGTCGTGCCATAGCCGAGAATCGGCGAGTTGACCCCGGCTCCGTTCGCTTTAATACCGATTCCGATTCGGTACTCCAACGGCACACTCGATGTAGGCACCGTCATCACCTCCCAGTCTCCCGTGAAGACGTCGGATGCAACTCCATCAGGCGCTGTCGAACTGAAATCGATCCTCCATGCCGTCCGTACCGAGTACCTTGTCTGCGTAAAGGCGCCCATGTAGTACGAGATGTACGGCACTTGATTGGTTCCGTTGTTATATACCGATATGGAGATATGCGTGCCCGTCGAGAGGAAGCTGTCCACTGTGCAAACCTGCGGCGTCGAGGAGTAAGTCGGCAGATAGGCATACTTCAAGTCGCCTGACGACGAATTGTAATAGGCGATGTGAATACCGTTCGAGCTGTCGACCGCAAGGTCCACATACCAGCCTGCGAAGTTCGTATCGATCGCGATGGTATTCGTTCCCCAGTTCGCCGCATTAGCCGGATTAGTAGGTGCGGTGTTGTAGGAATACAAGAGCGTCTGGTTGTCCGAATCATACCAGGCGATGACCGCAACACCGGTCGAAGTCACACCGACGGCGCTGTATCTTCCGACGCGCGATACATTCGTGGTTCCGAGCGCCGACGAAGTCCCGGTTGCGCCGGTTCCGGCTATAACTTGGTAATTAGCGCCGGAACCGTTGTTCGTGTTATTGTGGTTTACAAGAGCTCCATTCGTACCACCGAATGTCGGAGTCGGATAGGTGCCGGTCACCGTACCCCAGCGGAACCGCAGCTGATTGTAAGTACTGTCGTAGTAGGTCATATAGACCCCGGTGCCGTTTACCGCAATCTTCGGCTGCAGGACACGGTTCGAATTGAACGTGGTCCCATTGTTAGCATTTTCGAGAGCGACCTTCTTCGAACCGCTGGAATAAGCTCCTTGATTTGAATTGGAGTTCGACCCGGGGGCAGCAGATGTATTCCATGCATAGAAGAGGAAATTCGCCCATCCGCCGCCGCCGCCGGTGTTCATATCCTGATCCGAACCAGTAATTCCCTGGCCGCCCGAGTCGCCATTCTGCGAGGCGCCGTAGATATAACCGTTGGAATCGACTGCAACAGCCGTATCATACCATTGAGTGAAGGACTGATCGATCCGGAAATCCGAACCGCCAAGATTCATCCGTACTTGTTGCGCACCCGAGTCATAGATGAATCCGACCGTTTGTCCTGCGTTTGTCCCGACACGCATACTCGGATACCGTACCGACGTATTCGAAACGACCGTATTCAAACTCCACACATAGAAGTACAAATCATCGGTCAGGCTGTTGTTGTTTACGCCGTTCGCCTTCTTGTTGTAATCATTGCTGTTGTTGTCCACATTATTCGGGCTGCTCACAGAGTTCACCGTCGCGACCAAAGGACCGGAAAGGGTCGTCGAAGCGGCAGTCGGAACGGTGAAAACAACGCTTGTGGTCGAACCCGATGAAGGCGTCACCGAATAACCGTTCATGGTTAAGGCCGTCGACGTTCCATTGAGATTAAATCCAGTTAACGTTACGCTCTCACCCTCCCTGATGGGATAGTACCCAAGGGCCGAACGCTGGATCACTGATGCGTTCGAGGGATAGGCCGAAGACAGGGCTGAAGTGACCGAGGTTATGTACGGCACCACATCCACCTGGTAGTAGGGCACGTTGTTCGTCGAGATCTGGCCCGTCTCGTTCAAAGTCTGAGACGAGAGATTGCCCCCCTTGTCCATCACCATGGTTCTGATGACCACATCGGCTGCGGCCACCGTCGATATCCTCGAGGAGTCCCAGTTGAGCGTCCAGGAAGCCTGGTGACCGCTCTGCCCTATGGAGACATTGGCTACGGAGAAGTCCCAACCGTTGGCCGCCAAGTTATCAGACACCGGCGACCATACACCGCTGGAGTAGGAAGCCATCATCCGGTACGCGGTCGCCGTGACTCCGCTTCCCGTGGATGTTATGTCGACGGGGGTCGAACCAGAATAACTCGATGCGACCGTGAAGGTCGTGCTGCTCGGCACCGTAAGAACATAATACGCATTCGAGGCGTTGATACCGCCTGGAAGCGTCGTGCCCGCGAAGTAGACGATGTCGCCGACCGAAAGCCCGTGATTGGCTCCCGTGGTGAATCGATCGGTACTCGCATTGGCGGTGACCGAGGCGCTCAAGGTAAGCCCGTCGATCCGAGCGTAGATGCGGCGGATGAGCTGATCGTCGTAGGAAGTGCCCTCGATCTTCACTCGACCGGAGACATCGGGATCGGTTCCGTTCACGACGCCCGGTATCTCGATATGACCGTTCGCCGTCGAATTGCCGTAGAGCGAATTGACCGTCGAA
>CAZXXZ010000053.1:0-14029 GCA_964644505.1 uncultured Treponemataceae bacterium | reverse complement strand
CCCTCATTCTCTGCATGAGGACCGAACCGACCATGCCGCGCCATCCGACGATGCCTACTCTCATATACTCCTCCGGATGGCAGAAGTATTTACTGGAATGGCAAAAAAGGTCTATGGGTTTGTAGAAGTGAAGACGGCAGGCCGCATGAGCCTGCCGTCTTATCGTTCAGTCAAAACCGGTAGCCGATTAGCAGATCTATTCCGCTGTTCAGAGTACCGCGAGACCCGCCGAAAACCGGAGGCGGCGTGAATTGCATCGAGCGTACGACACCGATCGGCATGCGAATTTCAAATATGTAGTGCGTCCCTTCCATTCCACAAATCAAGACAATACCGAAATCGAGCGGCCGGACCGTCGTTGGTGTTTCTTCGGTTCCTCGGACTAGCCTTCCTGATCCATCAAGACCGGGCTCTCCCGTCGAAAAATCGTAACGCCCGCCCAAAAAATACGCTGCATAGCCTCCGAGCCCGCCGTAAAAATTGAAATCACTTCCTTCCCGCATGGACCACTTTGTCCAGAATGGCACTTCGATGTAATCCATATACCAACGAGCGTGTCCATCGCTCGCATCGACATTACATCCTTTACCTTTATACCCGGCTTCGATTTCAATGGCGAAGCTCGAACTCAGGTTCAGGCAGGCAAATCCGTATGCCGCACCTTGAAAAGCGAACATCGTCACCGGATTCCAACCGTCATCCCCGGTCCAGAAGAAGGCCGGCAGGGCGAGACCTCCCTTGACGCCTACTTCAAATAGCTTCGGAGTATCGGTCTGTGATACCGCTGGCAGGGACAGAGCCGTAACAAGTAGAAACACAAGAAAAAACCTAATAAGTGTAGTTTTCATGAAAAGATTTTACTCTAAAAAAAGATTTACGGAATATGAAAAAGTGTTGAATCGACCGGTTTTATTATTACGAGACCTCGAAGAACTTCACTTTTATGAGTGCCTCGAAGATTGTTGTGCATAGTCAAAGTCCTTGTGATTCAAGAGCGTTTCTTTATAAAGAATCGGCTTTTCAACAAGATTCGAGGAACTCTCTTCAAGTTACTATTGACAGATACATAACAAACCCGATACACTCTCTTCCGTTACTATTTATAGTAACGTTTGAAAGGAGTTCCCGTGGTACGCCCATCCCGTAGCGACTTTCTTAAATCGGCCAAGCAGGGCCATGTCGTCCCCATCGTGAAGGATATCCGCGCCGATCGGCTTACGACCATCGACGCGTACTATGCGCTCGGCGCTTCGTACCTCCTCGAGTCCGCCGGAGGAGGCGCCTTCGGTCGCTATTCCTTCCTGGGGGTCCAGCCTGTGGCGAGTCTCAAGATCGACGGCGACAGGGTCTTTTGGAAAGACGAGGAGGGATCGCGCTCGTTCAGCGCCCCCGACCCCGTTCGCGCGATCGGCGACCTTCTCCGTTCCAGGCCCTGGACGGCCGACGGCGATCTCGGCCCCTTCCCCGGAGGAGCTGTCGGCTACCTGGGCTACGACATCGCACGGCTCTGGGAGAAGCTCCCCGATGTGTCCTCGAAGCGGGGGCCCGATGTGCCCGACGGGTCCTTCATGATCACGCGCTTTACGTTAGTTTTTGATAATCTCATGCACGGGCTGCGCATCGTCTGCAATCAAAGGGTGGGAGCCGATCCCGAGGCCGACTATGTCGACGCGATTCGCGAAATCGAGCGGATCGAGTACGCCCTGCAGCGGGCCGACGCCGATCGCGATCTGCCGCGCAAGATTCCCGAGGCGGGGCCCCTCGTGCCGAACATGGACAAAGATGAATTCGTTGCGGGCGTGAACCGCGCGAAAGACCTCATACGAGCGGGAGACGCTTTCCAGGTCGTTTTGTCAAGGCGTTTCGACGCGAGTTTTACGGGGTCGCCCTTCGATATCTACCGGGCGCTCCGTTCGATCAATCCCTCGCCGTATATGTTCTTCCTCGACTTCGGCGACTTCGCTCTCCTCGGCGCCTCGCCCGAGGTGATGGTCAGGGTCGAGGACGGGAAGGCCCTCCTCAGGCCACTGGCGGGCACGAGGCGCCGCGGCAGGGACGCCGCCGAGGACACCGCCCTGCGCGTGGAACTACTCGCCGACGAGAAGGAGCGCGCCGAGCACATAATGCTGATCGACCTTGCGCGGAACGATCTGGGCCGCGTGGCGGTGCCGGGCTCGGTGACGGTCGACCGCATGATGGAGGTCGAGAATTACTCGCATGTCATGCATATCGTGTCGGAGGTGTCAGCCCGCCTGAGACCCGATGTGGACATCTTCGACGTCATCCGCGCGACCTTCCCCGCAGGAACGGTTTCCGGCGCTCCGAAAATCAGGGCGATGGAGATCATCGACGAGATCGAGAAGGACAGGCGCGGCCCCTACGCCGGCCTGGTCGGGTATTTCAGTTACGCGGGCGGCTTCGACTCCTGCATCGCGATCCGTTCGGCCCTCGTCAAGGACGGGAAAATCAGCGTGCAGGCCGGCGCGGGCATCGTGTACGACTCGGTCGGAGAGCGTGAATACGAAGAGACCGCCGAGAAGGCGCAGGCGATGCTGTCGGCCATCGGCCGGGGGAGGGCTTAGATGATTCTCTTGATCGACAATTATGATTCATTCACCTATAACCTTGCGCAGGCGTTCATGCAGCTCGGCGAAGACGTCACGGTCGTGCGCAACGACGATATAAGCGTCGAACAGGCCGAGGCCATGGACTTCGATCGTCTTGTTGTATCCCCCGGTCCCGGCCGTCCCGAGAACGCCGGAAGATCGATCGAACTCATAAAACGTTTCGCCAGCCGGAAACCCATACTCGGCGTCTGCCTGGGGCATCAGGCTATCGGAGCCGCCTTCGGCGCGAAGATCGTCAGCGCGGCCAGGATCATGCACGGAAAGTCGGACACGGTCTCCCACGACGGAAAAACGATTTTCTCTGACCTCCCCAATCCCCTGCGCGGCATCCGCTACCATTCCCTCGCCATCGACAAATCGACGCTGCCCGAGGGTTTCGAGGTGAGCGCGACTTCCTCGGACGGGGAGATCATGGCGATCCGCCACGTCGAGCACAGGATCGAGGGATTGCAGTTCCACCCCGAGTCGATCGGTACCGAGGAGGGCTTGAAACTTCTGCGCAATTTCCTTTCCGGCGTGCGCGAGGTTCCCTCGGCCAAGGCCATGCTCAAGAAACTGACTCTTCGCCAGGAGCTTTCACGCGAGGAGGCCCGCAGTCTCATGGATCAAATCGCCGAAGGCACGGTAACCCCGGCCCAGGTGGGCGCCTTTCTCGCCGCCTTGACGCTCAAGGGGCCGACGATCGACGAAATCACCGGCTTCGCTTCAGTTCTCCGCGAACGCGCCGTGAGAATCCCCCTTCCCGAAGGCATGACGACGGTCGACACCTGCGGCACGGGCGGCGACGTTTCGGGAACGTTCAACATCTCCACGACGGCGGCCTTCGTCCTCGCCGGCGCGGGAGCGAAGGTGGCCAAGCATGGTAATCGTTCTATCACATCTCGCTCGGGTTCGGCGGACGTACTCGAGGCCCTCGGCGTGTCGACGAAGATGGGGCCGCAACAGGCCGCGGAGGCCATAGGAAAAGCCGGCATGGCCTTTCTCTTCGCTCCGGGCTACCACCCGGCCTTCAAGAACATCATGGGGCCGAGGCGGGAGCTCGGTTTCAGAACGCTCTTCAATATGATCGGACCGCTCTTGAATCCCGCTCGCGCCGAGGCACAGGTCATGGGCGTCTACGCCCCCGAACTGACCGAAATTGCCGCACGCGTCCTGGCGAATCTCGGAGTGAAACGCGCCCTGGTCGTGCACGGCCTCGACGGCGTCGACGAAATAAGCCTCGCCGCGCAAACGAAGGTCACCGAACTCCGCGAGGGCTGGCTCAGGACCTTCATCCTCGACCCGAAGGATTTCGGCTTCGAGCTCTGCGGAAGCGCCGACCTCAAGGGCGGCGACGCCGCCGACAATGCGCGGATCACCGAAGGAATTCTTTCGGGCGAACGCGGCCCCAAACGGGACGTCGTCCTCCTCAACGCGGCGGCCGCGATTTATGTCGCGGGTATAGCTCCCGATCTGCATGCGGCCCTCGATGCAGCCGCGGCCTCGATCGACTCGGGCGCGGCGAAGGCAGTACTCGGTAAACTGCGCGAACTTTCCAAGGCAAGCTGATGGCCCTTGGTATACTCGAAGAGCTGTGCCTGACGCGGGCCGAGGATGCCCGCCGCGCCGCGCGCGTTCGCCCCGTGTCGGGCCTTACACGGCTGGAAAGATCTCCTCGCCCCTGTTTCGGGAAAGCCGTCCCCCCCGAGGGGACTGTGCTCATCGCCGAGTGCAAAAAAGCCTCCCCCTCGCGCGGCGTCATAGTCGAGAACTACGATCCGGTCTTCCTCGCCAGCGAGTATGAACGCGGCGGGGCGGGCATGGTTTCCGTTCTTACCGAGCCGCACCGCTTTCTCGGTTCCGACGCGCACCTCGCATCCGTGCGTGCCGCGATACGATTGCCGGTCCTTCGCAAGGACTTCATAGTCGACGAGTACCAGGTCGTCGAATCCTGGGCGATCGGCGCGGACGCGATCCTGCTTATCGTGGCCGCCCTCGACCCATCGCGGCTTCTGCATCTTGCGCAGGCGGCCTGCGGCCTGGGGCTTTCGGTTCTCGTGGAGACGCATACCGAGAAGGAGATCGAGACCGCCCTCGATCTCGTCGCGAGACTCTCGCGTGATTCGTCATCCATCGCGATCGGAGTGAACGCGCGGGATCTTACGAGTTTCAGCGTCGACCACAAACGAGCAGCATCCCTCGCGTCCCTTCTGAAGGAGTCGCCCTTCTCGGTAGCGGAATCGGGCCTCACTCGACCCGAGGAAGCGGCGGCGCTCAAGGCCTCGGGCTACCGCGGTTTTTTAGTCGGCGAAGCCTTGGCCTCGTCCGCGAATCCGGCGGAAAAAGTCAGGGACTTCGTCTCCGCGATTTCCGGATTAGCAAATAATAACAAAGCATCGCAGGGCGGGTCCGAAGTATGATCGTCAAGATATGCGGACTCACCAATTACGAAGACGCACGAATGGCCCTCGAACTCGGAGCCGACTGTCTTGGATTCGTGCTCGCGCCTTCTCCGCGACAAGTTCTTCCGGACACGGTCGGGCAGATTCTTTCCCGCCTGCGCGGCGAAGGCTTGCTGAAAGGCTGCGAAACGATCGGCGTCTTCGTCAACGCTCCGGCCGACGCCATGGCGGAGATACTGTATTCGGCAGGTCTCGACACCGCGCAAATCCACGGGGACGAAGAACCCGAAGCATGCGCAGCTCTTCCTTTTCCCTGGTACCGCGCGCTCAGAATCGCCTCGGAAGAGGATGCCCGCAGGCGGATCGAAGCGGGGTGGAAATGCGACCGCATACTTGTCGACGCGCTTTCGGACTCGGGCTACGGCGGAACGGGGAGATGCGTCGATCTGAATACAGCTCGGGCTTCGCGTGAAGCGGCGCACGCAGAGGGCAAATCGTTTTTCCTCGCAGGCGGTATAACGCCGCATAACGTGGCTGATATTATCCGCACGATTTCGCCCGAGGGGATAGACCTGAGTTCGGGAGTCGAAGAAAGTCCGGGCAGAAAGTCACCGGACAAATTACGGCGCCTCTTCGAAGAAATAAGGCGCGCCGCCCAGGAGTAACAGGATGCGTAAAGAAGATCAGCTGCAGACGCTTCACGACGAGCGCTATTATGGAATCTACGGAGGGCGCTACATCCCCGAGGTGCTGCGGCCCGCCTTCGAGGAACTCGATGCGACCTGGAGGGCAGCCCGTGTCGACCCCTC
The DNA here is from genome assembly GCA_964644505.1 of uncultured Treponemataceae bacterium. GTDB lineage: Bacteria > Spirochaetota > Spirochaetia > Treponematales > Rectinemataceae > CAZXXZ01. The sequence continues at coordinate 8,212 of CAZXXZ010000053.1, read as the reverse complement.
CTACTGGGCCGAATTCGACAGGCTGTGCCGCGACTATGTGGGCAGGCCGACGCCCCTCTGTCTCGCCGAGCGGCTTTCGTCCGAACTCGGCATAAAACTCTACCTGAAACTCGAAGGACTCGCGCAGACCGGAGCGCACAAGATCAACAACGCCCTCGGCCAGGCTCTCCTCGCAAAACGCATGGGGAAAAAACGCGTCATCGCCGAGACGGGGGCGGGACAGCACGGCCTCGCGACCGCGGCCGTCGCCGCAAAACTGGGGCTCGAATGCGAGGTCTTTATGGGCTCGATCGACATGGCGCGCCAGCATCCGAACGTCCTGGGCATGAGAATGTTCGGCGCCCGTGTCACTGCGGTCGACGAAGGCACCAAGACGCTGACCGACGCGGTCAACGCGGCGATGAAGAACTGGACCGAGCGCGTCGAGGATACGCACTATGTCATAGGATCCGCGCTCGGCGGTCACCCCTACCCCGCAATAGTCCGCGAGCTGCAGTCGGTTATCGGCCGGGAGATCAAGTCGCGCATTGTGGAACTCGAGGGCAGGCTGCCCGATCGAGTATACGCCTGTGTCGGCGGCGGTTCGAACGCGATCGGCGCGTTCTCTGCCTTTCTTGACGACAAGGTCGAACTCGTCGGAGCCGAGGCCGGGGGGCGGGGTCTTACGCCCGGCATGCACGCCTCGCGTATGGGCGGCAGGGGGAAGGTCGGCGTCGTGCAAGCCTATCGCTCGCTGTTTCTTCAGGACGAGGACGGATCGCTGTTACCGACGCATTCGATCAGCGCAGGCCTCGATTACGCGGGCATAGGGCCCCAGCTCGCCCATCTCGGCGAAACGGGCCGCATCCGCTTCGTTACCTCGTCGGACGACGAGGCGCTTTCGGCCGTTCTGCGCACGGCCAGGACCGAAGGGATCGTGCCCGCCCTCGAATCCGCCCACGGTCTTGCGGCTGTTTTCCGCGAGGCGCCCGACATGCCGCGCGGCTGTCTCGTGGTCGCCAACGTCTCGGGCCGGGGCGACAAGGACCTGTTTATCACGGCGCCGCGCTTCGACGGGGCCGATTGGCGCGCCTTCCTCGAATCCGAAGTCAAACGCCTTTCCTCGGAGGAGCAGAAGTGAACGGTATCGATCGCATAACGCGTACCTTTGAAGCCGACGGATCGAGGATAAAGCTCATGACGCACGCGGTCTGCGGATTTCCGGACCGCGCCCGATCACGATGCATCCTCTCGGCAATGGCACAAGCTGGCGCCGACATCATCGAGGCGCAGCTTCCCTTCTCCGACCCTTCTGCAGACGGAAGACTTATCGTCGAGGCGAACCATGCCGCGCTCCGCGCCGGATCGAAGACTCGCTACTGTCTCGAAGACCTCGCGGCCCTCAGAAAGGAAAGCGGGGTACCGATCCTCATCATGAGCTACCTCAATCCGATTTACGCTTTCGGAGCCGAGGCCTTGGTCGAATGGGCCGCGAACACCGGTATCGACGGCTTTATCGTGCCCGACTGCCCCGATGACGAGCCCGAGCCTCCGTTGCGCTCCCTCTGTGCAGATACCGGTCTCGCCTTCGTGCCCCTCATCGCCCCGACCACGAGCTTCGAACGCGCCCGCGAACTTGCCGCGATTTCTTCATCCCCGTTTCTTTATGTCGTGACACGGCTCGGCGTCACAGGACGGAAAACCGAACTCGATTCATCCAGCCTCGAACGGCTCAAGCGTCTCAAACACGAGACTGGAAAGTTCACGGCCGCGGGATTTGGAATCCGCGAACGGTCTCAGGTCGAGGCCTTGCAGGGAAGCGCCGACTGCGCCATTGTCGGCTCAGCCCTCGTCGACGCGGCTCTGAAGGCCGTGGGAAAAGGCGCCGACCCCGCAGAGGCGGTCGGCGCCGTGATCACTGAGCTTCGAAACAACTAATCTACTCGCAGGATTTTTCTAGAAAGGGCCTCGCGCGGATATCACGTTTTTTGAGACCGTTCGCCTTGGCGTTTCTCACCCATCCTCTATTGCCCATAAAGGCATAGGCGAAGCGCGGGAAGGCGTGTTCGGTGTACAGATGGGGAACTCCATCGCCATCCTCGCCCGAAATCTTCTGGTTCACCCGTTCCGCCATAGCATCAAGGGCGCGGCTGACGGGACTCTTGAGAAACATAGTGTCGGGCGCCGCTCTAAGGTCTTTGAGCATCTCGCCGGTGCCTATCCCCAATCCCCCTCTCCACTCGATTCCCGTAACTATACAAAAATTACGTACGATATCGAGAGCGGTTTTGTTCTGTTCTCCCTCGTAGAAGCCGTTGTTGGCGACGGCGATCATGCCGATCCGCCTTGGAGGACGGCCTTCATTACGTTCCGCTGCGATCAGCGCTTCGTACGACATGAGCCACGAGAGCAGCCGCGAATGAAGGCTATCGATGTATAATGGAAATGCGAGAATGATGAAGTCGACATCGATATCCTCCGCTCTCGCGGTGCTGTTCATTGTCTCGACCATGCGATACTCATGCGAGTCTCCCAAACGCCGACGAAGCTCGTCGAGGATAACGCACGAGTTCGCATCGCTTCGCCGCGGACTTCCGTTTACAAGGAGTATTTTCATGATGCGAGTTCTCCCTCGAGCCACGAGACAAGCGGGTGCTCCCCGCTTAGCGGGGACGCCCCGCTTCGGTAACGGAACATGCGTTTTTGCCGGGGACTCGCGATGTTGTCGCAAAATGAACGGACGAGTTCGAGATGGGTTTCATCCTCGAAGCCGTATGTCCCGCCGAAGGCCGCCGAGACTATCCGCGGATGATGTTCATACCTCGGCATGTGATGCATCTCGCCGCGGAACGTATAGAAGTAGGGCAAGATCAATGCGATCGCCCGGTCCAGTACGGCCTTGATCTCCGGCGCGAAACAACCGTATGGCGTCGATCCTCCAAGAACGACAAGATCAGACCGATACAGCGATTCCACGACGGCATTGCCCTCGTCCCCTTTCACGACACAGCGGCCGGGGGTTTTCAACCAACAGCCGAAACAGCCCAGACAGGGCTTAAGGACGGGGGCGCACAATGTTCGCAGCTCATAGCCCCGCTGTTCAGCCCAGGCGCCGAGATCCGACCCCGCTTCGCGGCGATCAGGCTCATCCCGATCATACAAATAGAAGATTCTCATCAACACCTCCATGTAGACAGTGTCAACATACGCGGCCATAAAGTAACACTTTATGTTGGCATCGTCAACATCACAGTGATATAGTTCCGTCATGAAAGAGAGCGAAAAACCGCAACATCGAAGGGCGGGGCAAAAAAAAATCAAGGGCAGCAGGACGGGTACGCGCGGACAAAAGGCAGCTCGCTCCGTCGGCGGTAAACAAGGGGCCTACCATCACGGCGACCTTCGGCGAAAACTCCTCGATCGCGGACTCGCACTCATCGCCCGCGACGGACTTGCCTCGTTTTCGCTCAGGTCGCTCGCGAAAGAGCTCGGAGTAAGTCATGCTGCCCCCTATCGCCACTTTTCCTCTCGGGAAGAATTACTGGCGGAAATCGTACGCGAAAGCATGGATAGCTTCGAGAAAGCATTGCTTGCAAGCGTCGTCATCGAGGGCGACAATGAAGAAAACCTCTACCGTCTCGGCGAAGCCTATGTCCGTTTCTACCTCGCCAACCCTGAAATACTCACACTTTTCAATATCCTGAACGGTTCCGCTTCCGCATCCCAGTCCGGTCTTTTCACTGTTTTTCGCGCAAAAAAGATGGAAGGGAACGATCCCTACAGACCATCACTTGAAGAAGACCACGGCTTTCTGACATTGAGGCGTGCCGCATCGGCATTCCTGGGTAAATACCCCGGCTTATCGGAGCGCGATGTTCTTTTGGGCTTCTGGGCGAAGGCCCACGGTCTCGCCTGCCTCCTCGTTTCGAATCCCGACTGGTTTGCGCCCGAGGATATCAATTCGGGGTTGGCACGCGTCATACGGCGCGCCTTTTGATGTATGCTGAGAACCGGCCTGTATCAATACAAAGCTTCAAGATCGACTTCGTTCTCACACCTGTCTCCTCTGAGGAAGCGTGAGACATTACTACAGGTCTGCCGGATCAGAATCGCCTGCGCCTCGTGCGTCGAACCGCCGACGTGGGGAGAAAGGATGACATTCGGCAGTTCGTGGATCGGGAAACCCGAGGGAGCGCAGGCCCTTTCGCCCTTCGCGGGATACCTGTACCAGGTATCGAGCGCGGCACCCTTGAGCACTCCGTTTTTCAGCGCGAGGTAAAGACCTTCCTCGTCGACCACGGCTCCGCGTCCGACGTTGACGAGGAACTTGCCATGGGCGGACATGAGAATGTCTTTCGAGAAAAGATTCGTCGTTTCCGGAGTCTTAGGAAGCGTGATAAAAAGAAGCTCGGATGAATCGACTGCCGCCTGCACGTCGGTTTCGATCCGGTCGAAAGCCGGCGGGACACCTTTCTCCGGATGCCGACGATAGCCGACCACGGTGCAATCAAAGGCCTTGAGAATACGAGCGATACAACAGCCTATCGCCCCGGTCCCGAAGACCGCGCAGCTCCTTCCCCAAATCGACGACCACAAATCCTCGTCTCCTCCGCCGACCCAGAAACCGTGCCAGAGCAGATGACGAAGATCATTATGGTACTCGACGGTTCTGCCGTAGAAGGCCAAGGTCATGGCGACGGCGCATTGGGCGACGGACTCGGCATTACCGTGGGCATTGTAGACAGAGACACCGCGTTCACGCAGAGCCTGTACAGGCAGATGATCGACGCCGACGAAGGGTACAAAAAGCGCTTTAAGAGCACCCGCCCTGCGGAGATTCTCTTCACTCAGATTAGACGCGACAACAGCATCGAGTTCTGACAGGTATTTATATGTACTTTCCCGATCGATCAACACTCTGTGACCGGGATGCTCTCGTGCGAGGAGTCCGAGCGCATCGGCCCAGGCTGTCGACGGCGGTAGAAGCGTCCCGACGACCATCGTTCACTCGTCGCCGTGGAAATCCGAGAGCTCTTGAAGCTCTTTGAGTTTCTGCACCGCTTTTTCCTGTATCTGGCGCACGCGTTCGCGCGTTATACCGAGGAGCTTCCCCGTCTCCTCGAGTGTCCGGGGACTCTCGCCGTCCAGACCGTAGCGGAGCTTGATGATCGTGATCTCGCGCTGGGACAAACTTTTCAGTACATCGCCCAAGGTGTCCTGCAGGGCGAGGGAGAACACTTCTTCGAATGGCTCGATCACGCTGTCGTCCTTGATGAGATCGGACAGATGCGTGACATTATCCTCGTCGACCGTCGTATCCAGACTTGCGGTCTCCTGGGAAAGCTGCATGATTTCTTTGACGCGTTTTGAGTCCATCCCGAGTTTCTGAGCGAGTTCCTCGGGCTTCGGGTCCCTGCCCAGGTCCTGCGTAAGCTGTTTGGCGACGAAATAACACTTTTTGATCGTGTTGAGCATGTGTATCGGAATTCGAATGACGCGGCCCTTGTCAGCCAGACTTTTGATGATCGCCTGGCGGATCCACCAGGTACCGTACGTCGAAAAACGGCAGCCCCGGGTATAGTCGAATCGCTCGACCGCCTCGATAAGGCCGATATTCCCCTCGTCTATCAGGTCGAGAAGCGACAGGCCTCGATGCTGATAGTTCTTTGCAATAGAAACGACCAGTCTGAGATTCGAGGTGATCATCCGGTTTTTCGCCGCGACCAATTCTCGTTCCAAGCGCTCTCGTTCATCGTGATCGAGAGGGGCTCGCTCCTCGCTTTCTCTCGCCGGTTCCTGGAGGCGGGCCCGAAGACTTTGAATCAGTTCCCCGATACGGAGTTCTTCGTCGGCCGAAAGCAGCGGATATCTCGATATTTGCTTAAGATAAAGCGCAAGCGGATCGGTTTCTTTCAGGAGTTTTGCCTTTTTTTTGGCACCAGAGACCGCCTTCGACCTTTTTCTGATCTCAGGAGGCTTTTTCGGGCTCGCCTTCTCCGTCACCGATTCCACCTTCCCGTCATTACCTCAGCCTCATGCCGCACATCGACATGCACATGAAAGCATCCAGACTCTCATAAAATGTACGGATACAAGGATAAGCTTACACATTCCCGTACAGGTTTCAAATTCAAGCCCTCAATCGCGCGGAGCCTTGGCTGGATCGACAGCCTCGCCGCCCTTCGAGACAAGAAAATAGGCAGCCGGTTTTCCCAGCTTCGCATCCATGCCGACCTTGCCGAGTTCCTGACCGCTTTTCACCTTTTCGCCCGTCTTTACCGAGATGTTCTCGTTCCCGGCGTAGACATAGATATATCCCGAATACGATTCGACGATGACAACGCGGCCATAACCTCGGAATATATCCGCGAAAATCACCGTACCCGAGGCGACCGCGCGCTGAGACTCGCCCAAGGCGGTCTTTATGACAACTCCGTAGGCCTTGCCGTCGAGATACGCTATTTCTCCAGCGCAGGGCCAGGTTGTTTTGACGCTCACACTTTGAGACGAAAGGCGGAGCGCTTCAGGAGGCGGGACCGGAGCGGAGACAGCTGCCGGCGCCTTTGAATTGTTTCCCGCGGCGACCGCAGGCGCATTTTGCGATGACGCGGGCTTGATGGCGTTCGAGGGGAGAACAAGGACATCACCAGGTTTTATGAGAGCGCTTTCGGAAAAGCCATTGATCGCACGGAGCGATTCGAGTGAAACGCCATAGGTCTTCGCGATACTGAAGAGCGTGTCACCCTTCACCACCTTGTGAACCTGGGGGATAAGTATTTTTGTACCTATAGACAGTTTTGAGGGATCTGTAATCCCATTCACCTTGGCGAGCGCCTGGGGGCTTATATCGTATGACCTCGCCACGGAATATAAGGTGTCACCCTTTTTGATAACATAGTAAGTATGGGAGCCCTCGCAAAAAACATACTCGGCCTGAGGTATAGAAAAAAACAATGCCGCCGTAATGAGCAGGCGGGGCATAAGGCGCTTCGCGGGCAAAGGTCCAGTCATCCGTTCCGAATATCGGAGAATATAGGCTGATTATTAATGAGTACCTCGAAGCTTGTTGCAACAAGCCCGCCTAACAGCACCAATCATACCATTTAAAGCAGAACTAGCCTTTCCGGATCGCTTTTTTACCTTGACCGGAGCTTCTAGAATGCCGATACGCAAAAGGAGGGCTTGTTCCCGTCGGGAAATACGGGCTCTGGGAGGGTCATGAGCGATGTCGGAGGAACGCAAAAAACTGATCTGGATATCAGTCTCGTCATGCGTTTTCTGCCTGGTTCTGATTGGAGCGGGCTTTTTCCTTTTCGCCCCCCGTTCGGGCGGTGCCACCGCGCCCGCAACGATCGGTAATATCTCCGCGCCCAAAACCCTCAACCCTCAAGATTACTTTTCTGCGCCCCCTCCCTCCGCAACTCCCGAGAAACAGCCTACATCCGTAGTCGGTCCCGATGGCAGCACCTATGTGATCTATGACGATCAGCTCATTCCGAATCCAAATTTGACGACTGCAACAAGCGTCAACCCGGAATCGACTCATACTATCGCAGCCGGATCCACAGAAACCTCGACAACAGCCCTTGCGGAACGGCCTACCGCTGCCAAGCCCCAGGCGACGACACAGGCTGCACCATCGAAACCTGTAAAAACCACTCCCCCGGAAAAAACCTCGACCCTTAAACCTACTCCACCGAAAGTAAAGGCCGATTATTGGATTCAGGCCGCAAGCTTTACGAGCAGAGGCCGAGCGGACGATCTCAAGGAAACGCTATCCGATAAGGGAATAGCGGCGCACATAACGGTAAAAGATATTGTAGGTAAGAGTTGGTACCGGGTACGAGTTGGTCCCTATGCGACGAAGTCCGAGGCCGAGGGCTGGCTTGAACGTCTAAAAAAACTTCCGCAGTGCGCCGAAGCCTATGTCCAGAAAGGCAACTGAAGTTCCTCGAACCTTGTTGCGACTGATCAAAATCTCCCCACACCCCCGCACCAAAGCGCCCTGCATCCCATCCCTAGGCGGCCGCGTACGCCGGCAAATAGTCCGGCCCCTGACGCACGGGCGTCTGCCAGCGCCTCAGCCAGGTGTCCTCGGCGCTCGGATCGAGCTCGATGAGCGACAAAAAGGCTCGACGCTTCCATAGTAATTTCTTCGCCCGCTCGATCTCGGCCGCGTTGATTCCCGCCACCACCGCGTGACTGAAACAGCCCCAGGCCGCACGGTGCACCT
>CAZXXZ010000052.1:0-14084 GCA_964644505.1 uncultured Treponemataceae bacterium | reverse complement strand
ATCATAAACTCTTTGTAGATATGCTGTTATATGTTTTTTCAGGAAGCCCAACGTAGAGAAGAAGCCCCAGGGCCTCAACATGCCCCGGCCATGATACTGTTCTCCAGACCAGGGCTGCCGAACCGATGATATCAGCCAAAGCAATCGTCAGAGATACGGCGATTCTTGAACCGCTTCGTTTTTCGATGTCCCGAACCGGATAATCAGTATGTACAGATGTTTCAATATGTGATTCTGGTTTTGTTATCGCCGGAGTTTTTTTCACGGCGGCATTGTACGAATCGTAGACAAATGCGACAAGTACTTATCCCTCAAACTAATTTAGTTTTTTTAATCAATTTACTTTATGGGGACCTCGTAAATTTCAGTTTTTTTGGAAGTCCCCTTATGAAAGGCGCAGGTATAGGTCTCCAAAAGTTCTTCAGTATTGAAGAAGACACAAAAAGATGACAAACCTCCATTATCTACAAAATGCGAGCGCTGCATACCCGACAAACGAGGAATCCCGTCGTACGTCGAGGCTTGTTGCATACCGAAGCAGGCGCGCCCGTTTCGCTCCCTTTGAAAGAGCGAACGAGACAGCGGCCGCAGCCGCTCCCGAAGAACAGGCGGAATGTTCAGTCTCTCCAAGTTCGATAGCCCTTTGTCCGTCGAGCATGAGCAAGGCGTCGATAAAGCGTTTGTCATTCGTATTTCTGACCCAGGATTCTGCGGCCGGACCTCCGCCCGCCGGATAGAAGCCGTAATTCGGTCCGTAGTGGGTCAGATCGGTCGAGCCGACACAGACCAGAGAGCGGCCGAGACTGCTTGCGGCCTCGTACAAAGCCCTGCCGAGTTCCAGAGCCGCGGGGCCGTTGGGTGCTCGAAGCCACAACACACGACTTTTTGGGAAAAGACAGGCGCAAAAAGGCAGGTGCACTTCTACGGTGTTATCGGGCTCATCGTCGATTCCGAGCTTTATATCTTTCTGTGAGAGTTGAAGAGCCACTTCATCGCGGAGTTGGCTGTCGGCATACACCAGGCCGAGAGGTGTATCAAAGGCCTCTTCAAGCGCGACGAGCGGTGGCTCCCTGCCGGAAAGATGACCGCCGATGAGCGCGATCGTGTCTACCGAGGGGAGAGCCGACCAGGCTTCAGCTGCGAGAGAACCTGAAAAGAACCAACCTGCGTGAGGAGCTACGACCGAAACGATTTCATCTCCGGAAGCGACGTGACGACTGGATTCTGTCCATGTTGTAACGGCCTCACGAACGGCATCGGGTTCTTGTGGATACCATCCCGGCGGCAAGGCGCGTTTTCGTACTTTCATACAGCCCCTCCCCCGACGACGAGTTTACAACCTCGCAGTAGCGAGGCTGATGAATTCAGTATATAATCCATTGTACGATATGAACAGAAAAATCACCGCATTTATCGCGACCTGCTGTATTCTCGCATCCATCGGAGCCGCCGCTTCAATCGCCTATCGCGTCATAACCCAAAGCGCCGCAGGAGAGGAGGCCGCCAAGTCAGATTTCGCGGTCCTGACATCTCTGCTTTCCGGCGTGAAGACAGCCGGCGACCTCGGCGATGCAGAGCTTCGAACCCGCCTCTCGACACACTTTTCCTCCAATCCGGCGCTTTTACTAGCCGAGGTATACGAACGCGGCGCCGGCCTCAGATGGCGCATACCGGCAGATTCGCCCTATTCCCGCGGAGCGAACGAATCCGAAAAGCCGCTTCCGCCATCGACCATCCGGCTTTCGTCCCCCCTCTCATCGAGTACCGGTTCTTCCCTCTCGGTCGAAGCCGTCTACGTCCGCATCACACAGCTTGAAGTATTCACTGCCTTCAGGGACGCCTTGGTCTTCCTCGCGGGCTTTCTCGCACTCGCCTCGATTGTGTTGGCATTCGCCTCACGTCCACGACGATCCGTGGCCGAAGACAACTCGGATGAAGTCGAAAAAAAGCATGTACGACACAAAGGGAATGACGTGGATTGGGATGACCTTCTTAAAATAGATCACAATCCATCCCCAGATCGTCGTAAAACGATCCCAAAAACAGACGATATGGATGAATACGAAGAGACAAGCTCAGATCGTACTGCCCCGGTTCAAGAACAAAAGAAGGAGAGCGGCATCGAAGACGTTTCGTATGACGAAGGCAGCTTCAACTCTTCAATGGAGAAAGAAATCGATTCATCGTTTTCCGACAATCACGCCGGCAAGGAATCTGAGGATTTGTTCGAAATTCCCGACATCGACTTCGATGCCAAGCGAGGAACGGTGAAGCCCGATTCCGCCGCATCCCTGGTCGATACCCTGCCCGAGCCCTTTTCCGAGGAAGATGATTGGACAAAATCGATCCCCTCGATCCCTGCCGATACGTCTGAATCAACGACAAGCAAGACTTCCGTATTCAACGATCGGGAGGAAAGCATCGAGGCGCTCGACGCAATCGAACTCGAAGCTGCTCCCGCTTCCGATTCTTCAGTATCCCGTCAGGGAAGTATCGAATCGCGGCTTCAGGCAGAGATCGAACGTTCCGCCGCAAACAAAAACGACCTCAGCTTGCTATTCATAGTGTACGACGATCTTACGCCAGCGGTTCCGGAGTATCGGTCTTTCGCGGACACCGTCAAACAGGCGATTCTTCCGGACGGAGTTCTTCTCGAACACGGGACGAGCGGCTTCGCAGCGATCCTGCCCGGCTCGGACTCGCAGAAGGCGCTTCACACCGCGAGAAACCTGTTCAAGCGGCTCGATTTTCTTTCCGGCGGAGACATAGACGAGCTTCAGTTCCTCCCCTTGTTCCTCGGACTCTCGTCGCTTTCTGGAAGAAACGTAGATGCGAAGACCCTCGTCGCCGAGGCCGAAGCCGCGCTCAAACACGCCAGAGAGGAAACCGACTCGCACATCGTAGCGTTTAAACCGGACCCCGAAAAATACCGTAAATACGTACAATCGAACACTAAATAAAAAAGCGGGGAGCCCGATATACCGGCGGCATCCCCGCTTTCGCCGAGCGCGTGTCGGGGAAAGTGGATCCTACCCCGACCGCGTTCCCGCAAGCTCATTATTTTTTCTTCGCAAGATCAGATGGCGACTTCAACATCGACTTGAGCGAATACGAAGAAACCAGATACACGAGAGGATTGCCCGTCGCGCGGAGATAGTACCTCTCGTCCTTCGCCGAAGCGCCGATCTCGATGACCTTCGAAGTGCCGGATGAGAGGGCGATCTCGATACGGGCGGATATCGTCTTGAACGCATCGGCCGGTGGCGCGGCTTCGATATCCTCGCCCTGGACGGAGACTATAGACCTCAGCATGGATTCCACCGACTGCGCGTCGAGCTCCGTCGAGGCGATTTTCCAAGTCTGCTCGTCCCGGCGCGCGGTGTAATCGAATGCGACAGGATTCTTGCCGGGGCCGTCCAAGGAGAGTTTCGCCCGTATCGAGACCGACTGCACATCCGTGCTTGCGAGGCTGCCGAGAACCTTCAGATCGAGCCATGAACTGCGGCCATATCCGACATACGACGCGATCGAAGAATCCGCCACATAGGATTTCTCCGAATCCGCCCGGCGTACGTAGACACCGGAAGCCACCGACGAGTAGGCGCCGATGTAGACATCGGCGATCGCATTCCCGTCCTTGCCCTTGACGATAACGCGCTTGGTATTCGCCTCGTCGAGCTTGAAATCGGCCCAGGCGGCCTTCGAACGCCCCACCACCCTGAGTCTGCCGGGTTCGGCGATGGAATCGAGAAGGTTCTTGACCCTGGAGGCTTGGACGGGAAGCCGCGCATCCTTGTCGATGAGCGACCAGGTATCTCCCGATTTCTCGAGCTTTATCGTCTCCGCATCGGGGTTGGTGAGTTCGATCGAGACAGCATCGCTCATCTTGCCTGATACGAGCTTTGTGGATTCAGATCGGGCGAGCCCCTTTTCGGGCGAGAAAATCATTCCTATCACCCAGATGACAAGGAGAAGCCCGAGCGCCGTCGAGAGGGCGGCGACTTTGCGTTCGTAGCGCATCACTTGTCCTCCTTGACTGCTGTACTGGACGTTGTGGCATCTGAGGCGCCGTTCTGATCATTCGCCGCGACGACCTCGGATGAATGCTCTGAAAAGGCCAAACGTGAGGAGGCCTCGTCCCGTTCCTGCCTCCGCCGCTTGGCCGCGCGTACGAGGCCGTAGGCGAGGACCGCAGCGGGCACGAGACCGATGTTGAGGATATACGACAGCGTCGCGAGAGCGGATTTCGTTTCAGCGTCCTTGATCTTCGAGAAGCGGGTGTCGCGCTGGCCCCTGCTGCGCAGCGCGACTATGTCGTCGCCCGATGCGAGCCAGTCGGCGGCGCTTGCTATAAACGAAGCGTTGGCTTCCGAACCGCTGATGGTCATGTAATCGGTCGCGAACTCGACCGAACCGACGACGAGGATTCTCGATGAGCGCGAATGCTCGGGCAGGGCCGGCAGGGGATCGGCTCCCTCTCGTTTCGGAACCGGCTTTCCCGCATAGGCCTGGGGCAGGACGCCCGACAGACTCGCGACGAGAATGTACTGGCCGGTGCTCGATCCTGTGTCCGAAGAATACAGGGGTATTTCTTCGAGCGATACGGAATACCTGTCTTTCTGCAGCCAGGCCTCGTTTGTCGTTTTAACGAGAGCCGATGACTCGACACCTGAACGGGAAACGATTTCGAGGGGGCTCGGCCAGAAAAGGTCGAGACCGGCGAGCTTCGCGGTGAGCGGATTCGAGGCATCGCGGTTCTCGGGCCTTGTCACGATCCAGTGAGGATAGCGGGCGTAGCTGATCATGACGCCGCCGTAGGGCGAGGCCGTCTGGTAGGGGATGGCAGCAGCGGATTTATCGAGCACGAGCTCTCGTGCGACCTTGATGCCGTAGGTTTCGAGCGCACGCAGGGCTGCGTCCTGATTGAGATTCTGCGCAACGATGCCCTGCATCGTCTGCACATCGACTCCCTTCACCGCGAAGAGAGCCTTTCCGCCGGAGGCGAGGTAGACGTCGATGCGATAGACATCGTAGTCGTCGAGGGCATCGTTGCCGAGGACGACGAGCACGTCGGTTTCGGGGGGAATTTCCTGGCCCGGGCTGATTTCCCGCTTATCCCATCCCGACTGTTCCAAGACTTTAGACAGATACTTGAAATCATTGTCGAGGCTTTTCGCGCCGTCACCGACGAGGATGGACGCGATCGGCTTTTTGTCGGTGATGGCCGCCCTGATCGCCTTGACGACATCGTACTCCAGGGTGTCGGTGTTCAAGATGAAGGGCAAAACCTGCGTCCGATCGAGGTAACGGACGACGATGCCCGAGTACACGAGAGCGACGCGGGCCTCGTTGTTCTCGACGATCTGCATACGCTGGGGGGAGATGCCGAGCGTCTGCGCATCCGACTGGCTCTTGCCCGACGAAGGATCCTCGATCTCGACGACGATCCTGCCCTTGGACGCCGATTCGAGGCTTCGCAAGAAATCCTCGATCGCCCTGGGCCCGGAATACCGGCTCGATAGCTTCGAGGAGATATAGTACGTTATGCGTACTTGTTCGGGTATCTCCTTGTAAAGGTTGCGCGAAACAGACGAGAGGGTGTTGGTCCGGTCCGAACTCACATCGATGCGGAAGCCGAAGCGTTCGACGACCAGGACCGAGGCGATGACGACCGCGCAGGTCAAAACGAGAAGAATGATGGATCGGCGCATTTTGACGTTCTGTTCCATGGTGTTCTAGCTCCACTTCCGGCGCGTCAGCCCCCAGGCGGCGAGGTAGAGGCTGAGAACGGCGACCGAGACGAAGTACGCGAGGTCGCGCAGATCGACCGCGCCCCGCGAGAAGGCGTCGTAATGAAAGGACAGCGAGAGCCAATTGAACAGGTTCGCAGCCAGTCCGCCCAGACCCAGGAATCCGCCTATCTTGTCGACAAGAACCAAGAAGATGAGGGCGAGCACGGATACGAGGAAGGCCGTGACCTGGTTTTTCGAGTATGACGAAAGGCACTGCCCGACCGCGAGCGCGGCGGCCGCCTCGAACAGGATGCCGAGGTACTGCGAGATCAAAATGCCCGTGTCGAAGGATCCGAGGAGGGAGGCGGAGAGCGGTACCGGGATCGTCAGGGCGAGGGCTATCGCCGCGAGGGCGAGACTCGCGAGGTACTTGCCGACGACCAGCTGAGCTTCGGTGAAAGGCATGGTCAAAAGAAGCTCATAGGTGCCGAGTCTGCGTTCCTCCGCCCAGCTTCGCATGGTGAGCGCCGGCGCGAGAAAGGCGAAGACGAGCGGCATGATCATGAAATAGGAGCGTAGATCGGCCTGCCCCTTCGGATAGAACGCGTCGATAAAATAAAGCCAGATCGAGGTGAACACGAGAAAGCCGATGATGACGGCGTAGGCGATGGGAGAATTGAAGGAACTTCGCAGTTCCCGTTTGGCGATTGCGAGAATATTTTTCATCGTGCGTCGCCCTCCTGGGTGAGTTTCACGAAAATCTCCTCGAGGGAGAGCCGTCGTCGTTCGAGTTCAAGAAGCTTGAGGCCTTCGGCAACAGCCCAATCGAAGACGGCCTCCCCTGCCTCGATTCCGGAAGCATCCGATCGCTGCATCGCAACCTCGGCCTTCCAGACAGAAGCGGACTCTGCCTCGAGCGATGTGACGCTCCTCAGGCCGGAAATGGTTTTCAGCCGATCGGCGTCGAGGCCCCTCGGCGCTTTGATACGGAGGCAGAGCCGTTCCTCGCCCTTGAGGGCCTCGCCGATTTCGGAGGGCGCTCCCTGGGCAGCGATCCGGCCCTCGTTCAAGATGATGACGCTCGAGCAGATCGCCTCGACCTCTTGAAGAATATGGGTCGAGAGAATGACGGTCTTGCTTTTTCCGAGCGAGCGAATGAGCGCGCGTATCTCGATGATCTGATTCGGATCGAGGCCGGTCGTCGGTTCGTCGAGTATGAGGATAGGCGGATCATGGAGGATGGCCTGGGCCAGTCCGAGCCTTTGTTTATAGCCCTTTGACAGCCCCTCGATCCGCTTGTTCCGGACGCCGACGAGGCCGCAGCTCTCGATGGCACGCTCGATCGCGGAAGAACGCTCCGAACCCGTAAGATTCCGTGCGTCGGCGGCGAAATCGAGATATTCGCTCGTCGTCAAATCCTGATAGAGGGGCACCGATTCGGGAAGATAGCCGACGCGCCGCTTGACAGCGATGGGGTCCTCGGCCACGTCCACCCCGTCCACGAGCGCAGTCCCGCTCGATGGATAGTGATAGCCCGTCAATACCTTCATGATCGTGGTCTTACCGGCGCCGTTCGGCCCGAGGAGACCCAGCACCGATCCGGTCGCGGCTGTGAAGCTCACGCCTCGAACCGCCTCGACGCCGCCGTAGCTTTTACGAAGCTCGCGAACTTCTATCACCTGACTCCTCCTCTTACGACAAGATGAGCCGATTTCAAAAGTCTGTCACTTTTGAAACCGGCTTTGCGATTGCCTGCGGTTGCTTAGCAACCGCTCTTCCCGCAAGGTAGTTGCACGGAAACCATAAAAACCAACCGGTCTTTTAGAACTTCCCTTAAATCTTGACAAAACAACTAAAGCGACGGAAGGTTTCATGCTTCAGTCCACGTATTCGATCGGAATCGCCATCCTGTCGCGCGACAACACCGTATCGGGGAAAACCGCCCGAGCCTCGTCCAAGAGCGTCTTGAGTTCGCGGTCCGAATACCGCGGACTGTAGTGGATGAGCGCGAGCTTGCGCACCCCGCCCGCGTCGCGTGCGATGCGGGCCGCCTGGGCGGCGGTCATGTGCTTTTTTTCGACCGCGCTCTGCTCGAGGGCGGACTCGAACATGCCTTCGCAGACGAACAGATCTGAGCCGGCAACCTCGGGCGCTATTTCCGGGAAATACAAGGAATCGGTGACATAGCTGAATTTACGGCCCGATCGAGGCGGCCCCATGACCTGGGAGCCCGAAACGACCCGGCCGTCGGCGAGGCGGACTTCCTTGCCGGATTGAAGCTCCGACCACAGAGGGCCGCGGGGGACCCCGAGTTCGAGGGCCCGCTCGGGATAAAAGGCGCCGGGACGCGGATCCTCCTCGAGGGTGTAACCGTAACAGGTTTTGGTATGCCGAAGGGGGAAGGCGCGGATCTTGAAGCCCTCTCCCTCCCAGACAATGCCGGGCTCGGCGATCTCCTTCACGACGATTTCATAGTTGATGTACATGTCGAGGCTGCGACGGCTCGTCTCGATATAATCCGCGATTTTCGGCGGACCGACGATATACAGCGGATCGTCGCGGTCCACCTGGCTCGAAAGCATGAGTATGCCGGGCAGACCGGTCACGTGATCGGCATGCACATGGGAGACGAAAACCGCCGTGATCTTCTTCCAGCGGAGATTGAGGCGCCGTATGGAAACCTGAGTGCCTTCGCCGCCGTCGAAGAGGAAAAGTTCCCCCTCGCGGCGCAGGAGGACGCTGGTCAAATGTCTGTGCGGAAGGGGCATCATGCCGCCCGTGCCGAGCACAAAGGCTTCGAGATTCATGTCGAGCGAATATATACGGAAAACGAAGGCCATTACAATAACCGGGTCCTTGTGAAACACGGGCCTTGCGTGCAATCATCGGGCTATGGATTCATTCACGCGGCTCGGACTCGCCCAGCCGCTCGCCTCCGCCCTCGCATCGTTCGGCTTTTCCGGACCGACCTCTGTCCAGGCCGAGGCCATACCCCTTCTCCTTGCACGAAAAGACACGCTCATCGAGTCCGAGACCGGGACCGGCAAGACCTTCGCCTACCTCGCCCCCGGCCTTCAGCTTGTATCCACCCTCGAGCGCAGAAGGGGCGGCGAGCCCGGCGTCCTGATCGCCGCCCCGACCCAGGAACTTGCGGTGCAGATCGGACGCGAGGCCGAACGACTTGTCAAGGCCGCACTTCTGCCTCTCCGTATCGCCGTCCTTCTCGGCGGCACTCCCATCGAAAAGCAGGCGGTCAAGCTCAAGGACAAACCTGATATCGTCGTCGGCACGCTGGGCAGACTGGCCGATCTCGTGTCTCTCAGGATTTTAAAAACCTCCTCGCTCAAGCTCCTCGTACTCGATGAGGTCGACCGTCAGTTCGCGCCCGAGAGCGAAAAACTCGTCCATACCCTCCTTTCCAGCGTTCCATCGTCCTGCGCCCGCGTTCTCGTTTCGGCGACAATACCGGAACGGGTACGACGGGCCGCTCAGACATACTTACGCAACCCGATATCTGTTTCATCGGCCCCCGAGGGAGTGTTGTCAGGCGACATAGAGCATTGGTGTTTTTACTGCGACAGCCGCAAGCGCCTCGATTTCGTGCGACGTTTCGAGGCGGCGGTAAAGCCCGAACGCTGCCTTCTCTTTCTTTCGACGGCGTCGCGCATCGAAAAGGCCTCCGCCGTGCTTGCGGCTTTCGGTCTTCCGATCGCGGCGATCCATGCGGGCCTCGACAAGGAATCGCGGCGGGTAGCCCTGGAGCGCTTCACCCAGGGAAAAACACGGTATCTTTTGACCAGCGATCTCGGGGCGCGGGGGCTCGACATCCCCGGCATAAGTCATGTCATCAGCCTCGATCTCCCCGAGGAGCCGACGATTTACATACACCGAGCCGGAAGAACAGGACGGGCAGGCGCGCGGGGCATCAGCATCGCCCTCGCCGACGGCGTCGAACTCGCCCGGGCCTCGAAAATCGCGGTACGCTGCGGTTTCACCTTTCGTTGCAAGGTGCTGGAAGGCGGCGAAGTGCTCGAGCCCACGACCGAGGAGTTTTTTCGATTGGCCGAGGAACGGGAAGCCGAAAAAACCGAGCACAGCGCGGCGCGCAAGTCAGCACGCGTCGCCGACGGCGAGCAGCGAAAAAAGAACGGACAAAGCCGTCACGATCCATCCGGGCGGATACAGCGCTAGCATCAAGGGAAAAAACATGGCCAAAGCCCTTGGTCCGCAGCTACGGGCGCAACTGCATCCGCAATTACGCTCGCGATTATCCGGCCCCGAAGCCTTCATCCCCGCTGTCGCAGAAGAACTTCACAATCCGTCCTGGGAGCACGCGGCCCAGCGTATACTCATCCTCAGACTTTCCCCGTTTGACGACGTCGCCGGTTCCCAGGCTCATTTGATACTTTTTTCAGAATGCCGGAGGGCGCTCGAAGGTGCATTCATCGACTTCGCCTTCCTCCCGGACAGCCGAGACCGTGCAATTCTCGCCGCCGAGGGTCTGCCTTTCTACTATGGTCTCGTATCCGGCATGCCTCCGGAAGAATTCGACCTTATCATGATTTCCAACTCCTTCGTCCTCGAGCTCGTGAATCTTTCATATCTCTTCGGCCCGGACCTGCCATCCCGGGCTTCCGAACGTATGAAATCTGAAAAACATCTTCCCTTAATCGTTATGGGCGGCTCGAATGCAGCTGCATCGGGTGCTGTAATACTGCCGGGATCGGAAGACGAATCTGCTGGCGACTGTCTAGTCGACGGTATTTTCTTCGGCGAAGGCGAAGCTCTGCATTCAGAAAACGCCGAGCCGCTCGACACGCCGCTTTCAGGCCCCAATTCAGATTGCACTACCGCCTTAACGGAACTCGTGCTCGCCCTCGCGGGCGATCCAAAGAGTCCGCGGCCAAGTCGCCTGGAAAGGGCGTCTCGGGTCAGGGGCTTCTGGCCCGCTCTGTCCGGCAAGCATGTCGTGCGAAGTATCGCCCGCCCCTATCCGGCCCCGCTTAGTTCATATCCCGTCCTCAATTCTTCCGAGGCTTCGACGGCACGACTCCAGATCAGTTCGGGATGCCACGGCATGTGTTCCTTCTGTCTCGAAGGCTGGGATCGACGCCCCTATCGGGAAATCCCCGCCGGAGAGATCATCGAAGCCGCGCGCAGACTGAGGTCTTCGGTCGGGGCCGACACGGTCGAGCTTTTTAGTTATAATTTCAATACACATACGTCCATCCTCGAGCTTGTGTTCGAACTCGGACGGGTGTTCAAACGCGTCAACCTTATGAGCCAGAGGCTCGACATCCTGGGACGCCTTCCCGTCCTCTTCGCCGCCGAAACGGCTGCCGACAAACGCTCATTCACCCTCGGCATCGAAGGAATATCACAAAGCATGAGGGCCTTGTATCAAAAAGGCATCTCGGAGGCCGACATCGAGACCTGTATCGACCTCCTCGTCAAGCCCGGCGTCCGCGAACTGAAGCTGTTTTTCATTGTGTCGGGATTCGAGGGCGATGACGACATCGAAGAGTTTTCCGAGCTCATTTCCCGCTTTGCGCAAGCGAAACGGGACAAGACCCCGGGTCTTCGAGTTCTTGTTTCCTGCGGGTATTTGGTCAGGCTCCCCTTCACACCTCTGCAATACGCCCCTCTCATTCTTGAACGACACAAGCTCGAAGGTATAACAGAAAGGCTGAGATCCATCTGCGAGTCCGAGGGGATCGAGTTTCGGCTCTCGACGAAGTACGAAGAGTATTTCGCCGACCAGATCCTCGCCCTCGGCGGAAGGAAACTCGGCCCCTGGATCGAAAACACATCGTCTGCAGGCCATATCTACGACTCCGGACTCTCTAAGGGCGTTCTTGCCAGCCTCGAGGCCGAGGCTCGGAAGGCCGGGCTCCTCGATCCCGTGTTTCTCGGAGAAAAACCTGGATCGTGGCGTCCTCCCCTGGCCTTTGTGGATACGAACTGGAATGTCCTTTGGGAGAATTACCGGAGGGCTCGTTCCCGCCTCGACCGCTCGAACTGTCTCGGTATAGTCGAGGGAAGTCCCGGCAGCTGCTCCTCCTGCGGAGCCTGCGAAACAGCCGAGGATAGAAAACGTATTACAGGACATGCAATAACACTGTCAACCGATGCGCCGACTTCTGTGGTTTCACGTATCGCACGTCTTGTCGAGGCCAAGCGCCGTCTTCACAGTATCCTTGTCATCGTCGAGCTGCCTCCGAGCCTCGCCCGTGCGACCGAATCTTATAGATCATCGTGGGTGACGCGTTTACTCGCATCTCGGGCGACGCAGGAATTCAAGGCCGTCCTAGAAGTGAGGGACGCGTTTTTCGGAGCGATGTTCGAGCGATACTGGGGGAAGGCCATGTATTCACTGTGGGGACCGGATCTCGAGCGTTTACGCGCCGCCTCGAAGAAAGCGGCTTTCGGGATTATCGAATCCTTTGCCGAGCCCGGGTCCGTCGAAATCGAGCTTCGCCTTCCTCTACAGTACGCTTCATCGGCACGTGCAACGCTCGATTCATGGCTCAAGAATGAACACATCGATATCGTGGAGACTCATCCTGATTCGACAAGAAGTGTCTTGGAAGCGAGCGGAAAATCGACGCGAAAACATCTTCTTTACCGAGCCGAGCTTTTCGTCGTCGATGGCAGCGAACCGGATGGATATGTCATGCAACTCTCACTTGGAGCCAAGGCCGACATAAAAAAAATGATGAAAACTTTTCCTCCCGAATTGGAGCATTGTTCCTCTCTGCAGGTAATTTCATGGAAGTGACTTTTTAAATACTTTTCGTCTTCCTCCATCATCTTCCAGCCAGTCTTCGAGCGAATATTTCATGTATCCGCTTAAGATCATAAAGCATACGCTCGAAATCCCGCGGCCTCGTTTCGGCGACACGAGACAGGCGTTCCGCCAAGACTCGATACTCATGCTCATAGCGGCGGTGGGCGATTTTTCTGAGCCAATGGAGCGCGAGTCTTTGAAGCCTTCTGTCGATCGCTATACCATGTTCAAGCAGACTCACGGCTGCCGCGCAGGCGGATGCATTGCCTTCGAGCCGTGCAGGCATCAAGAGCTCCGCGAGTTTTTCGGCCTCGTCAGCCGTAAGGGCCTTGCATTTCAATCGGGCATCGTCCTCGAGCACGAGCCCGAGGTACGATTCGATGGATACGGCAGTTCCCTGAACTGTCGTGAAAACCAATGACAATCCCCCCGCAATCCGTCGGAATGTTTCGGGGTCGAAAGCGCCTGCAAGTATATGGTCGAGTTTTATTTTCGCATTCAGAGCACGGAGTTCCCGGTCCTTGTGTACGTTCACAACAGCATCATGGACTTTTGAAAACGAAGAGCGCCTGTGCGCGATAAACACGATTTCACTAGTCGCAGTCCGCCGCGAGGCGCTCTGTCTTCCTCCACGATATGCTACATAATCCAGGGACTTCACCGACACATCGGCACGGTCCGAAAGCAGGTCATACAGTTCCTCTGCCCCGACGATACCGTCGCTGTTGTACGACAAAATCACGAGCGGGGCATCGATCGAAGCAAAAAGTTCCTTGAATGCCCCAGGGGCGAGGGAGCGCGAACAAAACGGAGAACGACGCTCGATCCATTCGGAGGGTATGCCGGCGATGCTGAGGAAGCGGCCGTCGGCTCCGCGCTCTTCGCTGACGGGAGGGCGTTTCCAACCGGCGAGGGTGTTCAATATATGGTAATTGGAACCGTATTGATGCTGATTGTAGGGAGGATCGAGATAGCATAAATCGGCGCTTCGGCTCGAACAAAACGCCGCCGCATCGCCTCGGCATACTTCAGCGGGCTCGCCCGGCCATAAAAGAGGTAGTTCCAGTCGCATCGGCGCAAGGATCCTACCGAGGGCGTCGCCTCCATGGCCTCCGAAGCCTTTATGGAAAGCCTTGAAAACGCCCGAGGTATTCGCATGCGTCGCAGCCTCGTACAGGAGGGAACCGATAAGCAGGATTCGTTCGGCGCGGTATATCCGTTCCTTTTCACCGATCGGGCGCGAAACGCCGCACGATCCCGCTTCTGAGCGATCAGGCCGCAGAAAATCGATCGCAGATCGAACGCGATCGAGGAAACGGGCGTTCTCGGCGGTGTAGAAAAGGCGTTCCCAGCGCCAGTCAGCGCTCGCAGTGCATGAGGGGGCGTAGTGCCGCGCCATGTAGGGATCGGGCTCCCCAAATCCGGAAAGAAGGCCCTCGGCCGAACCATCGAGCCGTCCGGAGGCATCACCGGATGGATAGAGATCGTTCAACGCGTCGAATACCGCCGAGCATCCGCCCTCGCCGCGGTAAAGAGCGGGCAGGTCGTCCGCCGAAACCCCGGTC
>CAZXXZ010000051.1:0-14137 GCA_964644505.1 uncultured Treponemataceae bacterium | reverse complement strand
GGTTCTGCGGCGAAGAGGACTTGAACCTCCATGCCTCTCGGCACTAGCACCTCAAGCTAGCGTGTCTACCAATTCCACCATCGCCGCGGAATTTCGGAAAATGTTATACCTGTCCTTGAACTACCATGTCAAGGGCATACCAGGCCGTATTCCGGAATCGACCTCTCATCATCCCAGTATTAAGGGATAAACCGTGACTTCACACCCGAAGACCCGGGCTGCACCCTCCGTCAATCGCTCGGCGGAGGGAGGCGGCTGGGTCCGAAATCCTCGGGCAGAATATCCATGAGCACGAGGTCGTGGTACTGACCTCCGTAGAAGTGCGCTTTTCGGAAGCGGCCCGCCTCCTTGAAGCCCGCCTTCTTGTAGCAGCCGATCGCCCGCTCGTTGTAGGCATAGGTGCGCAGTTGGATGCTGCGCAGGTTGAGAATGTAGAAGCCATAATCGCAGAGCAGCCTGAGGGCCTCGGTACCGTAGCCCTCGCCCCGCCGCGAGTCTTCGCCGATAAAGATGCCGACTTCCGCCGAGCGTGAAATCTGGTCGATATTTATGAGCCCACAGTTTCCTATAAGCTCCTCGCCCTCGCGGGTGACGATGGCATAGGTATGTTGTTTCGAAAGCTCGACTAAGACATCGCGTTCGCCGTGGAGCGTGATCTGCATCGGGGCTGTCATGAGGTAGCGGGAGGTTCTGAGGTCGTTGAGCCAGGCCGTGTACAGTTCGACATCCTCGAGGTTTATGGGAGAGAGGTAGATGCGATCGCCGGGGATTTTTGGGAAGTATTTCATCACAGCCCGACCTCCAGGTACGGACCTAACGTGTCAAAGCTGCATGAACCTCGATCACGAGAATGTCATGCTATCACGCGGTCCGTTTCTTTAGTCTGCCTGTCAGCCTAAGAAGACCGTCGAGAATAGTCAAGGGATGGGGGGGACAGCCGGGTATGTAGAGATCAACGGGCAGTAGCGATGAAAGGCCGCCGCAGGTCTCGGGGCGGCCGGCGAAGAGGCCGCCAGAAATCGCGCAGGCGCCGACCGCGATGACGATTTTCGGCTCGCCGACGGCGTCGTAGGTCTTGCGGAGGGCGAGTTCCATATTCTTCGACACAGGTCCGGTGACGATAAGGCCGTCGGCGTGGCGCGGGGAAGCGACGATGCTGATGCCGAATCTTCCCAGGTCCCAGCCGATGGTCGTGAGCACGTTGATATCGGCCTCGCAGGCGTTGCAGCCGCCTGCGCTGACCTGGCGGAGCTTCAAGGACCTGCCGAAGAGCCGTTTGAGTCGTCTATCGAGCTCTTCGGCGAGTTCGAGTTCGAGCCTGTCCGCAGCGATGCCGAGATCCTCGCGCCTGCGCGTCGCCAGACGATAGTCGCGCGTAAAACTGATTGCGCCGCGGGGACAGGCCTCGGCACAATCGGCGCAGAAAATGCATTTGCCGAGATCGATGCTCGGAGCCGGACATGCCGGTGCCTCGGCGCTCACCGCGCTAGTGCCGCTCGCTGCGTCTTGACCGCGCTCGATCGCCGAAGTCGGACAGGAGGCGAGGCAGGCGCTGCACCGGGCAGTACACGAGGAACCGCGTATCTCGGGCCTCCCGCGGTATCGCTCGGACAGGGCCGGAGCCGGTGCGGCGGGATATCGTATAGTCCGATATCCCTGGAAAATCCGCGCGAGCAGTATCTTAATCATCTGAGTGTGTCCTCATAGGTCGTGACCGCAGTACGAAAGATTGAAGCTCTTGTTGCAGAGCGGAAAGTCAGAGATTTCCTGATCGCGCATCGCGTAAGCGAGAGCGGGCCAATTATGGAAACTCGGGTCGACGATCTTGTAGCGCGAGAAGGCTCCCGAGGCATCGGTTATGGCGACGTGGCAGACCTCGCCCCTCCAGCCCTCGCTCAGGGCGACTGCGAAAGAGTCCGGTTCCAGTGCCGAAGTCTCCACTCCGTCCCGTCCGCGGACTTCTCCCGACGGCAAGGAGGCAAGCTGCTCTTCGATAAACTCGACCGAGCGCTGAATTTCCATGTAGCGCACCGCGGCGCGCGCGAGGACATCGCCAGCGTCGTGGGTGGAAACCGGAATGTGCGCCATGCGGTAGATGCCCGAGCTTTGGTCGAATCGCACGTCCCGCTGAAGACCACAAGCGCGCGCGGCAGGTCCAACAAGGCCCAGTTCGATCGCGGCATTCCGGCTCAGTTTTCCGGTATCCTCGAGCCGCGCCATGACCGATTGGCTGTCCCATAAAAGATCGATCGCGTTCTTGGCCTCGCGGAAGGAAATGCGCAGGCGGCGGGAAAGCTCCTCGACGAGACGCTCGTCGAGGTCGAAGCGAAGGCCGCCTGGCAGAACGAGGTTGCGGCCGAAGCGATTTCCGCAGACAAGGGCGGTCATGTTGAGAAAATCGCCGCGGATACGGCCGCAGTAGCTCGCGGTCGGCAGAAACCCGACATCGCCCGATATCGCTCCGAGGTCCCCCGTGTGACAGGCGAGACGCTCGAGTTCCAGGGCGATCGCGGCGATTGCCTGGGCGCGGGCGGTCTTTCTCGTCCGGCCGAGGGCTTCGATTATATCGCTATAACATGTCGTATGCGCGACCGTCGAGTCTCCGCACGCCGTCTCGACGAGGTGAATCGAAGCGCGGTCGGGGCCGCCGAGCAGGGCTTTTTCGACACCGCGGTGCTGATAGCCCAGGGCGATCTCGAGGAAGAAAACGCGCTCGCCGTGGCACTGGAAGCGGAAATGCCCCGGCTCGATCACGCCGGCGTGCACGGGACCGACCGCGACTTCGTGTACTTCCTCGCCTTCGACACGGAAAAAGTCCGCGGTGCCGGGCTCGAGGGCCTCTGCCCTGCCGCTCTGTATTTGCATCGGCCATACCGGGGGTCGGCCCGAAATCGTAGGCCGCTCATAGCGGACGGGTTTCAGCCACGGATGCCCCGGTATCGGAATGCCGAACTGTTCGTGAATCTCGCGCTCGAAGAGCTGAGCCTGGGGAAAGCGTTCGGCTATCGAGGGGATACCCTCTTCTCCGACCTCGGCAGCTCCGACCCGAAGCTCGCTTTGTTCGTCGTCCGCGAGGACGACATACAGCTCCGCCGAGGCGCGCGCCGACGACTTCCATGGAGCTGCGGCGAAATACGCGCTTATCCGCATACCGGCCGCAAGGCTCTCGGCGATGATGTCCGTCAAAGCCTCGGCCTGGAAACGCGGTATTTCTTCGAGCTTCAGGCTTCCTCCGTTGACCGTCCGCGCGAGTTCACGTCCCTCGAGGCTCATTGAACGGCCTCCAAAAAACGCGCGGCGTTATCGACGAGAGCGCGAAGGCTATCGGGTATCCACAGACCAAGCACGAGCACCAGGGAGGCGAGCGCGAGGAGGGGGGCGGTTGTTAAAAAGCTATCACGATATGTCGTTTCGGACGCATCGACGCTCGGCTCTCCCTGCACGACGGCCAGTACGGTCCTCCCCATTCCGAGGAATACAACCAGCAGAAAGACGAGGAACAAGGCGGCGGCGAGGATTTCCCCTGCATCGAACGAAGCCGCGACAATAGCGAATTCGCTCACGAAGGGGCCGAAGGGAGGCGATCCTGTTATGGCGAAGAAGCCCGCGATGAAGAGCGAGGCCGACAAGGGCAGCCGCCTGAGCGCCCCTCTGACGTCGTCGATCGACTTGCTCGCGTAGGCCCTATGAATGTTCCCCGCCGAGAGAAAGAGCAGGGCTTTCGCCGTTCCGTTCATCGCGACGTGGAGCATGGTACCGAAGAGGGCCGTTCCGCCTATGCCCAGGCCGAAGGCTAGGATGCCCATGTGCTCGACGGAGCTGTAGGCGAGCATCCGTTTGAAGTCCCGCTGTCCGATCATGAAAAAGCCCGCGACGGCCATCGATACGAGGCCCATGACAAGGAGGAGCCGCGAGCTGTACCCGCCCTCGCCCGCCGCAACGCAAATCCTCTGGATGCGCACGAGGGCCAGGAACGCGCAGCTGGTGACCCCTCCCGCGAAGACCGCTCCGACGACCCCCGGCGCCTCTCCGTACGCGTCGGGCTTCCAGGTATGCATGGGCACGAGTCCCATCTTCGTCCCGTACCCGACGAGAAGAAAAACGAAGGCAGCCCTGAGCCAGGGCTTTGAAAGCGCGGGTGCGAGGATCGCCACCGTATCCGCGTCGAGGCTCGGATGCATTCCCGTCGCCATGGCGGAATATGCAATAAAAAAAGTACCTAACAACGCGAGCGCGATGCCGACAGAACCGACTAGGAGATACTTCCATGTCGCCTCGATACTGCGCTTCGAACGGTTGAAGTAGATGAGCGGCGCCGTCGATAGGGTCGTGGCCTCGATCGCCACCCACATGAGACCGAGGTGACGGGCCCACGCCACGAGGGTCGCCACCCCGAGGAAGATCATGAGACAGGACACGAAGACCCGATTCGATCGTTCCTGCCGATGTCGGAGATACCCGACGCAGTAAATCGAGCAGAAAA
Organism: uncultured Treponemataceae bacterium; assembly: GCA_964644505.1. Taxonomy (GTDB): domain Bacteria; phylum Spirochaetota; class Spirochaetia; order Treponematales; family Rectinemataceae; genus CAZXXZ01. The sequence goes on along the minus strand of CAZXXZ010000051.1, from coordinate 9,654 downwards.
AGAATAGAACCGACACAACCAGCAAAACCAATGCGCCCGGCGCGTCGAGGGCGAGCCAGGAACCGAGGCCGGCGACCTCGGGCTTTATGATATAGGCGATGACAAGGACGAGATGGGCCGCGGCTGTTAGCGGCAGAATCCACGGCCGTATTCGGTTCGAGGGTACGACGAAGGCCGCGAGAGCCATGACAATCGGCAGAAGAATCATCGCGAGGGCCATGCTCCTACTCCTTGAGCGAGACCAGGCGCCGCGTATCCATCGAGGAGAAGGCCCGGTTGATGTGATTGGTGATGATCGATATGACGAAGATACCGACGAAAAGATCGAGGAGCATGCCCATCTCGACGACGAGCGGAATGGCCTCGACCAGAAGAATTCCGAATATGAAGATGCCGTTTTCCAAGACGAGATAGCCCAGGGCTTGCGTGACAGCTTTATAACGACTCACCAAAATGACGAAGCCGACGAAAACCGTCGAGAACGAAGCGGGTATGATAAGCGAAAGAGAATCCCCGCCAGCCTCAGGTCCGCTCAGAGAGGGTGTGAACAGGAGCGCAGCAGCCGTCGCCGCGGCGCCCAGGAGGATGGAGGGCAGAAACCCGATGAGGGGTTCGACCTCGCGTTTTATGTCGGCAGCTCGCAGCGACTTGGTCATGATCGAAGGGATCAGAACGGCCTTTATAAGGATCGCGGCGACGGCCGAGGCTACAACCGCGGCGTTCACGCCCTCGTGCGCGCAGAGGGTTACGACGCCGAGGAGAATGCCCTGCACGGCGACGATGCGGATAAGCGATTGTATCCTCGAGGTTCCGAGGGCGAAGAGGTTCAGGACAAGTAGCAGTACAAGAAGGGCGTTTACGATCTCGAGCATTACCCTCACCTCGCCAGGAGGATGAATCCGGAGCCGCACAGAAGGAGTGCGCCGGTCAACAGGAACGGGACGCGCGACATGCGAAGACGCGCCATTACCGATTCGACCACGCCGACTATGACCGCGACGAGAACGAGGGCGGCGGCGAACAGCGTCCGGTCGATCCAGAACCCGCCGGTGCGGAGCGGGGAGAATACACCGATGAACACCGACTCGATGACGAGCAGTTTCATGGCAGAGGCGTACTCGATGAGGCCGAAAAGGGGACCGGAATGGTCGAGGACCATCACCTCGTGGATCATGGTCAGTTCGAGGTGCGTGGCGGGGTCGTCCACGGGTATTCGGCAGCTTTCGGCGAGAAGGATGATGAAGAGTCCGATCGCCACCAGGGCCGTCGCCGCCGCCGTCCGAGTCGAGAACCCGCCGCCCGCACCCAGCATAGCGCTGAGCGAAAAAGATTCGGTCCTTCGAGCCAGCGCAAGGAAGGCGAGAAAGAGCGCGGGCTCGGAGAGGCAGGCGAAGAAAGCCTCGCGGGAGGCTCCCATGCCCTCGAAGGACGAACCTGTGTCGAGGGCGGCTGCCGTCGTGAAGAAACGAGCCAGGCCGAACAGATAGGCGAAGAGGATCGCATCGCCGACGAAGGCGACAGGGGCCGTCTCGGAGCAGATCGGAACGAGAAGCCCCGCGAGGAACACGCACACGAGCGTCACGACGGGTCCGGCGAAAAACACCCAGCTCGTCGTCCGAGAGACGACGACGGACCTTCGAAGAAGCTTTGCAATATCATAATAACATTGCAGGAGCGGAGGGCCCCTCCGGCCGGCGAACAAGGCTTTTACCTTGTTGATGATGCCGACGAGAAGGGGCGGCATCAGGACGAGCACCGCGACCTGAATGACTGTATCGACGAGATCGGACGAACTCACGGTAGAACCCCACTTCCGCTCGATACCGCGGAACTCAGACCGGGAAGGAAGAGTGTCCCAAGAAGAAGAACGAGCGCCAAGAGGATGTACAGCACATACTGCTGCGTCAGCCCCTGCTGGAATCGGCGCAGCCAGAACGCGAGACCGGTGATCTTCTGGAAGGCGGGAATGAGACAGCGATCGAGGACGGGATCGCCCGACTCGAGGTGGAGCTCTTTCTGTTCCGGGAAGGCGCCCTCGATGCGGCCGATCTCGGCAGGAGGCCTGATCGCCCAGGAGAACATCCCGACAAGGGCGCGCGCGAAGGAAGACGCCGTGTACTGCATGCGGCTCGTCGGCCGCGCGTAGCCGCAGTCCCAGGTTCCCACCTCGTCGCCGGCGGCCGAGGCGGAAGACTGCGCGAGCCTCCGTATCCGGCGCGGGCGCGAGACAAGGGCGCCGACAAGGAGCGCGGCGGCAGTCAGTCCCGCCGACAAAGCGCCGACGAGCGCAAGGGGTACGTACTCGGCGATGGAAACCGCCCTCGATGCCGCCCCGGAGGCAATCGGCGACGTGGCGTTGAGCGAGAGCGTCTCGCCTGCCCCCTTCCAGGCAAGAGTCGCCACGTCGAGGGCCTGAGCGACCAGCTGCGGCGCGAAGCCGATGCCGATGCAGGCCAGGGCGAGCACGGCCATGGGGGCGAGCATAGACAGAGGAGATTCGCGCGCTTTCGCGGCATCCTCGCTCCGCGGCTCCCCGAGGAAGACAGTGCCCGCGACCTTGACGAAACAGGCGACCGCCAGGGCGCCCACCATGGCGAGCGCGGCCGCGGCCAGCGCGCTCAGGATGGAGATCGGGCCGTTTGAGACCGCCTGCCCGAAGAGCTCGATATACACGACTAATTCGCTCACAAAACCGTTAAGAGGCGGCAATCCGCAGATCGCGACCGCCCCGATCAGGAAAAGCAGGGCGCTCAGCGGCATGGACTTCGCGAGCCCGCCGAGCCGGTCGATCCTACGAGTCCCCGTCGCGTGCTGGATCGAGCCCGCGCCCATGAAGAGAAGGGACTTGAAAAGGCTGTGATTCCAGGTGTGCAAAAGACAGGCACCGAGGCCGAGGACCTCGAGCTCGGGCTTGTCGAGCGACCTCCCTGTCATGGCGAGGCCGAGTCCCATGAGGATGATGCCGATGTTCTCGACACTGTGATACGCGAGAAGACGCTTCACATCGTGCTGGGCCAGCGCGAAGGCGACACCGAGCAGGGCTGAGACAAGTCCGAGAAAGAGGACGAGGGCGCCCCAGGAGACGGGGATGTCCGGAATCAAGGACACCACGCGCACGAGGCCGTACACTCCCATTTTAATGAGGACGCCCGACATGTACGCGGACACGTGACTCGGAGCGGCAGCGTGCGCTCCGGGGAGCCAGAAATGGAGGGGCAGGATACCGGCCTTGAGTCCGAATCCTAACAGCGCGAGGACGAAAACGGCTGTCGCTGCTTGGGATCCGAGCGCGGCCGCCGACGAGAGTTCGAATGATCCGGTCGCGCTTCTCCATACCGCGGACAGGCACAGGAGCGCCAATGTGCTCGCATGGGTCGCAATGAGGTACACGAGGCCTGCCCGTCGCGACTCGGGTCGGCTACTGTCCGCGGTGACGAGGAAAAAGGCGGAGAGGGCCATGAGTTCCCAGCCCAGAAGCAGGACGAGGGCGTGGCGCGCGATCACGACAAGCCCCATACCCGAGGCCATAAGTCCATAGAAGAATTGAGTCGAGCGGAACGTGCGCGGGTTTTCGGATTGAGGATAATAGCCCAGAGCGTAGACCGCCCCGAGTCCGCCGACCAGGAAGACCGGGATGATGAAGAAGGCGCTCAGGGCGTCGAGCGAGACGATTCCGCCGCCGAAGGCGGGCCAGGGGAAGAGCGCGTTGTGCGAAATAGGAGCGGCGAGCTCCCAGACCGCTCCGGCGAGGGCCGAGGCGCAGCCCGCGAGGAATACCGAGGTCCAGATTCCCTGGACTACGGTTCCGCGCCGGGGTGGAAGGAGGGCGAGGAGGCCGCTTGAAGCCGCGAGCACTATGCCTGCGAGGACCAGCGTCAAAGGCACGACGGTCCTCCGCCTCTCCACTCCGTGACGTTCTCCGAGATCACGACGACACACTCCTCGATGCTCCCGCGGGCAGGGCATTCTCGACTCGCGCGAAAATATCCATGAGTTCCTCGCGGGTTGCGCGACTTCTGAGGGCAGCCTTGACTTCATCGTTCCTCAGAACGATCCCCAGGCGCGAGAGAAGATGAAGATGAGCCCGAACCGAGGGGCTTATGAGCGTAAAGAGCGTATCGACCGGCTTGTCGTCGATCGCTCCGAATTCGATCGGTTGTTCGAGAAAGCAGAGCGAGATCGTCGGCCGCGAGACATGGAGCACGACGGGATTGCGTACATGCGGAATGGCTATGCCGTCGCCGATGCCCGTCGATCCGAGCGTCTCGCGGGCCAGGAGCACTTGATACAAGAACTCGCGGTCGACCTCCTCGGGAAGGTGGAGGATGTCGACGACCGCGCGGAGCACCGAGGCCTGGTCGGTGCCGCCGACGCGATAGTACACCCCGCCCGCCTTCAGGGCCTCGAGGAGGGTCGGCAGGGGCGTGGAAGAGCTGAACTTCTCGGCGAAAATCTCGGGAGACACCTGTATCCTGCGGGAGGTCGCCCATTCGAGCAATTCGGCGCGGTTGAAGCGGTACTGTTCGTTGATGCGGTAACAGGGGATCGTTCCCTGCTTGATCCAGCGGTAAATCGTCTTTTCGGACACATTGAGAACCGCGGCCGCGTCCTTGACGGATAATTGCATCGATACAAGCTCCGGCTCGATACTACTCAGGATAGGACAACGTTGCCAATTATTGAGAAATGTCCATGAATGTCAATACATGAGAATAACCTACCATCGCAAGCCCGCTCGTGGAAGCATGACTCTGAATGTGCGATTATTCAGCCGCGGGTCAGTCGCCGGACAAGGGAGGCATGCTCGGAATAATTCTTTATAAGAAAATCTCGCGACCCAAGTTCGAAATCGCGGAAATCGAAGCCCGGCGAAACGGCGCAGCTCACGAGAGCCCATGTCCGGCCCGCCGTGGCTGCATCGTGCCGATTCGATCCGGATGCTTCATCGAAGGCGGCGCTCTCCGCCGCGAACCACAGGCCCGCCCGGACAAGGCCGAAGTATTCGCGGCCCGGACCCAGTTCCAGCGCCTGATACGCGCCCTTCTCGTCGAGGCAGTGCACGGTCATGCCCGTGCCGGCGTGGAAGTACCACAGCTCGTCGGATTTGATTCTATGGAAGGCCGAAAAGTCGGGCGCCTCGACGAGGTAGTAAACCGAAGTACACAGGGACAGGTCAGCGCGGCCCGGCCCGAAACGGGAGGGCGGAGACTCGATCCTGTCCTCAGAGCGATAGACTTCTTTGTAATACCCGCCCTCGGGATGGGGAATAAGGCCGAGACGGCGGACGATAGATTCGGGCGAAGCTTCGGTGCTGTTCATGCCACGATGCTAGCCGTCTCAGGCAGGGACTTCAAGCTAGAACTCAAGCTCGATCTGATCAGAGCCCTCGAACCAGCGACGAGCGTCGAAACCGAGGACCTCGGCTATGGATACAGCGATCGGCAAAAGCTGACGCTCGATATAATGATCGTAGTCCGGTTCCGCGCCCGATCGCGCCTCGATCGGCTCAGATCCTGCCTTCGTCATCACATACGCTATCCTGCCTCTTTTGGTCGTCCAGCCCATGAGCCGGGCGGCCCTGACCTGGGGGGTTTCCGAGGCATAGTCCTCGGCGGGCCGTCTCAGGGTCTTGCGGTACACGAGCTGCTCGTCGCGCTCCCCCCGTCTGAGCGATCGTATCTCGTGTACGCAGAATTCGCGGAGCCTGGTTTCGTCCGCCCCGCCGAAAACCAGGCCGAGCAGATCGAGCTGGAACTGTCTGGCAAGCGGCGTGAAATCGCTGCGAACAGCCTCCATGCCCTTGACCTCGACGCTCGCAGAACCCGAACTGTCGAGAAGCAATCCGGCGTAGCCCTTTGCCCGTCCCCGCCCCTCCGAGGCGATGAGCGCATCGAGCATCCGATCATCGCCATCGAATGACTCCTGCGATCCCCCCGCCCTGAGCCTCGGAATGAGGAAGCGTCGGTAGACTTTCTCGCAGCGGATGCGCAGGTACGAATCGAGGCCGTACTCGTCCTTGATCCGCCGTGATATTTCATCGTTCAATCCGGAGGCCAGGCTCGAGCCCAGCTCCATGAGCTCAGCGAATCCCGCTTCGTCGCCCCGGCCCGAGAGCACAAAGACCGAGTCGGTGTCCCCGTAGAGCACGCGCATACCGAGCGACTCGAAATAGCTCTTCGACAGCACAAGAAACTTTTTCCCGAAGGAGGTGATGGCGCCGGCTATTTCGGTTCTTGCGTAACGGCACCCCTCGGATCCGAGAACGCCGTAAAACGAGTTTTGCAATATTTTATAAACATACGCGGCGACCTCGTCGCCCTCGGCTATCGCTCGCTCGCGCTCGGCGGCGTACTCGGCGATCAGCTCGGGCATTATGCCTTGTTCGCGCGAGAACCGCGCCCCGTTGGGCGCGATGATGTCCCGGGGTTCGGCTTCGCGGGCCGTGGCCCGTTCGTAGGCCAGGGGATCGACGTTGAAGGTCCGCATGATCGAGGGATACAGGCTCCGGAAATCGAATACGAGGACCTGGGGGAAAAGCCCGGCAACCGGCTCGAGCACCGTGCCGCCCGCCGCCCCGGAGACGCTATGCTCGACGCGCTGCGGCGGTACGATGCGCCGCGATCTGAGCGCGGAGCCGTAGACACGCTCGAAGGAAGGGATGCTGGTCCACGCGAGGTCGAGCGATACTCCGGTCAGCGCGGCCCGCCGCATCGTCAGATCGTCGAGACCGGTTTCGGCGAGAATGCGCAGAACGAGCTCAGAGTCGCGAAGGCAGTAGGCGCAGAAGGCGTCCGGATCCTCGGCGCGGAGCCGCTCGAGCTCATCGACCTTCTCCTCGTCCCGCGAGCTTATCGTCTTGCCCTCGCCCAGAATCTCCCGCGACACTGTCTCGAGCGACATGTCCTCGAACCGCGAACCCGAGGCGCGCGCCAGGCGCAGCGCGTCTATAACCGCCCTTCCCGGGAAGTCGACCGCGGGATCCCTGCCCGGGCGCTCGACCAGGGCCACGGGATCGTCGGTGCGGCCCGCGTCGAAGAGGAGGTGCTGTTTCGCATATCGTCCGACAAGAACCGGCAGATCGAAATCGACGATATTCCATCCGGTGATAACGTCGGGATCGAGACGGGTGATTCTTCCCGCGAGAGCTCCGAGCAGAGCGGCCTCGTCGGGGAAAACCTCTACACCCTCCGCGGTCGGCATGGGTCCCCCGAAGGCAGCGAAGAGCACCTCCCCGGGCCGATCTTTCTGCGCCAGCGAGACGGCGACGATTTCTCCTTCGCGCGATGTTTCGATATCGATCGCGAGCCAGCGCAGGGATGGAGGAGGCGAAGCGTCAGACCCGAGATCCCAGGCTGACAATTCCGGATCGACAAAGACCAGGTCTACTCGCCTTCCCTGACGTCCTTCCCCCCGGATTACGACGGGCCCCTTTATGCCCAAGGCCGCGAGCTCGTCGTCCGCGCGGCGTCCCTCGACCGCCGCGACCCGGATATGCGCATCTTCGAGAGCGCGCAGGGCGCGGCCCCGTCCGCCCTGGGGCAGAATGAAGCGGGCGAGAGGTCGGCCCGCCATATCGCTCCAGTCCTCCTCGTCGCAGCAGGCCTTTATCTCTGTTGTCATGAACGCCGATGCGAGAACCCGGGCAGCCGCCTCGCGGTCGGCGGCTTCAACGAAAACCGTCGGTCCCGAGCTTTTTCGGACAACCGCGAAACTGCGCCCGTCATTCAGGCGGCCGGTCATGAGAATGCGCGGCTCGAAGGGCACAGCCCCGCCCCGACGCCTGGGGACCTCGTCCCAGGCCGATACGATAAAACCGCGCGATTCGATCATGGGCCTTCAGTATAGCGCTCCATATCGCGGCGGCCTATACTTGAAGCTATGGAGAGTTGCTGCACGAATCAGGAAATGTTCGCCGAGATCGCAGATTTTCTCTTCGAGGGCGCCTACATGCTCGACCGCGAGCGCCACATCACCTTGTGGAATCGCGCGGCCGAACGCATCACGGGTTATTCCGCGGAAGAAGCCGTCGGCAAGCAGTGCATGGACAACCTGCTTCGACATGTCGACGCCACTGGCTGTGAATTGTGCTTGGGGGGCTGTCCGGTCTCCGCAACCCTGAACGACGGCAAGCCCCGCGAAGCCGCCGTTTACCTGCACCACAAAGACGGCCACCGCGTGCAGGTCACGGTCAAAGTCATTCCCCTCGTCGACGAATCGGGAAAGACGACGGGTGCCATCGAAATCTTTGTCGATCGATCGGACCGCTCGGAGCTGCTCAGAGAAATCGAGTCGCTCCGAAAAGAATCGCTTATCGACCATCTCACGGGGCTCGGCAACCGCCGCTTCGCGGAAATCAGCCTCGACTCATCGATGCAAATTCTGACGCGCAGCAATCTGGGTTTCGGCGTTCTCATGCTCGATATCGATCATTTCAAAAGAATAAACGACACCTACGGCCATCCGGTCGGCGATCGTTTTCTGCGTATGGTTGCATGGACCCTGGCGAACGCCGTACGGCGCATGGATACGCCCGCCCGCTGGGGCGGCGAGGAGTTCGTCGTCATCGCTCCGGGGGTTTCGCCTCAGGTGCTCGCGGAGATCGCCGAGCGCATACGAGCCCTGGTCGAACGCAGCTGGATTACCTTCGATAGTACTCAAAAAATAACAGCTACCGTCTCGATCGGCGGCGCCGTCGCGCGGCAAGGCGATACAATCGAAAAGCTGATTGAACGAGCCGATTCCCGCCTCTACGCCTGTAAGGACGCGGGACGGAACCGAGTCGAAGTGGGCGACTGAGCGACGCCGGGTCTCACAAAAGCTTCTCGAGCTGCTGTATGGCGGCCCGCATATCCTTGGGCAGGGGCGCCTCGAGCCTGAGATTCTCGCCCGATACCGGGTGCGAAATCTCGACCGACAGCGCATGCAGGGCCGAGCGCGACACGAGAGGCCGTTCGTCGAAGGGATCGCCCTTCCACTTTCTTTTCATTTTCGACAGAAAAAGCGGCTTGCCGTCGCCGTAGAGCGGATCGCAGAGACAGGGATGGCCCAGGGCGGAAAGATGAACACGGATCTGGTGCGTCCTTCCGGTTTCTGGCCTGGCTTCGACGAGGGCGGCTCCCGGGAAAAGGCCCGAGGCCGCAAAACGAGAAAGCACCCTGAACGAGGTAAAGGCCGATTTGCCCCTCCGCCTTTCGACGACCGTCCTGTGCTGTCGATCGGCGTCGACCAAGAGCGGAAGATCGCAGTTCGTCTCCTCCCACTCGGGGCAGCCGCGGACCAGGGCGTGGTAAACTTTCGAGACCTCGCGCGACTCGAAGGCCGTGGAGAGAGCGCGCTGCGATTCGACGTTCCGGGCGAAGACAAGAACCCCGCTCGTGTCCTTGTCGATTCGGTGAACGACGAGGATCCTGCCCCACTCCTTTCCCAGAGCCGATACGACGACAGGCGCATCGGGGTCCCAGCGGTCAGGTATCGACAGAAAGCCGGCAGGTTTGTCGACGACGAGTATCGAGTCGTCGCTGTATACGACAGGTATAGTCGGATGCACGATAAGACGATACACCGACTCGGCGCAGAGAGCCTAGCCGGAGACCGGATTAAAACAATCGGGGAAGTCCGGTTCGGCGTCGGTGATGACGCGACCCAGCGGATCGA
>CAZXXZ010000050.1:0-14418 GCA_964644505.1 uncultured Treponemataceae bacterium | reverse complement strand
GTGACGATCTCGTTGCGGAAGGCCTTGCCGACCTGGGCGATGCCGAAGGGGATCTTCATTCGATTCGATTGAATGATGTTCTTGTAGTTGACATAAATTCCCTGGGCCGTTTCAGGCCGCAGGTATATGAGACCGGAACCGTCGTCCACAGGACCTATGTTCGTTTTGAACATGAGGTTGAACTTCCTGGTGTCGGTGAGTTCGCCCCCGCATTCGGGGCACTCTTTTTTTTCGAGCTTCGCTTGATCAATCTGATCGGCGCGGAAACGCATTTTGCATTTTTTGCAGTCGACAAGAGGATCGGTGAAATTTTCGACGTGACCCGAGGCCTCCCAGGTCCGTGGATGCATGAGGATGGCGGCGTCGAGCCCGACGATGTCGTCGTGAAGCTGGGTCATCTCCTTCCACCAGAATCTTTGAATCCGGTTTTTCAATTCGATGCCCATGGGGCCGTAATCCCAGGCTCCGGCCTGTCCGCCGTAGATTTCCGAGGATTGAAAGACGAAGCCCCTCCGCTTCGCGAGTGAGACGATCTTCTCCATCGTCACGGTGCTGTCCATGTACGCTCTCCGCGGGTCCTGATTCCGCCCCGCCGCCGGATGCGGCGGCGCGCCTTGACGGGGCCTGGGGGCTGCGTCGACCCGGGGTGACGGAACCCTGTCCCGAAGGTATCCTGTGGAAAACGTACAGGCAGAGCGCTGGATCGTTTCCACCGAAGTGTTGTGAGTATATGCCATAAATCAGACAAAGGACTAGCGGTGTAGGCCGGCTCTTCATGAAGCAGCACGGTGTGTTCTTTAATAATTCTAGGAACGGCAATAATTTTCACTGTTTTTTAATAAAACGATAACAAAACACGTAGCTTCGTGCGTTTTCCTCTTCGTGAGGAGATGCAGGAAATGAAGAGCAGGACTTCGACACTTCTTTCGAGAATTTTGTTGATCGCCATAGGCGGCATGATGGCAACGGCGCTTATGGCGCTCTGTCTTTCAGCCTCAATCCTCAGAACAATGTCTAAGGGGATCGTGGAAACATCATATTCGGGCATTCTTGAAGGTGTGATGAAGTCGTTTTCTACATCGATAACAATAGCCTACGGTTCGATTTCCCTGAAGGGAGATCAGCTGATCGCAGAAGGTGGTAACGATATCTCGAAGACTTCCCAGGTCGTCGACCTCGTCAACAGGCAGTCGGCCCTCGGTTGTGCGATTCTTAGGCGCACGGGATTAGAATACACCATTGTACAAACGAGTATCCGCGGTGCAGATTCGAAGAGATTGAATGGAGAGCCGGTGACGTTAGGCGGCGAAGCTCTCGCGATTCTCGAGTCTGGAGAAAAGTACAAAGGACGTATTTCTATAAAGGGGAATCCATATATTACCGTTATTGAACCTATAGTAGATGATTCTTCTCACCATATCGGAGCCTTGCTGGTTTGCCAGTCACTTTCAGCCGTCGAACTCTTGATAGCCGAGGGATTCTCGGTAATTCGAATACAATTAATCCTCTGGACTGCTGTATCAGCATTAATCGGCTCCACAATAGGTTTTTTGTTGCTGCGTTCGTCATTCAGGCCGCTATGGCATACGATCGAGGCATTGAAAAATATAGCCGCTACGGGCGGAGACTTGACGCTTCGAATAGATGCCGATCACAGCGATGAGACAGGTCAGCTCGCCCGCTATTTCAATGCTTTTATAGAGAGACTGCGTGGTGAATTCAGCCGCATGAAGGCAGAAACAAAGGTGCTTCGTGATAAAGCAACCGAACTAGAGCATAGTGCGGTAACAAGTTCATCTTCGGTCAATCGTATTTCGTTTGAGCTCGAAGAACTCAGCTTGAAAGTCGCCGAACAAAGCCAGAGCGTATCGGAAACTTCCAGTGCGGTATCGAGAATATCGCAGAGGATAGAGACACTCGATCGGAAAATCGCCGACGAGGTAGCGGCAATCGAGGAGTCGACAGGGTGGATCGATTCCATCGGTAAGGGGATTGACGATGTAAATGAAAAAGTACTCGATCTTGTCGAACGAGTGAATACACTGACTAATGCCTCCCGGGACGGGCGAACGGCTATGCGTGAAGCCATAGCGAGTGTCGAAGAGACCTCAAAAAAGTCTGCCGCGGTTCTCGCGATCAATGATCTCATCGCCGATGTCGCCGAGCGAACGAGCATACTCGCGATCAACGCGGCCATCGAGGCCGCTCATGCCGGGAAAAGCGGGAACGGATTCGCGGTTGTAGCCGATGAAATACGGGTTTTAGCCGAGGAGGTCGCATTGCGTGCGGACGAGACTGCGAAGGGCATAGGTGACATCAGAAAAACAATCGCACAGCTTGTAGATATTTCAAAGACGGTCGGTAACGCTTTTGAGCGAGTCGATTCGTTAGTTGTTCACGCGAGCTCCGCCCTCAATGAACTCGCCGCCGACATGTCCGAACACCGATCGAGCGTAAGCACCGCAATACAGGAACTATCGGAATCGGGTAGTTCCGCAAAAGCCATACTTGCCGGATCGACCGAGATGAAAGCGAGCGGCCGCCTCATCATCGACGAAATGCGGAACTTGCTCGAGTCTGCAAGACGTATAGAAAAGGGAATCCGTACGATTTCCTCTGAAGCGGAGATAATCACGAAAGAAGCGGCGATGACTGCCGAAGCCGCTCAGGCCAACAGGCAGTGCGCGGCCGCCCTCGAAGCGGAATTGAAACCCTATAAAACCGAGAGTGAAGAGAGACCGGGCGCGAACGAAATACCTCGAGCGCGGCTCAAGGTGTATCCCGCGATCGAAAATAATATGGCGGTCTCACCGGCTTTTTTTCTCGATCTTCGCCCAGCTGTCCTTGAGGCCGACGGAACGGTTGAAGACAAGCCCGCCGGGTTTTGAATCGGGATCGCAGCAGAAATACCCCAAGCGTTCAAATTGATAATGGTCGCCGGCCTTTGCATCGCCCAGGCTCGGCTCGGCGTACGCACCGTCGAATATGAGTTTTGAATTCGGGTCTATGGTCGTAACCCAGTCGACGCCGGGAGGAACGTCCATAGGCCGCTCGGCCGGGAAAAGATGCTCGTACAGTCGAACCTCTATGGGGATAGCGTGCCGCTCGGAAATCCAGTGTATGGTCCCCTTGACCTTGCGGTTGTCGGGCGCGTCCCCGCCCCGCGTCGCCGGATCGTAGGTGCAGCGAACCTCGGTTATCTCGCCGCTTGTTGGATCTTTTGTAAAACCGGTGCAGGTCACGATGTAGGCGTAGCGCAGCCTGACTTGATTGCCCGGGTAGAGACGGAAGTACTTGGGCGGCGGATTTTCGGCGAAATCCTCGCGTTCGATATAGAGGACCTTCGAGAAGGGAACCCTGCGGGTGCCCGCCGAGGGATCCTCGGGATTGTTGATCGCTTCGAGTTCTTCCACCCTGTCTTCGGGCCAATTTTCTATAACGAGCTTGAGGGGACGGAGCACGGCCATGACGCGAGGCGCGGTTTTGTTGAGTTCCTCGCGCAGGCAGTGCTCGAGCAGTTGAATGTCGACGAGCGAGTTCGTCTTGGAGACGCCGATGCGCGATAAAAAGTCGCGTATCGAGCTGGGAGTGTAGCCCCTGCGTCGTAGGCCCGAAAGGGTCGGCATCCTGGGGTCGTCCCAGCCCGAAACATAGCCTTCCTCGACGAGCCTGAGGAGCCAGCGCTTCGAAAGCACGAAATGCGAGATGTTGAGCCGCGCGAACTCGATCTGGCGTGAGGGGAAAACCTCGGCTTCCCGGATGAACCATTCGTAAAGAGGCCTGTGTATCTCGTACTCCATCGAACAGAGAGAATGCGTGACTCCCTCGATGGCGTCGGAAAGAGGATGCTGGAAATCGTACATCGGGTAAATGCACCATTTCGTGCCGGTCCGCCAGTGGGGTGTATGTCGTATGCGATACATAGGCGGGTCGCGCATGATGAGGTTCGGGTGGGCCATGTCGATTTTCGCGCGCAATGTCTTCGATCCGTCGGGGAATTCTCCGGCCCGCATCCGCGCGAAAAGGTCGAGATTCTCTTCGACCGAACGGTCGCGCCAGGGGCTGTTGCGGCCCGGAGGCGTGATTGTAATATTATTTTTATCGGGCACGTTGGTCCCTCTGTATTCGCTCATCTCTTCGGCCGAAAGATCGTCGACATAGGCCTTGCCCTTCTTTATGAGCTTGACGGCCAATTCGTAGAGTTGCTCGTAGTAATCCGAGGCGTAATACTCGCGGTCCTCCCAGTCGTAGCCGAGCCACTTTATGTCGCGTTTTATCGCTTCGGCGTAGGAAATGTCCTCCTTTTCGGGATTGGTGTCGTCGAAGCGGAGATTGCACTTGCCGCCGAAGGCTTCGGCGACGCCGAAATCGATGCTGATCGCCTTTGCGTGTCCGATGTGGAGCCAACCGTTGGGCTCGGGCGGATACCTCGTAAGGACGTGGTCGTAGCGGCCCGATGCGAGGTCGGCAGCCACCGCCTCGCGGATGAAATCGCTCGTCTCGTCGTTTGTTTCGTCGAGCTTATTGGGAGAAGTGTCAGACACAGCAAACTCCTTGCCGCGCTTCAGGGGCGCGGTTTAAGGAGTATGCCGCTCGGAAGTAGTGAAGGTCAAGAACGAGGGAAAGTTTTTAACGCGCGTTCGACCCGACGCAGCGCAGACTCGACGCCGATCAGACTGATCGATTCGAAGAGCGGAGGGCTCACCCGCGATCCCGTTATTGCGACGCGCAAGGGTGCCATGAGATCGCCGAATTTCACTCCCAGGCGCTCGGCCTCGGCCCTGAATTTGTTTTCACAGTCCTCGATATCCGAAACAGTACAGGTCTTCAACAGAGAGCCTGCCGCCGCGAGCAGCTCGGCTGTCCGCGTGCTATCGAGTTTTTTAGGAATGAACTCTTCGACCGGAGGGACCGGAGGCTCTTCGAAGAGGTAGCGCATGATCTTCGGAGCGTCGGTGAGGAACTTCAGTCGCTCCTTGATGATCGGCATGGCCTGCAGCGTCAGGCTACGCTGCTCAGGCGTGGGGCCTTCGGCTCCGAAGACTCCATCGGCGCTCAAAAAGGGCATGACGAGGGCGGCGAGTTCCTCGTCGCTTTTCATGCGGATGTACTGACCGTTATACCACTCGAGCTTTTGGTAATCGAAGACGGCCGGGGCCTTGTTCAGCTTTTCGATTTTGAAAAGCCGCTCGAGTTCGGAGAGGCTGAAGAGGTCCCTGCCCTCCTCGTATGAGCATCCGAGATGCGCGACGTAATTGACCAGGGCCTCGGGAAGATAGCCCGCCTTGCGGAATTCGTCGACCGCTGTGGCGCCGTGACGTTTCGAAAGTTTGTGACCGTCCTGGCCGAGTACCATGGGCAGATGAATGAGTTCGGGCGGTTCCCAGCCGAAGGACTTGTACATGATGATGTGCAAGGGAGCCGATGGTATCCATTCCTGGGCACGGGTAATGTGCGTTATGCGCATGAGGTGGTCGTCGACGACATTGGCCAGGTGATAGGTCGGAAAGCCGTCAGACTTGAGCAGTACGGGATCGGGACTCACGTCCTCGTTTTTCCATTCGATGTCGCCGAGGAGGGCGTCGTGGAATTTCGTACTTCCCTCGAGGGGTATTTTGAGTCTGATGACGGCCTTCTCCCCTGCCGCGACGCGGGCCGCGGCCACGTTCGGGTCGAGGCTGCGACAGCGCCTGTCATAGCCGAGTTCTGAACTCTCGGATTGCTCCTGACTGGCCCTGAGCCGGGCAAGACGCTCTTCGTCGCAAAAGCAGTAATACGCCATGCCCATCTGGACAAGCTGGTGCGCGTGTTCCCGGTATATCGAGATCCGCTCGGACTGAACATAGGGGCCGTAGGGACCGCCGACATCGGGACCCTCGTCCCAGTGAAATCCGAGCCAGGCGAAGGTGTCATAAAGATTCTTGACGTATTCATCAGAATACCGTGTTCTATCAGTGTCTTCGAGGCGGAGAATGAAGGTTCCTCCGCAGGATCGGGCGAATAAGTAGTCGAACAAGGCTGTTCTGACGCTTCCAATATGCTGAAGTCCCGTCGGGGACGGGGCGTAACGGACGCGGACGCTCATCATGATCTCCTGGCTGTAGAGATACCGCACTATAGCATGAGGTGGACCGGCTTGGCCAAGCCGGTCGCACGTTCTCGATCTTTACCGTACAAACGGATCAGGAAAGTCCCTTGCCCAGGATCAACAGGGCATTGGACAGGATAAGGCCGGCGAATCCCATCAGGAGACAGAAGGCATACCCGAGAAAGGCCGAAATCCCGGGCCAGCGCCTCTCGACAATTGCATAGACGATCCTGGCTACGATTCCGACGGCTGCGTCCACGATGAGCAGCAGCGAAGACACTCTGAGAATGCCCAGAAAAAGTCTCTGTGTTCCGTCGAGAAAGTACGAAAACGAACCCACTATCCAGAAGAAAAACGAGAATAAAAAACCAAGAAAAAACAAAAAAGCAGCCCGTTTTATCAGGATGAGCGCAAGAGGTTTTCGCTCGTGTTTCGCGGATCGCCCATTTTCGGTGGCCTGCATTCTGGTTTCCCCACTCATTATCGGCTACTATTGGAAGGCTATGGATTATCTGTTCAACTTCAACAAACTCGGCTACCTCAGGGAGCATCGGCGGCCTGAAGGTTGTATCCTGTGCCTTGTCGCCTCTGATTCCCCCTCCGTCGAACGTCTCATCGTTCACGAAACCCCGCTCGTCATTGTCTCGCTCAATCTCTACCCCTACAATCCGGGTCACCTCATCATTTTTCCAAGGCGTCATGTCGTCGATATCCGCGCCCTCGACATCGATGAACGGACCGAACTCGACCGCCTGACCCGCGCCAGTCTCGACGCTCTGGACAAGTTTATGAAGCCCTCCGGGTATAACATCGGTTACAACATGGGTCTAGCCGCCGGTGCGAGCATCGAGCATCTGCATCTTCACATCATTCCGCGGTATGAGCACGAGATCGGCATCGTCGAACTCATAGGTGGAGCCCGAGGCCTTGTGCAGGATCCCCGCGAAACTCAAGAGAAGCTTTCCAAGCTTATGTCGGAATTTGTGTGAAGGCTCATCGTTCTTCATGACACGGCCAGGACGACGAGAAGATCGCCCCGCCCTGCGCGAATACTGAACTGTCCCGAGTCTGCGCGGTTGCTTATGCCGAAATCCCCGGGTCCCCAGGCAAGACCGTCGATGGGCCAGGTGAGGCCTTCACTGTGCATGTGCGACGAGCCGCCGGCGAGGGGGAAGATCGACACCGTGGCGCCCGGCGTTGTTGAAAAGGAACGCTGTTCGCCATCCTTGAGCAAGTAGACGGCCTCCGAGGCGGTATGCCATTCGGATGGCCTGAGCAGGGGCCGTTCGAAGAGCGCCCGCAGTGCGAGAAGATGGTCGAGGCGGCCTCCACCGCCGCCGGCGAGCACGATCGTGTCGACGCCGACCGCGGAGAGGGCCTCGAGGCCCAGTTCTGTATCGGTTTTGTCCTTGTCCCGGGGGGAGATCGATACAGTTGCACGGGGGAAGTGTTTAATGATCGAGGGATCCGAGATGCTGTCCATGTCACCGACGATAATGTCCGCCTCTATTCCCCAGGCGACAAGTGTATCCAGTCCCGAATCCGCGGCGCATACATGAGCGAAATCCGAAAAACGATTTTCGAGGCGGCTGCGCGGGGGCGCCTCTCCTCCGCAGACCAATAAACCAGTCATCGGCGCTCAGTCTCACGTTCCGACACCGTACTGTCAAGGCTTGTGCATGGCCCCTCGGTCGTTGTACTTTCGCTTCGTATGCTGAGGATACGACCTCCGCGCGAGATGCGGGAATTCGCGAAAGTACTCTCCGCTTCCGGCCGGCGCTGCTTTCTGGTCGGCGGCGCCGTGCGAGATTATTTTCTCGGTCGACCGGTCAATGACTTCGACGTGGCGACCGACGCACGCCCCGAGGAGGTCATGAAAATTTACCGTCGCGTCATTCCCACCGGCGTACAACATGGAACCGTCACGGTTCTCTGGAAAGGCATGAAGATCGAAGTCACCACCTTCCGCACCGAGGCCGATTACGGCGACGCTCGTCATCCCGATTCGATCAGCTATGCCGCGAGCATCGAGGAGGACCTCTCCCGTCGCGACTTCACGATCAATGCTATGGCCTACGACCTCGTGGGCGGTGACCTTGTCGATCCCTTCAAGGGCCGTGACGACATCCGATCACGGTTGATCCGCGCCGTCGGCGATCCCCGCGAACGTTTCCATGAGGACGGCCTGAGACCTCTCAGGGCCGTCCGTTTCGCCGCCCAGCTCGGCTTCGATATCGACGAGAAGACCTTGAACGCCATACCCCCCTCGCTCGACCGTCTCGCGATGGTGTCAGCCGAACGCAGCCGCGACGAAGTTCAGAAAATCCTGCTTTCCCCCATCCCCTCGCGGGGCCTCAGGCTCATGGAGAGCACGGGAATACTCGGGCTTCTCATTCCGGAACTGGCAGCCTGCAGAGGGGTCGAACAGAAAGGCAACCATATCTTTGATGTCCTCGATCATTTGTTCGCGTGCGTCGACGCCATACAACCCGACATCGTGCTTCGCCTGGCCGCTCTGTTACACGATATCGGCAAACCGCACGCCAGGCTCGAGTCGCCGGGAGGCGAGATCAGTTTTCATCGTCATGAGTTCATATCCGCGGATCTTGCCGAGACAATCCTCAGGCGCATGCGCTTTCCCAATACGGTGATCGATGAGGTCTCCCACCTCATCAGGGAGCACATGTTCGCGTACGATGATTCGTGGAGCGACGCCGCGATACGACGGTTTATCGCGCGGGTCGGAGTCGATTCGATGGAACGTCTTCTCGATCTCCGCGTCGCCGACGGCTGCGCGATCGTGGGAAGGCCGATCGATCCGCGCACGCTCGAGCCCCTGCGTGATCGAATCAGGGCTGTTCTGGAAGCCAAGCAGGCCTTCGGCCTTGCCGACCTCGCCGTCAAGGGAGGGGACCTTGCGTCCATCGGCGTGCCTCCGGGACCTGCGATGGGAGCGATGCTCAAGGAATTGCTTGAAACAGTCATGGACGATCCAAGCCTCAACGAACGGCAGAGGCTTCTCTCGATCGCCGAACGACTCAAGGGGAAATACGGGCTGGAATAGAGTATCGGGTTGATGACAAACGCGATGTTTGTCGTCGGGATCGCCCCTATTGGCGCTCGACCTGGAGCATCCGCGCTGATTCGATACCGCCCGAGGCCATGATCGCGTCGTAGGCTGCCTTGGCCGCACCCTGTTCGGCTTCTTTTTTGTTCTTGCCGGAGACCGGTCCGTAGACCGTGCCCCCGAGTTCGCAGCAGACCCAGAACGTTCTATCGTGGTCCGGTCCAGCTTTTTTTACGAGGCGGTAGACCGGATATATTTTATGATACTTCTGCGAATACTCCTGAAGAATAGTTTTATAATCTTTATGGTGACGGTTCTGGAGGACCTTGCCGATTTCCGGTTCGATGAGCCGTCTGACGAACTTGAAGCAGGGATCGAAGCCCGAATCGAGGTAGTAGGCCCCGATCACGGCCTCCATGGCGTCGGCGAGTATGGCTTTTTTTGTGCGACCGCCCGATTGCTCCTCACCCTTGCCGATGAGGAGGCAGGTATCGATCCCGAGGCTTTTCGCCACTTCGGAAAGCGTGTCCTCGGAGACAACGTAGCTTTTTATACGGGCGAGTTCTCCCTCGGATCGGTCGCCGAGGGACTCGTAGAGGCATGCCGCGGTCACGAGTCCGAGCACCGCATCGCCGAGAAATTCGAGCCTTTCGTTGTTCTGTGATCGAGTGCTGTCTTCGTTTTGACAGGATCGATGGGTAAAAGAAAGGTTCAGGAGTTCGAGACTCCTGAACCGTATTCCCGCTCTGCCTTGAAAGTCGGCGAGTACAGACTTCCTGCCGCGGGACAGCGCTTCCTTTCCTTTGAACAGCACGGATGCGTCGTCCGGCGGGGTCTAACCGCCTTACTTTACCTGGGTTTTGATGAACTCGTAGGCGTCCTTGACGGTTTCGAACTCGTTCGCCTTCTCGTCCGGGATCGTGATGCCGAGTTCCTCTTCGATACCGTACACGAGCTCGTAGGTGTCGAGGCTGTCAGCGCCCAGGTCCTGCCTGAAGCTGGCTTCCATGGTGATCTTGTCTTCTTCGACTTCGAGCTTCTCGGCGATGATTTTTTTGATTTTGGTGAACAGCTCGTCCATGCCGATCTCCTTATGCCTTTGATTCGGGGGTCATAACATGCCGCCCGCGATAAAAACCGCACTTGGGGCAGACCCGATGCAGGAGAACGGGATTGCCGCAATTTCCGCAGGTGACGAGGGTCGGCGCGGTCAATTTCATATTGATCGACTGGCGTCGCCTCGTCCTCGCCTTCGACGTCCTGAATTTAGGTACAGCCATGTAAAAACCTCATTGTTCCGGATAGTGCTCGAATATATCGGTTAGGTACCCTACACAAATGTTCAAAAGTTGTCAAGCATGACTCTTTTCGAGGGACCAGGCTTTCAGTCAGAGGACTGTTTCGGTACATCCGCACCGGTCAGCCTCAGTTTTTTTTGGAGTGCGGCTGCGACGACCGGCGGTACCAGCTTGGAGAGATCCCCTCCGTACATCGCGATCTCTTTGACTGCACTCGATCTGATGACGCAATGCTTGGGGTCGGCGGCCATGAAAAGAGTTTCGATATTCCGACCTATTCCTCGATTCAACACTGAAATATCATACTCGTACGAAAAATCGGCTGCATTTCTGAGGCCTCTGATAAGGAATGAACAACCGTTTTGAAGGGCGAAATCCACGACAAGGCCCGTACAAGGATGCACCGAGACTCCATTCATGCCGCGGCACAGCTCTTTAAGGAGATGAATGCGTTCATCGACGCTGAACAAACAGTTTTTTGTGCTGTTGACGCCTACAACCACGAGGATTTCATCGAAAAGTCCCCCCGCCCGCTCGAGAATGTCGAGGTGTCCGTAGGTCGGAGGATCGAAAGAACCAGGATATGCGGCCCGTATCATGGCGAAACTCTAGTCGCACCCGCCCGAGCGGTCAAGATGAACCACACTCCTTCCCATGACACTATACCGAGGATAGGATCAGGCTATGAGCAGAATACTCGATCGAAATGAGGGCGGATCGGCCCTGGCGGCGCGTTCTATTGTACTGGCAGTTTGTTCCGCAGTCTTGATGACGCTCGCCGTGCCCAACGAGTTCATGAACTACGGTTTTCCGGTCCTTGGCTTCATCGCCCTCGTGCCGCTCTATATCGCCCTTTCAAACTGCAGCACCCCCAGGTCCGCATCGCTCGTGACGGGCGTATTCGGTTCGCTCCAGCACGCGATGACGAGTTTTTGGCTCTGGTTTTTCAACGATTTCAGGTTTTGGACCCTCGGGACGACGACCATCGCGTATTTCGTCGTCTATGCCGTGTATGGTATGTACCTCTGGCTTTGTCTGAGCCGCGGGGGCCGGGCCCGTCCGATTCTTTTCATGCTTTTCTGGGTGATGTTTGAATACCAGAAATCGGTCGGCTTCCTCGGCTATCCCTGGGGGCTGCTCGCGTATTCATTGACCGACGCCCTTACCTTTATTCAGATCGCTGATATCACGGGTATATATGGTATCAGCGCCTATCTGGCTTTGTGCAACGCGGCTCTTGCGGAACTCTGTATCGGCAGTTGGGGCCCTTCGGCAGAGCTACAGCCTCGCGAAGTACCGGTTCCCCGAAAGGCGGCCGCATCGCCCCTGCCGAACAGATATCGCCTCGGCTATACCGCCCTTGCGGCTGCCTCAGTTCTCATCTCTCTGGGCTACGGTTTTTTGCGACTCTCCATGCCGATTCAGGTAAAGGATACTTTCTCCGCGGTTTTGGTTCAGACAAACACCGATCCCTGGATAGACGAAGAGGAGAATGCCCTCGGCATTACCGTGAAACTGGCCCGCGAGGCCGTCGAATCTGCGCCGGATCCGACCGACATCGTCCTCTTCAGCGAGACGCTCTTGCGCAGACCCTACGCCGAATTCCGTTCGTATTACATGCGTCATCCGACCGTCGATCCCTTGATTCCATTTATAAAAAGTTCAGGCGCCTGGTTGTTGACGGGGGCCCCCGTCATCGTCGATTGGGCGAATTATGAGGGGACGAATTCGGCCATCCTCATCGATCCACAGGCCCGTCTCGCCGACTCATACGCCAAACTGCACCCCGTGCCCTTCGCCGAGGCGATACCTTTCTGGGACCTCAAGTTTTTCCGGGAGTTCATGCAAA
Organism: uncultured Treponemataceae bacterium; assembly: GCA_964644505.1. Taxonomy (GTDB): domain Bacteria; phylum Spirochaetota; class Spirochaetia; order Treponematales; family Rectinemataceae; genus CAZXXZ01. The sequence continues at coordinate 2,116 of CAZXXZ010000050.1, read as the reverse complement.
AAGTTGTCGGACTTTCCTCGGGTTGGATCATGGGCTCGAAGTATACGGTCATGAAATTGCCCCATGGAGGAGGAGAGATAGCCTTCGGAGCCCCGATCTGCTTCGAGGACGCCTTCCCCGATGTCTGCAGACAGTTCTACCTTCACGGTGCCGATCTTTTGATCAACTTGACGAACATCTCCTGGTCCAGAACCATCAGCGCCGAAATACAACACTGGGCCGCGGCGCGTTTCAGGGCGATAGAATCCCGTCATACCCTCGTTCGGTCGACCAATGGGGGAGTATCCTGCGTGGTCGACGCCTATGGCCGGAATCTTGTTACGTTACCGCTTTTTGAAGCGACTGCCAGGTTCGTGCAGGTGCCTGTCTACGATCCGGGGCGGATGACGACCTATATCGCGTACGGCGACTGGTTCGCCCTTGCCATGGTGTTACTTTTCGCGCTATCAGCCGTTATACTCATGGTAAAGGAGCGTTGGCCCACGTTCGTTGCCGGAACCGTATAGCTGATTGGGCGAAGGAGGTGAACATGAGCTTCATCGAACAGCTCGAGGAATACCCGCTGTCCGAGTTGGTGCGCTACCAGTCCGGCTCGCCTCAGGACGCCGTCGCCTTTGTCGGAACCCTGCGAAAACATCCCTACGAATCCGACAAGTTCATTCTCATCGCCGAGCGTCCCGATTCCGAGCCGGCCATATTCGAGTTCCGCACGGTCGATGTCATAGCCGTCGAAGAAATGCCGTCCATCGTCGACGAGACGGGCGCATCGCGCAGTGTCTCGAAGCTCTGGGTCAGGCGGGGAAGCATAGGGCTTCGGTATGAGCCCTTCGAGGTCGATGAACCGCTTCGATACCGATCCCAGAACCGAAGTCTGCATGAGCCTCTTTCTCTGCATAAACGAAGCATGAACTGAGTCTGGCAGTGGATACCCACCGGATATACCGGTGTGATACATCGCGGGGGACCAGGACGGAAGATACAAGCATGGTTTCGACGCCACACGCTGCCTATTGGGAGCCTCGTAGCGACAGTCGCGTCGACTGTTCGCTCTGTTTTCATCGATGCTCGATCGCTCCCGGCAAGTCGGGAATGTGCGGTGTCCGTCGAAACGAAGGTGGAGTGTTACGCCTGCCCTACTACGGCATCGCCTCGTCGGTCGCCGTAGACCCGATCGAAAAAAAGCCTCTCCATCACTTTCTCCCCGGCAGCGCCATTCTCTCGGTCGGGTTTTTCGGATGCAACCTCCGCTGCCCCTTCTGCCAGAATTGGGAGATATCACAGGACTATCCCGATCCCCCCTCGAGACGAATCGAGCCCGGCGATCTTATCACCTACGCGAAGCGAGCGGGCACGCCGTCGATAGCGTATACCTACTCGGAGCCAAGCGTTCATTTCGAGTTCGTTTCCGAATCGATGCGACTCGCGCGGAGCTCCGGATTGCGCACCGTCCTCGTCACCAACGGCAGCCTTCGCGAACCCGCCGCGCTCGAGCTTTTGAACCTGACCGATGCCGTGAATGTGGATCTCAAATGCTGGTCCCCGGAGTCGTATTCGAAGGTACTCGGCGGCGATTTAGAGACGGTTATGGGATTCATCCGCGCGGCAGCACGGCTCTGTCACGTTGAAGTCACGACGCTTGTCGTGCCGGGACTCAGCGATTCCATCGAGGGCATCGACGCGATAGCCGCATTTTTGGCCTCCCTCGCACCGGCTCCTGTTTTTCATCTTTCGGCGTACCATCCGTCCTGGCGTTACACGGCCCCATCCACTCCGCCCGAGCTTGTATCTTCGCTCGCGGAAACCGCGCGGAAACATCTACCGTATGTATATGTCGGCAACGTTCCAGGCTCAGGTTCCGACACGATCTGTCCGAACTGCGGCTCGAGGGTCATCCGCAGGCGTTTTTATTCTGTCGACACGAGCGGGCTCTCGGTCAAATCCGGATCTGCATCCTGCACATCCTGCGGCTCACGGCTTCCTATCGTCGTTACATAGGCCGAAGCCGCAAACGGACATTCGTCCGTCGGCTATGTACCGAGTGCTCTTGACTTTTTACTCGGCCTTTGGCATTGTGTCCGCACTTATTGCACGGTGGGTGTAGCTCAGCTGGTTAGAG
>CAZXXZ010000049.1:0-15198 GCA_964644505.1 uncultured Treponemataceae bacterium | reverse complement strand
GGATGTTGTTCGGAAAGTACTGGGAGACACAGAAGCTCTCAAAGCCGTCCGCGACGAGCTGTTCCGAGGCGGTGGGGTCGAGCGTGAGGTGGGCGTGGAAGGCGAGGCTTTGGCGTGCGGCGCGGGAGATGCGGTTGGAGACCGAGTCGGTGGAGGCCGAGAAGGCGCGGCCCATGGCGGACAGGCTCTCGCAGGAACCCAGGCGCTGCAGGAGATCGGGGTAGGAGATTATGCGTTTGGCGTAGTAGTCGACGGAGAAGGTCTGGGTGGAGAAGGTTCGCCCGCAGCCGAAGCAGCGGAAGCGGGGAACCTGGCCGAAGGTCTTGGTCCAGTAATAGCCCCAGGGACGGAAGGCGGTGTAGGGGCCGGGGAGGTGGGTGGTGTGGTAGCGGCAGCCTTTCCAGGGGCAGAAGGGGAAGGTATAGCTCATATCCTTTCTACGCGCGGATCTGCCGTGCCTGATTGAGTCGCAACAAGGTTCGAGGAACTAATAGGCTTTACAGAACGTAGAAGCTAGGTAATACTGATATAAACCGGTTTATTTCGGTGCTTTCTCCATGCCTCTAACCCATAGGTCTAATGGAGGGAATATGAGAAAAACCCCTGTTCATGTCTTTGCGCCGTCAGTAGTTATACTAAGCGCTGCTCTATGCCTTGCCTGCGCCGGGACACCGTCGCCCAAGAGCTATGCGGAGTTGAGCGCCCCGACATTGGAAGTCGAGGCTGGTAAGAGGCTGCCGATCTCGTTCCGTGTCAGCATGCCGGGCGGCCCGCCCTCCATAAGCTGGAGTTCCGAGGCCGGAGAACTCGTGCCTACGGGGGTCGACAACGAAGTCGATTTCATCGCGCCCTCGATGCCCGGAACGGTCGTCGTTCGCGCGCTCGCGAGGACAAAAACCAATACGCTCAGTTCTGAACTCGCCATTTCCGTCGTACCCGCCGGTGCGCTTAAAAAAACGGTCGAGGTGATTGTCGAGGTCGACACCTCTACCTTGAAAAATGTCTGGGTCGACGCCTCGCATCCCGCCGAGTCCTTCGTTCCGCCGCTCAGAATCAAGGGGACATTCACGTTGGACATCGACAGCGGCGAGGCCTCGGCCGGGGGCTCCTGGCCCGTCTACGATATGTTCGACGACGGGACTCACGGCGACCGCGTCGCGGGAGACGGTATTTGGACGGAACGCTTCGTCTTCAAGCGCTCGAGCGCAAAGGTGTACTTCGCCTTCGACGATGGAAACGCCTATCGTGTCGGCTTCGAATCGGGTCTCGCGTGGCGGTTCAAACTCGCCTGGCGCGGTGTGGACGAGGCAGGAGCCGGCGAGGTGAGCGACGCGAACAACCTTTTCTTTGTTCCCGACCGTGATCAGGTCGTCGCGTGGACGGCCGAGATGGCCGCGAAATCTGGCATGTATGCCGCTCCCGCACGATAAGGAGGCAGATCGTGGTTAAAAAATGCCCCCTCCTCGCGCTTTTTGCGATACTTCTTCAAAGTGTTTGGGCCGCCCCCGTCAAACTTTCCGAATCCATGAACCCGCAGGCCGTGTACGCAGACGGATCGGCCTTCTATGTACATCCACAGGAACCGACGGACCGCGACTGGGTAACGCTCAAGATCAGAACCGGGCGCAGCGATTTCTCGGAAGTCTTCCTGAGACTCGAGGATTTTTCGCTGTCCATGACGAAAACCCTCTCTGAGGGGAGCTTCGATTTCTGGTACGCAGAACTACCGCCGAGTTCCGAGACGAGGTTGTACTACTTCGAACTGAAGCGCAACAAAACAAGTTACTTTTACGGCCGGCGGGGGCTCGCGCGTACTTCCCCCGACGACAGCTCGCGCTTTTCACTTGTACCGAATTTCAAAGTCCCCTCATGGATGAAGGGTGCGGTCCTGTACCAGATTTTCGTCGATCGCTTCGCGAACGGCGACCGTTCCAACGATGTTCTGACGAACGAGTATATGTACGACAACTGGCCGAGCGTCCGTGTCGAGGACTGGTACGCATTGCCCGACGCCTCGCGGTCCTACGCCGCAGGCGGCAACAGGACGCGCGAGTTCTTCGGCGGAGATCTGGAAGGAGTCATTCAAAAGCTCGACTATTTGAAAGACCTTGGAGTCGAAGGAATATACCTCAACCCGGTCTTCGTCTCTCCCTCCAATCACAAGTACGACACTCAGGACTACGAGCACGTCGATCCGCACTTCGGTGTCATCGTCAAGGACGGGGGCGTTCTCATCGATCCGACGAAGGACCCGAATTATAAAAAGTCCGGAGCATCGGACGCGTCGAAGGTCAACCAGAGCGCCGAAAAGTACAAGATCAGAACGACCGATCCCGAGAATCTCGCCGCTTCGGACGCGAAGCTCAGAGAGCTTATTTCGAAGGCGCACGAGCGCGGGATTAAAGTGATCCTCGACGGAGTGTTCAATCATGCGGGGAGTTTCAACCGATGGTTTGACCGCGAGAAACTGTACCCCCTCGAGCAGGGACCGGGGGCCTACGAATCGAAAAACTCCCCGTTCAGGGATTATTTTAAGTTCACAAAAGACGCGTGGCCGGACAACGAGAACTACGAAACCTGGTATGGCTATAAAACTTTGCCGAAGCTCAATTACGAAGGGTCCTCCGATCTTGAACGGAAGATACTCGATATCGCTTCAACCTGGGTTTCGAAAGAAATGGGAGCGGCGGCCGACGGCTGGCGCCTCGACGTCGCCGCCGACCTCGGGCACTCTCCGAAATACAATCATTATTTCTGGTCCGTATTCCGCACTGCGGTGAAAAACGCCAATCCCGAAGCGGTCATCCTCGCCGAGGTCTACGGCGATTCGTCTTCTTGGCTGCGCGGAGACCAGTGGGATACCGTAATGAACTACGACGCATTCTTCGAGCCGGTCGGGTGGTTCCTTACAGGATTGGAGAAGCACAGTTACTATTACCGCGAAAAGCTTCATAACGATTCGGCAGTCTTTGCTTCCGACCTCGCCGACAAGATGGCAAAGCTGCCCTGGAACTCCCTCGAGATCGCCATGAACGAGCTCGACAACCACGACCACTCGCGCTTTTTGACCCGCACGAGCGGCTTTGTCGACGACAAGCGCAGCACCGACGACGTATCGCCGCAGGAAAAGGCGGGCGAGGCCGTCAACAAGGGAATACTCAAGGAGGCGGTCATTCTCCAGATGACGCTCCCCGGCGCGCCGACCCTTTACTACGGCGACGAGGCAGGGCTTGTCGGCTTCACCGATCCCGACGACCGCAGAACCTATCCCTGGGGGCGGGAAGACGAGGAACTTTTGAGCTTCTACAAAGATGTGATCGCGGTGCACAAAGAGTTCTCGGCCTTGAGAACAGGATCGTTTACGACACTCTACGCCCGCGATAAAGGAGTCTACGCCCTCGGCCGCTGGGACGCTTCGACCGTCGTGATCGCGGCGCTCAACAACAACGCCGAAGCGCGCGAGGTCGATCTACCGGTTACCGCCGTCGGACTCGCGGACGGCGATGTTCTTCAGCTTGTTCTATTCGCCGACCGCGATTCACACGGACGCCCCGGGACGGCGGTTAAGGTCGTTGATGGCGTCATTCCGCTCAAGATACCGGCCTTCGGCGGCCTGATCTTGGCCTCGCGCTCGTCCTCGCGTGAGCCAGGGCCGCTTGTCGCTTCTGCAGCACGACCCTTCGTCAAGAAACTCTCGCCCGCGTCCGGCTCGCGCGCCCTTCCGAGTGCCGCGGTCACTGTCACGTTTTCGGAGCCTATGGACCAGAGAATACCAGCCGATGCTTTTGTCGTGACCAAGAGCGCGGCGCAGCGGACCGCGGGGGCGGCCGCGGCGACCGAAGCTCGGGTCGCGCAAGGGATCGAGGGGCGTCTTGTCTGGAACGGCGCCTCGCTGAGCTTCGTTCCCGCGTCGCCCCTCGAGCCGGGTGATTACTCGGTCGTCGTCTCCGGGGACATTCGGGCGGCGCGCGGCGGACTGCGGGTGGGCGAAGAAACGCGGTGGAGTTTCAGTGTTAAGTGAAGCGGAACCTCAGCCCGAGCCGTCATGTGGTTGAGGATTCGCATTTCCAGGGGGGATTCTTTCGTCTTTCATGCTTTATAATGGCGCAGAGGAGTGCATCGGCATGAGTCAATCCGGCGCGGACGTCGTCAAGACATTTGTCATCGACACCAATGTGCTCATCCATTACCCCGAGGCCATTATGTCATTCCGCGACAACGAGATCGTCATACCTCTCGAAGTCCTCGAGGAACTCGACGGCCTCAAGACCTACCCCGATCAGCGGGGAAAGGCCGCCCGCGAGGCGATACGCTTTCTCCAGTCTCTAACCCACAAGGGCAACCTCAACGAGGGGGTGAAGCTCGAAAACGGCTCCGTGCTCAGGGTCTCCTTCCTCCTGCCCGAGTCCGTGCCTGCGGGTTTCGGGCTCGACAAAAACGACAATAAGATCATCTTCTGCGCCTATGCGCTGCAGTCCGAGGGCAAGCGTGTCTTTTTCGTTTCGAAGGACATCAACGCCCGGGTGAAGGCGGCCGCCCTGGGCATCCGCGCGGTCGATTACGAGAAACAGAAAGTCGATATCGCGACACTCTACCAGGGGCTCCGCGAGATCGACACTTCGACCGAAACAATATCCCGCATTATCAGCACCGGGGAACTGCCCTGGAAGGAGCGCCTCTACCCGAACGAGTTCGTCCTTCTGCGCGATAAAACGAGCGATCAAAGCGTTCTCGCCAAGGGCGATTCCATCGGGGCCAGGCTCCTCGCCCTGCCCGAGTGGGACGGATCGATCGCCGGCATCGCGCCCCTCAACGAACGGCAGCGCGTCGCCTTCGAACTCCTTTTGGACGACGATGTCAAATTAGTCACGCTCGTCGGCAAGGCCGGAACGGGCAAGACCCTCCTGGCCATAGCCGCCGGGCTCAAGCGCACGGTCGAGGACCGAGCCTACTCGCGTATGCTGGTGACGCGACCGGTCGTGCCGGTCGGGAAGGACATCGGCTATCTTCCGGGCGAAAAGAGCGCCAAAATGGCCAACTGGATGCAGCCTTTGTTCGACAATCTCGAGCAGATTTTGGGCGAGTATAAACGACAGAACGTCAAGAGCGTCGATCAGCTGATTAAAGACAAGGTCGTGGAAATCGAGGCCCTGTCATTTATCCGAGGCCGAAGCCTTCCCAATCAGTACATGATCGTCGACGAGGCGCAGAACCTCACCCCTCACGAGATCAAGACGATCGTTTCCAGGGCCGGGGAGGGTACCAAGGTCGTACTTACCGGAGATCCGTACCAGATCGACAACATGTACCTCGATTCGAATTCAAACGGCCTTTCATATCTCGTCGACGCCTTTAAAGGCCAGCAGATCTACGGTCATATAACCCTCGTGCGGAGCGAGCGTTCGGAACTGGCGGAACTCGCGGCGAGTCTTCTATGATACAGAACAAAGAACCTCTCGGCTTCTGCGAGGAGGGAAAAAAGTGAAAGTCAAATTCTGTACCAGCTGCCGAGCCCTCATTTTCTCTGATTTTCGCTTCTGCCCCTATTGCGGGAGCCCTGTCTCCCGGGGGCCCACCTGTATCGAGGCCCTGTCAGGGCCTTTTTCGAAAATGGAAGCCGAGCGATCGACTGTAATGACCGGGAACGACTACTTCGCTTCGATCGACGAGCGGCTGTCTCAGCTCGAAACCGAACTCGAAAACATCCTTTCGGGCGGGGGAACTGAGCTTTCTGAGCGATAAACAGCCATCGAATGGGTGCTTGTCTAGGCTGCAACAAGCTTCGAGGCACTTCATAGCCTTTACGCATCTCGGTCCGTCTCGGTATATTACAATCTGACATACATTTCGAGGTGTACATCATGCCAACCTATGAGTACGAGTGTTCACAGTGCGGTGTATTTGAGGTGTTTCAGCGAATGTCCGATGATCCGCTCGGGCAGTGTCCGACCTGTGGAAAATCTGTACGCCGTAGAATAAACGGCGGTACAGGGGTTATTTTCAAAGGTTCGGGCTTTTATAAAAACGACAGCAGAAAGAGTTCCACGCCCTCGAAGAGCTCGGATTCGTCGGAGAAAGCCCCGGCCGCATGCAGCTGCTGCGCCTCATCCTCGACCTGCGAAAGCGCGGCGAAAACAGCTTCGGACTAGGGTGGCCCCTTGAAGCGGCCGCACTATTTCTGCGAGTTCTGCGGAATCGAAGTCCGTAAAAACGCAAAAATATGCCCGCGCTGCGGTCGCTTTTTCTCGTCAGTGAAGTGTCCTCGCTGCGGGTATTCCGGGAAGACCGAGGACTTCGACTCAGGCTGCCCCATCTGCGGTTACGCCGAAGTCGCCAACGCAGCTCCCGAACCCGAGCTTCCTCCCCCGGTCGAGGCTCCCCCTCCGCCGATATGGGCATACGTTGTAGCTTTGGCTGTACTTGCCGGGCTCGTTTATCTGTTGATTCTAACGGTGGACTGACAGAGGTCTTCAGGCCTCCGCCTCGGAAAGATCGGGTTTCTGCTCGAGAAACTCCGGTCGGGAAACGAGCTTCTGAAAGAGCGACACGGCGTGGGCGAAGTACAGCCCCTCGGCAATCCGCTCGTCAACCGTGAAATTGATCGTCACATAGTGTCTGCGTCCCGGGGACTGCGACGAGATCTCCTCATGGGGGGCGTTTTTTTGGAACATTCGCCCCACGACCATGAACACACTCGCCGTCCCCCAATCATAGAGTTGATGGTAGGGCGGATCGAGACCGATCGACCCGAGATTGGCGAAATATACCGAGGTGTACAGAGGGTCGGCTTCGATCAGACGGCGAGGCGCGATATTGAATCGGTCGAGAACGCGCACCGTATGCGATACTACGGCTTTCGCGAGCGGCAAGCTGTGAAAGAAACGGTACTTGCGATCGCCGTGATCGGGTGTTCCGCTCCGAGCTGTCTCGATGCCTTTGTTGATTTTAGCGGTCGCCGCTTCGAGGTCGTCTTCGGGATCGAAATGTATCTTTGCGTTCGCCTCGGATGATGCCTCGGACAGACTTTTTTTAACGATAAACGAGACTGATATGTCTTTATGCGCATAGACCGCCCGTCGATGCACAAAGCGGTTGAGTCTCGGTTTCAACGCGATCGTCCTGACCGCGGCAGCGATGAGAATACCGAAGAGCGAGTATCGCTCGCCTCCCGCTTCGTTTTTTTTCCGACGAAGATAGGCGAGGGCGCCCTCGACCTCGATATCGCGCGAAAAGAAGACGGAGGCTTCGCTTCTTCGACGCAGTACATAGGGAAGCACGGCCTTCACTGCATCGAGCCCGCGGACTCGCAGGCCGTCTGACCTGTCGATGAACAGCATGAGGGCATAGTACTCTCAGGAGAGAACCGGGCCAAGCTATAAAAGAGTGGTTGCATATTTTCGCTATTCTCTTGCATAAAAATGCATAAAAGGCTTGACCCTTCTTTTTTTTTACATTAGTGTAATGAATAAAGTTCCTCGAAGCTTGTTGTAAGAGGGTATCCGTCTACTGTTGACACTATCCTATGTATAGAGCGGAGCCTTTCGTTTTCGAAAATCGCAACAAGGTTCGAGGAACAGGGTCGTTTTATCGAGGAGTCCTTCGTGATACCTTTGAACGAGATCCTACATCAAAGTGTGTTTTGTACGCTTTCCATCGCCCTCCGTATCCGTTAACCCTGATTCAGCACCCTAGAACTGTACAGTACGGCCATGCGCGACACGCGCAGGGAGATAGTCGTTTTTTTTATGATTTAGGAGGAATTGATTTATGAAGAAGAAAATAGCCCTGGCGTACTCCGGCGGGCTCGATACGACGGTCATCGTTCCCTGGCTCAAGGAGAACTACGACTGCGAGGTCATCGCCGTCTGCGCCGATGTCGGGCAGGAGTGCGACTGGGCTTCGCTCGAAAAAAAGGCGATCTCCTCGGGGGCGGTGAAGCTCATCGTTCAGGATCTCAAGAAAGAATTTGTCGAGGATTTTATCTGGCCTCTCGTCAAGTCGGGCTCTTCCTACGAAGGCCGCTACCTTCTCGGCACATCGGCTGCCCGGCCTCTCATCGCCAAAAACCTGACTCAGACCGCTCTGGCTGAAGGCTGTTCGGCCATCGCGCACGGCTGCACGGGCAAGGGCAACGATCAGGTGCGCTTCGAACTCGCGATCAAGGCCTTTGCGCCCGAGATGGAGGTTATCGCGCCCTGGAGAATTTGGGACATCTCGAGCCGCGAGGAGGAGATCGAGTATCTCGAGAAGCGGGGTATTCCCGTTCCGATGAAGAAATCCGACTCCTACAGCCGGGACGACAATCTCTGGCATATAAGCCACGAGGGTCTCGATCTCGAGGATCCCTGGAACGAGCCGAACTACGACGGCGACATGCTCAAAATGATAACGCCGCCCTCCAAGGCGCCCGATACGCCCGAATATGTAGAACTCGAGTTTGAAAAAGGCGTGCCTGTCGCCCTCAACGGGAAAAAGATGGACGGGGTCGCGCTGATCGGGGAACTCAATACGATCGCGGGCAGGCACGGCGTCGGTATTCTCGATATGGTCGAAAACCGAGTCGTCGGCATGAAGTCCCGCGGCGTGTACGAGACGCCGGGCGGAACGGTCATCATGGAGGCCCACGCCAAGCTCGAGCAGCTCTGTCTGGACCGCAAGACCCTGTCCTTCAAAATGCAGGTCGGCCAGAGATTCGCCGACACCCTGTACGAGGGCGAGTGGTTCTGCCCACTGCGCGAGGCTCTGTGCGCCTTCATCGATTCGACGCAGCGCTATGTCTGCGGCACCGTTCGGCTCAAACTATGGAAGGGCTCGATCACGGACGCCGGCGCGAAATCGCCGTATTCACTGTATGACGCAAGTCTCGCGAGTTTCACCACCGGGCCGCTTTTCTCGCATAAAGACTCCACCGGTTTCATCAACCTCTTCGGCCTGCCGACCAAGGTGCGCGCACGGCTCGAGGCGCGGATAAAAGCCGAGGGCGCCGCCCTGCCCAAGGGGGTTAGTCCGGGGAAGGCGGGCTTTACGCCCAGCGCCGGGGACTGAGATGGCCAAAATTTGGGAAACCTCGAAGATCGGCGAACTCGATCCCGAGATCGACACCTTCCTTTCTTCGACCGAGGTGGACAGGAGGCTTCTGCCCGAAGACCTCGCCGGATCGATCGCGCACGCCTCGATGCTCGGCACGCAGGGTATCCTGCCCGCCGATACCGCGGAAAAGCTCTGCGCGGGACTAGCCGAGATGGCGGCCGCCGCCGAGGCCGGTCAGGTCGAGGTGGACCTTTCCGCCGAGGATGTTCACTCATTCGTCGAATCCGAGTTGACCACGTCCATGGGCGATGTGGGCCGCAGTCTCCACGCGGGACGGAGCCGCAACGATCAGGTCGCCCTCGACCTGAGGCTCTGGCTGCGCCGCGCCTCGCGCGAGATTCGAAATGCCATACTGGAGGCCCTCGATTCCTGCCTCGATCTCGCTTCAGAACACTTGTCCACGATCATGCCCGGCTATACCCATCTTCAGCGAGCGCAGCCGGTGACCTTCGCGCATCACCTCCTCGCCTGGTGCGCAGCGATCGAGCGGGACTACGGCCGCTTCGAGGACGCAGACCGCAGGGCCGACGAATGCCCCCTGGGCTCCTGCGCCCTTGCGGGGACAGGGCTTCGGGTGGACCGCGAGGCGACATCCTCGGCATTGGGATTTTCTCGGCCTTCGCGCAATTCGATGGACAGCGTCGCGGATCGGGACGCCTGTGTCGAGTTCGCCTCGGCGGCCGCGACCCTGCTCATGCATCTCTCGCGCTTCTGCGAGGAGATCGTCTTGTGGGCGAGTTCCGAGTTCGGTTTTGTGGCGATCGACGCGAGCTGTTCGACCGGTTCCTCGGTCATGCCGCAGAAACGCAACCCCGATCCCGCCGAACTCATCCGGGGCAAATCGGCCCGCGCCTATGGCGATCTAGTGGCTCTTTTGGTTTTGCAGAAGGGTCTGCCCCTGAGTTACAACCGCGACCTCCAGGAGGACAAGTCGCTCGTCTTCGACGCAGGCGACACGGCCCTTTCCTGTACGAAAGCCTTCGCGCGGCTTGTGCGCGCGCTCAAGCCCAGGCCCGAACGCATGCGCGAGGCCGCCGAGGACGGCTGTCTCTGGGCCGCCGACGCCGCGGAGTATCTCGTGCTCCGGGGCGTTCCCTTCCGCACCGCCTACGCCGCAGGCCGAAAGCTCGTCGAAGCGTGGGCATCCGCGGCGAGTTCGGGGAAGTACGCCGGTTCTCCCTCAACCGAACAGCTCATCGCCGATCTCGGTGCCGGAGGACTTGTCGCGCTCCATGAGGCCTGGAAGGGCGTCGATCCGGACCAGCTCGCTCAGTACCTCGCTCTCGAGGCCTGCGTCGCGCGGCGCGACCTTGTCGGAGGACCGGCCCCGAACCGCGCCCGTGCGGAAATCGAGCGCCTCCGTAGCTTTACAGGCTCAAAGCGGAAAACCCTGGGATGAGATGAGAGCGGCGGGGATGCCGCGCTTGTTTTTATGGTAGAGCCGCCCCGGGAGGGCGGCTTTTTATTTGTCGGTTTGCTGACACGCATCGAGTGTGTCATAAAGCTGTTAGGAGATGTGTATGAAGTTTATGCTTGAAGAGTTGAGTCTCTCGGCATGGCCGGCCCTGCAGACACTCGTATACGACGGCTGGATACTCCGCTTCGCCGAGGGCTATTCCAATCGCTCGAATTCGGTCAATCCTCTGTATCCCTCGACGCTTCCCATAGACGTTAAGATACGTCACTGCGAGGAATGTTATGCCTCCCGCGGCCTCTCGTCGGTATTCAAGATCGTCGAAGGTGGGAAACAGCGCGAGATCGACGGGGAACTCGAAGCGGGAAACTACGCGAAGATCCACGAGACCTTCGTCATGACCCGCTCTCTCGAAGACATCGCGGCTCCTACAAGGCACGATCCGACTGTTCTCTTCTCGGAGTCTTTCGATGACGAATGGATCGATGCCTTCTGCCTCTGCTCAGGTCACGATGCGCGGGAACGTCCGATAATCGCCCGAATACTCGGCAATGTCATTGTTCCGCGCATCGTGGCCGCGATCAGGGAAAATGGAAGGATTGTCGCATGCGGCTACGGCGCGGTGGATAGGGGATGGGTGGGGCTTTTCAACATCGCCGTGCACAAGGAGTATCGGCGAAACGGCTTGGGACAGGCTCTCGTCGCCTCGATTCTAGAACGCGCGCGCGGCCTTGGCGCGGAACAGGCCTACTTGCAGGTGGTCGAGGCGAACGAGGCTGCGCGCAGCCTGTACGCGAAGATCGGATTCGCCGACGAGTACCGCTACTGGTATCGGAAAAAAGCTCTCGCATAACTTCGACGCATCGATGGGGCGCTTGTTCGTCGATATGTTATGGTATACTCACCCCAAGGCGGCCTTTGACGCGGCCGACCGAGGAGGAGGATCGTGAGATGGCTCGTCTGCTTCGCGCTGGCGCTCTCGTTGCTGCCGGGGCTGTGCTCGGCGCAGTCCTGGTCTTCGTCGTCGACCGAGTCCCCGAGCGCAGTCTCGGGCGACAGCTCGAGCGGACAGCTTCCGAGCTGGGAGAAGCTCGACGAACTCTTGAGCTCGCTCGAGAGCGCGGCTCTGGACTCGAGGAGGGACTCCGCGGAGCTCAGACAGTCGCTCGAGACTGCGCGCTTGAAATTGATCGAGCTGTCGAAGAGTCTCGACGAATCCAGGACGCAGGCGAGCGAATTGTCCGCCTTGCTCGAGCAGTGCGAGACGTCGCTCAGGCTCTCAGAAAAATCGCTGAAGGAGGCCCAGGCTCTGGCCCGGCGCCGTGACACCGAGCTCTGGATCTGGAGGGCTGCGGCGGTCCTCGGCCTTGCGGCTGGCGCCTTCGGCCTGGGCTACGGGCTTTCGAAGTGAACTGGCGTATCCGCAACACAGTAGTTTATAGAGACCTTGAAAAACTGACTTTTTTCGAGCTCCCTCATGATATAGTGGGCTCGTCGAAGAAAGGCGGTGCGGTATGTCGCGAAGAAGCGCGGAGGCGGCTTTCGCAGAGGCTGCGGAACGCTACGCAGAACTCGGTGTCGATGTCGAACGAGCGATGTCCTTCATCGACCGTCTGGCTCTTTCTATTCACTGTTGGCAGGGCGATGATGTCGCGGGTTTCGAGAACTCCGGCGGCCTCTCGGGCGGCGGCATTCAGGTCACCGGAAACCAAGCAGGCAGGGCGAGGAACCCGGAAGAGCTGCGCGCCGATATCGAGAAGGTCCTCTTTCTCGTTCCGGGCGCCAAACGACTATCGCTCCACGCGATCTACGGAGAGTTCGGCGGAAAGCGCATCGATCGCAACGAACTCGAGCCTGAGCACTTTTCCGCCTGGATGGACTGGGCGGGGGATAAGAAGCTTTGTCTCGATTTCAACGCGACGCTCTTTTCCCATCCCTCGGCCGCCGATGGATACACGCTCTCTCATAGGGACGCGGGCATCCGCGCATTTTGGATCGAGCACGTAAAGCGCGCCCGTCGCATCGGCGCCGCGATGGGCAGGGTCCAGGGTTCGGCCTGCGTCCATAACACCTGGATCCCCGACGGCTCGAAAGACCTCCCTGTCGATCGGGCCGGCTTCCGCGCCCGTCTCCTGGCTTCCCTCGACGAAATTTTCTCCGAAAGCTACCCGCCCGACCTTCTCGAGGACGCTATCGAGGGCAAGCTTTTCGGCATCGGTTCGGAATCTTTCGTCGTGGGCTCGCACGAGTTCTACCTCGGTTACGCGGCGACACGGAATAAGTTTATAACGCTCGACGCCGGCCACTATCATCCGACCGAGAGCGTCGCCGACAAGATCTCCGCCGTTCTGCCCTTCGTGCCCGGAGTTCTTCTGCATGTGTCACGCGGCGTGCGCTGGGATTCCGACCATGTCGTCATTCTCACGGACGAGATCATCGAGCTGGCGCGCGAGATACTCCGTTCCCCCGATCTCGGGCGCATACGGATCGGTCTGGACTTTTTCGACGCCTCGATAAACCGCATCGGAGCCTGGGCCCTCGGAGCGCGCTCGACCCGAAAGGCCCTGCTCATGGCGGCCCTCGAAGCTCGCTCGAAACTCCTCGCCGCCGACGAGGAGGGGAGGGGCTTCGCGCGATTGGCGCTTCTCGAAGAGACCAAATCCCTGCCCTGGAACGCGGTCTGGGACGAATATTGCAGGCGCTCAGACGTTCCGCTCGATGCTTCGCTTATCGACGAAGTCGAATCCTACGAGCGCGACGTTCTCGCCCTGAGAAAGTAGGAATGCCGTGGCCCAGCTTGACGCCTTAGTAGAACTATCCCGCCGATATGGCTCCGATCCGGACTGGGTGCTCGCGGGCGGCGGCAATACCTCGTGGAAGGATTCCAGCCGGCTCTACGTCAAGGCTTCCGGCACGAGCCTCGGCGATATTTCTGCAGACGGATTCTGCGCGATCGACCGATCGAAGCTCGATGCGATCTGGACTGCGTCGTATCCCAGCGATCCCGAGGCGCGGGAAGCGGCTGTGCTCGCCGACCTCATGGCGGCACGCGCCGCTGCAGCGGCGAGCGCCGTTACTGAGACGGCCAGTTTCGCTCCTGCGGCGGCGAGCTCTAAAAGCGAAACAAAGCGTCCCTCGGTCGAGACCCTGATGCACGGCCTCTTCCCGCAATCCTTCGTCGTGCACACACATCCTGCCCTGGTCAACGGCCTCGCCTGCGGGATGAGGGGACACGATGTATTTCAAGAGCTCTTCGAGCACGAGGCGATCTGGATTCCCTTCGTCGATCCTGGCTATGTGCTCGCCCAAACTGTACGCGGCGCCATGGACGAGTATCGTTCGCGCGAGGGACGGGATCCCTCCATCATGATCATGCAGAACCACGGCCTTCTGGTCGCGGGCGAGAGTCCCGCCGAGATCGATTCGCTTTCCCGATCTGTGGTTGAACGCATACGGCCCCGCATACAACGGGAGCCCGATTTCTCGGCCGTATCGATCGACGCCGAGGCTATGTTTACTACCTTGAACGAAATCAAAGCCCTCGCCCCCGCAGGTTCTTCCATCCGTTTCCGCGCAGACGCGGAGACGTTCTCGCACGCATCTTCCGAAAACTCCTTCGCGCCGCTGTCATCTGCATTCACTCCCGATCACATAGTCTATGCGGGCCACGAGTTTCTGCGAGCCGATCCCGGACGGATCGCCGCAGCCTGGGAGAAGTACCGTGCTCGAAACAGCATCGATCCGCGGATCGTCGTCGCGGCCGGGGTCGGGGCATTCTCCATCGCCGCCTCGGGTTCGGCGGCCGACAGAGCTTTACTCTTGTATGTCGACGCCTGCAAGATAGCAGCCTACGCAGAAAGCTTCGGCGGAGCTCGACACATGACAAAGGACAAGATCGACTTTATACGGAACTGGGAAGTGGAGAAGTACAGGTCCAAGGTCGCCATGGGCAATGAAGTTAATATAAAATAACATCATTTCTCCGACTATGGCGCCTTTGAAAGTCGGTCGATGGGCGTCGAGACGGACCCTGTGTGCAAATGGTTATAATGTAAACAAATAAATAAAACCACGATTATGTATGAAAAACACGAAATGAAATTCGGTTTCAAAAACTACTAGGCAAACATGATTCCCTTATGTTTCACTTAAGTGATTTCCGCCTTGCGCGGAAAGTATGCACTTATACACATCGAGGTTCTATATGATCTTTTCAGGTAGGTCAGGCCGCGCCCGAAGACGCAACCTGGCGGTGTCTTTCGTCGTGCTGCTCGGACTCACGGTCTTTGTCGCGTTTTTGGGCGCGCAGACCGAGCCGACGGACGCGGCGGGGGAATCGGTATTCAAACCCTTCAGCTTCCTCGACCCGAGTTCCAGCTTCTCCGGAGTCGAGCGTATCGCGCTCTTTATCGTGCTGGCGATCGCCGTCGCGGGCCTTTTGTACGCTGTGATGCTCGTCGGCCAGGTCCGAAAGGCTGACAAGGGTACTCAGAAAATGCAGCAGATCGCGCAGGCGGTGCGCGAGGGGGCCAACGCCTACCTCGCGGCGCAGTTCAAGAAGATAGCGCCCCTCATGGTCATTCTCGCGATTCTTCTGTATTTCACCGCTTCGAGCCCAAATCCCTGGTTCCACTGGGGTCGCTCGCTCTGCTTCCTCATCGGCGCGAGCTTCTCCTGGCTCGTCGGCTTCGTCG
>CAZXXZ010000048.1:0-15293 GCA_964644505.1 uncultured Treponemataceae bacterium | reverse complement strand
GGCTTATGGAGACGAGTCTGCGGTTTCTGGCGGCGGCGGTCCGACCGCAGGTCGAGCTGTGGACGGATAAGCATTCGGCCTATCCGCGGGCAATCGCATCCTCGCCCTGCGCTCATGGTCTGCTCGAGCAGGGCCGACTCCGCCACTACACCGTCTCCTCGCGGGCGGCTCGCACGATCCACAATCCCTTGTTCTCGGTGAACTACCTCGACCGGGAGATCCGCAAGGACCTGCACGAGCATGTGCGCGAGTCGGTGTGCTTCGGCCGGAATGTGAACCGGCAGATGGAGCGGCTGAGTCTGTACCGGTACTACCACAACATCGAGAAAGTGCACCGCGCGGCCTGGGGCTGTTTCAGTCACGCGGTGGTGGCGGGGATCAACGCGGCCGAGATCGAGCGGGCGAAGAAATTACTATGGAAGCGTCGAGCCTTTTTGTCGCTCATCGAGCTCGATCCGAGCGCCGAGGACACCTGGCTGAGGCGCTGGCAGACGCCCGTGCGTCAGGGGCCGGACTATTTGCCGGCGTACGCGGCCGCCTAGGGATGGGATGCAGGGCGCTTTGGTGCGGGGGTGTGGTGGGTACGGGGGCTTTGACCAGTCGCAACAAGGTTCGAGGCACTATAAAAAGAACAACCCGGGAGACTCCCGGGTTGCCGTAGGAATTCAGCGTCGACGCGATCGCATTGTCTATGCAATCGTATCTTGTAAAACTCGGTTTAGGCCAGAATCTGCTCTTTTGCGCTCACGGCGGTTGTGTCGGAGGTCAACACAATACGTCCCGAGGCGAGGGCCTTGGGCAGATGCTCGGCCGCATAGGCCTTGACGAGCTGGGCTTTTCGACCTCGGACCGCCTCGTCGGAGGCGCGCGTAGCGTCGCGCAGAAGCAGCCAGGTGTTCACGACCGCGGCCGCCATGTCCATGAGGTCAGCGCCGAGAAGGTCGGCGGTGACCCGATCCGCGGCATGCAGTTTGTCGCAGGCCTCTTTGAAGAGCGCCGTAGCCTCGTCCAGCGAGGCCCGGACAGCCTCGAGTCCGGCGGGCGCGGGCATGGCCGCCCAGGCGTCGAGGAGCACATCGAGGCCGCGGCCGACCATTTTCCCGAGCGCCGCGACCACCTGGAGCTGACTTGTGCCTTCGTAGATATTGGTGATGCGGACGTCGCGGTAGTGGCGCTCGGCGTTGAACTCGCGCATGTACCCGACGCCGCCGTGGACCTGCATACCCTTGTAGCAGACGCGGTTTCCCATCTCGGTCGCGTAATATTTCGATAATGGCGTGAGGATGTCCGCGAGATTCGAGGCCTGTTTTTTCTTGGCTATGAGTTCGGGTGAGGCGCTCGAGCCCGATTTCTCGGCCTCTTCCTGCTTCTGCTCGCAGGCCTTGAGGCGGTCCACCCATCCGGCGGTCTCGAAAATAAGTGCGCGGGCGGCCTCGATCTCGCCGCGCATCGATACCAAAAGCCGGACGACCGCCGGCAGTTCGCCGACCGCGGTCCCGAACTGCTGGCGCTCGGAGGCGTACTTCTTCGCCTCGCGGAAGGCCGCCTCGGCGATGCCGACGGCCTGGGACGCGACGGCGAGCCGGGCGCCGTTCATGAGCGACATGGCGCAGCGCATGAGCCCGAAGCGGCGTTTGCCGACCAAGAGGCCGGGCGTGTTGCGGTACTGGAGTTCGCAGGTCGGTGAGGAATGAATGCCGAGCTTGTTCTCGATGCGGCGGATTCTGACCGTCTCGTCGCGCTCGACCAGGAACATGGAAAGACCTCGTGCGTCCTTCGTGCCCTCCTCGCTCCGCGCAAGCACGAGATGGATGTCGGCGTTGCCGTTCGTGATGAAGCGCTTGACGCCGTTGATGCGCCAGACTCCCGCCCCTTCGTCGAAATGAGCGCGGCACTGCACCGATCCCAAATCCGATCCTGCGTCGGGCTCGGTTAGGACCATGGCGCCGAAGACTTCGCCGCGCGCGAAGCGGGGCAGGATGCGGGCTTTGATCTCGTCGTCGGCGAACTCGTTTATCGTCGAGGCTATTTCCTGCAGACCGAAGATCGTCATGAGGCCGCCCTCGGCTCGGCTCACCATTTCGATCATAGCCTGGTAGATCGTCTCGGGAAGATTGAGCCCCCCGTATTGCCAGGGAAGCATGCAACCAAGAATTTCCGATTTGCGGAAAGCCTCGATGGCAGCCTGAGTCGCGGCGGCATAGGTCACTTTGCCGTTTTCGTAGTGGGCGCCCTCCTCGTCGGCCTCTGCCGCGCGGGGGGCGATGATCTCGCCGCAGATGCCGCCCAGCGTATCGAGGGTCAGGGCCCAGTTCTCCTTCGCGTCCGCGTAATCCCGGGGCGCGAGGGGGCTGTCTTTGGCGAAAGAATAGCCGCGTTCCTTCATTTCAACCACATCGGCGAGATCGGCGCTCTCCACGCGGAACCGAAGGTCGGGGTTGTCGAGCCAGAAGTTTTCTGCCATGCCGGTCTCCTCTTACTTTGCCTTTTCGCGCAGGGCGGCTGTCATCATCGGCAGGACCTGGGCGAGGTCGCCTACGATCCTGTAGTGCGCAATCTGGAAAATCGGTGCATCGGGATCGGTGTTGACGGCGATGATCTTGCTCGACTCGGCCATGCCTGCCCGGTGTTGGATCGCCCCCGAGATGCCCGCGGCGACATAGAGCCGGGGCCGTACCGTCGTGCCGGTCTGGCCGACCTGGTGCTCTTTCGAGATGAAGCCCGCATCGACCGCGGCCCGCGAGGCCCCGACCTCGCCGCCCATGGCGGCCGCGAGTTCCCGGACGAGGGCGAAGCCCTCGGCGTCGCCGACGCCCATGCCGCCCGATATAATGACCGGCGCTTCCTTGAGCTTCACGGTCGAGGTCCTCATTTCACGCGAGAGTATCTCGAGCGCGAAATCGGAACTCTGGAAGGAACAGGACACTTTTTCGATCGTCCCCTTGCGGGAGGGATCGGCCGGACGCTGTCGCATAACGCCTTCGCGGACCGTCGCCATCTGCGGACGGTGATTCGGATTGACGATGGTCGCGATGAGATTGCCGCCGAAGGCGGGCCGGATCTGCAACAGAAGGTCTTTGTAAAGCTTGCCGTCCTTTTTGGACTCGAAGTCCCCGATCTGCAGATCGGTGCAGTCCGCGGTCAGGCCCGAGCGCACGGCACTCGCCACACGCGGGGCCAGATCGCGGCCGACGCAGCTCGCGCCGAAGAGGAAAATGTAGGGCTTCCGCTCCTCGACCAGGGTCGATACGACCCGGGCGTAGGGGAGGGTCCGGTACTGCCTCAACTCGGGGTGCTCGGCGAGGAGCACGCGGTCCGCGCCGCGCGTTACGAGTTCCGAGGCGAGAGCGCCGACCCCCTCGCCGGGCAGAACGGCCCAGAGTTCGGACTTGAGCTCGTCCGCCAACTCCCTTCCCTTCGATATGAGTTCGAGGCTCACATCGGCGATTTTGCCTTCGTCCTGTTCGACGAATACCCAGACGTTTCGTGTTTCGCTCATCGCGTCCTACCCTATCACGTATTCGCGCACGAGTTCGTCGATGAGACCGGCGATGCCCGCGGCGTCAGGCCGAATATCCTTGCTTTCGGTGCCTTCGAGCACCACAAAGTTGATTTTATGAACCTGAGTCGGAGATCCCGCCATTCCCAGTCTGGACTCCTCCGCGCCGATATCCTCGGCCGACCAGGTTTCGACGGCTGCATCGCGTTTGTACGCGATTCTTCTGCGGACCGAGGCGGGCCTGGGCGCAGGGCCGCTGTCCACGACGGTGAGCAGGCAGGGCAGGGTGCAGCGCACGCGCTCGAAGCCGCGGTCAAGGGCGCGTTTTACCGTGATACGGCCGTCTTCGAGCGACTCGATGGATTCGGCGTAGGTTATCTGGGGAATACCGAGCTTTTCGGCGGTCTGTGGCCCGACCTGTGCCGTGTCGCCGTCAATGGCCTGACGTCCGGCGAACACGAGGTCGAAACGGCCGATTTTACCGATCGCGCATGCCAGAGCATACGATGTCGCGAGGGTGTCGGCGCCTGCGAATTTGCGGTCCGTTAACAGAATCGCGCGGTCTGCGCCTCGGTATAAGGATTCTTTCAGAACATCGACGGCCGAGGGCGGTCCCATTGTAAGGACGACAACCTCGCCGCCTTCCCGGTCTTTCACGAGAAGCGCCATCTCGAGGGCGTTCAAGTCCTCGGGATTGAAGACAGCCGGAAGAGCCGCACGGTTGACCGTGCCCTCGGGGGTCATCGCCTCTCCGGTGATGTTTTTGGTGTCAGGGACTTGCTTGACGAGAACAATGGATCGGTACGGCATCGAGCGATCCTCCCGCCGTACTTATCTAACAAATGACCATAAAGTGTCAATATGTAGAACGTTTTTTTGGAAGGACTTCCTCTAGCCTCGGTCACTTCTTTTAAGTAGCCTATCTGCCAGGCTTTGAAGAAACAACAAGCTTCGAGGAACTCAATATGTTTAGAATAGCAGACATCGGCGATTCGCCCCGAATTGCTGAAATTTACCGGTTTTATGTTGAGAACACGGCGATAACCTTCGATGAAAAGACGCCGACTCCACGCTCGATAGCCGAGAAGATCGAAGCCTTACGATCGATGTATCCCTGGATTGTCCTCGAAGAAGAAGGCGTTATGCACGGTTTCGCCTATCTCTCGCCGTACCGTCCCCATTCCGCGTATCGCTGGTCGGTCGAGAATTCGGTCTATCTGCATCCTGATTCGAGGGGACGGGGTCGTGGAACTCAACTTCTATCTGTATTGGTCCAACTCGCTCGGCTGCAAGGCTTCGCGACGATGTATGCTGTTATCGCCTCGCCGAATCCCGAAAGTATACGACTCCACGAGAAGCTCGGGTTCAGGCATCTCGCCTGTTTTACGAATACCGCTTTCAAGGCCGGTTCCTGGCGCTCGATCGAATGGATGGAATTGCGGCTGCTTCCGCCAGAGGTATTTACCGATGGGACAATACCATCTGAACCTCTGCCCTTCCCGACGGTTCTCAGTCGCTTTCCTGAGGAAGTGGCATCGATTCTCGGTAGCTGACGAAGGTTTTGTTTTTTCGATACTATACGCAGTATTGACAGTAATAAAGAAAATCTGTAGTGTTGTAGCGATTCTATTGATAGAAACAAAGGAGTATGTATGAATACACTTTCATCGAATCGCGTTCTTAGGAGTTTTGTACGTTTCGTCACGGTTCTTTTTTGCGCAGTATCTCTTTCGGCGCAGGCAAAAGGCGGTCTCATCGGGGTTTCCAAATTTGTCGCTCATCCCGCCCTCGACGCAATCGAAAAGGGCATTGTCGAGGAAATTTCGGCCGCACGACCCGATCTCAAGATCGAGCTTCAGAATTCCAACGGCGATATGGCGACTGCGTCTCAGATCGCCCGTCGGTTCAAGGATCAGAAGCCGCTTCTCGTGATCGGTATCGCGACGCCGAGCGCCCAGGCGCTTGCGAACGCCATCAAGGACGTACCGGTTGTATTCTCGGCGGTGACCGATCCGGTCGCAGCCGGCCTCGTGGCCTCGTGGAACAAGGGCGGGGCAAATGTGACCGGCATCTCTGACATGGTCCCCGTCCGCGGACAGCTCGAGTTTCTGCTCAAGCTCAAGGACGTCAAGCGTCTCGGCCACATCTATAACGCCGGAGAGGCGAACTCTGTCAAACTCGCCGAGCTGGTTAAAACCTTCTGCACAGAGAAGGGCATCAAGCTCGTCGAGGCGACCGTCACCAACTCCGCAGAGGTCAAGACCGCGGCGCTTTCGATAGCGGGGCGCGTCGACGCCATCTATCTGGGCAACGATAATACGGTCTTCTCGGCCATCAACGCAGTCGCCGAGGTCGCTGTCGATAAAAAAATCCCCCTTGTAACCGCCGACCCGAGTTCCGCTGAGGAGGGCGTGCCGGTTCTCGCCGCGCTCGGCCACGATTACTACGCGATGGGCAGGGCTACGGGTCGTCTTGTGTTAAGAATTCTTAAGGGCGAGAAGACGGCCGACATTCCTCCGTATCTCTCGAGCGACCCGAAGGATTTCCTCACCGTCATCAACAAGGATACGGCGGCGAAAATCGGCCTCACAATTCCGGCTTCCATTCTCGAACTCGCCCAGGTCACCGTCGAGGGCGGAAAAGCAAAGCGAAAGTAAATGCTCGAGGGTATCCTGCTCGAGGGCCTGATCTACGGCATCATGGCCCTCGGCGTTTTCATCGCGTTTCGCGTCCTCGATTTCCCCGATCTGACGCCCGAGGGGGCCTTCCCCTTCGGCGCGGCGGTCGGGGGCGCCATCATCGCGTCGGGAGGCTCCGGACTGATCGCCCTTGCCGCAGCCTTCGCAGCCGGCGCCCTGGCCGGCTGCGCGACCAGCGCCATCCATCACGGGCTCAAGGTGCCCGCACTCCTCGCGGGTATCGTGACGATGACGGGACTTTACTCCGTCGACCTGCGGGTGCTCGGCGGGAGGGCCAACCTTCCTTTAATCGCGAAAAACCCCATCATGCGCGGCAGCGAATCCTGGCTCGGCGCATCGGTCGATCCAACAGTGGCCTCGCTTCTCGCCTTCACGCTCGGAACGGCCCTGCTTCTCGTTCTTTTGATTCTTTTTTTCCATACCGAGATCGGCGTCGCCCTCGGCGCGTTAGGCGACAACGAAGCTTCCGTCGTGTCGGCGGGTATCAATCCCGTGCGACTCCGGACACTGGGGATCGCGCTCGGCAACGGATTGGCGGGGCTCTCGGGCGCCCTCGCAGCCTCGTACCAGGGATTCGCCGATGTCAATTTCGGATCCGGAATCATCGCCGCCGGACTTGCCTCGGTGATGCTGGGCGAGCTTGTGCTCAGATCGAACCGCATCGGTGTTCTGCTCTTAAGGGTGTTTCTGGGTTCTCTTTTGTTCCGCGCGATCATGTACGCCGGACGTTCCTGGGGATATCTCGCCGGCATCACGCCGAATGACCTCAAACTATTGACGGCCGTTCTCGTCGTCGCCGCCTTGGCGCTGAGTAGATGGAAAGACCGTCTGTCGACATCGGGAAGAGGCCGCTCTTCATCGTCGAAACGGGCCGAGACCGGCGCCGAGATCGAAGGGGGCCGGCCGTGATCAGGCTCGATGGAGTCTCCGTGGCTTTCGGAAGGGGCACAGCCGACGAACGTTTCGTGCTCCGGGGCGTCGATTTGGAAGTGGCCAAGGGCCAGCGCGTCTCGGTCATCGGCTCGAACGGCGCAGGGAAGACCACGCTCTTCAACGCGATAGCCGGCACTGTTCCGCTCGCATCCGGGCGCGTCATAATCGACGGGATCGACCGCGCCTCCGAGAATGAGTGGATGCGCGCCCGTTATGTCGGCCGTGTGCGGCAGGATCCCCTCGCGGGGACAGCCGGCGGTATGACCGTGCTCGACAATCTCGCACTCGCCTCGCGGAAGGGGACGCGGCGCCTCGCGCCTGCGGTCACTCCGCGGCTCAAACGCGAGCTGGTCGAGCGCCTCGCCGAACTCGGCATGGGGCTCGAGCATCGTCTGCACGAGAATGTAAATCGTCTGTCCGGAGGCCAGCGTCAGGCTTTGACCTTGCTCATGGCCGCGATATCGCGTCCGGCCGTCCTCCTTCTAGACGAACACACCGCGGCGCTCGACCCGCGCAACGCCGAAATCGTCACCGCGCTTACGCGCCGATTCATCTCTGAGTACGGCCTCACGGCTTTATCGGTTACGCATGACATGCGCCGCGCCCTCGAAGAGGGCGACCGTCTTGTCATGATGCACGAGGGCAAAATCATCGTCGATCTCTCGGGAAAAGAAAAGGACGGCATGGATGTAGAAAAACTTGTCGCCCTCTTCGGCAAGGCGCGCGGCGAGAAATACGCGGACGATGGAGCGCTCTTACGCTAGGATCTTCCTCGAACCTTGTTGCAAGGCGTAAAAGCTTTATTCTGTATACAATTAGGTGTATTCCGCCTCGTCGTACGCACCGTCAACATGCTTCGAGGAAGAAGCACCGATATCCGTGGAATTGCCACGACACGAGGCTAGGTCTTGACGAAGCGGAGCCCGGATCGATATAAACAATTCTTGTTCGTCTGGCGAGATAGCTCAGTTGGCAGAGCAAGCGGCTCATATCCGCTCGGTCGTGGGTTCGATCCCCTCTCTCGCTATGTTTTTTCGATCACCGTCCGATCCATCCGGACGGTTTTTTTATACGTGCATAAGGGGAGCTCGAAAAACATAAAGGGGTCCTCGAAAAACTTCAGTTTTTCGAGGTTCCCTAAAGTTTTTCGGGGTCCCCGTAAATAATTGCATTCTCGTGCACAGCCCGGGTATACTGGCCGTATGAGTATTGAAATACGGCCCGTTACCACACGACGAGAGCTCAAGGCATTTATCAGGTTCCCGCATTCTCTGTATAAGGATGACCCCTATTGGGTCCCGCCCCTCGACGCCGATGATCTTATAACATTGAGCCGAGATAAAAACCCCGCCTTCGAATACTGCGAGGCCGATTACTGGATAGCCTACCGCGAGGGAAGGGCTGTCGGTCGGATCGCAGGTATCATCAATCATCGCTCTATCGAGAAATGGGGCAGAAAACTCGCGCGTTTCGGCTGGATCGATTTCGTAGAAGATATAGAAGTGGCCGCCGCCCTTTTGAAGACCGTCGAAGACTGGGCAAGATCGAAGGGACTCGAGGGTGTTGTCGGACCCTTGGGATTCACCGATCTCGACCGCGAGGGCATGCTCGTCGAGGGCTTCGACAGAATGGCGACCTACGCCACTATTTACAATAAACCCTATTATCCGAAGTTCCTCGAACGGCTCGGCTATGCTAAGGAAATCGATTGGATCGAGTTCAGGGTCAAAACCCCGAAGGAAATCCCCGAGAAAGTGAAGCGCGTCCAGGAATTGATCGCCAAGCGGGCCGGAATAAGAATCTACGAATGGAAGAGTAAAAAGCAGGTCGAGCGCATGTTCGGCAGCCAGATTTTCGCCCTCATCGACGACGCCTACGAGCACCTGTACGGAACAGTCCCCCTGACCGAACGTCAGGTCGAGTACTACATCAAAACCTATCTGGGTTTTGTCGATCCGCGTTTTACCAAGATACTTGTGGACGAATCGGACAAGCTCGTGGGCTTCGGTATTTCCATGCCGAGCCTGTCCGAGGCCGTACGAAAGGCCCGTGGCCGTCTCTTTCCCCTGGGCTGGGCCTATATCCTCGCCGCGCTCCGAAAGCCTAAGGTAATCGATATGTATCTTGTCGCGGTCAGGCGCGAGTACCAGGCACGCGGCGCGATAGCCCTTATCATGAACGCGCTCAGCGAAAGCGCGATCAAGGCCGGTGTAGAATGCGCCGAGACGAATCCCGAACTCGAGACCAATGTCCAGGTGCACGGTATTTGGAAGGATTATGACAAGGAGCAGCACAAGCGCAGAAGGGCATTCATAAAAATGCTGTAAATAATGTGCGGTTTTTCCGCTGTATCCGCCGGTCAACTCGCTCGGCTTCGGATCTCAATCGGCCAATTCGGTGTATATCTGTTCGAATTTGTCCTCGACTCGCACGAGGATATCGACGAGTTCCGGATCGAAGTGGATTTCTCTCTCCCTTTGAATTTTCTGAATCGATACCGAATGACTGTATGCCGGCTTGTAGCTCCGCTTCATGCGAAGGGCGTCATAGACGTCGGCCAGGGTAACGATGCGCGCGGAGAGCGGAATCATTTTCTTCTCGAGGTTGTAGGGGTATCCCGAACCGTTCCACCATTCATGATGGGAGAGCGCTATATCCTTCGCCATCTTGTTCGGATAGCTCGAGAGTATGAAGGCGCCGTTTTTCGTATGCTCCTTCATGATGTTCCATTCGAATTCGTTGAGCGGGCCTTCCTTGTTCAATATATCGTCGGGCGTACCGATCTTGCCGACATCGTGCATCGCGGCGAGAAAGCCGATGTCGTCGACAAAATCCTTGTCGACCTCGGGCCAGCGCGGATCGTTGTACAGCTCTTTAGTGAGTGTCATCGCATAGTGGTTCACGCGCTCGATGTGCCTGCCGGTGTCGTTGTCCTTGAGCTTTGACGCCTCGAGAAGTGAGGAGAACATATCTTTTAGGAACTTGCGGTTTTCCTCGGTCACGTCGTCGAGATAGACCGAATACGCGGCGGGTTTCGCTTTTTTCTTTTCTTCGTCCTCCGCCCAGAGCGGCAATATGTGAACCTTGGTTATTACTGCGGCCGCGTTCTTAGATTTGTGCGATATGGTTCCTTTCCATGCGTGTCCCGAGTCCTCGCTTCCGAGCGAGTTGAAAATGGATTTCGCGGTTTTATTGTCGATCGATCGGGACAGGGTACCCAGAAACGAGGAGGACTCGGGGTAGCCGAAGGCTTTGAGCAGCTCTTTGAAGGTCTGGTTTCGATAGACAAAGTTCAATGATTCATCGAGGATGGCAAGGGGTTCGGGTATCTGCTCGTAACTTCTTATGACGCTGCGGGTCGTCGGTTCCGCAAGAAGCGGCGAGTCTGCAGGCTTGGAGTTTATACCTGTTTCTATTTCAGCCAATTCATCGAGAGGCTCGAGTTCCTCGATTTCTTCTTCGTGGAGGCGCGGCTCGGTATCGCCGCCCGTACGAGCTTTCACGCTGCAATCCCCCCTCCAGCCGAATCATTGACCATGCGGTTGTTCTTCCTCCGCCTCGCTGACCCTCAGATAGAGCGGCCCCTCGTCGAGCGGACTGGCCCCTCCTTGTCGGTACTGAGCCGCCGCAAGCAAGGCCAGGGCCCGCGCAGTCGATGAGCGGGAACGGCGGTCTATTTCGAAGCCGCTGTGTCCGCCCGCGAGTTCTTCCGCCGAATCTGCATCGGGGCCGGTGAAGAGCACCCGTGGGTAAGTATCAAGCAGGGATGCGAGTTCCGCAAGTGGAATATCGAGCCACTTCGATTTTCGCACGCCGCGCAGATACAGGGCGCAGTAGAATCGCCCTTTTTTTCCGTCTATGAGCGGAACGACCGCTCCGGGATATGTCTCATAGCCCCAGGCGAGGACATCGAGGGTGGGGACCGCGACCCACGGGATTCCCAAGGCGGTCGCTATTCCCTTCGAAGTCGCCATGCCTATTCTGAGTCCCGTGAAGGAACCGGGGCCTTGCGCGCAGGCGACAAGTTCGAGATCGGATCGTTTTATTCCCGAATTCTCCAGACAGAAATCGACCAGGCCGAGTATACGCTCGGCATGCCTCAGTTCCAAATCGAGAACCGCTTCTGCACGACCCGAGTCGGTCACTACGGCGACCGAAAGAAGATCGGTCGAGGAATCGATCGCGAGAACTCTCATGCCATGAGCCCTTCGAGGATCGGCGCATCCATTCGGAGTAGTCGGGAGCCGTCGGTCATTATCTGTATATCGATCGAAGAGGCTCTGGATGGCAGCGAGGATGCAATGCGTTCGGCCCATTCGATGATACAGACGGCCCCTGGATCGTCGAAATACTCTTCCCCCCCCGACTCCCTGAAGTCTTCGGAACCGGCGAGCCGGTAGGCGTCCATATGGTAGAGCCTGAGACGGCCTTCATACTCGGAAATGATTGTATAGGTAGGACTGGTGATCTCTTCACAAATACCGAGTCCCCGGGCGATTCCCTTGACGAAGGTGGTTTTACCGGCGCCGAGCGTCCCGTGCACGGCGAGAATCGTTCCGCCTGGAATGATCCGGCCGATTTTTTCTCCGAGCGCCGTCATCTGTATAGGATCGTGGAGTACATATTCGGTCAGGGCAGTCTCCCCGTCCGTTCAAGTTCGGTGACATAGTCACGGATTGCGTGTATTACCGGAAGGGTAGGCCATTCGACCGCGTCGAGCAGATGGACGGTGATATCGGGCGGGCCCACCGGCTTGTGTTCCAGGGTGATCGCGATGTCGCTTTCGCTTCTGCGCTGATCATACTCCAGGACGGCGACCGCAGTCAGCTCCTTGATGTAATGAACGGCGGAATCCCTCCGGTTCAGGTCCCGAAGCTCCACGACTTTCATGGTTTAATTGTAGGGAGCGCGCGGCTTAAGAGTCAAGGAGCGGCAGACGATCGCTGTATGCCTAGACCGAAAGCGCCTTTCCCCCAGTCAATCGCCGTAACCGTACACAAAGGATAGAATAGCGTTGAGACAGCGGCGTGAAATTTTCACAAATTGAATATGCATGACGCCGCCGATCGGCTTGACCCGGTTCATGCGAATGACCTTGCCGAACGCGGCTTGTACGCCGCCGCCGGGATTGAATGTTATTTTGATGTATTCTCCGGCCTGCAGTGCGTTGGCGCTTTGTATTCCGACACCTCCCGCGGAAATGTCTACAATCGTCCCCGTGAAAGGAATATTTTCGACTTTCGCCGTGGTCTGAACTTTACCCCGGCTCTTCGACGTCGTGACGGCCACGTGGTAGAAGGTGCAGGGAGCGCGCATTTCGCGCCGCGCCTGTTTTCGCGCCGGGAGCGCCGTTATCGACTCGCTGTGGGAAAGCACCATTACTTCCTTGCCGCCGAGCCGTTCCCAACCCGATACGCGGGTCGTGAATTGATAGCCCTTGTGTCCTTTCGCGTAGAAATAACAGGTCAGTTTCGTGCCGCGTTTGAAGCGCATGTTTTCGCCGTAGGGATCGGCTACCGGTTCGACCGCCATACCGCCTGGTTCGACCGCTACGATGATCGAGGGGTAGGATTCCTCGCCCGGGGCGATGAAGGTGAGGGGAGTGCCCCTTCCCAGCTGTCTGGTGCTGCGGATCGGTGCGCCCTGGGCCCTGATATGCGTCAAGCGTTCGCGCGCGGCGAAAAGCCTCGCTTTTCGTTCTTCTGCGTCGGCTTCGGATTCCGCCATACGATCGATCTGGCGGTAGGCCTCCTTGAAGAAAGCGTCGAGCTTCTGCGTGTTTCTGAAAACAAAGTCGGGATTCGACATACGGAATATTCGGGCGTATTCCTCTAGGGTGCGGACCTCGTCTTCGGATAAGCCCGATTCGCGAGCCGCTCTCCTGAAAGCGTATTTACTGAAGCCCGAGGAACGGCCCGATAGACTTCCCGAGTTTGCCGCTTTGACGATCGCGTAGATTATGATTCCCACGACGACGAGGATGAGGATGAAAAGCCCTATCGAAGAAGTCGCCGTCTGGTTTTGAACAGGGCTCGAGCTGGGTTTGTTCCAAAAGACCTGGGCCAGAACGCCGAGTGTCTCGATCATGCGGGCAGAACCTCCCTCATGACGGAAAAGAAGCTCTTCATCCTAGGAAGCACTTCGTATTCCGCGAGATCCCCGATGAGGACGGCGTCGTGGTGTTCGAGGCCGTCGACTAGTTCTCGAAGAACTTCGTTGAAGGAATCGTAAAATTCCGGCAGATACTTATCGTCGATTTTGATCGAGGCGGTGTCGATGCCCGAGCGCCTCAGTTCGGGGAGTATCCTGATCACCTTGTTGAATATCTCTATAAAGTAGAGGACCGATTTCATGGCTTCGGATTCCCGTCCTGTCTGCATGAGCACCGGCAGTTCCGCAAGATCGCCGGATTTCTGGTCGAAGAGCGAGGCCGCCGCGCGCATCTCCCCGGAAGGGTTCTTTAGTTCCGCGAGCCGCTCGGAGAAAATCGAGTAGATACGCTCGGCCTGAGCCGAAATCTCGATCCGCGAGGCGCGATCGGGATCATCGCCCGCTTTCACGAGCAGATCGGACAAGAGTGTCACAAAGGACAGTTCGTCGGATGCGAAGAGCCCCGCGAAGGCCTCGCATAAGTCCACAGTCCAGGTTCGAAGGCTCCGCCAATCGCGTTCTGTTTCCGGGCTTTCGTCGGAGGCCGAGGCCTTGATCGAAGCGGCCAGATCAAGGAGGGTCTCGATCGCCCTTATCCGCACCACGGAGGAACTCTCGGCGGTTATCTCTATTTCGTCGATCGACGATATCGGTTTCGACGATATACTCGCATACCGCGCTGCGTCGATTTCCTCTCCATCGACTTTCAATGAGACGATAACCGATCCCGATTTCTCTATAAGATCGTCGACTCCGGCGAGGATCTCGCCCAAGCTGCTCCCCTCGCGTTCTTCAAGTGCGAGCGTCCTGCCGTTTACCAGTATCTTCATTCTTCTTTATCCTTCCACTTTCCTGCTATTTGTCCGAGTTTTGCTTGGAGAAATTCTCGATCGAGGAAGATGTGCTCTCCATCCGATTGAGAGTCGCTTCCATCAAGCCGTATTTCTGTTTGAGCTCCTGTTCCTTGCGTGCGAGCTGTACATCCATCTCCGCGAGCTTTGCGCGCAAAGTCCCCGGCTGCGATGTCGAACCCAGCTGGCGGTCAATGGTCCCGGTCTTGAGCGCTATGATTCCGCCGGTTTCCACATAGGGTTTCAGCAGCGTGTCGAGCGCGTAGGCGAGGCCGGAATCGACCACGAGGTCGCCGTTCGTATCGTTTCCGAAAAGCTGGCGCACGGCCTCGAATCGCTCGATCAAAACCTTCCCGAGGGTCTCGTCTTCTATCTCGAGATAGCCGCGCATCCTCGATGCGTCGTAACCCCCGCTGGCGCCGGGTCGTGACGCATTGGTCGCGATGCCGAGCTGGGCCAGCAAGGCCATGTCGCGGCCGTCCTTGGTCTCGTAGGTGTTTTGAACAGCTCTCTGCAGGGCCGAGGAAAGGAGATTGAGGGTCGAGTCGCCCTGGAGCGTGCCGAGTCGTTCCTTGGCGGTTTTTTTCTCTTCATCCGTGAAGTAGGTGATTTCCGAAATGATTTTCTCGTCGTTCCGGCTCAAGATATTGATCTGCGCCATGAGGCGGTTGTAATTCCCGACAAAAGTCACTATCGCTTCCTGAACCTTTTCGCGATCGGGCTTGACTTCCAATTTGACGCTTTTATCCGAAGCCGATTTGACATTCAGTGTGACGCCTGGAACGACATCGTTGATCGCGTTGGTCGGCCTGATGATCTCGATGCCGTCGACCGCCACGACGGCGTCCTGGGCGGTCGATACGGGCTTCACGGGGCGGAAGCCCCCGACTTCCGAGGGATCGTATACGCGAACGGCGAGGACCTCGAGCCTGTGGCTTGTGTCCCTGACGCGAAATCCTATGCCTGCTGCCGATGCACCGTATCCATCGAGCGCGATCTTGAGTGTCTGCCGTGCCTCGGAATCGACCAGATCCGGAAGCGCCCTCCGTGTCCCGTCAGTTCCGATGACCGAGGCCATCGAGAGGTCGTGCACAACAGGAGGCTGCGGGGGAGGGGTCCACGCGGGTAATCCTGTCGCCGGAGGCTCTCCTGTGACGGTGA
>CAZXXZ010000047.1:0-15319 GCA_964644505.1 uncultured Treponemataceae bacterium | reverse complement strand
TCCTCGGCGTCATCGTCCGCAACGATAACCTTGATACCGCCCTGCTCGGGGAAGAAAATCGGATACACGTCGAGCAGGTGCTCTCCGGAGATGGCGGCCTTCATGCCGGCCGATTCGAGAAGGCTTTTTACCACAAGGGCCTCGTCCTGGAACATGGTTGAAAAGACTTCCTTCACCTCGACCCCCTCATTCTCATTCTAATATAATGATATCGGATCATTCTGTCGCCATCCGGTAATTCCGCTTTTGGCTTTTTCTTGTATAATGAGCGATCATGCGTATTCTCATCGTCGCCGACTCGCACCATGAATTATCCGGGCTTGTGTTGGCCCTGAAAAAGCTCGCCGCGAACGTGGATCTTGTCGTGCATCTGGGCGACGGTGTTGTAGACCTCGCAGAGGCGGCCCGGGCGGCCCGCATCAGTCTGCCTCCCGTCAAGGCCGTTCGGGGAAACGGCGACGCCGATACGAGTCTTCCTCCCCGTCTAGTCGTCGAGATCGAGGGAACAAAGGCGCTTCTTCTGCATGGCCACTATGAGAGTGTGGGCGAAGGTCTCGATCACGCGCTCCTTGCGGCGCGGTCATCCGAGGCGGGGCTCCTCTTTTTCGCGCATACCCACAAACCGTTTTTCGAGGAGTACCGCGGAGTGCTCGCTCTGAATCCGGGCTCGATCTCGCGTCCTCGCGGCCGCCCCCTCCCGACCTTCGCCGTTCTCGAAACACCTTCGGACCCGGAGAAATGGTATGAAGTCCGGTTCTACGAGGTCGGCCGTGGGTTCGGCGGTGTTAGGGAGATTGAAATAGTCTGAGGGTCTGTATTGAACTGTGTGTAACTCATACCCTTGTCTCAAATCCAGGAACTTTTCCGTGCTAAACATTGCGCTTTTATAAAGGCGTTCGAAGAGAGCCTTCATAATCTCAGACTATGTTCCCCGAGATTCTTAATGGTTTTTCTGCTGAACACGTAGCACAGCGACCGGTCGTACTCACGTATGTGGTGGATCATGCCATGGCAAGCCTGTCACGCGAAGATATCTTGATGCACTAGTCCGAGAGAAACTCAATCACCGTGGAAGGGTATTTGTCCAATCAGGTCGGTCGTTCAAGCTGCGCTCTACCCTTAGGATAAAAACGATCGACGCATGAGCCTGTGCAGGCTGAAGGGTGGATTGTACATACGCGGTTGTGTTTTCGGTATCACTCTTGACGTTCCTGTAGGAAGATGGTTTATAACCAAGCCCCGAGGTGAATACTATGCGATGCAAAGAGTGTTATTCAGAGCATTCGAGGATTACGCCACTTAAGGGGGCTCGCGAGTGTCTTGAAAACCATAGGCAGTATGTTTGTTCGGTATGTGGAAGGACGGTATGTATCGATTTAAAAGGAGAAAAACGTGCTCGATGTTTTATGCCGTTTTCTAGCGAAGACATCGCCTTGCTATACCTGAAGTGCGCAGAAATCCTTACTGAAAAACCATGTGGAATATATGAACTCATATATAAAAGGGGGGATAAACGATACCGCATCTTTCAATCGAAAGACGAATTACGCGCCTTCTTACGAAAAAACGGCGATGTGAAATGCGAAAGCGATAGGCCGGTATATATTAACGAAAAGGTAAAAAAAGTTAATGATGATCAAATCAAGTATCTATCACAAGAAGAAATAAAAAAATACCTTTTGGAAAGAGCGAAAATGGGTATTGTTGATGAATAGGTTTGTTGCTTGAAAAAGGTTGGTTTGCGATTTTCCCAAGATTGACTACAAGAAGTGGTAATCCTCGATCTGAATTGATGTAGAGCATAAGAACTATTGGTCGGGAAAGCCCAAGAGTATTTTCATCTTGCGCGCGTTGATCGCAGCGGCCCCCTTCGCGTGATTGTTGAAGTAGACCTGGACGAGTTTCGCCTTCCCCGCCATTTCTCTGACTACGGGAAGGTAGGACTTCAGTTCGTCGTCGGTATAAAGATAGTCGTAGCGATCGCGTGAGTTGTCGCTTTGATACCATTGGCCGCTGTTCCGGCCGTGAAAGCGAAAATAGCCGCTGTCGCCGAACACGAGATCGCGGGAATCAAGTCTCATGAGCGAGGGAAGCCGGGAAATCGAAGGCATGTCGCACATACAGACGCCGGCATTCCGCTTCCGAAGGGCGTCGTAAACCCGCTCGTTGAACCAGTCGATGTGGCGGAACTCGAGAACCAGCGGCGTGTCCCCGAATTCATCGAGAAGGTCGGCGAGGTATTTCCGATTGGCCGGCACATAGTGAAACGACTGGGGGAACTGCAGAAGAACGCTGAGGAGGAGCCCGCTGTTCAGCAAGGGGGAAAGCGCCGATCGGAATTTCTTGACAGCCTCTCTCCATTCGCTCTGGACTATCTCGTGCGTGAACTGCCGATTGCCCTTGATGGAGAACTTGACCTTGCCCGCGCTCTGCGCAGCCATCGCGGCAAGCTGCTTCTCTTTCGGGATCGAGTAGTACGAGAAATTGAGTTCCACGGCATTGAAGTGCTCGGCATAAAAGGCGAGATACTCCTCCGCCGGAAGGTCCTCGGGATAGAAAACGCCCCGCCATTCGGAATAGGAATAGCCGCTTGTTCCAATGTACAGTTCGCCCATGCGAGGCTCCTACACGACGAGGGGGATATCGCGCAGACTCGTCGTGTATTCCGGCGAGAGGAAATCCCGTCTCATTTTCCAGTTGTTCATCGGCTGCGGGGCCTCGCGGACCCCAAGATGCACCGTGCCGCGGCCGTAGCGGTTGTTGATGGAGTCGAAGGCCTTCATGAAGGCATTCTCGCGTTCCCTGGCGCTTCTGTCGATGAAGAAATCACCTTGGGTTTCCCCGTCGTCCTCCAGGCCGAGGAGGTTGATCATGACCTTCCGATACCGGAACCCGCTTCGGTAGATGCGCTCGAGCAGTATAAGCGCGGTCCCGAGTATGTCGGGCAGATATGAGGAGGGCTCGGGCAGTTCGGCCGAGGCGCAGTTGCAGTACTGATCCCCGACATCGCTGTAGGGGTTGGTCATGAGGTAGACCGATACGTAGCGGCAGGCTGAACGCTCCTCCCTCATCCGCTTCACCGCTTCCTGGGTATAGTCGGCGAGGGCGAGCTTGAGCTCGGAAAGCTCGCCGACGGCGGAGGCGAAGCTCCGCGAGGAGCAGATGTTGCGGCGCTTGGTCCGCTCGATGCGGTCGATGGCGGGGATCCCGTTGAGTTCCTGGACCGTCCTGAGCCCCGTGATCGTGAGTTTTTTCTTCGCATGATGGAGCGGATAGTTTTTGAGGTCGAAGGCCGTTCGGACGCCGTGGCGCATGAGGAGGGCGGCCTTCGAGTAACCGATGCCCCACAGATCGCCGACAGGGTAGCGCTTGAGTTCCGCGTCCCGATCCAGTTCATCCCAACAGCACAGACCGTCGCGTTTCTTGGCGAGTTTGTTGCACAGCTTCGCCAGGGTTTTTGTCGGCGCGATCCCTATGGAGACGGGAACGCCGATTTCCCTCAGCACGGTCGATCGAATCGCTTTGCCTACGTCGACAAGATCGCGGCTCTTCCAGTCGGGGAAATAGAGGAAGGACTCGTCGATCGAATAAATCTCGACTTCGGGGCAGAGGCGGCAGTAGACCAGATTGAGTCGCGCGCTGATGTCGGCGTACAGCGTGTAGTTTGAGCTGAAAACCGCGACGCCGCACTTCTCGAGTTCTTTCTTCACTTTGAAGTAGACGTCGCCCCGCTTGAATCCGAGGTCCTTGCACTCCTGATTGAGGGCGACGATGATGCCGTCGTTGTTCGACAGCACCGCTATGGGGGAACGCAGAAGATCGGGTCGGAAGAGGCGTTCGCATGCGGCGTAGAAGCTGTTGGCGTCGATATGGAAGATCATGCCAGGTCCCTGATGACGGTTTTCACCACTCCGAAGACCTGCACGTCCTCGGACAGTTCGAGCTCGTCGCCCTGTCCGTTCACGAGGACGACGGATTTCCCCTTTTGAACCCATCTGCGGCATTTGAACTTCCCCTCGTGGGAGAAGACGACAAGGCGGCCGTCCGCGGGAGGGATCGAGCGGTCCACGACGAGGGTCGAATCCGGGAAAATACCGAGATACAGAAGCTCCGACGAGGCGTAGCGCATGAGGAAGGTCGCGGGGGCGTTCTTGATGATCTCCTTGTTGAGGTCTATCGATTTCGCCTCGTACCCTTGCGCAGGCGAGGGGAAGCCTGTCATATTCGCCATAATCCTGAGCACTCCCATAAAGCATTGCTATAAATTATAGCAATATGCTATAATACTAAGACGGCTGGTGGAATTGTCAAGGGGCGCGGCATGACAGGTAGAGGTGCACGATACTCGGCGATCCGCAAAAAGTTCGGCAAAACCCATAGTGAGTTCGCCGCATCGCTCGGTATTTCGCAGGCCTACTCGAGCCAGATCGAGGCCGAAGTCCGCGAGGCGGGGAGGGAAGTCCTCGAAAAACTCGCCTCGATCTACCACGTCAACATCAACTGGTTCCTTTACGGGAGGGACACGAGCGAATCCATCGATGAATCCGATGACTTCAATGTCTATATTCCGCTTATCCAGCAACAGGTCGCCGCGGGAAGGGGCATGGCGATCGAGGACTTCCCGACGATCAACCGGGTGGCCGTCCCCCGGCCCCTCATTGTCGGGCACAATCCGGACTACCTTCGCGCCGTTATCGTTCGGGGCGATTCTCAGAAGGACCGCCAGATCCTGGACCGCGACATCGTGGTGTACGACACCCAGGATGTACAGCCCGAAAACCTCTCGGTCGTTTCCCTCGCGGGGCAGCTTGTCATCAAGTATGTGACCGTGGACCGATTACAAGGGACACTGACCCTTCTGAGCGCCAACGAGGCCTTCCCGCCCAGGATCATCAAGGGCGCGGAACTCGAGAGCGTGAAAATCGAGGGGAAGGTCATCGTGAATATGCACAGGATGTGAGGCGAGAGGGACCCGGGCGCGGCGCTCGCTCGGTTCAAGTCCCCCTCTGTGTTTGTTTGCCCGGAGGGGGACTTGAACCCCCACGGTTTCCCACTAGAACCTGAATCTAGCGTGTCTGCCAATTCCACCATCCGGGCGAGCGGAAAAACAGTACACCAGGCCGCGGCGGCGAGTCAATGCGCGGTCCCGGAACCGACGCATGGACGGCCCCTCCTGCCCGGACTAGTATTCATAGAAGACAGCATGGACGAAGAGAGAATACGCGTTATCGCCTCCGCCGCGATGGCGGAGGGCCGCAGTGTGCTCACCGAACTCGAGGGTATGGATATCCTCGATGCCGTCGGTATCGAGACGCCCCGGCGGGTCTTTGTCCGCGACTCGGTTGAGGCCGTGGAGGCCGCCCGGCTGTGCGCGCTGCAGTGCGAGCGCGTCGTCGTCAAGGTTGTGAGTTCGGCCGTGCCGCACAAAACTGAGGTCGGCGGCGTAGTGATTGCCCTCAATACGCCGGCCGATGTACGCGCGGCCGTCGAGCGTATTCGCGCCCGACTGAGAAGGATTCCGATCGAGGGGTTCTCGATCCATGAATATGTCGAGCACGGGTCGGCCCTGGGCCGCGAAATCATCGCGGGGATCCGTTTTACGCTCGAGTTCGGCCCCGTGGTGAGCATCGGCTTCGGCGGTATTTACGCCGAGTACATCGCGAAGTCCTTCAGGCCCGGAGCCGCCACGCTCATCGTTTCGCCTCTCACCGTCGATCTGGATCTCGCACGGACGGAGCTTTCGCGCAATGCCCTGCAGGCGATTCTTTCGGGCGGGCTGCGCGGCACCAAGCCCATACTCGGCATCGATACGCTGGCCTCGCTGGCGCTGAAGTTCTCCGAGGCGGCTCCTCTGCTCGCGGCCGCAGGCGTTCTCGAACTCGAGGTCAATCCATTCGCGGTCTGCGGCGAGGGCGCGACCGCGCGGCTTGTCGCCCTCGACGCCCTGGGCAAGGTCGGGAAGCCGCATGCACTCGTCGAGGCGCGATCCGAGGGACTTGTCTATCTCCCCCAGGCCCTGCGTCCGACTGCAAAGATAAGATCACTCTTGCGACCTGCGAACGCGGCGATCATCGGCGTCTCGGCGAAGGAAATAAACACGGGTCGTATCATTCTGCGCAATATGATCGGAGCCGGTTTCGCTCGGGACCGCTTGTACGTCGTCAAGCCGGGGCTTTCCGAGCTCGAGGGCTGTCCCTGCGTGCCCGACATACCGTCCCTGCCCGGCCATGTCGATCTTGTTATAGTGGCCGTATCGGCGCTCGCGGCCTCGGCACTCATCGCAGAACTCATCGAGCGCGATGCGGCCGAATCGATCGTCGTTATACCCGGCGGCTTCGAGGAGAAAAGCGGCGGCGAGGGGAACGTCTCGCGCATCCATACCGCATTGACGCGGGCGCGGAGTCTGGGCGGCGGACCGGTGATCGTCGGAGGCAACTGCCTGGGCGCGCTTTCCGTCCCTGGCTCGTACAACACGCTCTTCATCCCCGACAACAGACTGCCCCGACGCGCCGGGGCCTGCGATCCGGTCGCGATTATCTCGCAATCGGGAGCCTTCGCGATCACGCGAATCTCGAATCATCCGGAACTTTCGCCGCGCTATGTCGTCACCTGCGGCAATCAGATGGACGCGACGATCGGGGATTTTCTGGAACAGATGGCGGACGATGAATCGATCCGCATCTTCGCTTTGTATATAGAGGGTTTCAAGCCGCTCGACGGGGAGAAGGCGCTCAGGGCCTGTAGACGCATCAGAGCCTCGGGCAGGACCGTCATTGTGTATCGCGCGGGCCGAAGCGCCGCCGGCGCGGCAGCCAGCGCGAGTCATACCGCCAGTATCGCCGGAGACTACGCGGTCACGGCCGCTTTGTTCCGGCAGGCCGGAGCCCTTGTCGCCGAAAGCCTCGAACAGTTCGACGACGCGCTCAGTCTCTTCTCGCTTCTCGACGGCAAGGCGAGGACGGGGCGGAGACTCGGGGCGCTTTCAAACGCAGGCTTCGAGTGCGTCGCCATGGCCGACAATCTTAATGGTTTTACCCTCGCCGAGTTCGCGGTCGAGACTCGTTCGCGTCTTGAAGCGGTATTCAAAGCGTCCGGCGTAGAAAGTATTGCCGATATCCACAATCCCCTCGACCTGACGCCGATGGCGGACGAGGCTGTCTACGAAAGTTGCCTCCGCGCTGTTTTGGAGGATCCCGGCGTCGATTGCGCGATTGTCGGTCTCGTGCCGCTCTCCGCATCTCTGCGGACCCTTTCAAATGAGTTCGATCACGAAGGAGATCCGGGAGGGGATGAGGGCATCGTGGAACGCTTGTGCAGGCTCAAGGTTTCATCGTCGAAGCCCTGGGTGGCCGTTGTGGATTCGGGCCCGCTGTATGATGGTCTTGTGCGGAAACTCGAGCGCGGGGCTGTCCCGACTTTTCGGAGTTCAGACCGCGCTCTCGCCGCGCTCGGCCTGTGGGCGTCCGCGTCCTGTCCTTCGGGGATCTGCGAGTAAGAGCGCGATCTTGGCCCGCGGGGTCGATTTCCCCTTCACGGAACGGCGGCGATCGTTTATCCTTTGCTGACTTATCGGTCGGCCTCTCCCGGCCGATCGAGAGTCGCCCGGGCTGTATCAATGACTGTCCGGGCCATGTACGGCAACGGAGGATCGGTGCGATGATCTGGAATCCGCAATACGAATGCCAGGATATCGGGGAGCGGAGGCTCCTCCAACTGGCCAGGCTGAAAAATCTCGTCGAAACGCTCACATCACGCGTCGAGTTTTACAGAAAGAAGTTCGCCGAGGCGGGGGTCTCGCCCCGCGATCTCGGATCGCTCGAAGATATCGCCAAATTCCCCTTCACCGTCAAAGACGATCTGCGGATAACCTATCCCTACGGGCTTCTGGCCTGTCCTCACGCCGAAATCGAAGAGATCCACATGTCCTCCGGCACCACGGGCGTGCCCGTCGTCGACGCCTACACTCGGTTCGACGTCGAGTGCTGGGAAGAGGGCATGGCGCGCACCTTGAGCGGGGCCGGGGCGACGAGGCACGACACCGTGCAGAGCGCCTACGGTTATGGTCTTTTCACCGGCGGTCTGGGCGTTCATTACGGAGCGAAGCGGATCGGCGCGAACATCATTCCCATGTCCTCGGGTAACACGCAGAAGCAGCTCATGGTCATGCGCGATTTCGGCACGACCATCATCGGTTGCACGCCCTCCTACGCCCTCTTCATGGCCGAGGAGGCGAAGGAAACCGGCTTCGACTTCTCGTCGATCAAGCTCCGGGCCGGCTGCTTCGGCGCCGAGC
Organism: uncultured Treponemataceae bacterium; assembly: GCA_964644505.1. Taxonomy (GTDB): domain Bacteria; phylum Spirochaetota; class Spirochaetia; order Treponematales; family Rectinemataceae; genus CAZXXZ01. The sequence continues at coordinate 7,026 of CAZXXZ010000047.1, read as the reverse complement.
CCTGGAGTGAGGCCATGCGCAAACAGATCGAGGCGGCATGGGGGATCAAGGCCTACGACATCTACGGTCTGACCGAGATCACGGGGCCGGGAGTCGCCTTCGAGTGCGAGTGCCAGGACGGCATGCACGTCAACGAGGATCTCTTCTATCCCGAGATCATCGACCCCGAGACGGGCAAGCCCCTGCCCGACGGCGAGAAGGGAGAACTCGTGTTCACGACCCTCGTCAAGGAGGGGACTCCGCTTCTGCGCTACCGGACGCGCGACATCACCTTTATCACGCACGGCGTCTGCCCCTGCGGACGCACCACGGCGAAGATCCACAGACTCTTCGGCCGCACCGACGACATGCTCATCATCCGTGGCGTCAATGTATTCCCCTCGCAGATCGAGCACGCCCTCATCGAAATCGAGGGCACCGACCCGAACTACGTCATCGTGCTCGACCGCGGAGCGACGCACCTCGACGAGGTCGAGCTCATGGTCGAGGTGAAGCGCGAGCTCTTCACCGACGAGACCAAGGGGCTCGAGGCGCTCAGGAACAAGATCGAATCGGTTATGAAATCCAAACTCGGCATCCAGATCAAGGTCAAACTGGTCGAACCGAAGACCATCGAACGCTCGATCGGCAAGGCGAAGCGAGTGATCGACCGCCGCAAGATTTGAGGAAGAGGAGGTCCGCGATGAGAATCAAGCAGATATCGGTTTTTCTCGAGAATAAAAAAGGACGTCTCGCCGAGATCACCAAGCTGATCGCGCAGGCGGGCATCGACATCCGCGCCCTCTCGATCGCCGACACCGCGGAATTCGGCATTCTCAGGCTCATCGTCGACAAGCCCGACAAGGCGGTCGAGGTCATTTCCGACGGCGGCTTTACCGTAAAATCAACCGACGTCCTCGCGGTCGAGATACCCGACAAGCCGGGGAGCCTCGCGAAGGTCATGGAAATCTTCGAAAAGACCGGGGTCAATATCGAGTACCTGTACGCTTCGCTCGAGAAGGATACGTCCACGGCCGTGGTGATCTTCAAGGTCGAGGATATCGAGCATGGGATGAAGATCGCCGTCGAGCATAAACTGACGACTGTCGACAAACTGTGAGAGTTCCCGGGAGACTCATGGATCGTTCAAGGTGATGCCTAGGCGCGCGGAACCTGCACCGCCCGATCTGGCGGCCCTCCTCAAGAAGACCGAACTCTTTTCGGCCCTGCTCGACGACGATCTCGAAAGTATCGCCGCATGCACCGAAGAGCTCAGTCTCCGCAAGGGAGAGAAACTCTTCTCCTCGGGCGAACGGGCCCGGCGCATCTTCTTTCTCAAATCCGGCGAGGTCGGTATCTATCATCGCGACGCGGGAGGTACTAAAACCGGCGCGGAACGCAGGATCGCCAGTTTCGTCGCGGGAGATGTCATCGGGGATTTCGCCTTCGCAGCCGGGGCCGTCCACGACGCCGAGGCGAGGGTCGACGCCGACGCCGCGGTCGTCGCCTTTCCCCGCAACAACGAGAGTCTCGACGACCTCGCGCGCGAGATGCCCGGCACGGTTTCGCGCATCTTGTTGCATGCCCTGTCGATGATCTCTTCGCGGCTCCGCTCGACCCAGCGCCTCATATCCGAAAACTCGCCCTGGGTGCGGGAACTCCGCCGGCAGATATACACAGATCCGGGGACCGGACTGTGGACGCGTGCCTTCCTGGACGAGGAAATCGCCCGTTCATTGGTCAAACCGACGGCGATTGTCCTGGTCAAACCCGATCGATTCAAAGAGTTCGTCGACGCACACGGTCATGCCGCGGGCGACGAGGCCATGGTTCAGATCGCCCTCGTCCTGTCGTCCGAAGCCGAGAAGCTCGGTCGCGGATGGGCGGTCAGGCTTCGCAGCAACGAGACCGCGGTCGTCGCGCCCGGCTGCGACGATTCGGAGGCCGCCGACCTCGCGCGCCGCATCGCGCGCCGCGTCTCGGGAATTCGCATAGGAGCGCCGGGCAGGGCGGGCTTCACCTTCACCTGTAGCATGGCGCTCGCCGAATGGCCCGCCGACGGCGAAGACTGGAAAAAGCTCGTCGAGGCGTCCAGCGCCGTCCTTATGCGCGCGTGGAGCGAAGGCGGGGCGAGGCTCTATACGGTGCGTCAGTTCGGCGGAGGAAAGCAGTGAGCCTCTCGGTCGGCGATTACCTTGCGACGCTGCCGCTTTTTTCCAGCATGAGCGGCCTCGAGGTCAACGCAGTCTCGGCTTTTCTCGAACCGCGCCGCTTTCTAAAAGGCGATATCGTGTTCCGCGAGGGAGAAACCGGCAAGGAGCTGTTCATAGTCCGTTCCGGACGAATCAGCTCCTTTGTAACACTTGCTGACGGTTCGAGGCGCGACATCTACGAATTCGGACCAGGTATGCTGTTCGGTGAGATGGCGATTATCGAAGACGAGCCGCGAACGGCCACCTGCTGGGCCAAGGAGGACTCGGAACTCCTCGTCATGGAAGGCATCGATTTCTATCGACTGGCGTGGAACTATCCGATGATCGGCATCAAGCTCCTGTCGTCCATGGCCAGCGTCATGGTCTCCTGGCTCGACGAAGCATCGAGTTTTTTGGGCTCACTCGTCCGCTGGGGCGCGGATGCGCAGAAACGTGCGGTCACCGACGAGTTGTCGGGGCTTTTCAACAGACGCTTCCTGGAGGAATCGATGGAAGCTCGATTCGCCTCGGGTTCTGTCCGCCGCTGCAGCCTTCTCATGCTCGATCTCGACCGTTTCCGCGATGTAAACTCGGCGTATGGACCCAAGGCGGGGGATGCGGTTATCGCGAAAGTATCGAAGGTCATCGCCGTCATTCTCAGGGAGGGCGAGATAGGCGCGCGATTGTCGGGCGACGAGTTCGCGGTTTTTCTCCCCTCGGCCGGCATCGAACGAGCTCTGGAACTCGCCGAGGACATACGTCGCGCGATCGAGTCGACGGTCACCGAGGACGCGGGGCCGGAGAATACGGCGAACGAACGTATTACAGTGACCGTGAGCATCGGGGCGGCCGCTGCGCCCGAGTCCGCCTCTTCTGCAGAGGAATTGATGGGTGCTGCCGACAGGGCCCTTCTCGCTGCGAAGCGCGCCGGCCGCAACCGCGTCGTCGCACCCAAATGAAACGCTACTACACCGTCGTCTTATGATGACAAAATAAAGTGTTTCTATATCGAGCGATAACTGCTTTTGTCACATTAAGCTTGCTTTTTCGAGCTTAATGTGACAAAATAGCGATGGATTTTTTTTACTATGCGAACATCACTCGAAATACCACGACAAGAAGTACAACGGCGGCTTGCTATGGACAACCCATGGTGGCAAGCCGGCCGTGGTCTCGATAATGAGGAAAAGAACTGGCCGAGACGCTCCTTTTTCACCTCTTTCGAAGACCTGGCGCTGGATAGATCAGTACGCCGTGCAGTTGTTCTCATAGGACCGCGGCGTGTCGGCAAGACCGTTATGTTGCGCCAGTTTATTCATGGACTTCTCGATTCGGGTGTCCGGGGCATCGATATCCTATACATTTCACTCGATACGCCCCTCTATGCGGGACGATCACTTGAAAATCTCTTTCGGTTTTTCATGGAAACTCACGGTCACGGAGAGGACGAAAAGACCTGGGTGATTTTCGATGAGATTCAGTATCTCAAGGATTGGGGCGTACATCTGAAATCTCTGGTCGACTCCTATCCTAATACGCGTTTCATTGCTTCCGGTTCTGCGGCAGCAGCGTTAAAAATGAAAAGCCGAGAGTCGGGAGCCGGTAGATTCACGGAGTTCATGCTTCCGCCCCTTACCTTCGCGGAGTTTTTACGCTTCACGGGCCGGGATGCTAATCTTCTTCTTCCCTTTGGTCGTGAAGGTGCGTTCCCGTGGCGCTGCACCGACATAGAAGCGCTGAATCGCGAGTTTGTCGACTATTTGAATTATGGCGGTTTCCCCGAGGCTGTGCTCAATCCCACAGTCCGCGGCAATCCGAGTCGTTTCCTCAGGCAAGACATCGTCGACAAGGTTCTCCTCAAGGACTTGCCCAGTCTTTATGGAATTACCGACACCCAGGAACTCAACCGGTTTTTCAATGTCCTTGCATTTAATACGGCCAAGGAACTCGGACTCGAGGACTTATATAGACATTCCGAGATCGGGAAGCAACGCATATCCGACTATCTTGAGTATCTTGAGGCATCCTACCTTATCCGTCGCGTACATCGTATCGACGACAACGCAGAACGACTTCAACGGGCGAGGACGTTCAAAGTTTACCTGACCAATCCTTCGGTGAGGGCTGCTCTATTCGGGCCGATATCCATAGAAGACGATGCGATGGGCGGTCTCGTGGAGACTGCTGTTTGGAGTCAGCGCCTCCATAGCTTTGATTTTTCAGGAGCCTTCCATTATGCGCGTTGGAAGTTGGGAAGGACAGATCTCGAAGTCGATCTCGTTGCGCTTGACCAAAGGACGCAAAAGCCGAGCCTTGCTGTCGAAGTAAAGTGGTCGGATAGGATAATCGAACATCCCGAAGAACTCGGCGGTCTATTGACCTTGGCTAAAAAGAATCGCTTGAGTAGCAATCCTGTTGTGACGACACGTACTTCTGCGGGCCTTCGCGACATACAGGGAGTGAGAGTCGAGTTCATTCCAACAGCACTCTATTGTTATGCGATTGCGAAGGATACCATGTAAAAGGGATATCTCGAGAAACTTCAGTAAATTGATGCTTCTTGAATTTTATAACCTATACCAATTCGTTGAATGACGATCGCGTTATGAGTACTATAATCTCACTACATACCGATGGAGGAAGCATGGATTCCATGATGATTCCTGTTTTAGGAATAGTCTTCTCCCTCTTTGTCGCGCCTGCCCTCGTTTTCGGCTTTATCCTGCTTATACGAAAAGGCAAGCATGATGTGGAGAAATTGCAATTACAGAAAGAGATGAAGGAAATCGAACTCCGCAGAGAAGAAGTCCACCTGCAGACCCTTATCGAGGAAAACAAGAAGTACGATCGGTTGATCGGCGGTTCGTCGAACGGCGGCGATGCCTGACAGGTTGTTGTCAAACTCGATGTTTGTCAGCAGTCTGTTAATACTTGAAAAAAATATTCAGGCGTAGAGGTCGATACGTGTTCCCGATCCCTCCGGCAGGGGGGCGGGCGCTTCCAGGATTTTTAGCAGTTGAGCCGCTCGTTCCTCGGTCCCCTTCAACGTTTTCGAGAGCATGGCCATCCCCACCAAATCGCGGAGATATGAGCCCGAGGTATCCATGCTTATTGCCGGTACATTCATAGTTTCAGTATACGCAAGGGTACGGTGATTTCAAGGGGTGTACAGGATATCTTGATCGCCGCGGTCGATGGCCTAACCGGTTTTCCCGAAGCGATCAACGCAGTATTTCCGAAGACCGAGGTTCAGCTGTGCATCGTTCACATGGTACGGAATTCGTTGAAGTTCGTGCCGTATAAAGATCGAAAGGCTATCGCCGCTGACCTGAAAACCATATATACCTCGGCAACCGAGGAAGCGGCCGCAGCTTCCCTGGACGACTTCGAGAAAAAGTGGAACGCGAAATATCCAATGATCGCCAGGAGCTGGCGCGCCAGGTGGCCAGAGATCAGCCCCTTCCTGAAGTTCCCGGAAGCGATCAGGAAAGTCATCTATACGACCAACGCAATCGAGTCAGTCAACTACACGATCCGGAAAGTCTCACGCAATCGCCAGTCCTTTCCGACGACCGACGCTGCTATGAAGCTCGTTTTCATGGCCTTGCAGAACATTTCGAAAAAGTGGACGATGCCGATACGGGATTGGGGCTCAGTCCTCAATCAATTCGCGATCATTTACGGCTCGAGAGTGCCGTTGTGATTTGGCCGTTTACACAAAATATGTTACAGGCTCGCATCATGAGGTCAGGATCCTCCTTTTCCTCTTCAGCCTTGTAGTAATACGCCGTCCGGCTTATCTCGAGGAACTCGCACCGCCTCGAGATCGAAAGCTTCGGGTGGTCAGATTCTACAGCTTTGGCTCTGTCCCGTACAGTTGCCTGTACTTTTTTTTAAGAACTCGTTCTCCACTTGGAGCTGGCCGATATGTTCGTAGAGCATACCTTCCTTCCGCTCGGCATCTTCTATCGCCTTGTCCTTCCCTTCTTTTTCATAGAGCTTACCTGCGTTTTCGAGGAGCTGTTTCTTCCAGAGGCTCACGAGATTGGTATGAACCGTGTACGCCGTTGCGATCTCTTGGATCGTTTTCTCTCCACGAAGGGCCTCTTTGGCGACCTTCGCCTTAATTTCCTTGTCATAGTGCTTCCGCATGCCCAACTGTAGGCCTTCTTGTACTCCTATTTCAAGGAGGTCTTTCACCTTAAAAACCGTCAGATCCTGTCTTGACGGATGGGCTCAGTATATGTTCCTGTTTCTGTTGTTCACTAAATGTATTTCCCGTAAGCCCTGCTAGCATTGTCTCAATTTTGTTTAGATTCCACTAAACGCACCCTTTCTGCTGCATAATCACCTTCCTTAGTGTTCGTTTGTTCTGTTCCCGTCCTCACATGAACTCGAGATACCGTTTCTTCTATCTGCAATTCGACAAATGCTGCTTTCGCTTATCGTATCAGTCTTCTCCCGCACCACTTTCAAAAAGATACTGCAAATACGGATTCTCTAGTATTTACCTTAACCGTTTTCTCTTCGATCAAAAGGATTTTTCTTTGATGATCAACGCCTCCCAAAGATAATTCGTAATGATTTACCCTTTCCTTATCCTTCTCAAAACATTCTCTATTTTTCTTTTCCCCTTCGTCCCAGGAAGTGATGTCCGTTAATTTCATCATTTGATTATTCTCAATAAGATGACCGCCGTAATGTAATAAAAACTTCTATAATAGTGGTTTTGTGTCTTGTTCAGTATCTAATATACCTTATATTAAGCGCTCGGTTTATTTGTATAAAACTCTTCATTCCATCAGTAGTGTCCAAAATAATCATATGAGTTCCAACTGTCCGAAAGCTTCTATAT
>CAZXXZ010000046.1:0-16357 GCA_964644505.1 uncultured Treponemataceae bacterium | reverse complement strand
GGGCGATGATGGTGACGCCGTTCACGCCGGTGAAGGTGCTGAAAAAGGCGCAGACAAGGACGGCGGCTATCGCTTCTCCGCCGCGGAACCAGCCGAAAAACTCCCTGAAGAGGGCGACGAAGCGTGCTCCCGCCCCCGATTCCGCAAGGATGATTCCCGCGATGCCGAAGAGGGGAAGTGCGGAGATTGAGCCGCCTTTCAGGAGGGCGTAGGCCTCGCGCGGAATCATCTCGATATATTGACCGGAGCCGACATAGAGGATGACGGCGAGGCCGCCTATGACGGTGAAGATCGGAGCGCCGAACACGATGGTGAGGGCGAACACGATGCCGATCGGAATGCCGTAGGTTTTGACGATGCCGTGAACGGTAGTAGCTATGTCGGATATGAAGGGCGGAACGGACCCGAAGGCGGCGCGCAAAAAATGACTTATTGCGCTCGACGCGAGGACGCAGCCGATAACGACGCCCAGAGCCGCGATGAGGCGGGGCCCGGCCGTCGAGCCCGCATTGCGTATCGAAAACACGATCATGCAGGCGAGGCAGAGGGGCATGACGGCGGCGATCGCCCGGGTCGGAACGATCCAGACTCGGTCCGCCGCGTCGAATCCGATAAGCATAAGGGAGAGCGCGGCCCAGAACAGACAGGTCTGCGTGGTCACCGCGACCACGTCGCCGGATCGCGCGAGAACTCGGCGGAGTCGATTCGCCGACGCACCGGCTGATAATTCGCTGCCCGCGAGAGAGAGCTGGCGGCGGTCGAGCGAGGCGAGGGCCGCGGCCGCAAATGCGAGGATGAGGATCGCGTGGTCGGCGATGGGGCCCGCGGGCGCGAGGCCGCTCCAGAACACCCGCGCGAGAATCGTGTCGATGAGCGGAACGAGAATGATGACGAGGGTCGCCGCGAGCGCGAGAAAGATCATCGCAATCCGAAGAATGCGGACGGCCCTGCCTTCCGATCCGGCCGACTCCGGGAACGCCGGCGTAATGAGTTCGACGCTCACCGCTTGGTCCTGACCTGATCCAGCGCGGAGTCGATCGCGTTCAAGATATCGGCGGAGAACATCTCGGCGATGAGTCCGTTGCGGCGCTCGGCGATGAGGCTGTTCCATTTAGCCTCGGCGTCCGGCGGCGTCGAGGGTATTTTGAGCCCGTCCTTCGTCATGGACGCGATCGCGTCGTTCTCCAGTTTTTCGCTGTCGAGGCTTATACTCTGCGCCATGTCGCGGACGATCTTCTCCAGCTTAGGCCGTAAGTCCGCGGGTACCTTGGCCCAGCTCGATTTCGTGAAGAGGATTGCGCCGATGAAGGGCGAGACCTTGAAACCCGACATGTAGTTTATTTTGCCGCGGAACTGCGACCAGAGGCTCGCGATATAAATGGGACTCACGCAGGCCGCGTCGACGCCGTTCGAGTTGAGCTGAAGAAGGAAGGCCGCCGTATCGCCCTTTACGACCCTCGATCCGACGCTCTGCATGAGGCGGATGACCGTATTGTCCTCGGGCGAGATGGAGATGCGGATTTTCGCGAGGTCCGCGGGGTAAACGATGGGTACGCGCGAGAAATACCGAACCCACCCGCCCTTGGAAATAGCCAGGACGACATAGCGGTCGGAGAGCTTTCGGTCGATGAGGGGCCTGATGGCCGCGAGGGCCGCGTCGAACTCCTCGTCGCTGCGGACGAAGGAGGGCAGGGAAAGCACCAGGCTGTCCGGATAGAGCTCGGCGACGCCGTATGTCGTTAGCAGGGCCCCGTCGACTGCCGAGCTGTTCTCGGCCCAGTCGCCGGTGTCGATCCCCATCTTCATCTTCTGGATGATGTCGGACTCCGACGAGATGCGCGCGGTCGGCAAAAAAGTAATTTTTACTTTACCATTTGAGGCTTTGTTGAACTCGGTGGCGAGGCGCTTAAGGCCGAGGTCCCAGGGGCTGTTCGCCGGCACGTTGGCCGCCATTCTAAGCGTGACGGTCTGGGCCGAGACGGCATACGCCGCGGCGAGGAGTATTCCGAGTATCAGGCTGCGTCGAATCATGGTGTCTATTCCCCCTCGGAAAGCATGAAATAGTCTTCGGCGGACGCAAGCAGGCGCCGCGCGTCTTTCTGGGCGATGATCGTCGCGAGACGGTTTTCGGGAACCGACGCGGGGTCTATCGACAAGGCGCGCTTCAAGGCGCTTACATAGCCTTTGTAATCGTTCGCGGGCGCGCAGATCGATGTCGCATAACTCACGAAGAGGGCGGCCGACTTGCCCTTCGAGTACTCGAGCGCCTTTTCGTAGGCTTCGAGGGCTTTTTTCGGATCTCCTCCGAGGTACTCCGGGAGGGATGCGTAGTAGGGGACGTAGAGGGCGTACACGGCGCCGCCGTTCCAGCCCGGATCGAGTTCGACGGCCCGTTTCATCAAGGTGGAGGCGAGACCGAGATAGCGGGCGCTCTCGAAATCAAGGGGATTCAGGCCGAATGCCGCGAGCACGGCCGCCGAAGTCCAGTACATGAGCGGCACGTCTTTTTTCTTCAGCTTTGCGAGATCTGCTTTGCCGTCCATGAGGGCTTGAATGTATCCGGGAAGCCGGCGCTCGAGCGTCGCCTGCAGAAGGCGGTACGCGCGGCGGTACAGCGCTCCCGCGCGCTCGTAGGCTGTCTGGCGCTCCTCGAAGCGCTCGTCGCTCAGGGCCGCCGCCGGTCCCTGAACGAAGGCGTTCGCGTACATGACATAGAGCGAGGCCGTGGTCACGGCCTTGTCCTGATTTCTCGGATCCGCCTCGCTGAGCGCTTCGCTCGCGACGATCATCGTGGGCAGGGCTCCCTCGGCGATCGCGGGGTCTTCCTCGGCCATGAGAACGTCGTCGATCTTCGAAGCCGCGCCGATGAGGGCGCAGGATGAGAAAGACGAGCAAAGAAAAATCGCCGCGGCGGCGAGTATCCCACACGCTTTTATATGCGGTAATTGGTTCAAGGACATGGGCTTAAGTATGCAATGGAAAGGCGACCGCCGCAATGGGTTTTTTACAGGTTGATGACAAACTCGATGCTCGTTATCAACCTGCTATGCAATTGCTCGAAAACTTTCCGGTTTTCTGCGCAATTGCACCATTAAAGAAGCTGTTGACAAAGGTGTTTTCGCCTTTGCCGGCAGGCTATTAGGTCCTCAAAGCCCCTGGAGAAAGTTTCCCCGGTCGAGTTCCTCGAAGGATTGCTTTGCGCCCGCCTCGTCGCGGAGTTTCTGGTACACCTTCATGTCCATGTAGCGGAGCGTCAATGGACGTTCGAGAGCCATGCGTACCGAATCGTCCTCCCAGCGTGCTTCCTTCGGATCGAGGAGGACGGGTTCTCCGTATTTGCCCACGAGCGTCGTATAGATGGAGTAATGATCGATTTTCGTCGAGTCGAGGACGATGATGATCGTCCAGAGCTTGCCGTTCAAAAACTGGAAATACCCGCGCTTCACATAGGAGAGTCCCGAGACCTCGATGAGACTTTGGTTCGGCGAGGGCAGAAGCGATACGTCTTCGGGGCCTCGGTAGGCGAAGAGGTAGTTTTTCTTGAGCATCTCGATGACCGTGTCGCGGTCCATACCGAGTTCGACCCCGCCGAATGATCGCGCGGGGGCGGCCTTTTTGGTCTCGCCCGAAGCGGCCTCTTGTTTGGGTGCCTCAGTCCCGGAGGTCTGGGCCTCGATATAGAAGCCGAGGATGAGCGACAGGGCGGCGGCGAGCGATAGCGTTTTCTTCATCGATTGCATCGTATCGTAATTATCGGCGCGCGGCATGCCGATTTGCAGTGCTTCCGACCGGGGCGATGGCCACGAAAAGCCCGGGCTGTGTATAAATAGACCATGTCTGATCCCTTCGATGCGTCAGCTCTGCCGGCCCTCGTCTATGAGGACAGTCGTATTTTAGTCGTCCGGAAGCCCTGTGGCATGCACACGGCTCCGGGGCGCGAGGGCGGCGATCTGTGCTCCTGGGTCTTCGAGCGATACCCCGAGGTCGCCGCTGTTCATTCGCCGGCGCCCTCCGCATCTATACAGCGACGGGACGAGCGGGAAGGCGGCCTTGTACACCGTCTCGACAGGGAGACCTCGGGCTTGGTTCTTTTCGCGCGTACCGACGGGGCCTTCGCCGCCCTTTTACGGCAGCAGGATGAGGGGCGTTTTCATAAAGAGTATCGAGCGCTCTGTTCGGCGGGCGGGCCGGGCTCTCCTCGGGGCTCGAGACCCGCGCAGGGCCTGCCGTCTTTCATCGAGCCAACATCGTGGACAAGGTTCCGTTCGCAGGGTGATGTCGAAGCTTTGGCCGGCCTCGTTTCCTCGGCATTGACGAATTACGACGAACTCACGATCGAGAGCGCGTTCCGTTCCTTCGGTCCGCGCGGAAGCGCCGTCGCCTGCCTCGGGACTGGTGAATCTCAGGCTCGTCGCGGCGGTCCCGTCTATCGTTCTGAGATCCTCGAAGCCCGTATAACTTCGGTCGCGATCGGGGACAAAGAGCACATGGCGCTCGAACTGCGGCTCGGCCTCGTAAAAGGTTTCCGCCACCAACTCCGCGCCCATCTTGCATGGATCGGACTGCCCATCATCGGCGACCCGATCTACTCACCTCTGCCCGCGCCGAGGCTCTTTCTCCACGCCGAGCGCATCGCTTTCTCCGACCCCGATTCGGCCTCGCCGATCGTGATCGGTCCTGAGGGCCTCGAATCGGATGCGGCGCACTGATCCGACGCGATGGGCGCATCCGCTTCGTTGCTTTTCGCTCAGAAACCGTATACTCTTGTAGTGCATGAGCGAAGGATCGATCTTCGACCGACTCGTCTCCGAGCTCTCGATCGAGGAGCGGATCGAACTCCTCGAACGGATCAAGAGCAGAACTCCGGTTTCGGACGAGCCTCTCTTCCCCGAGTCCGCGCTCGCGTCCTCGCGGATCAAGGCGGCCGCGCGCGTCGAGGAACTCGGCTTCCTTGCGAAGATCGTTCTGTTCTTTCGCAAGCTCTTCAGCGGGAAAAGCCGCGAGGAGCTTCTGCGGCTCGACGCACTCAAGGAAATCGGCCGGAGGGTCGATTACAGCCATCCCGGCATACTCGACAGAAAACACGGACTATTGTTGTCTCCGGCCGCCGCGGAATTCCGGGAGCTGAGGGATGCGGCCCGCTTTTTCTACGACGTGCTCGACCGTTCGGTCGAAAAGGACAAGGCCGCGTTTTACGCCTTTCTCGCCTCGATCGAACTGCCAGACATCCACCGACGCCTGGTTTCCGAAACCGATCCATTCCAGATTCCCTTGATCGGCGACGACGAGTCGACCATGCGATCGACCGTCCTCGAGTCCTTCGACAGAATCATCGCCGACATACCCGAGGACGGTCGTCACGCCATGTACCAGGACCTTCGGAGCGTCCTCTTCCTTAAACGATTGTCCGGTTTCCTCTTCGACCGCCTCCTCGGAACTTTCAGACCCGGGGCAGACCCCTCCGGAGGGCACGAGGCTGCATCCCTGTTCGAGATTCGCGAGCTTCTGCTCGAACTAGGCGACATCCTCTTTTCGATGGCCGAGCCGCCCTCCCTCGAACTTATGGAGTCCTTGTTCGTTTTTTCCGAGCGCGATGAGCTCGCGAAGCAGGGCACCGACGCCGAATCCCTTCTCGGGGCGGATATCGCCAAGGCCGAGGACGCCCTCGCGCGCATCCGCGCCTTCAACACCCGTATTCCGCTCGGCGATCTGCTCTGCCTCGCTTCCGGCGATCCGCAGCACCATCCCCGCGATCTGCCGGGCGGAGAAGACTGGTTCGCCATCTACAAGGCGTTCTGGAAGGAACGGATCGAGACGAGACTCAACGAGTGGAGAACGGCTCAGCGGTACAAAGTGCTCGCCGAGGAGATCGCGTCCTTCGTCGGCGATCCGGGGCCCTCGGGATTCAAGTACATTTCCCAGGAAGAGAAGGAATCCGCCCCCGCGATCAGATTGGAAATGGCCCTGTCCTTCCTCGACGCGTTTTACCGAGGTCCTTTCTTGAAGGAACTTAACAGACCGCTCAAAATCATCCTGGTCGACGGAGAGTTCTACCGCAAGGACAACCGTATCGAATTCACGGACGCCTACGACGCCCTCCTCCATATCAACGAACGGATCGCCATACTCGACGCGAAGCTCGCCCCCGAGGGCGAATTCGGCCTCGCCTGGTCGATGGCCAGAAAAGAGATGGGGCCTGCGGCCGTAAGACGGCGCAAGATGCAGGCGGTGGCCAGGAGCGCGGAGGAGGAGGCCGAAAGCATCGTGCGCAGGGCGGGCTACAGCCTGTCAACGCTTATAAAAGTATTACGCGGTTTTCTCAAAGGCGAGGCCGGCGGCCGCTACGATTCACTGGCGAACCTCTCCTACCTCGACGGGAAGTCGAATAAAGAGTTTATAAAGACACTCGAAAACGCAAAGGACCGCTGCGAACGCGCGCACATTCTCCTCAGCGAGCTTTCCGGCCTCGACCTCGGATAAGGACGACGGGCGCTCGATGATCCTCGAACGTGTCACGCTGGCCGACGATGTGCGCGGATTTCTCGCGCTCAGCTTTCCCCACACTGGAAAGGCGTCGGTCCGGCCTGTCGAATCCGATCGTGAGCCCGTCGCGCTGCTGTCGCTCGCTTCCGAGGGCGACATGAAATACGGCGATCCCGATGCCGAGCGCAACCGCGCCCGCTTTCTTTCCTCAGCCGGCGTCGATCCGAATCGCGCGCTCGGCCTCAGGCTCGCGCATTCGCGGACGGTTCTCTTCCCCGAGGATATCGATCATCATCACAGACTCTCTCGAGAGGCCGAAGCGCGAGGCGGGGCGGACGGCATCGTACTCCGCGACAGCGCTCTCGTAGCGACTGTCACGGTCGCGGACTGTATGCCCATCTGGATACTGGACAGGGATTCGGGCGCCTTCGGGGTTTTACACTCGGGCTGGAAAGGAACGGGCATCCTCGCCGAGGCCGTCGACACTCTCGCACGGCGCTTCGGTTCGAGGCCCTCCTCGATCTGTGTGATACTCGGGCCAGCGATCGGAAGCTGCTGCTACGAGGTGCCGGCCGAGCGGGCACAGGCTTTCGCCGCGGAGCACGGAAAGGAAACTGCCTTCCCGCTTCGCGGCTCCTGGCGGATCGACCTGCGCGCGGCGAACATGGCCCTCGCCCGCTCGCTCGGGCTCGGCGCCCTCCTCTCGGTCGAGGCCTGCACAAGCTGCGATCATCGACTCGGCTCGTATCGGCGCCAGGGGCCCCGGTCGTTTACGCGCATGCTCGCAGCCTGCGGCCGCTTCCCGCTTGCACATTCGAGTCCCTGACACTACGATGCCGGCATGCGACTTCGCGATTTTCTGCGTGTCTTCTTCCGCAGTCCCGCGGGTATAGCTGTTCTCTTCCTGGGACTGGGATCGGGCGGTCTCGTCGCATGGCTCGGCGCCGGATTCGGCGCAGCCGCCCTGACGGCCTCGGCCTTCATCGCTCTTGCGCTCGGCCTTGGCCTCGCGACCGGGGCGGCCCAGCGGGCGGCCTCCGCCGAACTCGATCGTCTCAACGCGGGTCGCAACGCCGAGCGGACGGCGAAAGCGGTCGAGTACCGCAGGCGTCTTGCGGCGCTCAGGATTCCGGATCAAAGTCTCGCCTCTGCCCGCGATCTCGTCGTTCTGGAAGCGGGCTCTTTTATCGAGGCATGTCGACGCGCGCAATCCTGCGACCCCGAGGGTCTCGCCGCCATCGAGGAGTCGATAGCCCTCGTCGACGCCTGGCTCAAGGAAGCCGACGCGAGCTCGATCGAGCGCCGCTTCGACCTTCCCGACGCCGATCCCTTTCCCCGGGCCGCAGAGCGCACGGCCGAAGCGCTTCGCCGCAAAGCCGAGATCATCGCACGCGGACGCTCGCGTTTGTCCGGTGAGCTGCCGCCTTCCGATCGTCTGGCCATCGAGGAGGAACTCAAATGAACAAAGTGAAAAAACGCATCGTCATCGTCTGCCTCCTCGCGGCTTTCGCGGCCGTCCTTCCGCTCGCCGCGCTGAGCGCCGACCTTGTTTCGGACGAGGTCACGGTCGTCCTCAGGCCCGACGGCAAGGCGACGGTGACGCACCGTATCGAATACACGGCTTCGTCGGGCCTCATGCACGGTTTTTACTTCAAGGGCGAAGCCTTCGTTCCGGTCTGGGACATGGAGCGCTGCTGGGCCGATCTTCCGGACGGAAACCGGAGCGCGCTTTCCATAAAGCGTCTGAACGACGGTCGCTATGACATCGTGCTCGCAGGCGGGGAAGGGTTTACGGGCCGCGCCTATTTCAACCTGAGCTACGCCGGCGACTTCGCCGCGAAGTCTCTTGTCGGACTGACCAGGGCCTCGGACGGCACCGACTATGTCTACTTCGATTGGGCCCCGGTCGCCTTCGACGAGGAATTGGAATACCGTTCTGTCAGGCTCGTCCTGCCGCATCAGCTGAGTTCCGAGACCTTGAGCGATTCCGATCGTGCTTCGCTCGGGGTCAAGACCGAGCGCTACGTCAACGCCGAGAACAAGATCGACTGGTACGGCACAAAGGACGACGAGGGCCGGTATTGGCTCTCGGCCCTGTTTTATCAAGAGGATGTCGGAGTCGAAGAGACTCAGCGCATCCAGCTCTACTTCCCCCTCGGCGTCCTCGACATGCAACTTGCCGCGAGTTCCTCGCAGATGGGCGGCTCCCGGTCTCAAGACATCGCGCCCCAGCGCTCAACCGACTCGCGTTCTTCATCGGCCATGACGCCGGGTGACGGCCTTCTGCGCTTCTTGCGCGCCCAGCCCATCCTCGCGGCCGCCCTCGCCGCCGCCCTGATCGCGCTCGCTCTCTTCTGCTATTCGCGACGCCTCGCTTCATTCCGCAGACGCAAGGCCATGTTGGCCGGTATAAGCTGGGCCGGTGACGCATGGTCGCCGCCGCGCATCCTTGTGGGCTCGTACCAGGTGCCCGGCAAAATCGCCGAAAACCTCCATCCCATCGAAGTCGCCCTCCTCATGGAACTCGGTCTCCCCCGGATCGCCGCCATCATGGTCGAGGGCCTGCGGCGGCAGCGCATTATCGAGCTTGTCTCCGAAAGCCCTCTGCGCATAAAGCTGCTGAGCGGCGCGAAGGCCGAGAGCGGGTACGAGGAGGAGTTCCTCGCGGCATTCGACGCCGAAGGCAACGTGCTCTCGGGGCTCATGGCCGACTTCTTCGAAAACGCAATAAAAAAATTGCAAGAGAAGATATGGGACTGCGACCTCGAGGCCACCAAGGCCTATTACCGCAAGAAAATCGAGGAGGCCGAGGAGCGGGCCGAGGCGGCTGTCTCGACGGCCGCCGACGAGACTTCGCTCGATATGTACCGCTCGACGCTCTATTACCATTACTGGATGAGCTACGGCTACATGCACCGCCATCCCACCTACCATGCGGCCCTGAGCCTCCCTAAGGAGCTCAACACCGGTTACGCCGATTTCATGCGGAGCTCGGCCTGTTTCTCGGGCTGTTTCACTCCGGCCGGCGGCACCGTCGACGCCTGCTACTCGGCCTGCCACAACGCCTGCCACGACGCCTGTCACTCGGCCTGCCATTCGGCCTGTCATTCCGCCTGCCATTCGGCCTGTCATTCGGCCTGCGTCTCCGGAGGCGCGCATTGAGCGGGCGTCTGTCGCCGCGTCTTGTTCAGGAGCTTCGAAGCGCCGAATCCTTGTACAAAACCATGCGGCCCTGGCTCTTGGTGCGCGAAGAGGACTCGGTGCTCATCGTGCCTCCCAACCGCGTGTACAAACTCGGCGGCTCCGCTCTCGCGCTTTCGGCCTACCTCGATTCGGGCGGCCGTCTCGCCGATCTGCCCGGCTCCGACGGACGGCCCGGACTCGACGAGGCGCGAGCGCTCGAGATTCTGCGGTTTTTCGAGGAGCTTCGCGCCGCCTACGAGGGCCGCGCGCCGGCATCTTCCGGGGCCGGCGGGGATTCGGGTTTCGGGCGCATAACGTATGATTTTGCGTTCACGCGGCTTCCCATCCTCGGCGAAGTCGCCCTGACCTATCGCTGCAATGAACGCTGCCGCTTCTGCTACGCCGGCTGCGGCTCGAATGTCGATACAACCGAACTCACGACGGAGCAGTGGAAGCGCATCATCCGAATGCTGAAGGAAGATGCGAAAATTCCCTTTTTTTCATTTACGGGGGGCGAGCCCCTCCTTCGGCCCGATCTCGAGGCCCTCGCCTCCTACGCCCGCTCCTTGGGATTGCGGACGAACCTCATTACGAATGGAAGCCTCGCCTCGACCGATCGCGCCGCCTCGCTCAAGGCCGCCGGCGTCGACACGGCGCAAGTCAGTCTCGAAAGTCCCGACCCCGGGATTCATGACGCGTTATGCGGCGTACAGGGAGCCTGGAAACGGACCATCGAGGGGATTCGAGCGTTACGGGACGCCGGGATTTCGGTGCAGACGAACAGCACGCTCACCGCGGTGAACAGGGACAGTCTCGCGGCTCTGCCCGCGTTTCTCGCATCGATCGGCGTCGAGCGTTTTTCGATGAACCTTTTTATTCCCGCCGGACGCGGCCTCGACGAGAGCTCTCTCTTCATACCCTACACGGCAGTCGGCGGCGTCATCGATCGGATACGGCGCGAGGCGCATAAGGCCGGAAGGACTTTTTTCTGGTACAGCCCGACGCCGTATTGTTTGTATAATCCGGTTGCGCGCGGTCTGGGCAACAAAAGCTGCGCCGCGATGGACGGTCTCGTCCATATAAATCCACAAGGTGAGATACTTCCCTGCTCCTCCTGGCCCGAGAGCTTGGGCTCGGTAGTAGAAAAAAAATTCACCGATATCTGGTTCTCAGAAAGGGCTTTGTATTTCAAGCACAAGCAATTCGCCCCGCGGATCTGCGAGGGCTGCTCCTCCTTCGTCGCCTGCCAGGGGGCCTGCCCGCTCTACTGGCGCGCGCAGGGCCAAGACGCGGCCGAATGCGAACTCGAACAAGTCCGCGGAGGGGCGTATGGGAACAAGCCCCTCGCCGTTCGGAGTGGAGGTTGATATGGAGAATGACTTTCGGTTCTTCAAACTCGGAACAGGCTCGCGGATCGCGCTTTCGGCCTGTCTTTTCGCCGCGGGCATCGTCCTCGAACTCGCGATCGAGCAGAGTTTTATACCGGGCCTTCTCGTCGTCGTCGCGGGCTGGTTCCCGCTCATGCTCAAAAAGGCGACGAACAAGCCCGACGACCAGGGACTCGAAGAATGGCGGCCCGTGCCCATGTCCGAGATCGATCGTCTCGATGACGGGATTCGCGAGTCAAGAAAGCTCCGCCGCCGCACGATGAGCTGGGCGGCGGTGACCGCGCTCGCCCTCGGCCTGCCGGCTTTCTTTATCGCGATCTTTGCGTCCCTTGCGACAGGAAGGATGGACATCGCCTTTGTCGCGCTCAACGCCGCCGCCCTCTTTCTGCCTTCGATAGCCTTCGGAAGGGTCAAGGTTTTTTCACCGAAAGAAATCTCATTTAAGATGCCCAGCTTCCGCGCTCTTTTGTCCGATGCCATGCCCGAAGGCGTTGTTGTATCTCCGTATATACGATTCGACAAGGATGCGTCGGGGGCCGACGTGCCCGAGGACCTCAGGTTCATGCTCGAACTCAAGCGCCCGCCTGCGGATTTTGTCGGCATTCAGATTCAGGCCGCGGTCAACAACGGTCCCAACGGCGCCGTGCCCTACCTCTACGCCGTCGTGCTCACAAAGGGAAAGACAGGCCCGTCGTACGCCGCCGCAAGAAGCTTCAGGGCCGAAGGCTTTGAGGTCGAGCCGGGCGGGGACAGGGATTACGGAACCGTCGTCATCCGCCAGTCGACGGACAACGGCGGATACGAGACAACTCCGAACGACTGCCTCAAGCTGATGAAGGTCTGTCTGAGGGTCGTCGACAGGATAAGATCGGCATGAACTATGCTTTATAGAGTTCCTCGAACCTTGTTGCAATTCGTCGTAAATTCCTTAAGCCGAGAAAAGGAGTCCTGCACCGCGTGGGCATCGCCCGATACTGCTGCTCCTTCCTACGTGCTTCTCTTCCTTCTCTGATTGAGTCGCAACAAGGTTCGAGGAACTTTATCAATCTTCCGATGTATTCTGATCCCGCAGTCCGGCCAGGCGAGCGGCCGCGGCCGGATCGTCCCTCAGCTCGAGGTACTTTTCGAGAGCTGTGATCGTCTTCGTCGGATCGGCGCCCGAGCGCTCGCACAGGTCGGCGAGGTAGAGCCAGAGGTAGGCTGATCGCGGATCGATCGCAGTCGCCTCCCCGAGCTTGCGTAACGCGACCGAATAGTCGCCGCGCTTTTCGGAGAGCACTCCTTCCAGGAAAAGCGCGGTCGAGCTTGTTTCCTGTATCGTCCGCGCGCGGTTTAGATACTCCTCGGCCCTGCCAAGGTCCTTGGAACCCAGCGCGCTCAGGGCCGCGTCGAGGAGCTGCCAATACCCCGCGGCTTGAATGTACAACACCTCGGTGAAATCGCGCACCTCGATCCGTCGGCTCAGTTTTTCGTACATCTGCTTCGAGAACGTGATTTCGTAGTCGCCGAGTTCGACATCGCCGAAGCTGAAGCGACCCTGGGCGTCGGTACTCGCATTCAGCTTCATCCCGCAGCCTTTGAGCTCGATCAGAGCCCCGGCGACGGGCGTCTTGTCGAGATCGAAGACGACACCTTGGAGAAAGGGCGCGGTTGACGCATCTTTAGGCGCGCTCCGGCATGAGAGGGACAGACCAACAGCGGCCACGACGAGCATGGCTGCGAGCGCTGTCATGGTATCGAATAACGAATTGCAAAGCCTGCCCCTATAAGCGGCTTTTCTAGCGGATGACTTTATATCTTGTTCCTTCGATTTCAAGAATGAACTCCTTCTCTGATTGTGATAATATCTTTATGCCATTCTCCGGCATGGAGCTTGAATAAACCCGATTTGTGATTTTATTTTTAAAAAAATACGCTGTCTTACCCTCCGCCGTCGTCATTGAACCGAGGAAGACGATCGTCCCGGCGTCGATGCGTTCATCAGGGAGGGGGGACTGAACAGGTTCAGACTCGGGCGCGGCGGGGAGGGGAGTCGGCGGCGCTGGGAATTCTCCCTCGGGGCGGAACACAATGGTTCTCGACGAAACGGAACCGCCGCTCGCGGTCTTCGATGTCCTAGGGACTCGAACCTCGAGCCCTCGCTTTTCGACGCTCCAAAACGGTAGAAGAAAAACAATGAGGTTGAGAGCGGCGAGAACGATGCATGCAGCTTTAATCCGCCTCATACCCCGCCTCGATCGTTACGCGCAGTCTTCCTGCGCCGGATGTCGATGCATCGACCGATTCGATATACAGTTTTTTCTCCCACAAAGCCAGGGCGGACAAAAGCACGGCAAGTCCGTCATTCGACCCGGTCAAGGTGATGGAAAAGCGGACCAGTCCCTCTTTTCTGCCCTTAAATATCGTCGATTCCGTTCTCCAGCCGACCGAACGGACTATTCGATCAAAGCGGGAAAGAAAGACATCGGGCGCCGCCTCAGAGGTTGTCCAGTCCTGTCGGCGAACTCCGCCGGAGAACGAGTTTGTGATGGCCAATTCAAGCCGGGCCTTGTTAAGCTCGGCCTTGGAAATTTGTTCATCAAGGGCCTGGATTTTTTCGAGATAAAGCTGTAATCCGAAGACGCAGACCGCCGCCGCCAGGCTGCCGAGAAAAACGACGCCGAGTACTCGTTCACGCCTAGTCATCGCGCAACTCTCCCTCGAATATAAATGTTTCATAATCGCTGTGGTGTTTGCGCGACGCAAGCTCGAGCCCTGCGAGGCTCGGATCAGAACGCAATGATCCAAGGAGAGTGAGCGCGTTCGTCCCCCAGCCTTCGAGTTTCAGCTTCGAGCCCTTGAGCTTGAAAGCGCTGAGATAACAACCATCTTCCCATCGGGTGGACAATCTTCTGAAAACCTCGTCTGCACGGGACTGAAGGCCTGATTCTCCCGCCGATGCGCTCAGCATCGCAAGCGGATCGCCGCCGACACGGCGCTCGATTACCGCGATCGCTTCTTCGAGCGCTGCGAGCTTCGATTCCCGGGACGTATACGCTCCCGCGGCTGCGAGCGCAAGCTGGCATGCGAGACTCAGTCCGAGCAAAGCAGCGGTTATCTTCCATAATATAACGCGGCCTGCGGTACCTTGAATGCAGAGTCCTTTGGTCAAGGCGATGCGCTGCTCCAGCGGTCCATCGGAGAAGACTGCAGAATGCGATTCGTCGGCGGCATAGGTTTCGATCGACACAAGTCGGCCCCCCTCGTAGCGGACGAGGGAGGAGGCCTCACGAGCCGTCCACAGAATCGCGCGCCTCTCCGTTGCAGGTATCGTGAGCGCGAAGGGCAACCTGAGCTTCTCGGCCTCGACAGCATCGGGGATCGGATTTCTGATCAAGGTCACCAAAAAACGCCGGGATGTTCCTATTCTCCTGAAGAAACATCTAAAGCCTTCGAGCCCGCGCGGAAGAAGCTCTTCAAGCTTGTATCGAATAAGACCGGGGACGTCGCGCTCGTCTTTGACCACAAGTTCGAGGACAAGAAAGCGATAGGCCGAGGGAGCGAGAACTTCGTCGAGTCTTTGCGAGGCGGCCTTAGGCATGAGTCCACCTCAGCGCGCCTATGCGGAAGACCGATCCTGATTCGGTTTCCGGGCGAAGCATGAAGTCCACTTCGAGCATAAGACCCGAGGCGTCGGAAAGCTTCAAGGTCCATGCGCTCGATTCTGTGCCGAGATGCGCCCAGATCGGATTCTCTTTTGGCAGGCCGAGAATGGTGCGGAGATCGGCGTCGTACAGATATCGAGCATCGCGCGCACTGAGGAGGGCCGAAGCGGCGGCGGCGGGGTTCGGCAGATTGAACTGTGTACAAGCGAGGACCGCGCGGAGTAGATCAGGGCGGAGGGTGTTCACATTCCATTCAGGTGCTGCGGATGTAAAGAGCTCAACCTTGTCCCAATCGGCGCCGAACCACGCGCGAAGCTCGGATTCGTCCTTGATGAGCCGGCCGGAAAGCCTCAGTGAACGCAGACGATCCCTCCACAAAGCGCCCGAGGATTCACGTTCCGTCGCCTGGCTCATGACATTCTCGAATGAAAACTCGTCGACCGTGTTGATGTTCATCGGGGTCTTCAGGGTGAACAGCGATGTAAGCACGCCGGGCTCAAAGAATCCAGCATAGACATCGAGATTCATACCGATCTTGTTTTTCTGCCTGAACGCCTGGAGCTCGTCCGGCGAACCCTTTACAAAGAGCGATCGCAGTTCAGGCGAGTCGCCTAGGATGTAGCGCCTGACCCAGTTCAGGTTTATACGCGATCCCGCGTCTTCGAGTGCGGCGGAAGCCGGCAGAGCATAGGCGAGCATTTTTTCGGTTTCGCCCCTCGTCGAATCGGCGATTTTTTCGAGCAGTGAAGCCGCTTCGGCTTCGAGTGCGGCTTTCGCGTTCCAGGAGGAACGCAGTCGATCCTCCTCCTTTATGCGGTACAGCGAAGGGCCGATCCACGCCGCCAAGAGACCTGTTAGTATAAATATAACCCCCATGACGACAAGCGAGGCGAAACCGCGGGCCGCGCGCCGTTCAATACCCTGAGGCCCCGAAAAACCCCCTCCAGGTCCATGTCCTTCCGAGAGTCGCAAACCTCGCTTCCAGGCCGATTGTCCTGCCCTCGGATTCGATCCGGGCGAGCCGCGGCGCGGAAACGGCGAGCTCGATTTTCCGCTCGGCTGCTTCGATCGTAAGCGCGCCGTCGCGTACTTCGACCGACCAATGATTTGATTCGACGCCGTCACGATAGGCGACGTCAAAACGCCCCGACTTTTCCGACACCGAGGTTTTCGACGAAACCCAGGGCGGTATGCGGGTTTCCCCGCAGGAACGTCGAAACAGGTCATAGGCCGCGACAAGAGCATGCAGCTTCCGCTCATCTCGCGAAAAAAGGCCGAGGGAGCGCAGGGCCGAAGTTGCGATCGGAACAGCGGCGGCCAAGACGAGGGCGAGCAGGATAACGCTTACGATGGTCTCCACGAAGGTAAAACCGTCGCTGCATCCTGCGCTTTTCGGCGCCGCATTCTCCCCCGACATCCTTCTACCTAAAAATCGTCCACACATCATCGAGATCCGCCTCAATGGCCGTAAAGACACGATGCTCCTGCGACAGTACAAGGCCGCGTAGATTCGAGAGGGCCGGAACCAGGAAGCCCAGCGCGAGGGCGAGCAGGGCGAGTGCGACGAGAACATCAGTGAAAACCCAGCCCGGCTCACGCCTCGTTCGATACTTACGCATCGCTCGAAATGTCCATATTCTTGCCCTCCCCGCCCTCGAC
>CAZXXZ010000045.1:0-18005 GCA_964644505.1 uncultured Treponemataceae bacterium | reverse complement strand
TTCGGTGGTCTTGATATGGGATTTTAGTGTTACACACTGTTCGGTGAAGCGCCAAGCCCACGGCAAGCTCCAGGACGAAATTATCCGGCTTCATGCAACATTGCAAAAGGCCACTCCGCGAAGCTTTATCATCCTCAACGAGATTTTTACTTCGACGACTCTCAAGGATTCGAGGTTTCTTAGTAAAAAATACTTACACGCATAGAGAAAGCCGGATCGTTCTGCATCTGCGTTACATTCCTGGACGAGCTTTCGCGTTTTTCACAATCCACGGTCAGCTTCGTCGGCGCGATCGTCCCGGGCGACCCATCACGAAAGACATTCAAGATCGAACGCAGGGAAGCCGACGGCCTTGCATACGCCCTGGCCATAGCGGAAAAGCACGGTGTCACCTATCGCAAGCTCGTGGAGCGGATAAAATCATGAAAAGCCACCTCATGTACCTTCAAAAGGACTTCGATACCGAGGCCGCGCTGCCGCCCAATGCACAGGAGCTTATCAAGGACCTCGAGCTCGACACCCTGTTCAAGGCGATGGCGGACGGCGACGACTTCGTATACGAGGTCTCAAAGCGAGCCCTGCTTCAAAGCTTGCCCGATCGCGAAACGATTCTTTATCGCCAGGCGGTGCTATTCGACTTTATGGAGAATCCCCGCATCTTGAAAACCATCTATGAAATAACCATCGAATCTCAGGAAGCCAAGCGGAAAAACTGGCTCGGTTTCTTCCACGGCTCCCCCGGTTCGATCCTTCATGGGGCCTTGGATGTACTCAATGAGTACCTGCCGCTTGTCACGAAACTCCGCGATCTTCCAGATTCAATCGGCTGCACGCTTCGATCTGAGGGCCTAAAAAGGTTCTTCATCATGCTCAAAGAGGAGTTGAACGAAGAGTACGTAAACGAGCTGTGGGATCATATACTGTACTGCCGCTTCGCCGACGGGGTCGAGATCAATGCGAGATTGGGCGAGGGCAACGAAGGAACCGATCATTATCTTTCGCGCGATTACTCGCGACGCGGCGGCTTTTTCAGGAACATCCTAAAGAAGAAAGGGAAATCATATTCATTCTCGATTCATCCCCGTGATGATGCCGGGGTAAAGGCGCTCGATGCCATACGGACGCGCGGAATAATCAAGGCCGCGAACGCCCTCGCTCAAGCAGCCGATCACATCGAAAGCTTTCTAAAACTCCTGCAGGCGGAGACCGCGTTTTATATAGGCTGTCTCAATCTGCGTTATGCGCTCGACGCGATCGGCGCGCCTTTCTGCTTCCCCATCGCCCTGCAACGCGGTGAACATCGCACGAAATTCACCGGCCTGTACGAAATCTGTCTCGCGCTGCATACGAAGGGAAGTGTCGTTGGAAACGATCTATCGGCCGAGAGTAATACACTCACCATAATAACCGGAGCGAATCAGGGCGGGAAATCGACTTTTTTACGAAGCATCGGCCTTGCCCAGCTTATGATGCAATGTGGGATGTTCGTTCCCGCGACATCGCTCGAGATGGATATCTGTTCAGGGGTCTTTACGCATTATCGCCGGAAAGAAGACCGCGAGATGAAAAGCGGCAAATTCGACGAAGAGCTCTGCAGGATGAGTATAATAGCCGATCAGATCGCCCCGCATTCACTCATCCTGTTCAATGAGTCATTCGCCGCGACGAACGAACACGAAGGATCTGAGATCGCCCGCCAGATAATCAAAGCCCTAATGGAACGGGGAATAAAAGTTTTCTTTGTTACGCACCTGTATGCCTTCGCCGAGTCCTTCATCGCAGAATCGCGTGACGATGTCGTTTTCCTCCGTGCGGAACGGAAGGAGGACGGACACCGCACATTCAAAATCATACCCGGCCGACCTTCGCCCAGAAGCTACGGCGAAGAGCTCTACTACAAAGTTTTTAAAGACGAGACTCCCCTCAGCTGAACGCGTGAGGCAACATTAGGGGACCTCGAAAAACTTCAGTTTTTCGAGGTCAACCGTAGAAAAAAGTAATTCCCACAAATGAATGAATACCCTTACGGGAATTGCACGCAACCTCTAAAAACCAACCGGATTTTTCAGAGGTTCCCACTATTTTATAGTGTCATGGAGAGGGCTCAGATCCCCGCAGTTTCCCGGATGCCCTGAGCTTCTCCAGTATTTTCTCCCGCGCGACGGGAGCGTCTGGATCATCGGGATTCATCCGAAGAGCCTCTTCGATCTCCGTATACGCCTCCTCGAGTCTATCCATCCGAAACAGACACCAGGCGAGATGCTGCCTGAAGGCGGCCTCATAGGGGTTCAGATACGCGGCTCTCCGGAATTGCGACTCCGCCGCTTCGAACATTTCCCTCCGCAGCAACGCGATTCCCAATCGATCGCGATCATAGCCGAGATATCGGCTCGGCCGGAGACGCTCCTCGGCCTCTTCGGTCAGCTTCGGTGAATGAATATCGTTATATTCTTGTACCATTTTGGATCTCCTCGATAAAGGAAAGGGCCTCGGCCTCATACCTACAGGCAAGGGGGAGAGTAAAGACCGCCGATCCGGAGTGTATCGTCAACATCTCGTATTCGGCCTTCGGCCTTTTTTTCCGTTGAATACCGACATGGAGATTGTGCGTAAGAGGCATAAAACGTTTCATCGCGCTGTACTCAGCATATTTTTTCGAACGAAACGGAGGCTCCTCGCTGAACGCGTAGAGTATCGTTGATGTTGCGGCGAGCAAGTACGAGGTAATGACCCTCGAAGCGTCGAAAAAAGAGGGAACGGGGAAGGAAGGGTGGTAGAATCTCGCTATCACGTGTGCATTCGTGATCGTAGTACGTGCATACGAATGGTATTTGAAATCGATAGATGACAAGTCCTCGAATGGATCGTTTTCCGGTTCCGACACTATCGTATCGGTTTTTTTAAATACATTCCAGGTATCGATACAGGCATTTATGAAGGGATGGATCAGCTCTTCGCCGACGGTGTTGTAATAGACCGATTCTTTTTTGCCTTCACGTGAATAAAAGCTGATTCTCGAAAGAAGTAAGTTCGTACAGGTCTCAAGGGCATCGATGTCGGCAAGCGACAGTGAAGAGGTACGCAAACCCGATCGCGTCCTCCGCAGGAACTCGATCTTCCGCCCATCAAGACAGAGGAAGCTCTCGCCCTCGGCCTTATACGAATAACGATTCACTGGAACACGGACACAATACGGTAATGTATCGTATCGTCTGGAAATGAAAGCCTCGCAATCGGCGGGTAGCGAGCTTGCACTATGGATCAGCTCGGGCCATGTTTCAAAGCAGGTATCGCGCGTCGTTTTTTTACTTTTTGTTCCTTGAATCTCGATCATCGTCCGCAGCCCCCTGGAACCGCCTGTCTCAGGCGGAAAAACCAGGAGTCATCAGCCGACTGGCGCGGCGTTTGGGGCGGACTCCATCGCCATGTTCACTGGTTTCAGTATACCACTACCCACCTCATTCCATAATAGGTTCCTCGAACCTTGTTGACGAAAGAATAAAAGGCCACTATTATTGACTAATATCACCTTTTTAGGGGTATTTATGAGTTTCGTTTCCACCCGATCACGGTACGGTTTGCGTTTTCTGGTTGAACTGTGCCGCCGTCAGGGGAGCGGTCCTGTCGACCTGGCCTCGATCGCCGAACAACAGGAGATGCCGGAACGATATCTAGCAAAGCTCGCTGCAGCTCTTCGAAATGCAGGTCTTGTCCGCTCCGAGCGCGGGGCTGGAGGCGGTTTCAAACTCGCCCGGCCGGCCGACTCGATCTGTATTCGCGACGTCGTGGAGGCCCTCGACGGCCGGATCTCATTGGTCGAATGCACGGGTGATTCCGCCCTCTGTCCTCGGTCCGGAGCCTGCCCCACCCTCCCGATCTGGAAAGGTCTGGAAAGTCTGATTCGAGACTATCTCGAGGGTATTACACTCGAAGCGTTATCGAAGCCGCGTGAAATCGACTACTCGATTTGATCGAGTCTTTGGGCTTGAAACAAAGGAGGAATACGGTATGGCGTACGCAGAACGGATCACTGATCTCATCGGAAATACTCCGCTCGTCAAACTCCGGCTTTTAGGACCGGATTCGAATGTCAGGCTTTTGGGAAAGCTCGAATCTTTCAACCCCTTCTCGAGCATCAAGGATCGCATCGGACTCGCCATGATCGAGGATGCCGAACGCCGCGGTCTACTCAAGCCCGGGTCGGTGATAATCGAGCCGACGAGCGGCAACACCGGTATCGCCCTGTCGGCGGTAGCCGCGGCCAAGGGGTACCGAATCATCCTCACCATGCCCGACACTTTTTCGATAGAGCGACGCAAGCTCCTCGCGGCGTATGGAGCCGAGCTCGTGCTGACCGAGGGCGCCAAGGGCATGAAGGGAGCCATTGCCAAGGCCGAGGAACTCGCTTCCTCGATACCGAACGCCTTCATGCCCATGCAGTTCGACAATCCGGCCAATCCCGAGATCCACCGGAGGACGACAGCCGAGGAGATCTGGCGAGATACCGAGGGCTCGGTCGATATTGTCGTGGGCGGGGTCGGTACGGGCGGGACTATCACGGGCGTGGGGGAGACGCTTAAGAAGAAGAAGTCGGTTCTGATTGTGGCCGTAGAACCCGCGGATTCGCCGGTTCTATCCGAGGGCAAGGCCGGGTTGCATAAAATCCAGGGCATCGGCGCAGGCTTTGTGCCCAAGGTTCTGAATCGGGATATCATCGACGAGGTCATCACGGTCAAACACGAGGATGCCGGCAAGATCGCGAGGGATCTTGCGCGGCATGAGGGTATACTTGTCGGCATATCATCCGGCGCGGCGCTCTGGGCTGCCGTACAGGTCGCCCGCCGGCCCGAAAACGCAGGCAAGACCATCGTGGTCATTCTTCCGGACACGGGCGAGCGCTACCTGTCCACCTGGCTCTTCGACGAGTCCTAAGGATACCGGATCCGGAACACAAGTTATGCGATATCGCTAGGGCTTGCGCGTCCGCCGTCCTATTGAAACAGCCTCGAGACGACCCCGTCTATTGTCGACGACAACCTGTTCCGCGCATGTCGAAAGCGATAGAACGCACGGCGCGATCAGGCGGTATTCCACAAGGGTCCCATGACGTTCGTCGTCGATGATGCCGGCGTTTTTAAGTTGTGCAAGATGTTTTGAGGCGACGGACTTCTCGATTCCGAGTTCGGCCGCGAGTTCGCAGACGCACCAGGGACGGTCTTTCAGTTTTTCGAGTATGGCGATCCTCATGGGATGAGCGAGGGCTTTGAACATCTCCGCGCGTAGTTCATAGCGTTTGAGATCCTGTGGCTTCATAGCACATAGTTGCAATGTATGGAAACAATAGTCAAGCCGGTCTTGACATTTTTTCCTTGTTTCCATATTTTGCAACATTGGAGGATCAATGAAGATCCAAGTGCTGGGCATGGGCTGCCCGAAATGCAAACTTCTCGAGCAACATGTGCATGAGGCGATCGCCGAACTCGGAATTACTGCGGAAGTTGAAAAGGTCGCGGATGCGGATGCGATCATGGACATGGGCGTCATGATGACCCCGGCTTTGGCGATCGACGGCGAGGTGAAGAGCGTCGGCAAGGTCCTCACGAAAGACCAGATAATCGTGTATCTCAAGGGAGGGAAGTGAGATGTCTGGATGCTCATGCGGCGGCAACTGCGAAACACGACTGATCTACGCCTGCTCCGGCATGGCCAATACAGGCATGCTCGCCGATCAGGTGTGGAGAAAACTGGCACGCGAGGGTAATGGATCGGGTACCTGCCTCGCGGCAATCGGCGCGGGAATCTCGGGCTATGTTCAATCGGCTCAAAACGCGTCGAGAAACATCGTCATCGACGGATGTCCCGTCGCTTGCGGCGCGAAGATCTTCGAAAAGGCGGGCATTCCTATCGAGCACTACATCATGACCGACTTCGGCGTGGAAAAAGGGAAAACTCCGATTACCGGAGATCTGATCGAAACAATAGCAGAGCGATTGAAGATTCTTATCAATAAACGGGCGAATGCATGAGCCTGCAAGAATGGTCCCCCACTAAAAAACTATTAGTGGTTCTCGGCGTTTTTCTCGCGGCCTATTTCATTCCCTGGGAGGCGCCGCGGATCCTCGGTGCGACAAACGAGGCATTTCTCATGCTCGCCGACTACGCGCGGCAGCATGTTCTCCTATGTCTCGTGCCGGCCATGTTCATCGCGGGGGCCATCACGGTTTTCTTGAATCAGCAGGCGGTCATGCGCTATCTCGGTCCGGACGCCCATCGATTGACCGCCTACGGCGTGGCCTCGGTCTCGGGCGCCATACTCGCGGTCTGCTCCTGCACGGTACTGCCTATTTTCAAAGGCATTTACAAGAAGGGCGCGGGACTCGGACCGGCCGTGGCCTTCCTCTACTCGGGTCCTGCGATCAACATCCTCGCCATCGTTCTATCTGCAAAAGTCTTCGGCTGGAAGATCGGCCTCGCGAGGGCCCTCGGCGCCATACTCTTCTCGATCATTATCGGTCTTCTCATGGCACTCATTTTCCGTAGGGATGACAAACAACGCGCCGCTGACGCCCGTCTATTCTCGACGAGCACCGAAAAGCCCTCTCGGAGCCTCGGCCAAATGATCGTCTACATGGCGAGCATGATCGGCATCCTCGTGTTCGTGAACTGGGCGAATTCCAAAGGCGGAAGCGCGCTGTGGGACACGATTTTCTCGACGAAGTACTGGATCACCGCGGGCTTCGCGCTGCTCCTCGTTTATACTCTCGTACGATGGTTCACCAGGGAAGAGATCAAAGACTGGCTCGTCGCGACGCGCGATTTCGCCCTGCAGATTCTTCCTTTGCTCTTCGGAGGCGTCCTCGTCGCGGGCTTCCTCCTGGGCCGTCCCGGCCACGACGCGCTCATCCCAAGCTCGTGGATCGGCGGCCTCCTGGGAGGCAACTCGGTTTTCGCCAATGCCCTCGCCTCCTTCGCGGGTGCCCTCATGTACTTCGCTACCCTGACCGAGATACCCATCGTGCAGGGACTTCTCGGCGCCGGCATGGGCCAGGGTCCCGCCCTCGCCCTCCTCCTCGCGGGACCGAGTCTCTCACTGCCCTCCATCCTCGTCATCTCGGGCGAACTCGGTTGGAAGAAAACGCTGACCTACGTCGGTCTCGTGGTCGTCTTGTCGACCATCGCGGGACTGGTTTTCGGCGCGATCTCATAAGAGATTGCCGACAAGCACGGAGCTTGTCATTCAAGTGAAGGAGGTCGATGATGAAACGCTCGGTATTTATTATAATTGCATCAGTATTTCTTGCAGTATTGGCATGGGCGGGTTCTTCAGCTTTGGCTCCTTCGAAACCCGTTGTCACCTTTATCGAACTTGGATCGCTGAACTGCGCGCCCTGCCGGGCCATGCAGCCGGTGATCGACTCCATTCGGAAAAAATATGCGGATCAGATCAACATCCTCTTTTACGACGTATGGACCAAGGAGGGCGAGCCCTACGGAAGGCAGTACAGGATCAGAGTGATTCCGACCCAGATATTTCTTGATAAAGACGGTAAGGAATACTATCGCCACGAGGGTTATTTCCCCGAAGAAGAAGTGAAGAAGATACTGAAAAAAGGCGGTGTCACTCTGTGATCGACAGCATTGTCGCGGCGATCAACGCAGCCTTCGCGGTCCCATCGGTCACGGCCTTCGGGGCCGCCCTGCTCTGGGGATTCTTGAGCGTCCTCCTCAGCCCCTGCCATCTGGGTTCCATTCCTCTCATCGTCGCCTATATCAACAACGGGAACCGCCCGGATCGGAGGAGAGCCCTCGGCTATTCATTTCTATTCGCGATGGGACTACTTGTAACATTGGCAGTCATCGGGGTCCTGACAAGCCTTAGTGGGCGGTTAATGGGCGATGTCGGACCCGCTGTACGGATCATCGTCGCAGTCTTCCTCATACTGTGCGGATTTTGGCTCATGGATATACCGCCATTATCACGATTGACGCCGTCCTTCTCGCTTAAACAGAACAATCTTCGCGGTCCTCTGGGCGCCCTTTCGCTTGGTCTTGTCTACGGTGTCATCCTCGGCCCCTGCTCCTTCGCCTTCCTTGCGCCCATGCTCGGCCTCGTCTTCGCGGCGGGGGCGAGCGATGTCATCTACGGAGCATCGCTTATGGCTTTCTATGCCGTCGGTCACACACTCGCCATCGCCGCGGCCGGAACTCTCGGTGATTTAGTCGGGACGCTGCTCCGCATGAAGGGGGCTGGAACCGCAGCCATGTGGTTCAAACGACTCCTTGGAGCGGTCGTCGTGCTTGCGGGCGTGCTGCAGATCGTGAACATAGCATGATCATAATGAAGCTTATTATGCAAAAGCTAACGGATTCAGCGAACACATCGAAACAGGGTCAGGCTCGTCGACAACCTTCCCTTGGTAACTGTTCGATAAATTTCGCTTTTCTAATCTAAGGCTAACACAAAATTAATAAAACCCTACATACTTACTAGTGGGAACCTCTAAAAACTCGGTTGTTTTTTCGAGGTCCCCTCACAGGAGACGAAGATGACTAAAGTGCTGTTCCTCTGCGTCCACAATTCAGCCCGCAGTCAGATGGCCCAGGCTTTTTTGGAACGTTACGGTGGAGGACGGTTTCTAGTTGAAAGCGCAGGCCTGGAACCCGGGAAACTCAATCCCTATGTGGTACGGGCCATGGCCGAGGTCGGCATCGATATTTCTAACAACAAAACCAAAAGCGCATTCGATTTATTTAAAGAGGGCCGTGTCTTTCAAATCGTCGTCACCGTGTGCTCAAAAGAGGCGGCGGAAAAATGCCCGATCTTCCCCGGTCTCGCCGAACGGCATCATTGGCCTTTCGAGGATCCTTCGACCTTTACGGGAAGCGATGAAGAGATCATGGCTCAGGTACGGGCACTCCGGGACAAGATCGAAACAGCTGTTAAGGAGTTTGTCGCTTCCCATCAATAGCGTTTGAGCGGCGATACCTGGGGCCTCGGAGTCTGAAGTGATCGAAATAAGGTTTAGAGAAGAAGAAACTCGACTTTAGTGCACCACGTAAGCGTAATACGGGTAGAGGAAGTGTAAAAACAAGAAGTAAACCGGTTTTATTTCTTTTGTCATTTGCACTCAGCTCTACTCGTAGCAATAATGAAAAATATGTATAATCTTAGATGTAGACATTCGTTTAATAAACGAAAAGCAACTCGCAAAATCCATATAACGGCAAAAGATGTTACTTATCTACCCGGTCTATATCATGTTCAGACGACGTGGGTATTCGACACCTTTCAATATGCAAAAACCGACTGCATCACCTTGCGTCGGATAAATAAAAACAACTCACCAAGAAGGGAGCTGAATCGATGAGTATCAGGCTTCAACTGAATCTCCTCATCTCGGCGATCTTGTTTTCATTTTTTGTCGCGATCGTGGTGTATGTCGCGGCCCTCCTTCCGACGAGGAACATACAAAGCGAAAAGGGAAGTCTCGAAACCGTATCTCAATCCCTCGCCCGTCTGAGAATTGATATCGCCCTCAGCTCATGCAAGCCCCTGAAGACTCAGCTTGAGGCGATTCGGTCGAGCCGTTCTGCGGTCGAATCGAGTTTCAATTCGATTCAAAACTTGAAGTACCTGAAAAAAACAAATAAGGCCGTTCAGGTATCCATCGTCAGTATACAAAGCCAACAGCTTCTTCTATCGTTCACGCTCGATGAGTTCGAGACGCGGATCAACAGTTTACTGGAACGAGTCTCGTCGCTCTTCTCCGACCAAGCTTCAATCACCTCGCGCGGTATCTATGATCTGCTTCTTTCAAAAGGCAAGAAAATCGATGATGCTGAAGCGATCGCGTACGATCTCGGGCTCTTTATCGACGAGATAGGAAATCTCGACCAGAACCTGGGCGGAGTCGTGTCTGTTATCGATCAGCAATTCGCAGCCATCTCGAAAGAAGTGAGCAAGCTCGAAGCCACGAGCATGATGACATCCTTCGCCCTCATAAGCCTAATCATCATCGCAGGCATTATTCTCGGTATTGTCATCTCGACGAGGATTCATACCTCGTTCAAGGGGATCGAGGATCACATACGTATTCTTGAAACCGGCGATCTCACATTCGATTTCAATTTAAGCGGGAAAAGCGAGATCAGCCATCTATCCGCCCGTTTGAACGAGTTCCTCAAAAACCTCAGGGCGGTGATCCTCCAACTGAAGGATATGCTCAAGCGGAACGATGAAATAAAGAACAACCTCATGGACGTCGCCGGGCATTCTTCGGCGTCCATGGAAGAGATGCGCGCTTCCATATCGGCTGTCGAATCGAAGATCGGCATACTCGACAACAAGATCGCATCCTCGACCGACTCGAGCCGCAAGATCGCCTCGAGCGTGCATGAGCTCGACAATCTCCTTGCCGATTTGAGCACTATGGTCGAGGAGACCTCGGCTTCGATCGTCGAAATGATCGCGTCGATCGGCAATGTCGCGAAAATAGCGGTCGAACGCCGAAAGTCGGCCGGGGAGTTGGTGAAAACGGCCGTCGCGGGAGGCGATCAACTCGCGGCCATGGCCCAGACGATCCAGGATGTAGATGCCAATCTCGATGACGTCAACGAGATCGTCCAAGTCATCATGAACATCTCGACCCAGACGAACCTGCTCGCGATGAACGCCGCGATCGAGGCCGCTCACGCCGGCGACGCAGGCAGAGGCTTCTCGGTCGTGGCCGAGGAAATAAGGAATCTCGCCGAAGCCGTCAACGAGCAGTCAAAAAACATAAAAACCAATATCGAGAACATCGTCGCGATGATCAAGGCGGCCTCCGGCGAGAGCAGTACGACGCTCGAGGCGTTTAAGGTAATAAACGAAGGCATCGTGAAAATGGACACGTCGCTGGCCGAAATTTCCAACACGATGACGGAAATCAACTCAGGCGGTATGCAGATCAACGAGGCGGTCACCCGCCTCCGGGACATCTCGATTCAAGCCAAGGAAGCCTCCCGCGAGATCGCCGAAAGCTCGCGCGAAAGTTCAGAAGCCTCGAAGGCGGAGATCGAGATATCGGCCTTCGTACGATCGAGCATGGCCGATATCCTGGCGAGCTCGCATTCGATCTCGCAGGTCGCCGAAAAAACCCTTGAGTATTCCAAGGAGATGTCGGTAACGACAGAAGAAATGATGCGGAAAATCGCGTTCTTTAAGACGAGCGGGACGTCATGATATCTATGCAGTACCGCTCGCATATAATATCGCAGACATGGAGGAGGTCGACGATGAAAGGTGTATCGGCATGGCGCAAGGTGTTGATCGTCGTGTGTTCGGCGGCGATGACGCTCTCGGTTTTTGCGGCGCCCAAAAAGGACAAGATTATTATCGGCGCGTCGCGGTCCTTGACCGGACCTCTGGCGATTTTCGAACAGACCGCCTTCGGTCCCATATATAAATTCTGGGTGAAGGAGGTGAACGAGCAGGGCGGCATCTACGTCAAGGAATACGGGAAAAAGCTCCCCATAGAGCTTAAGGTTTACGACGACGAGAGCGACACGAATAAAATGGTCGCGAATCTTCAGAAACTCATCACTGTGGACAAGGTCGACCTCATCCTTCCGCCCGCGGGGACCGACATGCTGTTCGCGGCCGCTCCGGTGGCCAGCGAACTCGGCTTTGTCCTTGTAGGAGCCGAGGGGGGAGCCGCCCGCCTCAGCAAGCTCAGCGCGAATTACCCCTTCTTCTTCTCCGTATTGAACTACTCCGACCACAACCAGGTTCCCGTTCTCGTCGATCTGATGGCCGAGAAGGGCGTCAAATCAGTTGCGATGGTCTACTTGAACGACCTTCACGGCATCGAATACTCATCGACGACGACGCCTTTGCTCAAAGCGAAGGGCATCAACCTCGTGCTTTCGAAGAGCATACCCGTCGGTGTCAAGGATCTGGCACCCATCCTCAAAGAAGCCAAGGCTGCGAATCCCGATGCCTTCCTCATCTACGCCTATCCAGACGAGAATATTCTCGCGGTGAACCAGGCGATGGAAGTCGGCTTCAACCCGAAGCTCTTCCTCTGCGGTCCCGGCGCCAACTTCCAGTTCTTTGCCGATCTTTTCGGTCCGGCTGTCGAAGGGATCATGGGTTGGGGAGCCTGGAACACGAAGTCATCACCGGCCAATAAAGAGTTCGCGGAAAAACTGGGCAAGGAGTACGGCCCCGCCGTGTATGACTGGTGGGGACACAATTTGTATTACGCCGCCCTCCAGGCTCTGCAAAAAGCGATCGAAAGCAATGGAACCCTGGACCAGAAAAAACTCCGCGACGCCCTCGCTACGCAGAAATTCGACACCATCTTGGGCAAGACCTGGTTCGATTCCAAACATCTTCTGGCCGTCGAGTGCTACACCGGCCAGCTCGGTCAGTGGCAGAAAGGGACGTTCGAAGTTATCGGGCCTAAAGACAAGGCGACTGCCAAAGTTCTGTATCCCAAGCCTGCCTGGCCTGCGAAAAAGTAGCAATCTATAGTTAGTATCAAGGCGCCGAACCTCGGGCTCGGCGCCTTTTTTTACCATCAATAAAAGAGCATGCCTTTGTTTTAATGATACCGGATTTTCTCGTTCTGATTGGTTTATATGCCGACCGTCGGTTTATCGACATGTACAAAAAGCCTCGATCTTCCTTTTGATGATCGATTCATATCCCTTCATGCTCAGAATGTCGCACTCGCTTGCTATGATATAGGGATGATCGCTCGGTTCCAGATTGTGCTCGATTTCACGCACCATAGACGGAATACGCTCAAGCGGGACTTCCTCATCCGAATAGAATTTTTTCGTCGGCAGGTTGCCGAATAGAACGATATCATCCGCGACGTGGGGCTCGATCTCCCAAAGCTTTACCGCGCTGCCGACACTGAGCAGAGCAGGATGTAAATCGGAAAGAGCCTCGACCATGCGCATCGACAGCGATCCGCAGTCGTGAAAAAGAAAATCCGCCCCGGCGGACTCGATGACAGTCTTGATTCTTCTATTCGGTTCGATGACAAAGTCCGAGAACACCGGAGAACCCTCATCGAGTTGATTCGGCGAGAAGAAAACATCGTTTGCGGCAGGTTCGCAAATGAAGATCGCCCGCGCGCCCGCTTCGAGCTGTGCTTCGCAGTATCGCATAACGACATGCTCGCACCAGGGCAGGAGGCTTGTAACAAGTCCGACTTCGTCTGATTCCGAGGCGCCGACGCCGGATCCCGCGAGGTATATCGGAATGATTGGATCGGACACAAGTTTGGTCAACAGCGAAAAAGGTCCGATCGCCATACCAACGGGGAGAGGGCCTCCCGCCTCTGCGATTATACGGATCGATGCGCAGCTCGCCGCCATACGCGGGCTCGAAAGAATATCGATCTTCTCGAGCGCGGAGAAAACCTCCGGACTCGGCGTCGACTTAAAATGAAAAGCCGCCCTGTCGTCTCCGCCGAATCCGATGGCTCGCAGTAAAAAATCTTTTTCAAGAGTCAGGTCCATGAGCGGGAAGGCGAGCGGACATGAATAGCGTTGAGCCGTTTCGACCGCCACGGCAGCGAGTTTCGTTCCGTCGAGGAGGGCAGCCTCGGGATCGGTCAATTCGTGAAGAACGAGATGGGCGGCGAGCGGAATACGGACACGTCGTCGTGCAAGCTCGAGATAGAACTCGTTTCCCATAGCTTTTCCTTGCACGGATCATAGACGAGGGCCGAGTGATTTGTATTTGATTTTCTTCTTGTCTTTTGTAAAAACGTGAAGGTAAATCCTTAAACCAGTCTATGGGGATTTCGAAAAACTGAAGTTTTTCGAGGTCCCCTTATCTATTTTTTTGTATTCTTCACCAGCGGGATTCGCAGCTCGACGCAGAGACCGGGCGGGCCCGAAAAAACAAGCTCGCCCGAAAGTTGCTCGGCAAGACCGCGGACTATAGTGAATCCCATGGTACCGCATCTCGAAGGATCGATCCCGGGCGGAAGGCCGACGCCCTTGTCTTCGATGCGCATAACGAGTCTGCCTTCCTCCTTGTATAGAAGCAGGCGGATGGGACCTTTTTCGCCGAAGGGATAGGTGTACTTCATGGCATTGACGAGAAGTTCGTCGGCTACGAGCCCCAAGGGCAGAGCTTCATCGATGCTGAGGACCAGGTTCTCCGCCTGCGCCTCCATCTCGGGCCAGGAATAGGCCCTGGCCGTGTCGCGGGCGATCGCTTCGAGATACTCGGACGCGTTGATCGAAGCGAGATCCCTGGATTGATAGAGAAGCTCGTGCAACTGGGCGAGGACGAGTATGCGTTGGCGGATGTCCACAAGAAGAAGTCTGTCGTCATCGTCGTGCAGTTCGTCGGATTTAAGTTGAATGAGACTGGATACAATCTGAAGATTGTTCTTCACGCGATGATGTATTTCCTTCAGAAGCACCTCTTTCTCGGCGAGGGCGAGCTGGTTTCGTTTTTCGCTCTGCTCGAGCTGTACGATTTTCTGTTCCAGGTCGGCGGTGGCGGCGCGGATGCGGCGTCTGAGCGCCCATGAGTTAATCACCAAAAATGCGACGATGCAGAGGATGACGGCTGCGGCGATGGAAAGCAGCCTGAGATCCGCGTTCGCCACAAGATCCGAGCCGAGCCATTTCCACTCGATCGCGGCGATCGTGGAAGAGGGCACGGCCTCGAAACCGTCTTGAACGATTTTAAGGAGATCAGCGTGTCCTTTAAGAACTGCGCGATGGAACTTGCCTTCGCCGAGCACGAAGGCGGTGCGGAATTCGTTATCGATTTTTTTCTTGTATAAGTAATAATAAGCCGGGGGTTTGTCGATACAGAATATCCGCACTTTGAGCTTTGCCGCAGCGTCTATGATTTCTTCGTATTTACTGAAAAACAATAGATCGTTCACGCCTCCGCTTTTAAGCGAATCGACCGCGGCGTCCCCGGATTTGACCGCGACCGAAAAGCCGATAAGGTCGCGGACCGAGGCGATACCCGATATCGACTTGTGAATAAAGACCGGAACTTGAATGGTGGCATACGGGGGCATGAAATCGAAGACAAGCCTGCGCTGGGGCGTGTCGAAGATCATGTCGATGACATCCGCCTCGCCCCGCTGGGCTGCGGCGAGCGCCAAGGCCCAGCTCATACCGCGCAACTGTACGCGGATTCCGGTCTGCTTTTCCCAGGCGCGCCAGAAGTCGGGTACGATGCCTTCGAGAGAGCCGCCAAGACCGCGCATCGCGTAGGGCGGGTAATCGTCGTCGCAGACAACCGTGATAGAGCTGGGAAGACTCCAGGAAAGAGTGAGGCCCGAGAGGAGGAGGCAGGCGATCAAGACTTTCGCCCCAGGCATGAGAGCCATTGTCCTGTATCCGGAGGCCGCAGACAAGAGCCGTTCTCATGGTCCGCCGGGATCGGTATACTCGCCGCATGGACGGCAAAAATCTTCCGGAGGCCGGAACTATCCGCTCGGTCTGCGTGTTCTGCGGCTCGAACAACGGCCGACGGACGGAATACGCCGATGCGGCCGAGGAACTCGGGCGCGAGATAGCCCGAAGGGGACAGCGCCTCGTCTACGGGGGCGGAGACGTCGGCGTCATGGGAGTTCTGGCCCGGGCCGTGCTCGAATCGGGCGGAGAGGTCACCGGTGTCATCCCGCGCAGACTCTACGGAATCGTCGACCACGTCGAATTGACCGAGCTCGTCATAGCCGCCGACATGCACGAGCGCAAGGCGCGGATGTACGAAGCCTCCGACGCATTCATCGCCATGCCCGGCGGCATCGGCACCTTGGACGAACTTTTTGAGGTCTGGACCTGGAGGCAGATCGGATACCACGATAAGCCGGTCGGTCTATTCGAGGTCGAGGACTTTTTCAAGCCGCTGCTCGCCTTCATCGAGCACATGTCGAGCGAGGGCTTTCTTTCGCATGAATTGGTCGACGATCTGGTGGTCAGGAATGACGCA
The DNA here is from genome assembly GCA_964644505.1 of uncultured Treponemataceae bacterium. Taxonomy (GTDB): domain Bacteria; phylum Spirochaetota; class Spirochaetia; order Treponematales; family Rectinemataceae; genus CAZXXZ01. Next base: position 2,041 of record CAZXXZ010000045.1, on the reverse strand, counting down.
GCATCCCTGCTCGACGCACTCGCCGCACAAGGGCCGCTTTCGAAACTGAAACGGCCCGAACGTTCGAGGCGCAAGTAGACTGTGCGCAACGAGCGCCGGTCCGCGTCGAGTGTATATACCGCAGCCCGTATTCCATCATCGGATCATCGACTTAACAAGCACGAATCAATTTCTCGGCGCGCAGAGGGAACTCATAATCGAATGCTTGACCGAGACTGTCCGCGAGAATCGCCGCGGCCGGACCGGTCACTGATGCGAGGCGTCCCTTCACGATTGTCATCCTCGCGCGTCCTTCACAAAGCTCGATCGTGAATGAAGGGGTCGCGCCCCATATCCAATCCCAGGACCGCAACTTCCGGTGCATTTGCATCACCTTCTCGGTATCGACCAGATCGCCGTACGCTTCTCTTTCTCGGCCTGCAGCGCCGCGCGACAGAGCGGATGCGAGTTCGTCGATGCCGAGACCGGGAACGACGTCCGAAAGATTTGCGACTTGCGAGGGGACCGAGGGGGGCGCGTTGCTCGAAAGCACCTTCATCCCGCCGAGAGATGCATCCATCCGCCGAAGATCCGCATCGACGAGGAGGGTGCCATGGTGAAGGACTCGATCGCCCAGAATTCTACGCGCGCTTCCGGAAATCTTCGCCCCGGCGAACTGCTTCGGCGCAACGAGGCGCAGGGCCCCGCGCTCATCGGCCGCTGCGTCGACGCCGAACTCTGCGAGCGCCGATGCGACGAACGAAAGCTCGGCGCAGCGGTCGTGCTTTTCTTTCGGCGACAGGAAGGCCCAATTCAGGTTTCCCTCGTCCATGTATACGGCACCCCCGCCCGATATCCTTCTGACGACGGGGAGGCCCGCAGAGGCGGAAACCTCAACCCAGGGGTTCTGATTTCTCCCGATGACGATGCAGGGTGTACATACATAGAGCAGCAGCGCATCGCACGGTTTCGCCGATTCTTCGAACAAAGCCGCTTCGAGGGCGAAGTGTGCGAAGGGATCGCGCTGATCGGGAAAGACTATGATATCCCTCACCGGCCCACCTCCCGGCTTACTTCATACTCCAGGAAACCGTAGCGGCTGAACAGGCCCCCCTTCAAGGTATGCCGGACTGCTTCGCCTCCCGTTGAATAAGAGAGCCTAAAAAGTCTACAGTATCGTGGATGAACAACAACGAAGGTGTCAGTCGGGGTCGAGGCTTCGCACTGACGCTCGCTGCGATCGGCGTCGTATTCGGAGATATCGGGACCTCCCCTCTCTACGCGCTCCGCGAGTGTTTTTCCCCGCTTCACGGCATCGAGTCGTCGCGCGACAACATCGTGGGCATCGTCTCCCTCCTGTTCTGGTGCCTCACCTTGATCGTCTGCGTGAAATACCTCGGCATCGTTCTCCGCGCCGACAACAAGGGAGAAGGGGGCATCCTCGCCCTCGTCAGCCTCGTCTCGCGCTATCTGCCGAAAGGTTCGGTGCGGCGACGATCGTTTTTCGCCGTTCTCGGCGTGCTGGGCGCCGCCCTTCTTCTGAGCGACGGAATGATCACGCCCTCGATCACGGTGCTCTCGGCTATCGAAGGACTCGAGGTCGTTACCCCGGCCTTCAAACCCTACATCGTTCCGATCACCCTCGTCATACTCGTCGCCCTCTTCATCCCCCAATCGAGGGGGACCGCGAAGGTCGGTCGGGTGTTCGGGCCCGTGATTTCCATCTGGTTCTTGACGATGGGCGCGCTCGGCCTATCGGCCATCATCGGAGACCCCCGCATTCTCGCCGCCCTCAACCCCCTCGAGGCAGTGGGATTCTTCGCCCGCAACGGCATGTTGAGTTTCGGCGTCATCGGTTCGCTCTTCCTTGCGATGACGGGAACCGAGGTGCTCTACGCCGACCTCGGTCATTTCGGGAAAAAACCGATACGCCGCGCATGGTACTTCTTGGTCTATCCTGCCCTGCTTTTGAATTATTTCGGCCAGGGCTCGTACATGCTCGCCCATCCCGGCGAGACCGGTAATCTTTTTTATCTCCTGGCCCCCCAGTGGGCGGGCTACC
>CAZXXZ010000044.1:0-18764 GCA_964644505.1 uncultured Treponemataceae bacterium | reverse complement strand
GGACGGCATCTGCGTGCGCGTCGGCGCCATGCGCTGTCACAGTCAGGGCATCACGATCAAGCTGAAGAAGGATGTTCCCATCGACGAGATCGAGGCTATGCTTGCCTCGCACAACGATTGGGTCGAGGTCGTGCCGAACACCAAGGCCGACTCTCTCGCACGCCTAACTCCGACGGCCGTTTCGGGCGGGCTGAAGGTTCCCGTCGGACGGCTGCACAAGATGCGCATGGGCCCGGAGTACCTGGCGGCCTTCACCTGCGGCGACCAGCTCTTGTGGGGCGCGGCCGAGCCCTTGCGCAGGATGCTCAGGATTATTCTCGAGCGCTAGTATAGTAAGTTGTCGTTAACCTACGAGGTAGGTGTCGAGGGGAAGTGAATGGGCGGGTTTTTCGGCGTTGTGTCGAAGGATGAATGCATCCAGGACTTATTTTTCGGAACCGATTATCACAGCCACCTGGGCACGCGGCGCGGGGGCCTCGCCGTCATGGACGGCGGTACGATCACGCGCGTCATCCACGATATAAGCAATACGCAGTTTCGTAGCAAGTTCGACAATGATCTGGCCCGTTTCCGGGGCGGCTGCGGCATCGGCGTCATCAGCGATTACGAGGATCAGCCCTTGATCATCGGTTCGCATCTCGGTACCTACGCCATCGTTACCGTCGGCGCGGTCCGCAATGCGGGCGAACTCGCGGCCAAGGCCTTCGGCTCCAGGAGAATACACTTTTCCGAGATGTCGGGCGACGAGATCAATCCGACCGAGCTCGTCGCCTCGCTCATAGACGAAGAGCCTTCGTTCGTCGAAGGCATAGTCCACGCTCAAGAGGCCGTCGAGGGCTCCTGTTCGATGCTCTTGCTGACCGACGCTGGGCTGTACGCCGCGCGCGATCTCTACGGACGTACGCCGGTCGTCATCGGCCGCAAAGAAGGTTCATACTGCGCCGCCCTCGAGAGCTGCTCCTTCCCGAATCTCGGCTACGAGGTCGAGCGTGAACTGGGGCCCGGCGAGATTGTTCTCATCTCGAAGGAGGGGATCGAGGTCAAACGTCCGCCGCGGAAGACAATGCAGGTCTGTTCCTTCCTCTGGATCTATTACGGTTTCCCGACCTCCACGTACGAAGGCATCAATGTCGAAGACGCGCGCTACCGCTGCGGGGCCGCCCTCGCGGCGCGCGACGATGTCGAGCTTGACTTTGCTTCGGGTATCCCCGATTCGGGCATCGCCCACGCCCTGGGCTACGCCGCGGCCGCGGGGATTCCGTATAAACGCCCTTTCGTAAAATACACTCCGACCTGGTCGCGGAGCTTCATGCCTCAGAATCAGTCGGTCCGCGATCAGGTGGCGCGCATGAAGCTCATCCCGATCAAAGAAATCATCGCCGGCAAGAGCATACTGTTCTGCGACGACTCGATAGTGCGGGGCACGCAGCTTCGCGGCACCTTCCGCCGCGTGTTCGACTACGGCGCCCGCGCGATACACTTGAGGCCTGCCTGTCCGCCCCTGTTGTTCGCCTGCAAGTTCCTCAACTTCTCGCGCTCTGCATCGGAAATGGACCTGGCGGCGCGTCGCGCGATATCCGAGATCGAGGGCGGAAAAGAGCCCGATCTCGATCAATACTGCGACGAATCCTCGTCGCGCTATAGCGCGATGGTCGAGCGCATAGGCTCGAAGATGGGCATCAGCAGTCTCAGATTCCAACGTCTCGACGACATGGTGAAAGCGATCGGTTTGCCCTGCGACAAGCTCTGCACCTATTGCTGGAACGGGCGGGATCTAGCGAAATCCTGAGCCTGAGGCGGCCACAGATCGAGTATCGGCCTTCCTGAAGATCTCACGTTTCCGCCGAATCCCATGCGACGACGTGTTTATTATGTGTCGACAACGCTATTTCCCTGCATCGTTTGTACTATGTGTTACAATCGTCAGCAGGTTGATGACTAACTTGTTGTTTGTCATCAGCCTGCTGCGAAACTGCTCGAAAACCTTTCGGTTTTCTACGCAAGTGCAACATAAAAGAAGTTGCCGGCACAGGTGTTTTCACCTGTGCCGGCGGCCTGTTGGTAGAAGGGAACAAGTACGGCAACATGAAGAACGATTCCGCACAATGCGGGAGTGTCGATGCCTTGACCAGCGAGGTCGCCGGCCGGACACTCCCGTTCGTTTTTTTCCTTGAACTTATGGACAGCATCGATGATTTCGTGTTTTTGATGGACGAGCGGCTGCGCATCATCAAGGCGAATCGCACGGCGGGTCTTCAGCTCGGGTTTACGGATGAGGAGTTTTCGACAAAACACCTCAAAGACATCATCCATCCGCAGGAACGTCGAAAATTCATCAAGAACACTAAGCCGATCAGGGGACGTTTCGGTGGTGAGACGATTCTGCGGGGAAAGTCGCGAACTGCTCTGCACGTCGGTTATAGTCTCAGTTACCTTAGAAGTTGTGATGAGGAATGTGGCGCGTATCTTCTTGTGTGCAGGCCGGTCGAGACGCCGGAACGCTCTACGGACTTGACCGGTACACACGAACTCCGAAGACGAATTCTTGACAGTATGGGCGAGCCGCTTTTTGTAATCGATTTCCCGGCCCGAACGATCTGCGAATGCAATCAGTGCGCGCTCAACCTAACGGGCTTTAAAGGCTCTGAACTGATCGGCCGGAGCATGTTCGATTTTTTGGTTTTCGGCGGCGAACACGAGAGCATGGACTCGCGGATCGCCCGGGTCAATGAATCCTATGCCGAGACGGGTTTTTTCAAAACCAGGGTGTTCCTCAAACGGAAAAAAAAGACGGCGATACCCTGCGATTGCTTAAGTATACCCTTCTTCAGGGACTCGGGCCATGCAGATTATACGATACTCGCTCTCATGGACCGTTCTGTCGAGGAAGGGTGGAAGGTGTTGCTATCGGAATTCGCCGCAAAAGCCCGATCCTTCGCCGATGATCTTTCAGGCTTCGCAGCGGAGGGCGGGGCCTTGCCCGAAGGTAAACGATTGTCTTCTCAAGGTTTCACCCCCCGGCAGATCGAGATAGCCAGGCTCGTTTTCGAAGGCTGTCCTTCAAAAGAAATAGGACGCGAGCTCGGCATTTCCGAGTCGACCGTGAAGAACCATCTCGCAGTCATGTATAAAAAAATCGGCGCCACCTCGAGAGTCGATTTTATTCATAAACTCATCGAAGACCGGATATGGATCGCCTGAGGTTATAGCACGAAGGTACTATGTTCTAGACAAAGTCACTATTTACGCATTCGAAATTCATGATGGAAGCTTCTATACCGTGCCCTGCGCAAAGATATACGGAGAGGAGTTTCCATGAGAATCAAGATCGGTCATAAAATCGTCCTATCGTTTATCGCCGTTGTGGCTCTCTGCGTGTTCATCGGTGCGATCGGGATGATCCAGCTAGGACAGATCATCCATGACGACACCTATCTGTTCGAGAACATGACGGTCCCCCTCTCCGAACTCATAACGATAGCCCAGGATTTTCAGAAGGTGAGAATACAGGTAAGAACGATAGCAACGACGGCTGATAAAAAAGGAATAGCCGCGGCCGAGCAGGAAATAGCGAGATTGCGGGCGGAAATCGATGCGGCTGCGAAAAGTTTCGAGACGACGATCGTTACTCAGAAGGGCCGAGAGTTGTTTGACAATTTCAAGCGTGAACGTTCGGAGTATCAGCTTGTTTCGAATGAGGTTATACGTCTGGTCAAGAATCAAAAACGAGATGAGGCGCTCGATCTTATGGGAGGGAAAGGAGCCGATATCGCCGCACGGCTTCAGGCCGCTATCGATGGTATTGTCACGACAAAGATCGATCTTTCAGATCAAACCGCGGACTCGAACGCCGCCGCCGGTTCGAGAGCCATTATTCTGATGCTTGTAGTCATGATAGCAGCAGCCATTCTTGCAATTGTACTCGGCCTTGTGCTTACGCGTTCCATATCGAAGCCAATAGGTCGCGTCGTCAGCTTCACGAAGGCCATGTCGAAGGGCGACCTGAGCAAGGTGGTGCACGACGATATGCTCAGGCGGAAGGATGAGATGGGCGAACTTGCCGCGGCGTTCAAGGAAATGCAGATGAGCCTTAAAGAGATTGTCGTGGGGATACAGAGCGCGGTAAGGCAGGTCTCCTCGGGGAGCGCGGAAATCAGTTCCACCGCTTTACAGATGAGCCAGGGCGCGACCGAACAGGCAGCGAGCACAGAAGAAATCTCGAGCTCGGTCGAGGAGGCCGCCGCGTCGATCAAGCAAAATACCGACAACGCAGTTGCGACCGAGCAGATAGCTTTGAAGACAGCCTTGGACGCCGAGGAGGGCGGTAAGGCCGTCGAACGGTCGGTGGAGGCGATCACTCTTATCGCCGAGAAGATCGGTATTATTGACGAGATTGCGCGCCAGACAAATCTGCTCGCGCTCAACGCCGCCATCGAGGCCGCACGCGCCGGCGAGGTGGGCAAGGGCTTCGCCGTCGTGGCGAGTGAGGTCCGCAAACTCGCCGAACGTTCCCAGACAGCCTCGCGTGAAATTTCAGATCTTTCAAAAGTCACTGTCGACACTGTCCGCAGGGCCGGCGAAGTGATCAAGGTCATCGTTCCCGATATCAAAAAAACAGCCTCCCTCGTCCAGGAAATCGCGGCCTCGTCGAAGGAGCAAGGGGCCGGCGTCGAACAAATCAACAAGGCGATGATGCAGCTCGATCAGGTCGTTCAGCAGAATGCGAGCGCCAGCGAGGAGCTCGCCGGCATGTCCGAAGAGTTGTCGAGCCAGGCAGAACAACTTGCGGCCGCGGTGGAGTTTTTCAGGGTCGACGCGGGAGAGCAGCGGCCCGACGCGACAGCGAAGACGAAAACAGCTCCAGCGGCTGCGCCCGCCGGAGCCGCCAGGGAGCGGGAGATGCCCCGGGAGGGGAAAAGCTCTGCGATCGTACCGGTAAGGGAGAAAAAGAGCAGTGCGGTTTTCGACGCCGATTTTGAGGAGTTTTAATGCAGTACCTGACATTCCGTATGAACGCCGTCGACTACGCCGTCGATGTCGGCATCGTTGAAACCGTCGTCGAGCGCGGTGACATACAGCCGGTGCCGACGCCGCTTTCATATCTTCGAGGGGCTATGGATATCAGAGGACGAATCGTGCCGGTCGTCGATCTTAAGAGGAAGTTCGGTATTTCCGAACAGCAAGACACCTCCGTCGACGGGATTGTTGTCGTCTTCTCGGTATCATCTCCGGAGCTCGGCTCTCGAACCATCGGCGCGCTCGTCGATGAGGTCTCGGAGGTCCTGACGATCGATGACGTCAAACTCGAGGAGGCGAGGGCGGAAGATGTCGGCATTTGGGAGAAGTATGTTCACGGCGTGATCCGTATGGGCGACCGGATGATCGTCGTCGTCGAGCCCGAGGCGATGTTTTCGGTTGGAGAGATAGAGGAGTTGAAAATTCAATAGCTCAACATAGGATGCGGCTGTCATGGATGACTCACGAGAGGGATCGGTCTTCGATGGGAGGGATTTTTTATTCCGGGAATTCCGTTATCTTGTAAAAGACAATTTGTCGAATTTGATAAGCCTCTTGACCCTCAAGGCGGAGTCGACGCTCGATCCGCGGTGCGCTGATGCGCTGTCGTACGCCGGATCGAGGATTCAATGTATAGAGAGCTTGTACGACAAGATTGACATCAGCGGAAACAGATTCGTCGTGTCCTCCAAAAAGTACTTTGACGAGATGCTTCCTGATATTTTTCAGACGCTTGCCCCGCCCTGTTCGGTTTCGTTGAAGACCGATATCGATGATGTGTTTCTGCCCGCCGATTATATCCCCCCGATCGGACTCATGGTCGGTGAGCTCGTGACCAACGCGGTGAACCATGCGTTTCCTGAACGCACGCAGGGGACGATCTGGATAGGATTACACATCGCCGGCGACTCCATGTGCACACTCTCGGTAGCCGACGACGGAGTTGGCGCCAAAGGCGCAGATGCGCAGGCGAAAAACTCCGGTTTCGGATTGTTTCTAGTCGGACTCCTGGCAAGACAACTTCATGGATCCGTCGATATCCGTCAAGACGGCGGAACAAGCTGTTCCGTAGTGTTTCCGGTCGAGCTCTGTACCCGCCCGCCGATTTGACATCGACTTGACCTTCTTCTCGTGCCGCGCGTAGCCTTCTCTTCAGGAAAGGAGGACGGGAATGACGGTGGTCAAAATCACAGTCCTCAAGCGCTGTCTCAACGCGGATTTGGTGGAAAAACTCAGCGACAGCCTGGTGAAACCCTGTGATGTCTTCGAAGAAGGACAGGAGTTCATAGGCGGTTTGAATATGCCCGAAGGCTTTTGCGCCTGGGCATGGAGCGACATATCGAAGATGGTCGTCTCGCTCATGGCGGGAGCACAGTTCGACAGGGGGCTTTTCAACAACTGGATGAAGAGCGACAACACCGCGATAGCCTGCTGCACCGACGGTTTCCGCCCGGTCATTTTCAAACTCGAGCGGATCGATACAAATGATCTCGTTGACGAGAAGAGCGCGGAACGGCCTGCGCCGCGGGAAGTATACACTTCTGAACGCTGGGGTGAGTGTGTCTACACATTCCCCGGCTTGAGGCCCGGTGCCGTCCACCGCGTCCGTCTGCACTTCTGCGAGATTTACCACCAGACCGCAGGCAAGCGCCGATTCGATGTCTACGCCGGTGCGGATAAACTGCTCGGCGATTTCGACATTGTCGCTGCTGCCGGCGCGCCGTACAAGGCGATTGTCAAGGAGATGGATGTCGCCGCCGATTCGAGAGGCTGTCTCTCGCTTCGCTTTGTAAGGGGCGCCGCGGACCAGCCCAAGATCAGCGCTATCGAGATACTGGACGGCCCCGCCTCGGAAAGGCCGCGGTACGCGGTCAACTGCGGCGGCGGAGCCCAGGGGACGTTTACGGCCGATGAGTTCTTCGAAGGCGGGAACGCGGCGGGATCCTGATGTGATATGGGCCCCTTAGGCAAACGACTCTTCCGACGGAAGAACCTAGACAAACAACTCTTCCGAGGCTTCCACCAACATGTGCCTATAATCCGCGTACACGCTCATGAGCTCGTACAACCTGTCGAAGGGCATGGTTTCGCGGTCGAAGGCTACGAAGGGAAGCTGTTCCGCGAGGCGGTCTGCGTTGAAGCCGCCCTTGCCGCCGAGCACGAGGAGGGTCTCCAGGTCCTGGGCCTCCTCCATCGCTCGGTAGGCGAGGGAGGGATTTTTGGTCGCGAAGAAAAGGCGGGTCTGATAGCTGGGCTGGGGGTCGAGCGAGAAGAAGCGCGTCAATTCGTAATAGTGGTCTTCCTTGATGAAAGCCTCGCGTATGCGGGATGCGAGTTTTTCCGAGGGGAAGCGGACGTCCGATTTCAATACGATCTGGTATAATGTAAATGGATTATCACGTTTTAGGTCCCGCGAGGCGCGGACAAGCCGCGCGAGTCCCTCGGGGTCGTCGGCGTCGGCGAGGATGGTGACCGACGATGCGAGTCTTCCGGGGTTGAGATGCATCCAGTCGAGGTTCTCGCCGCGACGCGCGTCGATGAAGGCGCGGTAGCCGCCTTCTTCCTCGCGGAAGTGGGGCGCGGGCGGAAAGGCCCATTCGACGTCGAAACTGTCCTCGAAGGCCGCGACCGCGTCGGCCATGTCGTCGCCCGATATCCAATCGGTGGAGGTCACCCAGTACGGCGGCTTGTCCATGCGCGACATGCCCCAGTCGTCGGCCTTTTCGCGCACCATGGTCCCCGGAAGCAGCGAAAGAGGATACAGCTCGGCTTCCTGCCCGAGGCCGTGCATACCTAAAAAATCAAAAGTTTCTATAACTTCTTCATACCCGTCGAAGGGCAGACCGAGGATGACCCCGGTCTTTATCGCGACGCGGGCCTTTTGAAGCGCCTCGGCGCCGCGCTCGAAGGCGGCCCGGTCCCAGCTGCGGTTGACCGCTTCGAGCGCTTTTGGATTGACGCTCTGCAGGCCCACCTCGGCGACCGCAAAGCCGGCTGCGGCATAAAGACGCGCGGCTTCGTCGGTGACGGATTCCAGGCGGAGCTCTGCATGGAGCGCGAGCCCCGCGGTGTTCGCTTTAGCAAGTCCGATCAGGCGTTCGGTCAGGTCCGGGCTGGCGTGAAAGGAAGGGTCCATGAGGTAGAGCTCGCGAACGCCTGCCTTCCCCGCGGCCTCGAGCGTACGGTAGGCCTGGTCGATCGGGAAGCGACGGACAGGGCCGCCCTCCTTGCCGTAGCGGCAGTAGCCGCAGTGCATGGGACAGCCGCGCGCCGTTTCGAGATGGACGGGGCGGTCGGCTTCGAAGGGCAGAATGCCTTCGAGATAGGGGTTGGGCAGACGTCCGAGGTCGAGGGGGTCGCGGGCCTTGTACAGTCGGGCGGGGGGGCGGCCTTTGCGGATGTCGTCGAGCAATTCGCAGAAGGCTTCCTCGCCCTCGCCCTCGACAAGTGTGTGGAAGGGCGAGCTTTTCATGATGTCCATGCCCGGCGCGATCTCGGGACCGCCTGCGACGAGTCGCGCGCGCGGAAGGACTTGAGCCAGCCGCGAAGCGACATACAGACTTCGTTCGAGGTTCCATGCGTAGAGGCTGAACGAGACAATATCGGGCTTCGCGGCGGCGATCGCGTCGACGATCGCGGAATCGGAGCCGAAGTCCTGGACATTTCGATTCAAGATCTGCCATTCGCCCCGCGAAAGAAGACCTCTCGATAGAGCATAGGCGACGAGGTAGCCCGCGGCGAGGGGGATGTTGGCGCTTGCACCGTCGGTTCCCGGTTCCTGGAGTGGCAGTTGAACGAACAATACTTTCATAGCTTAGTTACGCTCTCCGAGGACGACCCGGCGGTATTCGCTGGAATCGGGGAAGTCGGGGAATAAAACCGCCCAGTCGCCTCTGCGCGTCGGCCCTCCGAGCCGCTCTGCGAGAAAGCGCAGGTAATCGGTTCGTGGAATTTCCTGCGCGCCGAGGCCGGCGAGATGATCAGTATACACTTGCGAATCGATGAGGGTGAAGCCCTCTTCCCGGAGTCTCCAGACGAGGGGGATGAATGCCGCTTTCGAGGCGTCGTCGGCCCTGCTGAACATGGATTCACCGAAGAATACCGAGCCAAGAGAGACTCCGTAGAGACCGCCGACGAGTTCCCCGTCGATCCTGGCTTCCGCGGAATGCGCAAGTCCCAGACGATGAAGTTCGATGTAGGCTTCTATCATATCGTCGGTGATCCAGGTGCCATTTTGACCGCGGCGGGGCGAGGCGGCGCAGTCCTTGATGACCGCAGGAAAGTCGCGGTCGAGCGAAAGTTCGAAACGACGGCGCCTGAGAATCTTGATCATGGTCCGCGAGACATGGAGATTGTCGGGGAAGAGGACGAAGCGGGGATCGGGGCTCCACCACAGAATCGGTTCGTCCTCCGAAAACCAGGGAAAGAGCCCGCGGCGGTAGGCCGATAGAAGCATCCCCGGAGAAAGATTGCCGCCCATGCAGACGATGCCGTGCTCGTCGGCCGTCGAGGGGTCGGGAAAGGGAAAGTCCTGGTCTTCCGTGAGATAGGGGAAGGCTTTTGCGGACTCCGCTCGACTCGGCATAGCCTTACTATAATCTCGAAGCCTTTCGCGCGTCAGCCTGATTGGACTTCTTGTCGGCGGCTCGCTAGCCGCGAACAGAGAGCGCATACGCGCTGATACAAGCCTGAACTCAGGGGCACCGCCACAAGTGCATAGACAAGGCCGCCGAGAATGTCGACGAAGTAGTGCGCATAGATGTATACGGTCGAAGCGAGGATGAAAAGCGCGACGATGATATAGGGGGGTAGAAGCCGCCTGTCAATCTTATAGGCTATGTATCCGGTAACCGCCGTCATGGCGACGTGGGTCGAGGGGAAGGCCGCCCCCGAGAGCACCGCGGTCGAGAAGAGCCCCTGGAAAAAGCGCACGAAGATACCGCCTTTGATGTCGTCGTACCAAACGCTGTGAAGATCCGGAAAGTAATATTTAGGCCCCTGGACTCTGAAGAAGATATAAAAGGTCGAAAGCGTCACCATCGATACGACGGAGACGAAAAGCAGTTTCGCCGCCTCCTCTCGTCTGCCCAGAAGCCAGCCGAGCCAGGGAATCGTAATGAGAAGAACGAAGTATGCGAAATATGAGCCGTACATGAGCTCGTTTATAACCGCGCTGGACTCGAAGACTTTGTGGAATTCTCGGGCCGGTTGAAAGCCGAAAATCCATTCGTCGGCTGCGGCAAAGGCCGCGTCATGCGAAATACCGCCGAAGACCTGCGACGAAAGCATGATGCTTTCGGTGAAGAAGAGGACGAGGAAGGCCTGCGGATAAAAGAGCCTTATGAAGGAGAAGAACTTCAGCTGGTTCGACGGCGGCAGAAAACCGACGGCCAGTCCGATCGCGGCGAAAAGTATGAAGACCGAAGCCATGATATAGCCGCGCATGATCTTCAAACCGAAGATTTCAATGGTTCCGGTCTCGGGGAAGGCGAAGGAGACGGTTGCGAATATCGTTGAAGCGAGAAGTACCACCACATCGTGCGGCTCGGGTGCATATACTCGTCGAGTGACTCTATTCGAGTTCAAGACATGCTCCTACATGATGCTCATGGGGACCCCGAAACACTTCAGTTTTTCGAGGTCCCTTCATATAAAGTTTAGGGTACATACACGTTTAATTCAACACAGCATGCCAGGGCATGTGTTCTATGTCGAATTACAAATAAATACCGGGGCCTCGAAAAACCAACGGGTGTTTAAAGGTTCCCTACCTTCTCTTCGGTCAACAATAAATAAGACAAAGCCCGAGATCCTCTGGTTGCAGTGAGGTTTTGTTGAGGGCCTCGTGCCCACGCGGGTTTTCTTCGATCAGGATACGGTGATCGAAACCTCGCCGTCGACCAGGTCGGCCTTGGCCTTGCCGCCCTCGGCGAGGCGACCGAAGAGAACTTCGTCGACGAAGAAGGTCTTGATCTTGTCCTCGACGAGCCTTCCGATATTGCGGGCGCCGAACTCCCTCGAATAGCCTTTTTCCGCAAGGTACCTGATGAGTTCGGGTGTTGTTTCGAGCTCGACCTTTTTCTCCGCGAGTTGTACGCGGAATTCGTCGATGGCCTTGACGACGATCCGTTCGATGATTTCGGGCGGTAGGTTGTCGAAGCGCACGACGGCGTCCAGCCTGTTGCGGAACTCGGGCGTGAAGGCGCGCTCCACCGCTTCGGAGAGGGCCGCGTCGGTCATGACGCGCTCCCCGAAGCCTATGAGGCTTTTGCCGATCTCTCGGGCGCCCGCGTTGCTGGTCATGATGAGGATGACATTGCGGAAATCGGCCTTGCGGCCCTGATTGTCGGTCAGGGTCGCGTAATCCATGATCTGAAGAAGTATGTTGAAGACGTCGGGATGAGCCTTCTCGATCTCGTCGAGGAGGACCACGGCGTGCGGGGTCTTGCGGATCGCGTCGGTGAGAAGTCCTCCCTCTTCGTAGCCGACATAGCCAGGAGGCGAACCGATGAGCCGCGATACGGTGTGCTTCTCCTGGTACTCGGACATGTCGAAGCGGTGGAGGGCGATGCTCATGTGCCTGGCGAGCTGACGGGCGAGTTCGGTCTTACCGACGCCCGTGGGGCCTACGAACATGAAGTTGGCGACGGGTTTGTCCGGGGCGCGGAAACCGGCCCGGCTGCGCTTCACGGCCTTGACCACGGCTTCGATAGCCCGGTCCTGGCCGAAGACATCGGCCTTGAGCGCGGACTCGAGGGTGGCGAGCTTGTCCTTCTCGGACATGGATACCGAGCGTTCGGGAATTCTTGCGATTTTCGCGACGACGGTTTCGATCTCGCGCGCGCTTATGTCGAGGATCGCCGCCTCGGCCGTAGCCGCAGCGGGCTCGGAAGCCGTGGCGGCCTCCTCGGCGTTCTCGGCTTCCGCGACGGCCGGGGCTGAGTCGCGGCTGCGCTTGTAATCGTTCATGCGCGCCCATGCTCCCGCCTCGTCGATGACGTCGATGGCCTTGTCGGGCAGGCGGCGCTCGGTGATGTACTGGGCCGAGAGGCGCACCGCAAGCTCAAGGGCTTCGTCCGAATACCGGACGTTGTGGTACTCCTCGTATTTCGGCCTGAGGCCCTTGAGTATCTCGATCGTCTCGCCCTGCGTGGGTTCGACGATGTCGATCTTTTGGAAGCGCCGCGAGAGCGCTCTGTCCTTCTCGAAGTATTTGTTGTACTCGTCGTAGGTCGTGGAACCTATGCAGCGGAGCTTGCCCGAGGTGAGCGCGGGCTTGAGGAGGTTGGATGCGTCGAGAGAGCCGCCCGAGACCGCTCCTGCTCCGACGATCGTGTGGATCTCGTCTATGAAAAGGATGACCTTGTCTTTCTTGAGAAGCTCGTCGACTACGCGCTTCACGCGTTCCTCGAAGTCGCCGCGGAATTTTGTCCCGGCCAAAAGGGCGCCCATATCCAAGGCGTATATCGTATAGTCGCGCAGCCGGGGCGGAACGTTGCCGGCGACGATCCGCTGGGCGAGGCCTTCGGTGATCGCGGTTTTCCCGACGCCGGCGTCGCCGACGTGGATGGGATTGTTCTTGAGCCTGCGGCACAGGACCTGTACTGTGCGCTCTATCTCGGCGTCACGGCCGATGACCGGTTCGAGCCTGCCTTCGCGCGCGGCCTTGGTCAGGTCGGAGGCGAAGCGCTCGAGGGGATTGACGCGGCCCGAAGGGCGCGGCTTGCGCTCTTCGCGCTCGGCGCGGCCTTCTTCGTCCTCCTCGTCCTCGTCCTCCTCTTCTTCGAAGGACTCTGAATCACCGGTATAGCCGTGGGAGATGACCTCGAGAAGCTGGAGCCGCTTCACCCCCGATTTGCGGAGATAGTAGGCGGAATAGTTCCGCTCCTCGTCATAGAGCGATACAAGAACGTCGGCGACTTCGACCTCTTCCTTGCCGGCCGCCTGAGATTGAAGCACGGCCCGCTCGATCACGCTCTGAAAGCCCGCGGTCTGCACGGGCTCGGCGTTTTTCACCTGAGGTATCTTCTGCTCGAAATAGGCCTCCATGCCCTTGCGAAGCTGTTCGACGTCGGCGTCGCAGGCCTCGAGGATGGAGCGGACCTGCTCGAACGAGAGGGCCGCGTAGAGAATATGCTCGGGAGTCAGGTACTCGTGACTGCGGAGCTTCGCCTCGTTATATGCGGCGTTGAAAATTGCCTGGACTTCCTGACTGACCTTCACCTAAGCCTTCTCCATGGTGCACTTGAGGGGGAAACCGTTTTGCCGCGCGAGTTGGTGCACCTGGTTTATTTTCGTCGCGGCAATGTCGTAACTGTAGACTCCGACGGTACCCTTGCCCTTTTTGTGGACGTCGAGCATGATCTGGGCTGCTTCCTGCAAGGGCTTGTGAAAGACCGTCATGATGACACTCACGACAAATTCCATGGTCGTGTAATCATCGTTCAACAGAAGCACTCGGTACTCATCGGGTTCCTTGACCTCGTCGTCCGATCTGGTGAGTACCTCTCCGTCAAAATTCTGGTCCATCGCCATGGCTTGTTCTACCGTAAAAAATACCGATTGAACATTGTAAAAACAAGCCCTTGCAGCGGGGTATGGACGCCGATTCTTCCATCTGCCACATCCTTGACAGCGATTGCGCCGCGCGGCTATTTTTTTGCGAACGGCGAAGAAGGAGACGAGTAGCCGCCCAGGTCCGAGCGACAGGGAGGGCGTGCCCGGAACGTCAGATCCGAGGCGCGGCGCGGAATGGAGAGGTTTCGCCTTTCCGCGCGGATTCGAGATTGAGAAATCCCCCCGCAAGGACGCGGTGAAGACCACTCCGGAGCCGCCGCGGTGAACAGCGCGTGTCTGCGCCGAGTAGCTGCGGCCGGGGGCTCCCGTAACAGAGCGGAGAGTGCGGCGTCCGTCATGGGACGCCGAATGTAAGGTGGTACCGCGGATCGACGCGGAAGGGTTCTCGCCTGGCGGGGCCTCCGCGGGATTCGTCCTTACGCGAAGGCGCGCCGGGCGTGCAAGCGCCCATGCCGAGCTGTCCGCGGGGGCAGTCCCGCGGGGGCCCCGGGCGTTTTCGGCGCCTGCCCGGGCGTTTCCGGCGAGGGCCTTGGAGGTGCTTTATGTCCGCGAATATCGAGACTATCCGCCACTCTGCCTCCCATGTACTGGCCGAGGCCGTCCTCAAGCTCTACCCGGGCGCCAAGCTCGGTATCGGGCCCGCCATCGAGGACGGGTTCTATTATGATTTCCTCCTGCCGAAACCGATCACCGAGGAGGACCTCCCGGCGATCGAGAAGGAGATGCGACGCATCATCGCGAGCGGGGCCGAGTTCGTCCGCAGGGAGGTCTCCAAGGACGAGGCGAAAAAACTCTTCGCCGATCAGAGCTTCAAGCTCGAACTCATCGAAGAACTCGAAGGGACGATATCGACCTACGAGCAGGACGGTTTTCTCGATCTCTGCCGAGGACCCCATGTGGCGAATACGCGGGAGATAAAGCCCGACGCGTTCAAGCTCCGCGCCGTCGCGGGGGCGTATTGGCGCGGCGACGAAAAGCGGCCCATGCTCACCCGTATCTACGCCTATTGCTTCGCGAGCAAGGCCGAACTCGAATCGCACCTCAAGATGCTCGAGGAGGCCGAGAAGCGCGACTGCCGCAGGCTCGGCAAGGAGCTCGACCTCTTCTCGACCCACGAGGAAGCGGGCCCGGGCCTCATCTATTGGCACCCGAAGGGCGGACGCTTCCGCGTCGAGCTCGAGAAGTGGTGGCGCGAGGAACACTACAAAAACGGTTATGAAATTTTATTTACACCGCACATCGGAAAGAGCTGGCTCTGGGAAACCTCGGGACACCTCGGTTTTTACAAAGAGGGTATGTACTCGCCGATGAAGATCGACGAGGATGATTACTATATAAAGCCGATGAACTGCCCCTTCCATATCATGATCTACAAGAACTCGAGCCACTCCTACCGCGAGCTGCCCCTGCGCTGGGCCGAGCTTGGAACGGTCTACCGCTACGAGCGCTCGGGCACCCTCCACGGTCTCATGCGCGTGCGCGGCTTCACCCAGGACGACGCCCACATCATCTGCACGCCCGACCAGATCGAGGACGAGATCGTCGAGGTTCTGCGCTTCTCGCTCTATATGCACAAGACTTTAGGTTTCAAAGAGATAAAAGCCTACCTCGCGACCAAACCGGCGGGGGAGGGCGCCGTTGGAGAACAGTCCCGCTGGGATCAAGCAACCGCCTCGCTCAAGAAGGCGATCGAGAACGAGGGACTTTCCTATCAGATAGACGAGGGCGGCGGCGCTTTTTACGGACCGAAGATCGATCTTAAGGTCAAGGACGCGATCGGCCGCGAGTGGCAGCTCTCGACCATTCAGTTCGACTTCAACGAGCCCGAGCGTTTCCAGATGGAGTATGTCGATCAGGACGGCCAGCGGAAGCGGCCGTATATGGTTCACCGCGCCTTGCTCGGCTCGATCGAGCGCTTTTTCGGCGTGTATCTCGAGCATACCGCCGGCGCCTTTCCGGTGTGGCTCGCGCCCGAGCAGGCCGTGGTCATCCCGGTCGCGCCGGCCTTCGACGAGTACGCGAAAACGGTCGCTTCTCGACTCAAGGCGGCGGGCCTGCGCGCTCGGGCCGATCTCTCCGACGCCCGCATGAACGCCAAGATCCGCGAGGCCCAGGGGCAGAAGGTGCCCTACATGCTGGTCGTCGGACAGAAAGAGTCGGACGAGGGCGCTGTCTCCGTGCGCAAGCTCGACGGCAGCCAGGAGAACGATATAAAGCTCGCGGACTTTATTTCGCGGGTGAGCGACAAGATCGCTCAACGCGCCCTGGAAGCATGATGGAAGATGAGAAAAAAGCCGGACGTCCCGGGTTCTTGAGGATGAGCGCCCTCCTCGGGGTCGCGGTCTCGGGCTGTGTTTTGCTCTACGCTCTGCGCGTCCTCGTTTCGGGCCGCAGTTCGTATTTATTTCTGGTCTGGAACCTGTTCCTCGCTTTTATTCCCTACCTTTTCGCCGGCCTCGGGTCCTATCTCGCCTCACGCGCGAGCGAGCGGAAATCGCGTCAATTGATCGCAGTCGTCGCCGCGCTCTTGTGGCTTGCCTTCTACCCCAATGCGCCCTACATTTTCACCGACTTCATCCATGTTTTCAACCGCACCTTCCTCCGCGGTTCTCCCTCGGAATGGATCGGCCTCAACGCCCTTATCTGGTACGACATCATCATGAACTCGGCCTTCGCCTTCGCTGGCCATTTTATCGGTCTTGTCTCCATGTGGCTCATCCAAAACTGTGTCGCGAGGGTCTGGGGCAGGCTCGCCGCGCGAATCCTCGTCGCGTTCGCGATACTGCTCGCCGGCTTCGGCATCTACCTGGGCAGATTCTCGAGGCTCAACAGCTGGGACCTCGTGCTTTCGGCCAAGCAGGTCGTGTCCGAGACGGCGGAGGCCCTGTCCGACCCGAAAGCGATCATGTTCTCGCTCGCGTTCTCGACTTTTATATTCTTAACCTACGCCTCTTTAGTGTTTTTCAAACGCCTCGACGCTCCTGATCCGACGCGAACGACGCGAAAGGAATAATCATGGGGATCGACCTCAATCTTCGTACGCTTTCCGACGCCCTTCCCGGCGATCTGTCGCCCGACCAGAAAGCCCGCGCTCAGACCTTGTTCCTCAAACGCCTTTCCCTTGCGGCGCATGAGTTCTACGGCGGCAAGATGCAGAGTCTTCCAAAGGCGGGACTCTGGGGCTTCGACTGGTTCAACGTCTGGTACACCCCGGGCGTCTCGGCCGTGTCCACCTCCATCCGCGACGACAACGACACATCCTTCGCGCTGACGAACCGCGGCAACCTCGTCGCCGTGGTTTCCGACTCGACGCGGGTTCTCGGCGACGGGGACTGCACGCCGCCCGGCGGTCTCGGCGTCATGGAAGGCAAGGCCATGCTCATGAAGTACCTGGGCGGCGTCGACGCGACGGCGCTCTGCGTCGATTCGCGCGGCCCCGACGGCGAAAACGATCCCGAGCGGCTCATCGAGTTCGTGAAGATGGTCCAGCACTCCTTCGGGGCGGTGAATCTGGAGGACATTTCTCAGCCCAACTGCTTCAGGGTCCTCGACGAGCTTCGAGACTCTTGTGATATTCCGGTATGGCACGACGACGCCCAGGGCACGGCCTGCGTGACCTTGGCGGGCCTTATCAACGCGCTCAAGCTCGCGGGCAAAAATCTCGGCGACGCGCGCATCGTCCTCCTCGGGGCCGGCGCGTCGAACACGACCATCGCTCGGCTCATTCTGGCGGACGGGGGGGACCCCGCGCGCATGGTGCTCTTCGATTCCAGGGGAAGCCTCCATGCGGGGCGGAGCGATATCGAGTCCGATCCGCGCTATTACCGCAAGTGGGAGCTCTGCCGCGCGACAAATCCCGCACGGTATGCGACCGAAGCAGAGGCCCTGAAGGGCGCCGACGTCCTCATCGCGCTGTCGAAGCCGGGGCCGGATACGGTCAGGCGCGAGTGGATCCGCTCGATGGCGCCCGGCGCGATCGTGTTCGCCTGCGCGAATCCGGTGCCCGAGATATGGCCGTACGCGGCCAAGGAAGAGGGCGCTTTTATCGTCGCGACCGGCCGCGGCGACTTCCCGAATCAGGTCAACAACTCGATCTGCTTCCCCGGACTCTTGAAGGGCGCCCTTCTCGTCAGATCGAAAAAAATAACCGACGCTATGGCAATACGATGCGCGCACTCGATCGCCGGTTTCGCCGAATCACGCGGCATCGGCCCCGACGACATCATCGCGCGGATGGACGAGGAGGAGGTCTTCGCCGTCGAGGCCGCCGACGTCGCCGAAGAGGCGGTGAAAGAAGGAGTGGCGCGGAACAAGCTTTCGCGTCAGGAGGTCTACGAACGCGCCCGCTCCGATATCGCCGCCTCGCGCGCGCTAGTCGCGGAGATGCAGAGACTCGGCTATATCGCCGAGCCGCCGCAGAGACTCGTCGACGAGGCCCTCGAATGGGCGATAGCCGGCGTGAGGTCGCAGAAGCCGTAGACGACGGACACGATGCCCGGGGACCGATCGGAACGAGTTTGCGCCGCGAGGCTCGATCTGCGATACTGAAGCGGGGGGAGTCATGGAAAACTTCGTTTTTCGCAATCCGACGAAGATCATTTTCGGTCGAGGGATGGAATCGCGGGCCGGAACCGAGACGGCGGTCTACGCAAAGCGCGTGCTGCTTCATTACGGCGGCTTGAGCGCAAAGGCCTCCGGCCTTCTCGATCGCATAACGTCATCCTTGAAGGCTGCGGGCGTCGAGTATGTCGAACTGGGCGGAGTGAGGCCCAACCCGCGGATAACGCTGGTCCGCGATGGCGTGCGCCTGTGCAAGGAAAAGAGCTTGGGCCTCATACTCGCCGTGGGCGGAGGCAGCGTCATCGATTCGGCCAAGGCAATCGCCATGGGCGCGGTGATCGAGGGCGATGTCTGGGACTTCTATATCGGCAGGGGGGAGCCGAAAGCCGCCCTCCCGGTCGGCGTCGTTCTTACAATCCCCGCAGCAGGCTCGGAGTCGAGCACGGGGAGCGTCATCACGAACGAGGACGGGCTTTTGAAGCGCGCGGTCAACTCGGAACTCATCTACCCGAGCTTCGCGATACTCAATCCCGAACTCTGCAGGACATTGCCGCCTTTTCAGGTCGCCTGCGGCGCCTCCGACATCATGGCCCATCTCATGGAACGCTACT